>NZ_JBEOVB010000001.1:0-622423 GCF_040295245.1 Streptomyces sp. NPDC002884 | reverse complement strand
CGTGGCGCTGGACGGGGGCGGAGGCGGGTTCGTGCGGGGGACGTTGCGGGGGCGCGGAGTCGTCGTGGCCGCAGGCGGGTCCGTGCGTGTGGCGCTGGACGGGGGTGGAGGCGGGTTCGTGCGGGGGACGTTGCGGGGGCGCGGACTCGTCGTGCCCGCAGGCGGGTCCGTGCGCGTGGCGCTGGACGGGGGCGGAGGCGGGTTCGTGCGGGGGACGTTGCGGGGGCGCGGAGTCGTCGTGGCCGCAGGCGGGTCCGTGCGTGTGGCGCCGGGCCTGCCGCTGCTGTTCCAGCGCCTGGGCGACGGCGGCGTTGCCGGCCGTGCGCTGCAACGCCAGTAACCGGTCCGCGGTCGGCGTGCCACCGGGGCCGACCGGTCCTGCGGACAACGGGGCCGGGCCGGCGGTGGCGGTAGCGCGCGCGGCAGCGGGTGTCGTCCGGGCAGGAGGCGCGGTGGTGTCGTGCTGGTCCTGAGAACGCATGCTCCGATCATCTGCCATCTCCCGGCAGGTGGTGGGGAGTTAACCAATCCGCGACAAGCCCGAAGCAATGGCGGCGGTCAGGCGCGCGAGGAGGTGAGGTGTGCGAACACGACGACGTTCCCCTGGTAGCCGGTCGACTTCGTGTAGCCCCCGCCACAGGTGATCACCCGCAGCTCCGGCCTGCTCGCCGCCCCGTACACCTTCTCGTCGGGGAAGTCGTGCGCCCGGTAGACCTCGACGGCGTCCACGGTGAACACGGCCACGCTTCCGTCGCGCCGGTCCACCTCGACGGCACTGCCCTTGCGCAGGGCGCCCAGGTCGTAGAAGACGGCCGGGCCGTCGGCGTTGTCGACATGGCCGGCGACGATCGCCGTGCCCGTCTCGCCGGGAGTGGTGCCGGCCTCGTACCAGCCGGCCAGGTTCTTCTTCCCGGCGGGCGGGACGTCGAGGCTGCCGGCCGGGGTGAGGGCGAGGCCCGTCAGCGGGGCGTCCACGTGGATCGAGGGGATACGGACCCGGTCGGGCGGGGAGGGCGGCAGCGCCGGGGCGGACCGGGCCCGTACGTCCGGGCCGTTCGAGTGGGCCTCGGCCGCGGAAGGCTGCGGCGGGGCGTGTGTCTCCGTGCCGCTGTGCAGCAGCCAGGCGCCGCTGCCCAGAGCGATCACGGTGACGGTCGCTATGGCGATGTTGCCGACCCTGCGCATCCCAGGACCCTTCTCCGTGATTCCTCGCGCGAACGCCTTCCGTGCAGCTCCTGGTCGGGGGGAACCCCGTTCCCCCTCCGGGCCGCGAGGGGCGTCGGACCCGGAGGGGGAGGGGACATGCGGTACCGGCGGACGGACAGCGGAGGGTGTCCGTCAGATCCCGTCGCCTCTCGCCCGGCGATGCAGGAGCCAGGTACCGCCCGCGGCGGCGACGGCGAGAGCCGCCACACCGGCCGCGGTCTGTACGGGGTCGGGGCCCAGTGCGCCGCCGACCCCCGTCTTCACACTTCCTCGCGGCTGCACCGGCTGGGCCGGCTGCCGGTCCGAGGCCAGCACGACCACCAGGTCCCCGGTGACGCGCCGTCCGCCCGCGGCGCACTCCGCGACGATCTCGTACGTCCCCGGCTGCGCGCTCGGCGGCACCCGGAACCGGCCGATCGCCTCGCCCTCCTGCGCGCCGGGCGCCAGCGGGAAGCGACCGGCGCCCACCGCCCCGGCGTCGCCCGTCGCCGCTCCGCCGTCCCCGCACGCCGCCGTGTTCACCGAGACCGTTCCGCCCGGCACCGCGGTGGAGGGGTACACCTCCAGACTTCCGGCACGGGTTCCGGCGCCGGCGCCGTGGGCGGGTGCGGCGAACCCGGCCGTGGCGATGACGGCCAGCGCGGTACCGGTCAGCACATGTGCGGCACGACGTGCGGTACGACGGGCGGTGCGTCGCATCGGTGCTCCTTCGAGCTCTTCGAGTCTCCCTGCCCTTCCGAGGTAAGTCGCAGCGCGGCGAGCGCGCTTCCTGAGGGAGCGTCAGGAATGGGATGAATGGGTGTCAGATGTGCGTGCGGGAGAGTGGCCCGTGCGTGGGTTTCACCAGGTCACCGGCGTGCGGACGGCCCGGCACGGAAAAGCGCGCACGGGGCGGGTGAACGGGTGACCGCCGCCGGGCCGGGTGGGGTCACCGCCGGGTGGCGAGCCAGTCCCCGCTCTCGATCGGTTCGCCCCGGGCCCGCAGACGGTCGGCGACGGCGGGTGCGGCGACGTACACCCAGGCGCGCACGGGACGAACCCCGCCCGGCCGGACCGCCCCGTCCCCGCCCCCGTCCCCGAGGCCGGCCCCGGCCCCGGCCACTGCCACCTCGCGCTCGACCCGCTCGTACAGGTTGCGCGGGTCGCCCGGCGTGTACTCCTCGAGCCGGTCGAGCTCGGCGAGCAGTCGCGCGTACGCCCGCGGGTGGGGTGTGACGAGTTCGCCGGCCACCGTCCCGCCCGGCTCCTCCACCGCGTAGGGGTAGCCGGGGCCCCGGTAGAGCACCGCTCCCGACAGCCGGGCCGGTTCCTCGCGGAGGGTGTGTCCGCGCAGGAGGAGGTCGTGGTTGACCTCGCCGGGGCGGAGGGTGCCGTAGACGAAGAAGGGGAGTTCCGGGGCGCTCACGGAAACGATTCTCTCCCCTCACCGCCCCCTCACCGGTCCATCGCGTATGCGCTATGGACATGACATGTCATGCCCTCTTAAATGCCAGGACGACATCAGCGCCACCTCCACAGGCCACCCACAGGCCACCCCCACACGCGCCCCCACGGCGCCTTCTCGAGGAGACCGAAGACACTGATGAGTCGGATACGGCAGCACGTCCGAGGTTCCCGTCTCGCCACCGCCGGTATCGCCGCCACCACGGCCACGCTCCTGGCCGCCGTACTCTCCCCGGTCGCCGACGCGGCCGACAGGCCGACCCGGGCGACAGCGCTCGACAACGCGGCGGCGGTCCTCGCCGACCACGCGGCGACCCTCGGCCTCACCTCCGTACAGGGCACCTCCGTCCGTGACGTGGTCGTCGACAAGGACGGCACCCAGCACGTCCGCTACGACCGCACCTACCGCGAACTCCCCGTCCTGGGCGGCGACTTCATCGTCCACCTGGCCCCCGACGGCGCGTACCGCAGCGCGAACCGGGCGACGAGGACGGCGATCTCCCTGTCGAGCATCACCCCGCGGGTGTCCGCCCCCAAGGCCGCCGACGTCGCCGTGAACGCCCTGCGCGCGGCCAACCTCGGCGAGACGCTGAAGCAGGTGAAGGCCAAGCCGCAGCTGGTCGTCGACGCGCTGCACGGCGCCCCGAAGCTGGCCTGGCGGACCGACGTCGTCGCCCTGGACACGCTCGGCAACCCGGTCGCCCGCGCGGTGCTGACCGACGCGCGCACCGGCGCCCAGATCGACGCCTGGGACACCATCGAGACCGCCACGGGCGACGGCAAGTCCCTGTACGGCGGCACGGTCCCGCTGGAGACGACCCTCTCGGGATCGACGTACCAGCTCAAGGACCCGACCCGCGGCAACACGTACACCGGCGACGCGGCCAACAAGACCGACCTGTGCATCTTCGGCATCTGCATCAGCCGCGCCCCCGCGACCCTCTTCACGGACACCGACAACCACTGGGGCACCGGCGCCACGGCGGACCGCTCCACGGCCGCCGTCGACGCCCAGTACGGCACCGACGTGACCTGGGACTACTACAAGAACGTGCACGGCCGCAACGGCATCGGCAACGACGGCAAGGGCTCCTACAACCGCGTCCACTACGGCAACAGCTACAACAACGCCTTCTGGGACGACAGTTGCTTCTGCATGACCTACGGCGACGGTGACGGCACCCAGCTGGGCCCGCTGGTCGCCCTGGACGTGGCCGGTCACGAGATGTCCCACGGCGTGACCTCCAAGACCGCCAAGCTGACCTACTCGGGGGAGTCGGGCGGCCTGAACGAGGCGACGTCCGACATCTTCGGCAGCCTGGTCGAGTTCTACGCCGGGAACGCCTCGGACTCCGGCGACTACCTCATCGGCGAGAAGATCGTCCGCTCCGGCTTCGGCCGGGACGCCCTGCGCTACATGGACAAGCCGAGCAAGGACGGCAACTCCGCCGACTACTGGAGCAGTTCGGTCGGCAACCTCGACGTCCACTACTCCTCCGGGGTCGCCAACCACTTCGCCTACCTCCTCGCGGAGGGCAGCGGCACCAAGACCGTCAACGGCGTCACCTACAACTCCCCGACGTACAACGGCTCGACGCTCACCGGCATCGGCCGCGACAAGCTCGGCGCGATCTGGTACCGCGCCCTGACCGTCTACATGACGTCCTCGACGAACTACGCGGCGGCGAGAACAGCCACCCTGAACGCGGCCCGTGACCTCTACGGCACGGGCACCACGGAGTACAACGCGGTAGCGGCAACCTGGACGGCGGTCAACGTGAACTGACCCTTTCCCGGCGGTGTACGCGGTCGCCCCGGTCCCGAACCCCGGGGACCGGGGCGACCGTGCGCGGTCACGACTGTCAGCCGTCGGTCACCGTGATGACCAGCGGCCCGCCGGGAACGGGCAAGCAGGAGCCGCTGAGGCAGCCGTACTGCGAGTGCAGGCCGCCCGGGTCCGTCCGTGCCCCGCCGGGCCGCGCCGACACGGTCGGCCGCCGTGTCGCGTCTCGAGCCCCGGCCTCGACAATGCACCTGTGGACGAAGACACCGTGGGCGAAGAGGCCGTGGACGACGAGACCGTGGACGACGAGACCGTGCGGGATCAGGCGGACCTGATCCCCCTCATGCTTCAGCATCTTCACGCCCCGCTCGTCGGGACGTCGTACGTGCGCGGTGTGCTGCCCGCCCCCGGTGGCGCCGATGGCGTGCGGGTCGTCGTCGGGCCCGTGGACGCCGTGGACACAGGGGAGTCGACGCTCTACGAGTTTCCGCTCCTCGTCGGCGAGGACTGTGTGACCGCGTACGACGTCATCGGGATGCTGCGCACCCTGTGCGGTGAGGGCGGCCGGCCGGCCGTGTCGGGCACCGTGATGGGGATGCCGTTCGTTCCCGTGGACCCGGCGGTCGTGCCGCGTGCCGACGAGACGGCCGCCGACCGGGGGCTTCGGTTGGTGCGGACCCTGGTCCGGTCGTCGTGCTTCGACGAGAACCACTCGGCGGATCCCCTCCTGCACGGGTTTCTCCTCCTGGACCAGGACCGGGTGCGGCTGTACTTCCGGGCCGACGGACTCCCGGGGGTGACAGCCGCCGACGTCCGGACGACCGGAGCGCTGACGGCGCTGATCGCGGCGCTCCCCTCGCTGGTCGGAGGGGAGACGGAGCGGATGGTGGCGGACGGCGGGGATCCGCACTGCGCGCGGGTGTTGGACGTGACCTACTGGTGAGGAATCCCGCTTCCCCGTGGCTGGATCACCCGTTACGCTCCCCCAGCGCGCATCCCGCGCGAGCAGGGAGTACCGGGGGTAATGGGGGTAATGGGGGACATGGCGGAGATAGTTGCCGCGCCCGAGAAGGGCCCGAACGCATGGGCTCAGGCCATCGCGGCGCTGGTGGTGGTCGGCGCGCTCGGGGGCGGGCTGTACGTGATCCAGAAGAACGACGCGCAGAACGCCGCCGTGGCCGCCGACAAGCCGGCGGTGTGCCGCTCCGACGACGACGACAAGAAGGCCACCGAGAAGGCGCACGCGGCGCACCACATCTCCGGGACGGAGCTGTGCACCGCGCTGAACCGCGCGGACCTGCCGGCGCTTCTCGGCACTCCGCAGGAGCACGCGGTCACGGCCTACGGCAGTGACGGCTCGGTCAAGATGGCGAGCGGCACCGAGATTCCCACCCCCGAGGGGACCGTCCGGCTGGACACGTACACCGTGCAGCTCTCGCGGTCCTACGACGACCTCCCCATCGCGGGGATGGAGGACCTGCTGAGCGAAGCGGAGGCGAAGACGGTCGTGAGCCACCCCGCGGTGCTCTACTCGAGCCAGACGATCGCCTTCAGCTTCGACCTCGGCGGCGACAAGTCCGACACCGCCCCCGGCGGTACCGCCCGCGTGCTCATGGTCGCCCCGGACACCAAGGACGGCGGCGGCTCCTACGAACTCGCCATCTGGCGCCAGGACAACGTGCGACCGGACGACGCGGCCCTGCTGAGCATCGCGCAGAAGGTCCTGCCCGCGATCCCGGGCTGGGCGGCCGCCGGCTGACAGGCGCCGGTTGACACACGCCGGCCGGCAGACGCCGGTTGACCGCGGTCGGTCGGCGGTGGTCGGCCGGCGGCGGCCCGGCCGCGTCGCACGCCGTCGGCCACGCGGAAGACCGGCACCCCGCAGGATGCCGGCCTTCTCGCAACGGAAGACCTGCCGCCCGGACGGCGGCTCAGGCGTCCGGTTCAGACGTCCGGTTCAGACGTCCGGCTCAGGCGTCCGGTTCAGACCGCAGGCTCGGGCTCCGTCACCGGGGCCCCGGCCACGGGCTGCTCCTGCTCCTGCTCCGGCTTGCCGTCCCGCATCACCAGGGTCGCCAGGACCGCCGCCGTCAGGACACCGATCGCGCTCACCGTGAAGGTCGTCGTCATCGAGGCGGTGAAGGCCTCCCGGGCCGCCCGGACCAGGCCCGCGTCCTGGCCGGCCACCGCCAGCGCCCCGCCGATCGACTGCCGGGCGGCCTCGGGGGCGTCGGACGGCATCTCGGCCGCGTAGCCGCTGGTCAGCAGCGAGCCGAGGATCGCGATGCCGAGGGCGGTGCCGGCCTGCTGGACGGTGTCGTTGAGGGCCGAGCCGACGCCCGCCTTGTCCTCGGGGATGGTGCCCATCAGCGCGCCGACGGCCGCCGGCATCGCCAGTCCCGCGCCGAGGCCGAGCAGCCCGAGGGCGATGGCCGGGACGGTGAAGCCCGAGTCGGCGTCGACCGTCGTCAGCAGGGCGAAGCAGGTCGTCATCACCAGCATCCCGGACAGGATCACGAACCGGTTGCCGATCTTCTCGGCCAGCTTCACGCCCATGCCGTTGCCGATCAGCGCGGCGACGGCGAGGGGCAGGAAGGCGAGGCCCGCCTTGACGGGGGAGTAGCCGAGGACGAACTGCAGGTACTGGGTGAGGACCAGCAGCAGGCCGCCGTTGCCGATCTGGACCAGGGCCAGCGACAGCGAACCGCCGCTGAAGTTGCGGTGCTTGAAGAGAACCAGCGGGACCATCGGGGCGGATGTGACGTTCTCCCAGATCACGAAGCCGGCCAGGCCGGCCACGGCGACCGCCAGCGAGAGCGTCGAGCGGCCGCCGAACGCGCCGTGCTGCGGGAGTTCGATGATCCACCAGACCAGGGCGGTCATGCCGACCGCGGAGAGCACCGCGCCCAGCGGGTCGGGCTTCTGCCAGGGCGCCTTCGACTCCGGCATCAGGACCACGGCGGCGACGACGGCGAGCGCGACGACCGGGACGTTGATGAGGAAGATCGAGTGCCAGGAGAAGTGGTCGATCAGGACGCCTCCCAGGACCGGGCTGCCGACCAGCCCCAGCATCGACACGGAACCCCACGCCGCCATCGCCCTGCCGCGCTCCTCGTCGTCGAAGACGGTGATGAGGATCGAGAGGGTGGACGGCATGATCAGCGCCCCGCCGACGCCCATCGTGGTGCGCACGGCGATCACCTCGCCCGGGTCGGTGCAGAGCGTCGCGGCCAGTGAGGCCGTCCCGAAGAGCAGCAGGCCGAGCAGCATGACCTTGCGGCGGCCGAAGCGGTCGCCGAGGCTGCCGGAGGTCAGCAGGAGGCCGGCGAAGACAAGGATGTAGGAGTCCAGGATCCACTGGGTGTCCTGGGCGCTCGCGCCGATGTCCTCGGTCATCGAGGGGATCGCGACGGTCAGCGCCATGCTGTCGATGGTCAGGACCACCGTGCTCAGACACAGCACGACGAGGATCCACCAGCGGCGGGGGTCGCGGATTTTCCCGGGGTTCTCCATGACGGCGTCCTGTCCCTTCGGTCGTGCGCACAACGTTCTCTCGATGCGCACACTGTTCCGGTCATTGCGTACAGCGTTCCGTTCGGTGCGCACACTGTATGCAGAGTGGAACAGTGTGCGCAACCATCGAACTCTGTACGCTGGAAGCGCACGATGTACGCGCCGAACCCGTCGCCGCACGGCGATGCGCGATGCGGCAGTACGCGACGCAGCAGTACGGACCGAGGAAGAGGAATGGGAGCGCCCATGGCCGCCAGGACGAAGAACCCGCAGCCCGTGCCGTCCGTGCCGTCCGTCTGGGCCAGGCAGCGCCGGGAGCCCGATCAGCCGACGCTCAGCCGGGACTCGATCGTCCGCGAGGCGGTCGCCATGCTGGACGCCGACGGCATCGAGGCGCTGAGCATGCGCAAGCTGGGCGCCCGGCTGAACGCCGGCGCGACCTCCCTGTACCGGCACGTCGCCACCAAGGACGAGCTGATGGAGCTGGCCGTCGACGAGGTCGCCGCCGAGATCCACGTCCCGGACGCGGACGCCCCCGACTGGCGGACGGCCGTCACCGAGGCCGCCGCCGCCTTCCGCGCGACGAGTCTGCGCCACACCTGGCTGTCGTCGGTTCTCGGCCAGGCGGGTCTCGCCTACCTCGGCCCCAACCTCATGTCCTTCTCCGAGCGCCTCGCCGCGCTGTTCACGGCCGCCGGGTTCCCCGAGCCGAGCCGCGCCATCGACACCGTCCTGTCGTACGTCATCGGCATGAGCACCACCGAGGCCGCCTGGCTCACCACGGTCGCCCGCTCGGGAGAGAGCGAGTCCGATTTCATCGCCCGCCTCATGCCTGCCGCCCAGCGGGCCGCGGCCGGGCACGAGCATCTCGCCGACGGCTACGCGGACGCCGCCGCGACGGCCGCCGACCCGGTCGCGCTGCGCGACGAGAAGTTCCGGTACGGCCTGGAGGTCGTCCTGGACGGCCTCGCGCTGCGCCTGCCCGGCTAGCCCGCCGGCGGCCGGTTACCCGGCGATCTCCACCCGCACCGCGCACACCTTGAACTCCGGCATGCGCGAGGTCGGGTCCAGCGCCGGGTTGGTCAGCGTGTTGACGCGGCCCTCGCCCGGCCAGTGGAACGGCATGAAGACGGTGTCGGGGCGGATCTTGGTGGTGATCCGGGCGGGGGCCACCGCCCGTCCGCGCCGCGACACCACGGCCAGCCGGTCGCCCTCGGCCGCGCCGAGCCGCGCCGCCAGCCGGGGGTGCAGCTCGACGAACGGGCCGGGCGCGGCGGCGTTCAGCTCGTCCACCCGGCGGGTCTGGGCGCCGGACTGGTACTGCGCCACGACCCGTCCGGTGGTGAGCAGGACGGGGTACTCGTCGTCCGGTTCCTCGGCGTTGGGCCGGTGCGAGACCGGCACGAAGCGCGCCCGCCCGTCCTCCGTGGCGAACCGGTCGAGGAAGAGCCGAGGCGTACCGGCCGCCCCCCGCCCCCTCTCGGCCGCCGCGCCGGCCTCGATCGCCGCGCCGGCCTCGGCCTGCGCATCGCCCCCGGCCGCCCCGTTGCGCCGCCGGTCGCCCCCCGCGTCACTCTCGCCCCCGGCGTCACTCTCACCCTCCGCCGGGCAGGGCCAGAACACGCCGGTCCCGCCGTCCTCCGCCAGGCGCGCGTAGGTGATGCCGGAGTAGTCCGCGATGCCGCCCGCGCTGGCCCGCCGGAGCTCCTCGAAGACCTCCTCGGGTTCGGTCGGGAAGCCCTTCTCGACGCCCAGCCGTGCCGCCAGCTCGTGCAGGACCTCCAGGTCGCTCCGTACCCCCTCGGGGGCGGTGATCGCCCGGCGCCGCAGCAGGACCCGTCCCTCCAGGCTGGTCGTCGTCCCCGTCTCCTCCGCCCACTGGGTGACCGGCAGGACGACGTCCGCGAGGGCCGCCGTCTCCGACAGGACGACATCGCAGACGGCGAGGAACTCGAGGGACTTGATGCGCTCCTCGATGTGCGCGGCGTGCGGCGCCGACACCACCGGGTTCGACCCCATCAGCAGCAGCGACCGGATGTCGGTCCCCAGCGCGTCCAGCAGCTCGTACGCGCTGCGCCCGGGCCCGGGCAGCGAGTCCGGGTCCACGCCCCAGACCTCGGCGACGTGCCGTCGGGCCGCCGGGTCGTCCAGCTTGCGGTAGCCGGGCAGCTGGTCGGCCTTCTGGCCGTGCTCGCGCCCGCCCTGTCCGTTGCCCTGGCCGGTGAGGCAGCCGTAGCCGCTGAGCGGTCGACCGGCCCGCCCGGTCGCCAGGCAGAGGTTGATCCACGCGCCGACCGTGTCGGTGCCCTTGGACTGCTGCTCGGGCCCGCGCGCGGTGAGCACCATCGCGGCCTCGGGCTCGCAGAACAGCCGTACGGTCTCGCGGAGTTGTGGAACGGACACCCCCGTGATCCGCTCCACGTACTCCGGCCAGTGCGCCATGGCGGCCGCCCGCGTCTCCTCCCAGCCGCTGGTCCGCTCCCGCACGTACTCCTCGTCGACCCGCCCCTCGGCGACGATCAGGTGCAGCAGGCCCAGCGCCAGCGCGAGATCCGTCCCGGGCCGGGGTGCGAGGTGCAGGTCGGCCTGCTCGGCGGTCTTCGTGCGGCGCGGGTCGATCACGATCAGCGTGCCGCCGTTCTCCCGCAGTTCGTTGAAGAACCGCAGAGCGGGCGGCATGGTCTCGGCGAGGTTGGATCCGACGAGGATCACGCACCCCGTCCTCGGGATGTCCTCCAGCGGGAAGGGGAGCCCCCGGTCGAGCCCGAAGGCCTTGATGCCCGCCGCCGCCGCGGACGACATGCAGAAACGGCCGTTGTAGTCGATCTGCGAGGTGCCGAGCACGACCCGCGCGAACTTGCCGAGCGTGTACGCCTTCTCGTTCGTCAGCCCGCCCCCGCCGAACACGCCGAGCGCGTCGGCCCCGCGCTCGGAGCGCACCCTGCGGAACTCCCCGGCGATCCGGTCCAGCGCCTCCTCCCAGGTGGCCGGTACGAGCGTGTCGCCGGACCGCACCAACGGGGAGGTCAGCCGCACCCGGGAGGAGAGCACGGCGGGCGCCGTACGGCCCTTGCCGCACAGCGCGCCCCGGTTCACCGGGAAGTCCGGGCGCTCGACCACCTCGACGCCACCCGTGGGCAGGGGCGACAGGGCCATCCCGCACTGCAGGGCGCAGTACGGGCAGTGGGTGGGCGTCGAAGTGGTCGGCATACGCTCCAGCGTGCTTCGGCCGTGTTACGCGCCGTGCGGTCTCCTGTTACGGCGGTGTGGTGGTGCCCTCCTCACCGGACCGGACCCACCGTGAGGCGCCCACAGGGGCGGACCCGCCGCATCCGCAGCCGCACCCCCGCCTCACCGGTCGCCGTACCCCCGCCCCGCCGGCAGCCGTACCCCCGCCCCGCCGGCAGCCGCCCCCTCGCCCCGCCGGCAGCCGCCCCCTCGCCCCGCCGGCAGCCGCGCCCCCGCCGCAGCCACATCGGCACCCCCGGCCCTCACCGGTCGCCGGCGAGGGCCTTCGTCACTCCCGCTTCCCTCGGTCCGAGGAACCTGGGGTCCGGCTCGAACACCGCGTCCAGGGCCGCCTTGCCGGCCGCCAGAACCTCCCGTGCGCCCCCGTAGTACCAGGTCACGTCGTGCTTGGCGGCGACGCCGACCCCGTACGAGTCCACCCCCGCCGCCTCGCACAGGGCGACGGCCCGCCGGATGTGGAAGTCCTGGCTGATCAGCACGGCCCGGTCGACCCCGAAGATCTTCTTGGCGCGGACGCAGGAGTCCCAGGTGTCGAAACCGGCGTAGTCGCTGACGATCCGCGCGTCGGGCACCCCGTGCCCGGTCAGATACGTGCGCATGGCGTCGGGCTCGTCGTAGTCCTCGCGGCTGTTGTCGCCCGTCACGAGCACGACCTCGATACGGCCCTCCCGGTACAGCTTCGCCGCCGCGTCCAGCCGGTGCGCGAGATACGGCGAGGGCTCGCCGTCCCACAGACCGGCGCCGAACACGACGGCGACCTCGGTGCGCGGCGCGTCGGCGGTCGTACGGAGCCGGCCGGCCGTGGACACGTACAGCCAGGTGGCCGGCAGCAGCGCGAGCACGCACCCGGCCATCACGGCCTGCACCAGCCGCCGCCGGCCGGCACGGGTGCGCGGCAGCCGCGGTCGACGGATGTCCATACGGTGTTCCCCCCAGGTCGAACAGGTCGAAAGCTCCTTCGGCCCCGGAAGACGCAGCCGACGGTGATCCGGTTCGCCCCTCGCACGCCCCTCGCACCACGAGCCACATCTCACACCGCGCCCGGGCACGCAGTGAACGACCCGAAAACACTCGTGACGGTCAGGCAACGGGGGTGCAACCTCGAGCCGTCAGGATCTGTTCATGAAGGCGTCGCCCGCTCAGTACGACGAGTCCGAAGTCCACCTCGACAGTACGGCGCACATCATGAACCGGATCAGCTCCCAGCTCGCCAGCCAGCTCAGCCTCGTCCAGCTCGACGGCCGCCGGCGTCCCGGCCCGCCCGCGCTGGTCGTCGTCGCCCACGGCAGCCGCGACCCCCGCGCGCTGAGCACCGTCCGCACGCTCCTGGACCGCGTCCGCGAGCAGCGTCCCGGCCTGCCGGTGCACCTCGGCCACATCGAGCTCAACGAGCCGCTGCTGTCGGACACCCTCGCCGACCTCGACGCCCACGGCACGACGGACGCCGTCCTGGTCCCGCTCCTCCTGGCCCGCGGCTACCACGTCAGGCGGGACATCCCCGAGACGGCCGCGCAGGCGCGGGTGCACACGCGCGTGGCCGCACCCCTCGGCCCGCACCCGTTCCTCGTGGAGACCCTGTACACCCGCCTGGTCGAGGCGGGCTGGCGCCCGGACATGACGCAGGAGGAGCGCCGGACGAGCGCGGTCGTCCTGGCGGCGGCGGGCTCCCGCGACCCCGACTCGGCCGTCGACACCCGCCGTACGGCCCGTCTCCTGGCACGCCGTCTGGGCGTCCCGGTGGTCCCCGCGTACGCCTCCACGGCGACCCCGACCGTCCCGACGGCGCTGCGCGCCCTGGCCGCGCGGGGCCGCGACCGGGTGGCGGTCGCCTCCTACTTCACGGCCCCCGGCCGCTTCGCGACCGAGTCCGCGCAGGCGGCCCCCTGGATCGCGTCCGCTCCGCTGGGCACCCATCCGGCCATGGCGAGCCTGCTCCTGCACCGCTACGACCAGGCGCGGGCGACCCCGGCGAACGCGGCCCCCGAACTGGCGTCGGCCTGAGACCCCCGACCGGCCCGGACCCACCGGACCCACCGGACCCACCGGACCCGCCGGACCCACCGGCCCCACCGGACCCACCGCCGCGCCGGACCCGCCGGACCCACCGCCGTGCCGGACCCGCCGCCGTGCCGGACCCGCCGCGCCGGACCGCCGACGTGCCGACGCGCGGGACCGACGGCCCGGACCGCCGACGGGCCGGACCCGACAGCCGGTCAGGCGCCCGGTACCACCTGATTGTCACCCCCGCCGCTTACTGTCGAGGCATGGAAGGCACCGCACACCTCGACACCCCTTATGACCCGACGTCAGTCGCCCGCTGGGCCCCCGAGCCGGACAAACGCCCCGGCCGGACCGCCTTCCAACGGGACCGCGCCCGCGTGCTGCACTCGTCCGCCCTGAGAAGGCTCTCCGGCAAGACCCAGGTGGTCACACCGGGCACCCGCACCGACGCCTGGGACGCCACCCCCCGCACCCGGCTCACCCACTCCCTGGAGTGCGCCCAGGTGGGCCGCGAGCTCGGCGCCGCCCTCGGCTGCGACCCCGACCTGGTCGAGGCGGCCTGCCTCTCCCACGACCTCGGGCACCCCCCTTTCGGTCACAACGGCGAACAGGCGCTGAACGAGTTCGCGCGGGACTGCGGCGGCTTCGAGGGCAACGCCCAGTCGCTGCGGCTCCTCACCCGCATCGAACCCAAGCGCTTCACCGCCGAGGGCTCCGTGGGCCTCAACCTCACCCGGGCCACCCTCGACGCCGCCACCAAGTACCCCTGGCCCCGCGGCGCCCGTCCCGCCGACCCGGCGTCCCCCAAGTTCGGCGTGTACGAGGACGACAGGCCCGTCTTCGACTGGGTCCGCGCGGCGGCCCCCGGTACGCGGACGTGCTTCGAGGCGCAGGTCATGGACTGGGCCGACGACGTGGCGTACTCGGTGCACGACGTGGAGGACGGCCTGCACGCGGGGCACATCGACCCCAACTGCCTGCACGCCGAACCGGAGCGCCAGGAGATCTTCCGGGTCGCCGTCGGCCGCTACGTCCCCGCCGACACCGATCCGGCCGCGCTCGCCGCCGCCCTGGACCGACTCCAGGACCAGGACTGGTGGCCGCACGGGTACGACGGCACGGCGGCCGCCCAGGCCCGGCTGAAGGACGCCACCAGCCAGCTCATCGGCCGCTTCTGCCTGGCCGCCGAGGGCGCCACACGCGCACGGTACGGAAACGGGCGCCTCACCCGTTACGAGGCCGAGCTCGTCGTACCCGAAGAGGCGCGCCTGGAGTGCGCGGTCCTCAAGGCGGTCGCCGACCGGTACGTCATGCAGCGCGCCGAACAGGAACTCCTGCGCGCCGACCAGCGCGTGGTCATCACCGAGCTCGCCGAGGCGCTCACCGCCCGCGCCCCCGACGGCCTCGACCCCCAGTTCCGCGCCCTGTTCGACCAGGCGCCCGACGACCGCTCCCGCAAGCGGGTCGTCGTCGACCAGATCGCGTCCCTCACCGACGCCTCGGCCCGCTCGCTGCACAGCCGTCTGACGGAGCGGACGAGATCCTGACAAGTGCGGACCGGGTGCGCCCGAACGGGCCCGGAACGTGACCCGACGTGCCCTGATCGGGCACGTCCCCCTTCCCCCATCACGCTGCGTGCGGGACGCTCGCATGTGGCGGCACGCACGCATCACGCTGCGTGCGGGACGCTCGCATGTGGCGGCACGCACAGTGTTATCCGGGGGACCACCCCCCGGATCCCCGGTAGGAGGCATCACGTGGTCGACGCGGATCAGACATTTGTCATCGTCGGAGGAGGCCTGGCCGGCGCCAAGGCGGCCGAGACGCTGAGGGCGGAGGGCTTCACCGGCCGCGTGATACTGATCTGCGACGAACGCGACCACCCCTACGAGCGGCCGCCGCTCTCCAAGGGCTTCCTGCTCGGCAAGGAGACGCGGGAGAGCGTCTTCGTGCACGAGCCCGCCTGGTACGCGCAGAACGACATCGAGCTGCACCTCGGCCAGACCGTCGACGCGATCGACCGCACCGCGAAGACGGTCCGCTTCGGTGACGACGGCACGCTCGTCCACTACGACAAACTGCTCCTCGTCACCGGCGCGGAGCCCCGCCGGCTGGACATCCCCGGCACCGACCTCGCGGGCGTGCACCATCTGCGCCGGCTCTCGCACGCCGAGCGCCTCAAGGGCGTGCTGGCCGCCCTCGGCCGTGACAACGGCCACATCGTGATCGCGGGCGGCGGCTGGATCGGCCTGGAGATCGCGGCGGCGGCCCGTGAGTACGGTGCCGAGGTCACCGTCGTCGAGCCGGAGCCCACCCCGCTGCACGGCGTCCTCGGCCCGGAGCTCGGGAGCGTCTTCGCCGATCTGCACCGCGAGCACGGCGTCCGCTTCCACTTCGGCACCCGCCTCACCGAGATCGTCGGCCAGGACGGCATGGTGCTCGCCGTCCGCACCGACGACGGCGAGGAACACCCGGCGCACGACGTCCTCGCGGCGATCGGCGCGGCCCCCCGCACGGGCCTCGCGGAGGCGGCGGGCCTCACCCTCGCCGACCGCGCGCACGGCGGCGGGATCGCGGTCGACGCCCGGCTGCGCACCTCCGACCCCGACATCCACGCGGCCGGCGACGTCGCGTCCTTCCCGCACGCGCTCTTCGACACCCGGCTGCGCGTCGAGCACTGGGCCAACGCCCTCAACGGCGGCCCGGCGGCCGCCCGCGCGATGCTCGGCAAGGACGTCGTCTACGACCGGGTGCCCTACTTCTTCTCCGACCAGTACGACCTGGGCATGGAGTACAGCGGCTGGGCCCCGCCGGGGACGTACGACGAGGTGGTGATCCGCGGCGACGCGGGCAAGCGGGAGTTCGTCGCGTTCTGGCTGAAGGAGGGCCGCCTCCTCGCGGGGATGAACGTGAACGTGTGGGACGTCACAGAGCCGATCCAGAAGCTGATCCGCTCGCGCGAGCGGATCGACACGGAGGCCCTGGCCGACCCCCGGGTGCCGCTGGAGGACCTCGGCGCCTGAGGCCGGGTTCCGGCGGTGCGTGGGGCTGTGGCCGGCCGACGCGGGTCGTGTGCGGTGCGGCCGCTCCCCCGCGGGCGGGCCGCACACGGCACAGCCCCGCGCACCCCAAGGGCACCGCGGCCCGCCGGAGATGTCACCGCGCCCCCGTAGAATCACCACGTGGCAGGACGGATCAACGACGAGGACGTGAAGGCGGTACGGGACGCGGTCCCGATCGACGCCGTGGTGTCCGAGTACCTCCAGCTGCGCAACGCGGGCGGCGGCAACCTCAAGGGCCTCTGCCCGTTCCACGACGAGAAGTCACCGTCCTTCCAGGTCAGCCCGAGCAAGGGGCTCTTCCACTGCTTCGGCTGCCAGGAGGGCGGCGACACCATCACGTTCGTGATGAAGGTCGACCACCTCACCTTCTCCGAGGTGGTCGAGCGGCTCGCCGCCCAGGCCGGCATCACCCTGCGTTACGAGGAGGGCGGCTACAACCCCGCCCACCAGCGCGGCGAACGCATCCGGCTGGTGGAGGCCCACAAGGTCGCCGCCGAGTGGTACGCGGAACAGCTCGCCACCGGGCCCGAGGCCGACACCGGCCGGATCTTCCTCGCCGAGCGCGGCTTCGACCAGTCCGCGGCCGTCCACTTCGGCGTCGGCTACAGCCCCCAGGGCTGGGACCACCTCACCCGCTTCCTGCGCGGCAAGGGCTTCACCGACAAGGAACTGCTCCTCTCCGGGCTCGCCCAGGAAGGCCGCCGCGGGCCCATCGACCGCTTCCGGGGCCGGCTGATGTGGCCCATCCGCGACATCGGCGGAGAGGTCGTCGGCTTCGGCGCGCGCAAGCTCTACGAGACCGACAACGGGCCCAAGTACCTCAACACGCCCGACACGGCGATCTACAAGAAGTCCCAGGTCCTCTACGGCATCGACCTCGCGAAGAAGGACATCGCCAAGTCCAGCCGCGCGGTCGTCGTCGAGGGGTACACCGACGTCATGGCCTGCCACCTGGCCGGCGTCACCACCGCCATCGCGACCTGCGGCACGGCCTTCGGCGGCGACCACATCAAGATCCTCCGCCGGCTCCTCATGGACAACGGCAGCGCCCGTGTCATCTTCACCTTCGACGGCGACGCGGCCGGCCAGAAGGCGGCCCTGCGCGCCTTCGAGGACGACCAGAAGTTCGCCGCCGAGACGTACATCGCCATCGCGCCGGACAACATGGACCCCTGCGACCTGCGCCTCGCGAAGGGCGACGAGGCGGTCGCCGACCTGGTCGAACCCCGTACGCCGCTCTTCGAGTTCGCGCTCCGCCAGATCGTCGTCCGCTACGACCTCGACACCCCGGCGGGCCGCGCCGCCGCCCTCGACGAGGCCGCGCCCATCGTCGCCCGCATCAAGAACAGCGGAGCCCAGCACGAGGTCGCCGTCCAGCTGGCCGGCATGCTCGGCATCCTGGACACCCAGTTCGTCGTCAAGAGGGTCGCCCAGCTGGCCCGTTGGGCCCGCGACCGGGGCGGCAAGGGCCCGGCGCCGGCCCGTGGCCCCCAGTCCCAGTCGTACGAGTCCGCCGCCCGGCCCGCCGCGGGCGGCCCCGCCCTCAATCTCCGCAACGCCGTCTACGCCACCGAACGCGAGCTGCTGAAGCTCGCCCTCCAGCGCCCCGAACTGGTCTCCCCGGCCTTCGACGCGTACGGGCTCGACGAGTTCACCGCCGCCCCCTACGCCGCCGTACGCCAGGCGATCCAGGACGCGGGCGGCGCCGGGTTCGGCGTCCAGGACGGGCAGGAGTACCTCGTCCGGGTCCGGGAGGCCGCGCCCGACGACGCGGTCCGCGCGATGGTGACGGAGCTCGCGGTCGAGGCGATCATGCGCCGCACGGTCGACGAGAACTACGCGGGGGAGCAGTTGGTGACGGTCCGCCGCAGGGCCGTGACCCGCAGGCTCACCGATCTCCAGGGCACGCTGACCCGTCTCGGCCACACGGACCCGGCCCAGTCGGCCGCCGTCCAGAACGAGATGATGATCCTGACCAGGTACGACAGGGCGTTGCAGCACGAGGGCCCGTCCGCTCTCTGAGCCGTCCGCCCGCGGCAGGGTAACCACGCGGTCACTGACCGGACTCAAAAAGTCGCCGCACGCCCCTCGTGGCGGCTGTGTGTCGTACTCCACACTGGGGTGCGGTGCCTGAGTCCTCGGAGCGCGGCCGATCCCGGACGGACGCGGCGTGGCCGCCGACTCCGCCCCGAAGTACCGCTGCTGCTCACCTCAGCAGCGATCATCCTGGAGGTCGCCCCCGTGCAGACCCAGACCCTGACCCAGACCGTCAGCACTGCCGAGAGTACGGCCGGTACCACCGGTGCCGGCACGGCCGACGGCACGGAACCGGACGCCGAGGCCGACGTCCTGGCCGCCGTCCCGCCGCAGAACCGTGCCGCGCACCACCCCGAGACCCAGCCCGGGACCGCCCCGGAGCCCCACGCGGAAGCGCACCCGCAGACACAGGCCGAGCCCGAGACCGAGCCGCCCGCCGAGGCCCTGGAGGAGACTCCCGAGGACGCCCCCGAGCCCGTCACGCCGCCCCGCGCCCGGGCCACCGACAACGGCAGCCCCTCCTCGGACCTGTTCCGGCAGTACCTGCGCGAGATCGGCCGCATCCCGCTGCTCACCGCGGCCGAGGAGGTCGACCTGGCCCGCCGCGTGGAGGCCGGCCTGTTCGCCGAGGAGAAGCTGGCCGGCGCGACCGACCTGGACAGCCAACTGGCCCTCGACCTCGACCGCCTGGTCGTCCTGGGCCGCATGGCCAAGCGCCGCCTCATCGAGGCCAACCTGCGGCTCGTCGTCTCCGTCGCCAAGCGGTACGTCGGGCGCGGGCTCACCATGCTCGACCTCGTCCAGGAGGGCAACCTCGGCCTGATCCGGGCGGTCGAGAAGTTCGACTACGCCCGCGGCTACAAGTTCTCCACGTACGCCACCTGGTGGATCCGCCAGGCCATGTCCCGCGCGCTGGCCGACCAGGCCCGCACCATCCGCGTCCCGGTCCATGTCGTCGAGCTCATCAACCGGGTCGTCCGCGTCCAGCGCCGGATGCTCCAGGAGCGCGGCTACGAGCCGACCGCGGAAGAGGTCGCCGCCCAGCTCGACCTGCTGCCCGAACGCGTCGGAGAGGTCCTGCGGCTGGCCCAGGAGCCGGTCTCGCTGCACGCCCCGGTGGGCGAGGAGGACGACGTGGCCCTCGGCGACCTCATCGAGGACGGCGACGCGGCCAGCCCCGTCGAGTCGGCGGCCTTCCTGCTGCTGCGCGAGCACCTGGAAGCCGTGCTCTCCACGCTCGGCGAACGCGAGCGGAAGGTCGTCCAGCTGCGCTACGGGCTGGCGGACGGCCGGCCGCGCACGCTGGAGGAGATCGGCCGCATCTTCGGCGTGACGCGCGAGCGGATCCGGCAGATCGAGTCGAAGACCCTCAACAAACTCCGCGACCACGCCTTCGCGGACCAGCTGAGGGGCTACCTGGACTGAGCGGGACCGCTCGCCGTCACCCGGCGCGAGCGGTCCCCCCGGAGGGTCTCCGGACCGGAAGCCCTCAGTCGACCTCGGCCAGTGCCTGCGCGAACTGTGCCTTGTACAGCCGCGCGTAGGCCCCGTCCGCCGCCAGCAGGTCGGTGTGCGTGCCCTGCTCGACGATCGAGCCGTTCTCCATCACCAGGATCGTGTCGGCGTCCCGGATGGTCGACAGCCGGTGCGCGATGACGAACGACGTACGCCCGTGCGCCAGCTTCGCCATCGCCTTCTGGATCAGTACCTCGGTGCGGGTGTCGACGGAGCTGGTGGCCTCGTCGAGCACCAGGATCGTCGGGTCGGACAGGAACGCCCGCGCGATGGTGATCAGCTGCTTCTCACCGGCGCTGACCCCGCTGCCCTCGTCGTCGATCACCGTGTCGTAGCCGTCGGGAAGGGTACGGACGAACCGGTCGGCGTGCGCGGCCCGCGCCGCCTCCTCGATCTCGCCGCGGGTGACCTCGCCCGACGCCCCGTACGCGATGTTCTCCGCGATGGTGCCGCCGAACAGCCAGGTGTCCTGGAGCACCATGCCGATGCCGGCCCGCAGGTCGTCGCGGGACATCCTCGCTATGTCGACCCCGTCGAGGGTGATGCGCCCGCCCGAGACGTCGTAGAACCGCATGAGCAGGTTCACCAGCGTCGTCTTGCCGGCGCCCGTCGGGCCGACGATGGCGACCGTGTGGCCGGGCTCCACCGTCAGGGACAGGTCCTCGATCAGCGGCTTCTCCGGGTCGTACCGGAAGGACACGCCCTCCAGCGCCACCCGCCCGCGCAGCTCCGCGGGCTGCTCGGCCGCCACCGGGTCCGCCTCCTGCTCCTCCGCGTCCAGGAGTTCGAAGACCCGCTCGGCCGAGGCCACGCCGGACTGCACCAGGTTCGCCATCGACGCGAGCTGCGTCAGCGGCATCGAGAACTGGCGCGAGTACTGGATGAACGCCTGCACGTCACCGATGGACAGGGAACCCGAAGCGACGCGCAGCCCGCCGACCACGGCGACCAGCACGTAGTTGAGGTTCGACACGAACATCATCAGCGGCTGCATGACCCCGCTGTTGAACTGCGCCTTGAACCCGGCCTCGTACAGCGCGTCGTTCTGCTCGGCGAACTGCTGCGCCGACTCGTCCTGGCGGCCGAACACCTTCACCAGCGTGTGGCCGGTGTACATCTCCTCGATGTGGGCGTTGAGCTTGCCGGTGGAGCGCCACTGCTGCACGAAGTGCGGCTGGGACCGCTTGCCCACCCGGGTGGCGACGACCGCCGACAGCGGCACCGTGACGAGCGCGACCAGGGCCAGGATCCACGACACCCAGAACATCATCGCCAGCACACCGATGACGGTCAGCAGCGAGTTGATCAGCTGGCCCATCGACTGCTGGAGGGTCTGCCCGATGTTGTCTATGTCGTTGGTGGCGCGGGACAGCACCTCGCCGCGCTGACGCTTGTCGAAGTACGACAGCGGCAGCCGGGACAGCTTCGTCTGCACGTCCTCGCGCATCCGGAACATGGTGCGGTTGACGGACTTGTTGACCAGCCGCGTCGCCACCGCCATCAGCAGACCGGCGATCAGGAACACCCCGAGCGCGAACAGCAGGACCTCGCCGACCGACCCGAAGTCGATGCCCTTGCCGGGCGTGAAGTCGGTGCTCCTGAGCATGTCGGCGACACTGCCCTCGCCGCGCTCCCGCATCGAGTCGAGGACCTGCTCCTTGCTGGACCCGGCCGGCATCTGCCGTCCGACGATGCCCGCGAAGACCAGGTCGGTGGCCTTGCCGAGGATCTTCGGCCCCACCACGTTCAGGCCGACGCTCAGCACCACGCAGAACAGCATCCCGTACAGGGTGAACCGCTCCGGCTTGAACTGGGCGAGCAGCCGCCTGCCGGACACCTTGAAGTCCAGCGAGTGGCTGTCGGGACCGGTGCCGGCCATCATGCGCCCCATGGGCCCGGCCATCAGGCAGCCTCCGCTTCCGTGAGCTGGGAGAGAACGATCTCCCGGTAGGTCTCGTTGTCCGCCATCAGCTCGCTGTGGGTGCCCGTGCCGACGACCAGGCCCTCGTCGAGGACGATGATCCGGTCGGCGTCGCGGATGGTGGCCACCCGCTGGGCGACGATCACCACGGTCGCCTCGGCGGTCTCCTGCCCGAGCGCCGCCCGCAGCGCCGCGTCGGTGGCGTAGTCGAGGGCGGAGAAGGAGTCGTCGAAGAGGTAGATCTCCGGCTGCTGCACGAGCGTCCGGGCGATCGCGAGCCGCTGCCGCTGACCACCGGAGACGTTCGTCCCGCCCTGCGCGATGGGGGAGTCGAGGCCGTTCTCCAGCCTGCTCACGAAGTCCTTGGCCTGCGCCACCTCCAGCGCGTGCCACAGCTCCTCGTCGGTGGCGTCCGGATTGCCGTAGCGCAGGTTGGTGGCGACCGTGCCCGCGAACAGGTACGGCTTCTGCGGTACGAGTCCGACGGTCTTCGCCAGCAGCACCGGCTCGACCTCGGCGACGGCCACCCCGTCGACGAGCACCTCGCCCTCGGTGGCGTCGAACAGCCGGGGCACCAGCCCGAGCAGCGTGGACTTGCCGCTGCCGGTCGAGCCGATCACGGCCGTCGTCTCGCCCGGCAGCGCCACGAGGTCGATGGACTTCAGGACGGGCTCCTCGGCGCCCGGATAGCGGAATCCGGCCCCCCGGATCTCCAGATGCCCGTGCCGCCGCAGCTCGGTGACGGGAGCCACCGGCGGAACCACGGACGACGAGGTGTCCAGCACCTCCTGGATGCGCTCGGCGCACACCTCCGCGCGCGGCACCATCATGAACATGAAGGTGGCCATCATCACGGACATGACGATCTGCATGAGGTAGGCGAGGAACGCGGTCAGATCGCCGATCTGCATCTCGCCGCTGTCGATCCGGTGGGCGCCGAACCACACCACGGCGATCGACGACAGGTTCACCGTGGTCATGACCACCGGGAACATCAGCGCCAGCAGGTTGCCGGTCTTCAGCGAGATGTCGGTGAGGTCGCCGTTGGCCTTCCGGAACCGCTGCTGCTCGTACTCGTCGCGGACGAACGCGCGGATCACCCGGTTGCCGGTGATCTGCTCGCGCAGCACCCGGTTCACGGTGTCCAGCTTCACCTGCATGGACCGGAACAGCGGCCGCAGCCGGCGCACGATCAGCGTCACGCAGATGCCCAGCACCGGCACCACGGCGACGAGCACCGCGGACAGCGGCACGTCCAGGCCGAGCGCCAGCACGACCCCGCCCACGCACATGATGGGCGCCGACACCATCAGCGTGAACGTCATCAGGGCCAGCATCTGGATCTGCTGGACGTCGTTCGTCGTCCGGGTGATCAGCGAGGGGGCGCCGAACTGGCCGACCTCCCGGGCGGAGAAGGACTGCACCCGGTCGAAGACCGCCGCCCGCAGGTCCCGGCCGAGCGCGGAAGCGGTTCTGGCGCCGTAGTACACGGCGCCGATGTTGCACACGACCTGCGCCAGCGAGATGGCGATCATCACGCCGCCGAAGGACAGGATGTATCCGGTGTCCCCCTCGACGACGCCGTTGTCGATGATGTGCGCGTTCAGCGTGGGCAGGTAGAGGGTGGCGCAGGTCTGGAGGAACTGCAGTGCCACCAGCAGGGCGATGGGTTTCTTGTAGGGCCTGAGATAGGTCCGTAGTAGTCGTATGAGCACGCTACGTCTCTCGGAGTCGGCGGGGAGGAGCAGGGGAGGGACATTGGTTGCCCCTGGCCCCTATCGTTGAACACTCCACCCGCGTTACCTCAACTGATTAAGCTGAGAGCAGTGCTTTTACGGCCGTCTGTGCAACCCGGACGCACACCCGTACACCCGATGCACACCCGTACACCCGATGCGCCCCACGCACCCGATGCGCCCGCCACACCCCGTGCGCTCCTGTCCGCCGAACGCTTCGCTCTATCCGCGGAACGCTCCCGGATGCGTCTGCTCCCGCACCGAGACGTACTGCTGCCGCACCGCCTGCCCGACGGCCAGCTCCTCGCCCGGGTCCAGGACCTGTGCGGCCGCTCCCTGCCAGGCCGGCGGGGTCCGCGGGTCCAGGGTGCCCTGCGACGCTCCGAGCGCCCAGGCGGCCTGCCGGGCCGCCCCGATCGCCGCGTAGTCCGCCGGCTGCGGCACGACGACCTGCGCGCCGAACAGCGCGGGCGCCGCCGCCTGCACGGCCGGCAGCTCGGCGGCCGCCCCCAGCAGGAAGATGCGCCGCACGTCCACGCCCCGGCCGCGCAGTACGTCGAGAGCGTCCGCGAGCCCGCACAGCATGCCCTCGAAGGCGGCCCGCGCGAAGTGCTCGGGCTTCATCGACTCGCGGCGCAGGCCCGCCAGCGTCCCGGCCGTGTGCGGCAGGTTCGGCGTCCGCTCGCCCTCCAGGTAGGGCAGCATGACCAGCCCGTGCGACCCCGGCGTCGACTTCATCGCCAGGTCCGACAGCGCCTCCAGATCGGGCGCCCCGATCAGCTCGGCGGCCCCGCGCAGGGTCCGTACGGCGTTCAGGGTGGTGACGACCGGCAGATGCATGCCCGTCGCGTCGGCCAGCGAGGTGATCATCCCGCTCTGGTCGATGAGCGCCTCGTGGTGCACGGCCATCACGGACCCGGAGGCGCCGAGGGAGACGACCGCGTCCCCGTGTCCGATTCCCAGCCCCAGGGCCGCGGCCATGGTCTCGCCGGTCCCGGCCGAGATCAGCAGCCCCTCCGGCGTCGTACCGGCCGCGTCGGACGGTCCGATGACCTCGGGAAGCATGGCCTGGTGACCGAGCGCCAGCTCGACGAGATCTGGCCGATAACCGCCGGTGGCCGCGGACCAGTAGCCGGTCCCGGAGGCCCCGCCGCGATCCGTGGTCCTGCGCACGGGCCGTCCGAGGAGCTGCCACACCAGCCAGTCGTGGGCCTGAAGAAGGACGGCGGTGCGGGCGGCGGCGTCCGGTTCGTTCTTCGCCAGCCAGCGCAGCTTGGTCACCGGCTGGGCGGCCTGCGGGACGCAGCCCACCGCCTGCGCCCATGCCTCGCGCCCGCCGACGGCGTCGATCAGATCAGCTGCCGCGACCTGCGCCCGCTTGTCCCCGCCGACCATCGCGGGACGCACGGTGTTGCCCTGCGAGTCCAGCGGCACGACGGCGTTCTGCTGCGAGGACACGCCGATGGCCTGCACGCCCTCGAGCAGCCCACCGCCCGCGGCCTCGCCCAGGGACAGCAGCCAGGCCTGCGGATCGACATCGGAGGGCCGCCCTCCCGCACTCTCGGCGCCTTCCATCGGATGCGGCGCATACCCCTGCCGGAGCACGGCTCCGGTGTCCGCGTCGCAGACGACGATACGAGTGAAATCGGGTGAACTGTCCAACCCGGCGACTATCCCCATGGCGAAAATTCTGCCGCACGCGCCGCTCGGGTTGGGCCGCGGAGACCGCAGGGGTGCCCCGCTGCCGCCGAACGCGGGGCGTTGTCGCTGGTGGAGCCCCCGTGACCGAGCCGTATATGTCACATCCCCGCGGCCCCGGGACGAGCCTCCCGGCGCCTCGAAGGTGCCGCTAGGTGTTGCTGGTGCCCCAGTCGTCCCCGCCCGCGCCGTTGCTGTTGCGGTCGCGCAGGGACCGCACCCGGCCCGCCACCGATTCGGGCATCCGGTCGCCGACCTTGTCGCTCACCGCGTGGTACGCCTTGCCCGCGTACTGGCGGCCCTGCTGGGCGGCGGTCTCGGCGGTGTTGCGCACGGCGGGGTTCTGGGCGACCTGCCGCGCGGACTTCTTCAACTGCTCGTAGCGCTCGCGCCCGGCACGCGTGCCCAGTACGTAACCCAGAGCCAGCCCGACGACGAACGTGAGCTTGTAGCGCATGACGGCCATCCTCTCCTTGCGTTGTCCCTGGCACGACATGGGCGCCGGGGGGAACCGATTGGCGGAGCACCCCCCTGCTTGCGCTAATGTATGTGTCGCAGCGAGCGAGCGCTTCCTGGCGAATACCCAGGTGAGTACGTTCGATGCAAACGAGGCATTCCCCTGTAGCTCAATTGGCAGAGCAGCCGGCTGTTAACCGGCAGGTTACTGGTTCGAGTCCAGTCGGGGGAGCTCGGTCCTCCGTAGCTCAATTGGCAGAGCAGCCGGCTGTTAACCGGCAGGTTACTGGTTCGAGTCCAGTCGGGGGAGCATCGTGAACGAGGACCCCATGGGGGTCCTTTTTCATGTCGGCGGGAACCGTGCAGGCCAGGGGTGCTGTCCTCATGGTCGTGCAAGGTCGACCAGCCGGAGCGTGAGATCGTATGAGCGGCTATGCTGCGGCAGACGGCGCGCACACATGTACGCGACACGCCGCGATGGGGCGGTAGCTCAGCCGGTTAGAGCAGCGGACTCATAATCCGTCGGCCGTGGGTTCGAGTCCCACCCGCCCCACCTGCGCAGGCTTCTGACCTGCGGAAACGTTCTTCTTTTGGGTGCCGGGGCGTCAACTTTCCCTGAGCGGACCGGACCCGCCGCACGTGGGTTCGGGGTCCGGCGATGGTCGTGGTAGCTCCAACCCCTCTGACCTGCGGCGGAGTAGATGATCGAGGGTGTCCCTCGTGGCCAGGCCCGTTCACCCCGGTTCTCCCCGACGTACGGGAGTGAACGGGCGGGTTCCGCCGCATCCGCCGGCTCGGCTCACCGGGGCTTCTTCCGACAGTCGGGGAGCCTGGCTCCGTTCAGCACGGGCCTTCATGGGCCGAGTGTGCTGCGGCACCGTCGCCTTCGCGGGAACGCCGGAAACGATTCGCCCTCCAGGCCGGAACCGGGGTGCAGGCAGAGGGGAGTTAGTCGGACTCTCCCGCCGCAACGTCACGGCCGTTGATCGCGTCGGTGATGGTGTAAGCGATACGGACGAAGGACTCTGCCTGCTGCGCCGACAGGTCCCGCGCGGAGATCTCCTCCAGGGCCCGCCACATGGCAGCGATGGGCTCGCGCATGGCACTGCCCTTGTCGGTGAGGTGGACGACCATGACGCGCCGGTCGTGTTCGGCCGGCTCGCGCACGAGCAGGCCGGCGTCCTGCATGCGGCGCAGGGACTTGGAGACGGTGGAGTGGTCCAGGCCGACGCTTTCGAGCAGTTCGGACTGGGTCTGGCCGTCTCGGTCGAGGAGTTGCATCAGCAGCAGTTCCTGTCCGGGATGCAGGTCCATCTCGCGGAGCATGGCGGCGGCGCGGGCGCGGTGAGCGCGGGCGAGCTGGAAGACCGCGTAGCTCATCGGCCCCTCGCCGGCCGTGGAGGGGGTGCGGTGTGTGGGGGCGGGCATCGGTTCCTCAGACGGTGTGGGTGGGGTAGTCGGTGTAGCCGGCCACTCCGCCGCCGTAGAAGGTCGCCGGGTCGGGGGTGTTCAGCGGCGCGTCAGAGCGTAGCCGCTCGACCAGGTCCGGGTTGGCGAGCGCGAGGGCACCGACAGAGACAAGGTCGGCCGTGCCGTTGTCGACGTCCTCGGCGCGGGTGGGCAGGTCGGTGCCGGCCCGGTTGAGGATCAGCGTGGTCGGCCACAGCGCGCGCAGGGTGCCCAGCAGCTCCTCGTCGCCCGCGTGGAGGATGTGGAGGTAGGCGAGGCCGAGCGGGCTGAGGGCGCGCAGGAGCGCCGGATACAGCTCGGCGGTGTCGGACTCGGCGATGTCGTTGTAGGGGTTGCCGGGGGAGATGCGCAGGCCGGTGCGGTCGGCGCCGATCTCGTCGGCCACGGCAGCGGCGACCTCGACGGCGAAGCGGATGCGGTTGTCGATGGAGCCGCCGTAGCGGTCGGTGCGCCGGTTGGTGTTGTCGGCGAGGAACTGGTGCACGAGGTAGCCGTTGGCGCCGTGGATCTCCACGCCGTCGGCGCCTGCCGCGACGGCGGCCGCTGCGGCGCGGCGGAAGTCGTCGACGGTCGCCACGACCTCCTGCGTCGACAGCGAACGGGGCGTCGGCATCTCCTGGGGCCCGGACGCGGTGAACATCGCGCCCTGCGGCTGGATCGCCGATGGGGCGACCGGCTGACGGCCGTGAGGGGTGTTGTCAGGGTGGGAGATGCGTCCGGTGTGCATCAGCTGGATGACGATCCGGCCGTCGGCCGCGTGCACGGCGTCGGTGACCTTGCGCCACCCGGCGATCTGCTCGTCATTGTGGATGCCGGGGGTGAGGAGGTAGCCCTGTCCGTCGGCGTTGGGCTGGGTGCCCTCGGTGATGATGAGCGCGTGCGAGGCCCGCTGGGCGTAATACTCGGCGTTGAGCTCGGTCGGTATGCCTTCAGACGTAGAGCGGTCACGGGTCATGGGGGCCATGACCAGGCGGTGCGGGAGGGAGATGTCGCCGACGGTGGTCGGCGTCCAGAGGGCGTTCAGCATGATTGGTCCTTCGGTGTGGTGATGGCCGGGTGATGATCGGAACAAGAGGGAATGGCGGGCGTGATCAGTCGAGGGTGAGGACGAGCTTGCCCCGGACATGCCCGGCGTCGCTGATCCGCTGGGCCGTGGCGGCCTGGTCGAGCGGGTGGGCGGTGACGGTGGTGACGAGCTTGCCGGTCGCGGCGTCCTGCGCCAGCGCGGCCAGGCGGGCGGCCGAGCGTTCCTGGCCACCGCTGGAGAAGGTGATGCCGAGCTGGTGCGCGCGGAAGTCGGCGATGGTGACGATGCGCTCGGTGCCGCCGCGCAGGGTGATGGAGTCCTCGAGGGCTCCCTTGCCGGCCAGGTCGAACACCGCGTCCACGCCGTCGGGGGCGAGCGTCCGGACCCGTTCGACCAGGCCCTCGCCGTAGAAGGTCGCGGTGGCGCCGAGCGAGGTGAGGTAGTCCTGGTTGGCGGGGCCGGCGGTGGCGATGACGCGTGCTCCGCGGGCCGTGGCGAGCTGGACCGCCAGGGTGCCGACCGCTCCGGCCGCGCCGTGCATCAGCACGGTCTCCCCGGCGGTGACGCCGAGCAGGTCCAGGACCCGCTCGGCCGTCTCGGCGGCCACCGGCAGCGCGACCGCGTGTTGCCAGTCGAGGCCGGCGGGCTTGGGGGCCACGGTGGTGGCCAGCGCGTACTGGGCGTACGAGCCGGTGTCCGACCACCCCAGCACCTCATCGCCGATCTGCAGGTCCTGCACGCCCTCGCCGAGGGCGTCCACCACGCCGGCGAGCTCGTGACCGGGGACGGAGGGGAGCGGCGTGGGGAACACGGCCTCCAGTGCCCCAGAGCGGATCTTGCCGTCCAGCGCGTTCAGCCCGGCCGCCTTGACGCGGACGCGGATCTGCCCGGGGCCGGGCTGCGGGACATCGATGTCCGCCTCGTGCAGCACTTCAGTGTCGCCGAAACGGTCGAACAGGATGGCTTTCATGATGGCTCCTCTCATGTCATGTCACCACCCATTTAGGTGGCTGGACACATAATCACCGTAACAGCAAACATGTGGCTAGCCAAGTATTTGCTGCCGCTCGGGCTGCGCAGGATCGGCCGCGGTCGCATCGGTCTCCTCGGGGCGGCGGTCGAAGCGAGAGGCGCTCCGCCGGAGCGCGCCTTCCGCGGCCAAGGGTCACGTCGGCTGGAAGCTGGACGACCGGGCCGGCCAGTCCCTGGCCGTGCGCGGCTTCCTTCTGGTTCGTGCCCGGGTCGGCTCGCGGTTGGCCGCCCGGGCAGCCTTCAGCTCCGCGTCCCTCTCCTCCGGTCGCGCCAACAGTTCGGTGTTCGCCTGCTCCAGGCGGGAGGCCTGACGCCCCCGTGCGGCCCGACCCTGGTTGCGGGTTCCCTGCCGATGAGCAGTCCTCCAGGGTCGATACCGCCACCCGTCCGCTTCCTGTGCCTGCGCGGCGACCTCGCAGGCCACCAGGGTTCGCCCTTCGGCAGCCGACGGAACTCGGGTCGCCCTTCCCGGCGGGGCATGTGGCCGAGCGCCTGAACGGCTCCTCGGTCAGGAAGGGCGGCAGCGCGTCGGCGGCCTCTCCGGGTAAGTCCACGGCAGTCCGTTTGCCGCTGTCGGCCTGCTTGAGCATGAAGGGTTCTCGGGCCGGCAGGGCGAGCGAGAGCAGAGGGACGACAGCAGGCCGAGGAAACCGCCGCCCACCAGGTCGAGCGGCTCGGTTTCGAACGGGACGACGTCCGGCACATCATCCTCACGCACTTCGACGCGGACCACATCGGCGGCCTCTCCGACTTCCCGCACGCCCAGGTCCACCTCACCGCGGCCGAGGCACTCGGATCCATGATCTCCCCGTCCCGGCGGGAGAGGATCCGCTACCGGTCGGCCCAGTGGGCCCACGGCCCGAAGATCGTCGAACACCGCCCCGACGGCGAGAAGTGGCGAGGCTTCGCCGCCGCCAAGGAGCTCGACGCCATCGCCCCCGGCATCGTCCTCGTGTCGCTCCCCGGCCACACCCGCGGGCACGCGTGCGTCGCGGTCGACACCGGCACCCGCTGGCTGCTGCACGCCGGCGACGCGTTCTACCACCACGGCACGATCGACGGGCGTACGCCCGTGCCCGCCGCTCTGCGGGCCATGGAAACCCTCGTCGCCTGGGATCTGAAAAAGGTCCGGGACAACCACGCCCGGCTCACCGAGCTGTACCGCCGCGGGGACCCCGACCTGGCGATCTTCTCCGCCCACGACCCGACCCTGTACGAGCAGGTCCGCGCCGGGGCGTGACGGCCGTCTCCGCGGCGCGACAGGCCGGTTCGAGTGGCGAGGGCGCATGCGTGCTGCCTGCCGTGGCGGAACCTGTCAGCCGGTGCGGTGGCCGGCGATCCACTCCGCCAGGGCGAGCAGAGTGGACTCCGCGCTGGCGGTCATGTGGTCCTGCAACGATCGGACGTCCTGAACGGTGTCGCCCAGGACCGGATCAGTGCGCAGCAACTGCCAGGACTGCTGGACGACGCTGCCCCTGCCCCGCTCGTGGAAGTGCCAGTCCCAGCGCACGATGCCGTCGTCGGCGCCGTCGTCGGCCCCGCCGACGACGAAGGCGAACGCGCTGCCCGGATCGGCCCGCACCACCTCGGAGTGGCTGACCCATTCGCGCCCGTCCCGGCGGTTGCGGCCGCTGAAGCGGGCGCCGACCCACGGACCGTCGCCCGGCGCGTAGCTCACCCCGTCGGCGCTCGGACTCCACGTCTCGATCAGTGACACGTCGCTGATGAGGCGGTAGACGGAGTCCGGCGCCGCGTCGACCCAGCACTGCCGGGTGAAGGCGAAGGGAGCCGGATCCAGCCCGGCGAGGGCGTGTCGGGGGCCGGAGGCGGTGGCGCTCATGGAATCTCCCGGAAGCGACGAAGAGGAACGCGGCCCATCCTGGAGACCGGGGCCGGGCCGAGCCAGACCCTGCCGATCCCTACCCCAGCGGGGTGAGGCACGGGCCGTCGGCGGTACGCATACTCGGTTCCATGAACGAGCACGGGCGACTCGCCGACTTCCTCCAGGCACGCCGTAGCCAACTGCGTCCCCAGGACGTCGGGTTGGAGACCTACGGCGAACGGCGCCGGGTGCCCGGGCTGCGGCGGGAGGAACTCGCGATGCTCGCGGGCATCAGCGCGCCCTACTACACCCGCCTGGAACAGGGCCAGTCACGCAACGCCTCACGCGAGGTGCTCGACGCGGTGGCGAGCGCCCTGCGACTGGACGAGTCCGAGCGCGCCCATCTGCACACCCTGGCCCGTGCGCCGAGAAGGGCCAGGGCTGCCGGCCGGCCGCCCGCCGAACGCGTCCCCCCGGCGATGAGCGCCTTGCTCGCGGCCGTCGAGGGCACACCCGCCGTCGTCGTCGGCCGCCGCAGCGACGTCCTGGCCTGGAACCGGCCGGGACACGGGCTGTTCGCCGGGCATCTCGATCCGGACGGTCCCGACGACCCGGGCCGACGGCCGAACATGGCCAGGCTGGTGTTCCTCGACGCGCACACCCGCGACCTGTACACCGACTGGCCCGCCAAGGCCCGGGCCGTGGTGGGCAATCTGCGGCTGACGGCCGGCCGCTTCCCGAACGATCCCCTGCTTGCCGCACTGATCGGCGAACTGACCATGCGCAGCCCGGAGTTCGCCACGATGTGGGCCGATCACCGGATCCTGGCCTGCGATGCCGCCGACTACGAGATGCGCCACCCGCTGGTCGGGACGCTGGAAGTCACCCAGCAGACGCTGCAGAGCCCGCAAGGATCCGGACCGTCCCTGGTGGTGGCCACGGCCGCCCCCGGCTCCCCGTCCGCGACGGCCCTGACCCTGCTCGCCCACACCACCGCGCCCCGGGAGTCGACCCGGCCCCGCCCCGGCGCCGCAACCCGAACCCCCTGACCCGGACCCCCTGACCCGGACCCCCTGACCCGAACCCCCTGACCCGGACCCCTCGTCGCCGGGGGCGCCCGGCGCGGGCAACGCTCCCGCGCCCGCGCGTCGGCATCACGATCACGCACCGGCGCCCCGCGCCCCGCGCCCGGCTCCCGGCCCCCCTGAACCCCCATGGCACCGCACCGCGGCTGCCGCATGCCCGAAAACAGCGAAGGAACCCATGTCCCAGCGAAGCATCAAACTGATCATGTCGGCCGTCGTGGTGGCCGCTGCCGCCCTCACCGCGGCTGTGCCCGCCGACGCGGCCTCCGCCGGAGGACCGCTGACGGATGTGCGGGTCGCCACCCACTTCGACCTGTCCGCGGGGCAGATGCCGGAGAACATCACCCTGCTGCCCGACGGCACGGCGGACGTCACCTTCGCCGCCAGCCGCCAGGTGGCTCAGGTCTCCCCCCGGGGCGCGACACGCATCCTGGCGACGCTGCCCGCACCCGCCGACGGCGGAACCGGCACCCCGGTCCTCGGCTTCCCCCTGGCCACCGGCATCGTCCACACCCCGGACGGCACCGTGTACGTGCTGTACGCGACCGGCACGGCCGACCTGACGGGGTTGTGGCGGCTGCGCCCCGCACAGCCGCCGGAGCGCATCGCCGCACTGCCCGCGGACGGCCTGCCCAACGGGCTGGCACTGGACGAGCGCAGGCGACAGCTCTACATCACCGACTCGGTACTCGGCACCGTATGGACCGTCCCCGTCACCGGAGGCACACCCACCGCATGGTCCACCGCCCCCGAACTCGCCTCGACGGGCTTCCTCGGCGCCAACGGCGCGAAGGTGCACGGCGGCGCGCTGTGGGTGACCAACCTGGACCGGGGCACCGTCCTGCGCATCCCGATCCGGTCGGGAAACCGGGCGGGAGCACCGCAGGTCAAGGCATCGGGCTTGACCGGTATCGACGATTTCGCCTTCACCGGCCGCGGAGACGAGATCCTCGCCGCCCTCAACGCCCCCGGCACGGTCGTGCGCATCCGGCCCGACGGCACCAGCACCACCGTTCTGGACGCCGCCGACGGACTGCAGAACCCCACCTCCGTCGCCCTGCGCGGGGACGACGTGTACGTGCTCAGCGCCGCCTACACCACGGCCACCGACCCCAATCTCCTGCGCGCCCGCCTGCGCGGCCACCGGTAGGGAGGGAGGCGCCGGGGCGGAACCGGTACGAGGCCGCAGGCTCAGCTTTCGCGGGGTTCGGCGGGGCCGGTCGCCCGGGCGCTGAAATCCCTGCGCTCCGCGAGCAGGAACAGGACTGCGGCGGCGGCGATGAAGGCGAAGCCGACGGTCATGCAGGCCATGACCGTCTCGTAGGAGGCATCGGCGATCCGGGGGATGCTGTTGACGAGCACGAGGGCGTAGAAGCACAGCAAGCCGTAGGCGCGCAGCCGCATTCCGGCCGGGCGCTTGCGGAGCCACGGCGGGGTCCACCCTGCCAGCATCGCCACCGGCACCGGCAGCATGAGGGCCGTCGACACGGCCAGCCCTATCCAGTGGTACAGCGGATTGCCGTTCATCCGACCCCTTCCGTGGGCGACCGCCAGCCTAGAGGGCCGGCGGGGCCCGTCCATGCCGGGAGCCGCGAGCTTCCCGGCAGGAGCGGCTGCCCCGGCGGCCTCGAAGTGGCCCGTAGTCAGGCCGGCTTGACCGTCTTCATCGTGAAGTGCGACGTGACGTTCTTGATCCGCGGGATGGTCATGACCTGCCGGCTGAGGAAGGTCTCGTAGGCCGCCAGGTCGGCGACGGCGACCCGTACGAAGTAGTCCGGGCTGCCGAACAGCCGTCTCAGCTCGATGACTTCCTCGGCCCGGGTCAGGATCTCTTCGAAGCGCTCCACCGTGTCCGCGTCCTGGGCCTCGAGGCTGAGGTCGATGAGCACCTCGAAGGAGCGGCCCACGGCCGCGGGGTCGACGACGGCCCGGTAGCCGCTGATGACGCCGTCGGCCTCCAGACGCTGGACGCGCCGCAGGCACGGCCCGGTCGTGAGGCCGACCCGCTGTGCCAGCTCGACGTTGGTCAGCCGCCCGTCCTGCTCCAACTCGGCGATGATTGCGAGATCGATCGGATCCATGACAGAAGATTGCACCCCGAGGCCCTCGGTGAGCAATCTTCGCAACCACGTGTCATGCGTTTTCCGGGACGATGAAGAGATGAAAGAGGACGTTCCCACCCGGGCAGCGGCGCCTGATGCCGTGGTGCCGGATGCGGCGGCGCCGGGTGCCGCACCGGCGCCGGCCGACCGGCGTCGGCAGATCGCCGCCGGAGTCCGCGACTCCTTCTCCGCCGGCCTCGGGATCTTCCCCCTGGGCATCGCCCTCGGCCTGCTGATCGTCCAGGCCGGTCTGCCCTGGTGGCTCGCTCCCGCCCTGTCCCTGGCCGCGTTCGCCGGTTCCCTGGAACTGCTGCTGGTGGGCATGACGGCCGCCGTCACACCGCTGGCCGCCGTCGCGCTGACCGTCCTCGTGGTCAACTTCCGGCACGTCTTCTACGCCTTCTCCTTTCCTCTCCATCTGGTCAGGCATCCGGTGGCGAAGGCGTACGCGGTCTACGCGATGATCGACGAGGCGTACGCCGTCAACTCCTCCCTGCCCGAGGCGGAACGCTCGGCGCCCCGGCTGCTCGCGATGCAGTTCGCCTGCGAGACCTACTGGGTCGGCGGCGGCCTGGTCGGGGTCGCGCTCGGCGCCGCGCTGCCCGCGCCGGTCAAGGGCCTGGAGTTCGCCCTGTGCGCCCTGTTCACCGTGCTCACCCTGGACGCCTTCCGCTCCCGTCGCGAACTCCCCTCGGTCCTGCTGGCCGGCGTCGGCGCCGCGGTCGCGCTCGTACTGACCCCGGGTCTCGCGCTGTTCACCGCGCTGCTGCTGTTCGTCGCCCTGCTCCTCGTACGCCACGCGCTGACCTCGGCCCGCCCCGGAGCCCGCCCCGCCGAGGAGGCCGCCGATGCCTAGCACCTCGTATCTCATCGCCGTCCTGGCGATCGTCTTCACGATCACTCTCGCCCTGCGGGCCCTGCCGTTCGCGGTGCTGCGCGCCCTGCGCGGTTCGGCGACCGTGCGGCAGCTGTCGGTGTGGATGCCGGTCGGCATCCTCGTGATCCTCGCCGTCACGGCCCTGAGCGGCACGATCACGACCGACCCGCACGGAACGGGGTACGCGCTGCTCGCGGTCGCCGTCACCATCGGCGTCCATCTGGCCTTCGGCCGCCGCACGATCCTGAGCGTGGGCATCGGCACCGCCCTCTACGTCGCCCTGCTCAACACCCTGTGATCAGCGCGCTGTGCTCAGCACCCCGTATCGATCACCCCATGTCGATCACCCCGTGATGAGCATCCCGTATTCGGCATCCTGTATTCAGCCTTGCGATCAGCCTGAGGAGAGACGTCCGTTGAACACCGGCACCACGGTCCCCGGCAGCTACTACGAGCGCATCGACGAGCACCGCTACAAGGCGACGGCCCACGCGGGCGGGGCCTGGGACCCGGACGAACAGCACTTCAGCCCGCTCGGCGGCCTCGTCGTCCACGCCGTCGACCGTCATCTGGCCGCGCGGCCGGGCCCCGGCCTGGTCCCGGCCCGGATCAGCTACGACATCCTGGGCCGACTCGCCCTCGACGAGTGCGAGATCCAGGTGGAGACCATCCGCCCCGGCCGCACCATCGAGCTGGTCGAAGCCACGGTGCTCATGGCCGACCGCCCGGTGGTCCGGGCCCGCGCCTGGCTCCTCGCGGCCCTCGACACCTCCACCGTGGCCGGCGGTTCCGACGAGCGGCTCACCGCTCCCGAGGAGCTCACCCCGTGGCCGATGGCGTCCGTATGGCCCGGCGGCTACATCGCCTCACTGGACGTCCGTCCGCTCGCACCGCCCCGGCCGGGCCGCACGACCGCCTGGATCTCGACCCCCCTCGACCTCGTCGCGGGCGAGCGCAGCAGCCCCCTCGCGTCCTACGTGGCGCTCGTCGACACCGCCAACGGCATCGCCGTACGACAGCCGCCCACCGCCTGGATGTTCCCCAACGTCGACCTGACCCTCCACCTCCACCGCCAACCGGCAGGCCGCTGGACCGGCCTGGACACCACGGTCACGTTCGGCCCCACCGGCCAAGGCCTCACCAGCACGGTCCTGCACGACATCGACGGCCCGGTCGGACACGCGCAGCAGATCCTCACGGTCCGCCCCGTGCCCGGCCACTGACCGGGCGCCGGGAGTCCCCGAAGCGCCGATCTCAGACGGCCGGACGCGGTTCCCGCACCCGCAGCCTGTGCGCGAGCCGCCCCAGCAGCACGGCGTTGAACAGCCCGGCCAGGGCCGTACCGGCGGCGAAGATCAGCGGGCTGAGCCAGGGGAGCGAGGAGTACTCCGCGGGCGTCGACAACAGGAAGGCGAACAGGCCGACCGGTGCCGTGGCCATGAGCGGCCAGATCCCGGCGAACCCCGGGTCCGCCAGCACGTACGCGGCGCAGAGGAAGAACCCCAGCGCCGCCGCGACCACGGCGAGGTACCCGCGCGCGAGCCAGTTGTCCACCGCGGGCGCCAGCAGGGCCCGAGTCCTCCGCAGCCGGGGGCGCTCGGCGGGGGCCGGGACACGGGGGAGGGATGCACGGGGGAGGGGTGCGGGGCTGCCGGACGGTGCCGCGGTCGCGGACCTCGCGACGAGGGCGCCGAGCACGGCGGCGTTCACGAAGGCGCACAGCAGCAGCCACCCGGCCCAGAAGCCGACGGCCGCCACCCCGACCGCCCCGCCGCTCTCGGTGCCGGGTCCGAAGGGAAGGACCACAGCCAGGAAGGAGAGGGGCGCGGTGAGCGTCAGGGGGTCTGCGGCGAAGCCGCTCTCCGGGAACAGGAACATGAGCGCGACGGAGGCGGCGACCACTGCCAGATAGCCCCGGGCGGGCCAGTTGTCCGTGGCGAGCGCGAGGAGGCGGCCCAGGCGCGGGAGGGCGCGGGAGCGCGAGCGCGAGGCATCGGTCATCGTGGGATCCTTCGGGTCGGTCCGGGTCGGTCCAGGTCGGTCCGGGTCGGTGATCTCCACGATGGATCAGGACGCGCGTTCGGGGTTGAGTACGGGTACTCAACCCCGCATGGGGGTTCGCGCCGCCGCGGACGCGGTCGGCCCGGCGGACACCGTGCTCACACTTCAGCGAGCCGAGCGAGAATGCGCCGGGGGAGTTCAGCCGCCGTCAGCCGGAACGGCGTCCAGCGGTCCCTGGAGTCCGGCTTCATGGAAGCCGAGAACCGGTAGCGCCCCTTGCTGTTGGGCTCGGTCACCATCGCCTCGAAGGCGGCGCTCGGTATCAGCCAGGCCGTCATGATCGCCCCGTGCTCCACGTCCACGGCGACGAACAGCATGTCCAGGTCGGACCGCGGCTGGAACGTCTGCGACCGCACGAACGCCATGAACTTGCCCTGCTGGACCTGCGTTCCGGTGGACATCCGGGCCTTCACCTGCACGGCCAGGGTCGCGGAGCTCCCGCGCCGGTGGAACACGAGGTCCACGCCCTCGTCGTCCACGAGCGAGGTGGAAACGTTCAACTCGCCGCCCGTGGCCAGGATGGAGGAGGCCGCGACCAAGTACTCGGCGGCCTTCCCCATCCGCGCGGCGGCCGGGCTCTTGTCCAGGTACTCCTCGTCGTCACTCATGGCGGAAATCTACTGACGGGCGCGAAGATCCGTCCCGTCCCGTCCGGGCCGGGCCCGTGACCGCTCACCAGGCGTCAGGCGTCAGGTGTCAGGTGTCAGGTGTCGGGTGTCAGGTGTCGGGTGTCGGGTGTCGGGCGTGAGGCAAGAGGCCTCGGGCCTCAGGCGTCGGCGGGCCCGGTGCTCTCGCGGATGATCAGGTCGGTGCCGGCGAAGGTCGGAGCGGGGGGCCGGAAGTCGTTCTCCAGCCGGCCGCGCAGGAGGGCGAAGGCGTCGCGGCCCAGGCCCTGGAAGTCCATCCGGACGGTGGTGAGGGCCGGGGTGACGAACCCCGAGTGCGGGGCGTCGTCGAAGCCGATGACGCTGACGTCTCCCGGCACCGACCGGCCGGCGTGGTGCAGGGCGCGCAGGACGCCCAGTGCCAGGTCGTCGTTGCCGCACAGGATCGCCGTGACGCCCGGGTCGTGGGCGAGTTCCCGTCCCTCGTCGTAGCCGACCCGCGCGTCCCAGCCCTTGCCGCCGCGAGGCTCGGGAGGGGTGATGCCGGCCGCTTCCAGGGCCGTGCGCCAGCCCTGCGCGCGCGGCCCTTCCGAGCGGCGGGTGCCCACCGATGTCGGGATCGCCACGTAGTGGACGGTCTCGTGTCCGAGCTCCAGCAGGTACGTGGTGGCGGCCCGGGCGGCCTCACGGTCGTCGGCCCACACGGCCGGACGGGGAGGAGTCCGGCCGTGCGAGGGCGCTTCGACGACCGCGGCGCACGGCACGTCCACCGGGACCCGGCTCAGTGCGGAGGCGCCGAGTGGATCGAAGCCGATGACCATCAGTCCGCCACCGTCGGCCGCCGCCGAGGAGACGGTGCGGTCCAGGTCGTCCTCGGGCGTCAGCAGTTTCACGCCCAGCGAGTAACCCGCGGCGCGGGCCGCTTCCTCCAGGCCCTGGAGGGTGGCCGCATAGCCGTAGAGGGTGGTGTTCGACGTCAGTACGGTGACCGACCGGGTGACGCCGCTGGCCAGCGCGAACGCGGTGGCGTTGCGTCGGAAGCCCAGCGTCTCGACGGCCGCCTCGACCCGCTTGCGGGTCTCCTCGCGGACGTTCGGGTGGTGGTTGATGACCCTGGAGACGGTCTGGTACGAGACGCCCGCAGCCTGAGCGACGTCACGGATACTGGCGGCCCTGCGCGGTGCCGGTCCGGGATCCGAGGGGCTGTCGGGGCTTGTGTGACCGGTCACATCCATGTCACGATTGTGAGCGCTCACAAGGTCAACCGTCAACACGGACCCGGGATTTGCCCGGCGATCGTACCAACGCGCATCGCGCGCCGACGGGCGCGGAGCCGGGCGGGAAAGCGGGAAGGGGAGACCGCGTTGACCGTTGCCGTCGAAGCACTCGGAGGGTCTCTGCTCTGGTCCCATGAGGCCCTGGGGCTGCGTGCCGTCGTGGATTCCGGCGGGTCGGTCAGGCTGGGCGCGCCGTGCCGGGACCGGAACACCCTGCTGCCGCTCGTCGAGGTCACGGTCACCGGGCACGGCCGCACCTGGTCGGGCGAGCGGTTCGTCGACACCGCCGTCGGTGACCGTCTGGCCTACCGGGGCCACGAGACGGCCGACGAGGGGGACGGGCACCGCACCACGATCCGGCTGGCGGATCCGGTGACCGGCCTCGCCGCCCACATCATCCTGCGGAGCCGCCCCGGCAGCCGGTTCCTCCGTTCCCAGGTCCGCCTGGTCAACGAGGGAAGCGTGCCGCTCCGGCTGGAGAGCGTGTCGACCCTGACCCTCGGCGGCATCGTGGACGATGCGGGCGCGCCGGACGGCCTGACCCTGCACTGGGCGGACAACGACTGGCTCGCCGAGTGCCGTTGGCGGTCCGCCGCCTTCCGTGACCATGTCGTCCCGCTGAGCCGGGCCGCCCACGGCCACGAGGGGCGCGGCTGCTTCGAGCGGTACTCGCAGGGCAGTTGGTCCACGGGACGGCACCTGCCGATGGCCGCGCTCACCGACGACCGGACGGGCCGGGCCTGGCTCTGGCAGATCGAGTCCAGCGCGGGCTGGCGCTACGAGACCGGCGAGCGGGAGGGGGCCGCCTATCTCGCTCTCTTCGGTCCCGACGACGTCCACCATCATTGGCACCAACTCCTCGTGCCCGGACAGGAGTTCATCACCGTCCCGGCTGTTCTCGTCGGCGTCGCAACCGGTGGCCTGGATGCCGCGTTCGGCGAACTCACCACCTACCGGCGCCGGATCCGTCGTCGTCATCCCGATCGCACGGCGCTCCCGGTGATCTACAACGACTACATGAACACCCTGATGGGCGACCCCACCACCGAGAGGCTCCTGCCGCTGGTCGAGGCGGCGGGAGCCGCAGGTGCCGAGGTCTTCGTCATCGACGCCGGCTGGTACGACGACGACGCCCAGGGCTGGTGGGACGCCGTCGGCGCCTGGGACGCCTCCGCCAGGCGCTTCCCGGGCGGTATCCGACAGGTCCTGGACGCCATCAGGCGGCACGGGATGACCCCGGGACTGTGGCTGGAGCCCGAAGTGGTCGGTGTACGCAGCCCGTTGGCCGACTCCCTGCCGCCCGAGGCGTTCTTCCGCCGGGGCGGAGTCCGCGTCACCGAACACGGCCGTCATCACCTGGACCTGCGCCACCCGGCGGCCCGCGCCCACCTCGACCGGGTCGTCGACCGGCTCGTGGGGGAGTGGGGGGTGGGCTATCTGAAGTTCGACTACAACATCAACATCGGTCCCGGCACCGAGAACGGCGGCGAAAGCGCCGGCGCCGGGCTGCTCGGGCACCATCGCGCGCATCTCGACTGGCTCGGCTCCCTCCTCGACCGGCACCCCGGCCTCGTCCTGGAGAACTGCGCTTCGGGCGGGCTGCGCATGGACTACGCGCAGCTCGCCGTCGTTCAGATCCAGTCCACCAGCGACCAGCAGGACCCCCTGCGCTACCCGCCCATCGCCGCCGCGGCCGCCACCGCGGCGACCCCCGAGCAGGCCGCCGTGTGGGCCTACCCCCAGCCGGACTTCAGCCTCGACGAGATCGCCTTCACCCTCACCGGCGCGCTGGCGGGCCGCATCCACCTGTCCGGGTTCCTCGACCGCATGAGCCCGGAGCGGTTCGACCTCGTCCGCTCGGGTCTCTCCGCCTACAAGGCCCTGCGCGCGGAGATCCCCGGCAGTCTGCCCTTCTGGCCGCTCGGGCTGCCCTCCTGGGAGGACGCCTGGATCGCCTACGGCTGGCGCGGCCCCACCGCCACCTGGCTCGTGCTGTGGCGACGGGCGCCGGCGGCCGGGGAACAGCCGGCAGTCGGGGAACCGGCGGCAGGGGAGCAGTCGGCAGCCGGGGGACAGTCGGCGGCCGGGGAGCAGTCGGCAGTCGGGGGACAAGAGGGCGCCCCGCGCCCCCGCGGACGGCACACTGCCCGCGCGGCGCACGCCGTCGACGCGGCCCACGCCGTCGACGGCAGCACCTGCACCGTCCCCGTCTCCCACCTGCGCGGCAGCCGCCTTCACCCCACACCGCTCTACCCCGTCACCGCCGACGCGACCGCGACCTGGGACGTCGCGGCCGGGCAGCTCACCGTCTCCCTGCCACGCCCCGGCACCGCCGTGCTGCTCCGCCTGGACGTGCCGTCGTCCCCGCCGGGGCAGAGGGAGCCGGATGCGTGAATCGCGGTGCGAGGGGGGCGACTTGGCCGACCGGCGCTGTCAGAGCGGGACGCTAGGGTCCCCCTGAACGCGCCACCTCCCTTTGGTGGCAGCGTTGTTGACTGCCTATCAGGAGCTGAGCACCATGAGCATGCAGGCCACCTTCGCCGACTTCTCCGTCGACCCGGCCCGGCTGTCCAACGCCGTGGTCGGGCAGGACCGGGCCGAGTTCGGCGGATCCCACCTGACGCTGAACGCGGGCGGCACGGTGACGCTGGACTTCGAGGTGGCGGACCCGGAGGACATCCCCGAGGCGACGCTCACCGTCACGGCACTCGTCTCCAGGCTCGGCTCCGCCCCGGGCCACGCGCCGATCGACGTACTGCTCCAGGGCGAGGCGCTGGCCGAGAACCTCACCGTGCCCGGCGGCGGAGACCTTCCGCAGGACAACGTGTTCGCGGTACCGGCCGCCCTGCTGAAGCCGGGGACCAACACCCTGGAGATACGGGCGTCGGCCGAGGCGCGCAGCACGCTCCGGCTCTACCGGATCACCCTGGACTCCGTCGACGAGCGGGGCCGCTCGGAGCGTGCGCTGGCGGCGCAGGCCGCCCGGAACTCGGTCTTCGCCTTCCGGACGGAACTCCGCGCCGCCCACGCCTCCCCGTCCACGCCCTGGCAGGAGGCCCCGCGGCTGGTGTTCCACCTCGACCGGGACGAGCACTCGCTGCCCGCGCAGCTCGGCTGGCGAGGGGTGGACGGGACCGAATCGGCCATCAGCTTCCAGTCGAACATGTCCGACTTCCACGGCTGCCACCGCGCCGCCGACGGTACGGCCTACGAGTACCGGGGCCGCCTCACCGGCGGCCGGGTGTATCCGGAAGGGCTCGAGGAGGCGTCGGCGGGCCGCCTGCATCGCTTCCTCACCGAGGAGGGATGGGGCGGAGGCTGGCACGCCTCGCACGAACTGCGGTTGCTGGTGGACGACGGTGGAGCCCCCGTGGAACGGGTGACCTGGCGTGATCAGCGGGGCAACTCCGGCGTGGCCGTGCTCCAGGTCCCGCTGGCCGCGGCCGGGGCGTCCGGTACGAGGTCGGACGACGTCGAGGTGACCGACGTCGAGGCGAGCGAGGAGTTCGAGGAAGGCGGGGAGACGGCGGACAACCTGCTGACCGGCACCCGGGCCAAGTGGCTGGCCTTCGACGACACCGCCACACTCCGATTCACCCTCGCCCGCTCCGCCACCGTCACCTCGTACACCCTGACGTCGGCGAACGACTGCCCCGATCGCGACCCGCGCGACTGGACCCTCCACGGCTCGACCGACGGCCGTACCTGGACGCGCCTGGACTCCCGTGCCGGAGAGACCTTCGACGGGCGTTACCAGGCGCGGGAGTTCCAGCTCGGAGCCGCCCCCGCGCCCTACCGTCACTACCGTCTCGACATCACCCGCAACTCGGGTGCGACCGAGACCCAGCTCGCCCGGGTCCGCTTCGTCGAGGGTCCCGTCGGCCGGGCGTTCACCGGTTACTACCAGCGTTACAACGAGGGTCCCATCGGCTACCGCGGAACGCCGGTCCCCGCACCCGGGCCGGCGGTCGTCGCCATCCCGGCGCCCCTCCTGGCCGCGGACCTGGAGGCGGCCGTCCAGTCCCTGACCGACACGGCCCAGACCCTGGCCGCCCTGGCGACCCGCCTCCGCGAGGGCTGAGCGGGGCGCCCGCCGGTCCCGGCCCGTGGGTCAGTCCCGCGTCGCGTAGACGATGAGGTTGTTCACCGGGTGTCCCTCGGCGTCGAAGTCGCCGTCGCAGGTGATCAGCCGCAGGGCGCGGTCCCCTGTCGGGCCGTAGACCTTCTCGGTGGGGAAGGAGCTCTTGCTGACGCTCTCGGTGCTCGTGACGGAGAAGTGCGCCGCATCCCCCTGAGCGTCGGTGACGGTGATCTCCGCACCCTCGGCGATCTTGTCGAGGTCATGGAAGACGGCCTTGCCGAACCGGGTGTCGTTGTGGCCGATGATGACGGCGGCACCGGGTTCACCGGGCACGGCACCGCCGGTGTACCAGCCGGCGGTCATGCCCTTGTCGGCCGGCGGGACCTCGACGCTGCCGTCGGTGTTGAGGCCGAGCTCCATCAGGGGACCGGTGATCTTGAGCGAGGGGATGCTCACCTCGGCGGGGGCCGGGGGCTGCTCGGACTGCGGCGCGCCGCCGGGCGCGGGGGTGCCCGCGGCGGCGGAGGAAACCGGGGTGGCCGCGGCGGCCTTCTCGGGGGCGGACGAGCAGCCGCTGAACACGGCCAGCGCCGCCGGTACGACGAGGGCGAGGCGGACGAGACGGGCGGCGGCCGGGACCGACAAGGTGGCGCGGGGCCGTACCGGACGGTGTGCGGGGGACATGACGGGCTCCAAGCAGGGTGGATGCGTGCGCGGCGGTACACGGACGCCCCGCGGACGCCCGCGGGGGTGGGCGGAGGCGCGAAGACCCGCGGAGGTGAGCGGAAGTCCGCGACGACGCGCGGAGGTGCGGGGCGACGCGCCGAGTGCGCGCGCGGCGACGCGCGGAGGTACGTGAAGACACGCGAGGTACGTGAAGACACGCGGCGATACGCGAGGGCGCCGCCCGTGAGGGGCGGCGCCAGGGTGTGTCGGTCGGGTGGGGTGTGGGGTCAGCCGGTGGGGCGGCCGGCGGCGCGGCGGCGTACCACGAAGGTGCCCGCGCCCGCGAGCAGCAGGGCGCCGGCGGCGGAACCGACGAGAGCGGTGGTGCCGGAGCCGCTGCCGCCGGCCGGGGCCTCGCCCGCGTCGACGCCGCCCCGCGGCAGCTGCTTGGCGGCCTCGGCCTTCCGGGCCGCGACCGCCTCCTCCTCCTTGGTCTTGGCGTCTTCGGCCTTCTTCTGGTCCACGGTCGTGTCCCTGCCGTCCGTCGGCGCGGACGCCGCCGGGGACGGGTCGGCGGCGAGGGCCGCGGTGGCGGGGGCGAGCAGCGCGCCGCCGGCGAGGGCGGTCAGCACGGCGAGACGCAGGATGGGACGGCGGGACATGTAGGACTCCAGTTCCAGCCCGGCCTCGGTGGCCGCGGGCATGACCGAAGACTTGCCGTCACTTGTGAAGAAGCTGTCAGAGCGCCGTGGTCATCGCATCAGGGTCGTCGCATCAGGGTCGGACGGGGGTCCCCTCGCCGCTTCTCGGCCGCTCGGCGTTCCCGTCGGTCATGGCGGGCAACCGCAGGGTGAAGACGGAGCCCTCTCCCTCGGTGCTCTCCACGGTCACCGTGCCCCCGTGCGCCTCGGTCAGCTTGAGCACGATCGCCAGCCCGAGGCCGCTGCCGCCGGTGCTGCGGTTGCGGGACTTCTCCGCCCGCCAGAAGCGGTCGAACACATGCGGGACATCGCCCGCCGGGATGCCGCTGCCGGTGTCGGACACCTCCACGGCCACCTCGTCCCCGCCCTTCGTGACGTACGAACGCAGCGTCACCCGGCCACCTGGCGGGGTGTGGCGTACCGCGTTGGAGAGCAGGTTGCTGACGGCCTGGCGCAGCCGGACCGGGTCCGCCTCGACCGGCGGCGGGGGAGGGGCGCCGGGCGCCGTGGCGACCTTCAGGGTCACACCCGCGGTCTCGGCCGGCCCCTGGTGCGCCGCGGCGACCTGGCCGAGGAGGTCGCCGACGGTCACCGGCTCCAGGTGCAGCCGCAGCGCGCCCGCTTCGGCGGCCCCCAGGTCCTGGAGATCGTTGATGAGGTGCTGGAGCTGCACCGCCTCGTCGAGGAGCGACGAGACGAACGCCGGGTCCGGCTCGGCCAGACCGTCGTGCGCCGCCTCCAGCCAGCCACGGATGTTGCTCAGCGGGGTGCGCAGTTCGTGGGCGACGTCGCTGACCATCACCTTGCGCTGTTCCTCGAGCCGGGTCCGGTGCGCGGCCATGTCGTTGAAGGCCAGCGCGAGGCGTCCGATCTCGTTGTCCGCGCCGACCGGCACCGGAGCCGAGTCCAGGCCGTCCCGCATCCGCTGGGCGGCGCCGGTGAGCGCGTGCAGCGGGCGTACCAGCCGGGTTCCGGCGATCACCGAGGCGCCGACGGTGAGGGCGAGGACGAGGGCCGTGACTCCGGCGATGCGCGCGGTGTTGGCCGGTGAGAGGTCGAAACCGGGCACGCTGACGGCGCCGGGGCCGTCGATGAACAGCAGGGCGGGCGCGGCGACATAGGCCGTGAGCTGTTCACGGCGGGCGCTGCCGACACAGGCGGCCACGGCCCGGTCGTACCCGCTGCCGCGGGCCTGGTCCGCGCCTTCGTCCGAGACCGTCTTCCTGCCGTCCGCCGGAACGCCCGCCGCGGCCGCCTTCTCCTCGGCCCTGCGCCGCTCGATCGCCTCTTCCTTGGTGAGGCCGGTGTCGGGCACGGGGACGGGCGCCGACGAGCCGACATCCGTGCCTTCCTGCCCGTATCCCCGGTCCCAGGACAGATCCAGGTTCAGCTTCACGCCCGTGCGGCCCTGCCGCTTCAGACAGGCGTCGGCGAGCTGCTCCAGCGCCCGCAGGGCCTTGTCCTCGGTCGCGGTGGTACCGGCGCCGTCGACGGACAGGCACTTCAGCTCGCTGTCGCGGTCGGTGCCGTCGCTCACGAACCGGACCCAGGGCCGCCCGCTGGGGCTGTCGACGACGTCCGCGGCGATCCCCATTCCCGCGAGGCACTCCGCGCTGCGGGTGGTGGCCCTGCGCAGGAGCGTTCGTTCCTTCGCGGGCAGCAGGAAGGGCCCGACGGCCCGTGGATCGACGCGGTCCGTGCCGACCGGAACGGCGTCGGGCACCAGCACGGTGTCGACCGACAGCGGGTCGACGACCGCCGAAGCCTGCGCCGGCAGCTCGGCGGCGGGCGGGGCGCCGGCGGCGGAGTCGAAGAGCGGCTGCCGGTCCTCGGTGGTCAGCACGACCCGGCGCCCGGACTCCCGGGCCAGATCCCGTACGGTGCCGTCGACGCCCGCCCAGTCGGGATGGCCGGCCGCGTAGCCCAGCAGGGTGTCGTAGATCCTCGCGTCGGTGCTGAGGTTGCGCCCCTGCTCCTGGCGGATCGCGACGGAGGTCGTCTGCACGGCGAGCCAGGCGGTGGCGGCGACCGAGCAGAAGGCCACGAGCGCCGACACGGTCAGCAGCCGGCCGAGCAGGCTCCTGCGGAGCGGCAGCCGCGTCCGTGCCGCCCGCTCGTCACGACGACGCACGGCGTGCTCCCTTGGCCGGGTCGGTCAGCTTGTAGCCGACGCCGAAGACGGTGAGCAGCCGGACCGGCCGCCGCGGGGCCCGCTCGATCTTCTTGCGCAGATGCATGACGTGCACATCGACGGTGCGGCCGCTGATGTACTTGTCGAAGCCGTGCAGCTCCGCCAGGAGCCGCTGCCTGGTGAACACCCGGTCGGGTTCCGCCGCCATCGCGGCGAGGATGCGGAACTCGCCGGGCGTGCACACGACCGGTGTCCCGCCGACCGACACCTCGTGCCGGACCGGATCGACCCGGAGCGTGCCGACCGTCAGCGCGTCGTCGGACTCGGCCTCGGCCCCGGCGGGCGCGGGGCCGGGCACGGGCGCGGGGTCGACGGCGGGGGAGGGGGCCGCGGCGCGCCGGTTGCGGCGCAGCAGCGTGCGGACCCGGGCCACCAGTTCACGGGGGCTGAACGGCTTGGTCATGTAGTCGTCGGCGCCGAGATCCAGCCCGAGCAGGAGATCGTCCTCCGTGCTGCGGGCCGTCAGCATCAGGACCGGTATCTCCCGGTCCTCGGCGCGCAGGATGCGTACCACGTCGAGGCCGTCGGCCCGGGGCATCATCACATCGAGGACGAGCAGGTCGGGTTCCCGGTGCCGGACCTCCTCGAGAGCCGCACGGCCGTCCTCGACGACCGTGACCGCGTGTCCCTCGTGCTCGAGGTAGCGACGCACCAGTTCTGCCTGCTTCGCGTCGTCTTCGGCGACCATGATGTTTGCGCACACGCCGAGGATCGTAGCGAGCGCCCGACCGGGCACCCCGGCAAGTCGCTGTGCGGAGCCGGGAGTTCGCGGACCGTGCTGGTCACAGGAGGGCCGTGGTCCACTCCAGCTGGCGGGTGAGTTCCTCGTCGGGCCGGGCCGGGGGCGGGTTCCCGGGGGTGCGGGGCCGCGGGGTGTGGACGCCGCGGGAGATGTTGCCGCTGACGGTCGTGTTGTGTTCCACGCGGGGGCGGCGGAGCGCCTCGTAGTGGGCGAGCGCCGCCTCGGTGTCCGGGGCGTCGCGCAGGCACTTGGCGAGGATCACCGCGTCCTCCAGGGCCATGGAGGCGCCCTGTCCGGTCGCGGGGGACGCCGCGTGGGCCGCGTCGCCGATGAGCAGGGTCCGGCCGGAGCGCCAGGGCGTGCCGCACGGCATCTCGGTCGCGTTGGTGACCAGGACGGGGGCCGTGGTGGCCGCGACGATGTCCGCGGCGGGCGTGGCGTCCTCGCGCAGCAACGGAACAAGCAGGTCACGCCATTGGGTGGGGGCGGCGTGCGCGATCTCGTCGGCGGTCAGCGGGGCGTCGGCGGTGACCCGGGCGAACCAGTACGTCTCGCCTTCCGGTGACGTCGTGTGGCCGAAGGCGGCCCCGCTGCCGCGGATCATCGTGATGCACGCGGCCTCGTCCTCCCCGGCCGCCGGCGCGCCGGTGGCGCAGCCGTAGAAGACCCGCTGCCCCGCGTAACGGGGCTGTGCGGCGGGGGCGATGGCCCGGCGGACCGTGGAGTTCAGGCCGTCGGCGCCGAGCAGCAGGTCGCCCGTCGCCGTGCTGCTGTCGGTGAAGTGCGCGGTGACCCCTTCGGAGCCGCTCTCTACGGAGGCGAGCCGGGCGCCGTGGACGACACCGATGCCGCGGCGGCCGGCCTCCGCCCGGAGGGCCGCGGCGAGTTCGCCGCGGCGCAGGCACCGGTACCGCAGCCCGGGGTCGTCGGCCTCGCCGAGCGGAGCGCGGGCCACCTCGCCGCCCCGGGCGTCCAGCAGCCGCATGGTGGTGAGCGGGAAGCCGATCGCGGTGACCGCGGGGGTCGCGTCGAGCTGTGCGAGGGCCCGCAGGCCGTTGCTCGCGAGGGTGAGGAACGCGCCGATGTCCTCGGCGGAGTCGGGATGCGCCTCGTACACGGCGACCTCCTGGCCCGCCTTGTCCAGCGCCAGAGCCGCCGCCGTGCCGGCGATCCCGCCGCCGATGACCAGTAGGCGCGCCATGCCTCACCCCGCTGTTCCGCTCACGGACGCACGGCCCCGTTGTCGTACGCCACCCACGAGGGAACGCCCGGACGGTGGCCCGGAGTTCCGGCCGGGCGCCCCGGGGCCGGTCCGGGCCGCCCGGCCACCCGTTCAGCGTCCGAAAGCCGTCAGCACGGCTTCGAGCTGGCGCAGCGGTTCGGGGCCGACGATGCGCAGGACGACGGTGTCGGCGCCGGAGTCCTTCAGGGCCCGGATGTCGGCGACGGCCTGCGCGGGGGTGCCCGAGACGGTGAACACCTCCTCCTGCGGGCGGCCCAGCCAGGCGCCGTGGCCCTCCGTGTGCGGGTGCAGGATCCGCGCGACCTGCTCGGGGTCGTCGCCCACGCAGGCGAAGGACAGCACGGTCAGTGTGTGGTCGGGGCCGGCCCCGCCCTTGGCGGTGAGGGCCCGGGTGTTCTCCAGGTCCCGCGGGCCGTGCCCCTCGGCGATCAGGGTGCCGTCCGCGACCCGGCCGGACAGTTCGAGGGAGCGAGGGCGGACCACGCCCGCCACCACCGGCGGAACCTGGACCGGCGGATGCACCAACTGCACCCCGTCCAGACGCACTTCACGTCCATCGAGGTCGACCCGCGCACCGCGCAGCAACGCGCGCACGGAGGTGATCGTCTCCTCCAGGAGAGCCAGCGGCGACCGGGGAGCGACACCGGCCGACTCCATCCACTCCCGCACTCCGTGCCCGATCCCGGCCACCAGCCGCCCGGGGAACACCCGCGCCAGCGTGGCCAGTTCCATCGCCAGCAACGCCGGACTGCGCAACGGCGCCGGTGCGATCCCGATGCCCACCCGCAGCCGCTCGGTCGCCCCCAGCGCCACGGCCGCCGCCGACACCCCGCCGTTCCAGCCGAGGTCCTCGACCACCCACAGGTCGTCCACCCCGAGCGCCTCGGCCCGCCGCGCGAACCCGGGCAACTCCTCGGGCGCCCAGTCGCGGTCGTACATCACGCCGACCCGTACGTTCGTCACGTTCGTCATGCCCCGGAACCTATGGGGTGGGCGGCGGGTGGATCAACGGCGTGTCCGGGCCGCGGGACCGCGCCCGCGAGTCCGTCCCGCCCTCTCCTTCCGTGGCGTTGTCAGTGGTGGGAGGCAGGATGTGGGGCATGACAACACCCGGTGCAGTGATTGTGGACGCCGTCGCCTACGCGCAGGCGATCGAGGACGCGGTGAAGGCGTCGGCCGCCTACTACGCGGGTGGCACTTCGGTGCTGGACGACGACGCCTACGACCGGCTGGTGCGCGCCATCTCGGCGTGGGAGGACGAGCACCCGGAGCAGGTGCTGCCCGACTCGCCGACCGGCAAGGTCGCCGGCGGAGCCGTCGAGGGCGATGTCCCGCACACGAGAGCGATGCTGAGCCTGGACAACGTGTTCTCCGCCGAGGAGTTCACCGCGTGGACCGCCTCGCTCACCCGGCGCGTCGGCCACGACGTCACCCCGTTCAGTGTCGAACCGAAGCTGGACGGCCTCGCGATCGCGGCCCGCTACACCCGCGGCCGCCTCACACGGCTGATCACCCGGGGCGACGGGACGGCCGGGGAGGACGTCTCGCACGCGATCGGCACCGTCGAGGGCCTGCCGGACGAACTGACGGAGCCCGTGAGCGTCGAGGTGCGCGGCGAAGTCCTGATGACGAACGCCCAGTTCGAGCACGCCAACGAGGTACGCACCGCGCACGGCGGCGCCCCGTTCGCCAACCCGCGCAACGCCGCGGCGGGCACCCTGCGCGCGAAGGACCGCGCGTACACCGTGCCGATGACCTTCTTCGGCTACGGGCTGCTGCCCCTGGACGACACCGAACCGGCGCTGGCCGCGCTGCTGGAGGAGAGCGCGCACAGCGACCTCATGACCCGGACCGGCGGCTACGGCGTGAACACCACCGCGACCACGGCCGTGCCCGGCATCACCGCGAGCACCGGCGAGGAGGTCCTCGCCCGGGTGGCCGAGATCGCCGGGCTGCGCGCCTCGCTGCCGTTCGGGATCGACGGGATCGTCGTCAAGGCCGACCTCGCCGCCGACCAGCGGGCGGCCGGATCGGGTTCACGCGCCCCGCGCTGGGCGACCGCCTACAAACTGCCAGCCGTCGAGAAGATCACCCGGCTGCTGGCGGTGGAGTGGAACGTGGGCCGCACCGGCATCATCGCCCCCCGCGCCGTCCTGGAACCGGTGCGCATCGACGGCTCCACCATCACCTACGCCACCCTCCACAACGCGGCCGACATCACCCGCCGCGACCTGCGCCTCGGCGACCACGTCATGGTCCACCGGGCCGGAGACGTCATCCCACGCATCGAGGCGCCCGTCGCCCATCTGCGCACCGGCGACGAACAGCCCATCGTGTTCCCCGAGGTGTGCCCGCGCTGCGGATCGGGCATCGACACCGGCGAACAGCGCTGGCGCTGCGTCAACGGCCGCGACTGCCACCTGGTCGCCTCCCTCTCCTACGCCGCCGGACGCGACCAGCTCGACATCGAGGGGCTCGGCCACACCCGGGTCGTCCAACTCGTCGAGGCCGGACTCGTCACCGACCTCGCCGGCCTGTTCGCCCTCACCCGCGACCAGCTCCTCGGCCTGGAACGGATGGGGGAGACCAGCACCGACAACCTCCTCGCCGCGCTCTCCGCGGCCAAGAACCAACCGCTGTCGCGCGTCCTGTGCGCCCTCGGCGTGCGTGGCACCGGCCGCTCCATGTCCCGCCGAATCGCACGCCACTTCGCCACCATGGACCTGCTGCGGGCCGCCGACGCCGAAGCGATCCAGCAGGTCGAGGGCATCGGCACCGAGAAGGCCCCGTCCATCGTCGCCGAACTCGCCGAACTCGCCCCGCTCATCGACAGACTCGTCGCCGCCGGGGTGAACATGACCGAGCCCGGCGCGACCCCGCCCGCCCCACCGACGGCCGACGGGACCGAAGCGACGGACGCCACCGACGGCGAGGGCGCGCGGGCCGTAGCCGCCGCCGGGCCGCTGGCCGGGATGACCGTGGTCGTCACCGGCGCGATGACCGGGGCGCTGGAGAAGCTCAGCCGCAACCAGATGAACGAGCTCATCGAGCGCGCCGGGGGCCGCTCCTCCTCCAGCGTCTCCAAGAAGACCAGCCTGGTCGTCGCCGGTGAGGGCGCCGGATCCAAGCGGACCAAGGCCGAGACCCTGGGCGTCCGGCTCGCCGCGCCCGACGAGTTCGCCGCTCTCGTCGCCGACCACGTCGACGCGGGCCCCGGCGGGGAGCCGTCGGTCTAGACGGGAAAGCCGCCACCGGGCCGGCCGTCAGGTCGGCCGGCCCGGTGACGGTGACCGGTCGGGCCGGGCGCGGTGGGGGCCGCTGCCGGGACCGGTCGGGCAAGGCGGCTCAGGCCCGTGCGTCCGAGCGCCTCAGCCCTTGACCGCATCGGTCCTCGCACGCCCGGTCCATGGCCGCCCCGGCCCTTGACGGGCTCGGCCCTCGCCGTCTCGGTCGCTGTCGTCTCAGCCCTTGACGGGCTTGCCGCGGCCCCAGGCCCAGGCGAGGCGGTCGGCACCGGACTGGTTGGTGGTGGCCAGCCAGGGGCGGGCGGTGGTGCCGGTGAGGGTCTGCACCGAGTACGTGTCGTCGGTGCGCAGACCCGGCCAGTACACGGAGCCCATCTTCAGCTCGCGGAAGGTGTCGGTGACGGCCTGGACGTAGTTGACGAAGTTGTTGTCCGGCGTCTTCACGTTGTAGTTCAGCCCGGTCGTCATCGGGGCGCCGAACTCGTCCGCGACGGTCCGGTTCGCGCAGTCGCCGATGCGCACCTTCAGGTCGGCCACCCACTGGTCGTAGGTCGCGTAGTCCTTCCAGAACCCGTAGTGGTGCAGGGAGAGGTACGTGCCCTTCAGCCGCGGGTCGGCGCAGACCGAGGTGACGTGGTCGTTGTAGCCGGCACCGCTGACGAACACCCGGTTGCGCGGGACCTTCGAGTACGTCGACAGCCACGTGGCCGCGATGTCGGCCCACTCGGTGTCGGTGTAGCCGTGCGGCTCGTTCATCGGCTCGAAGTAGACGTGCTTGTCGTTCTTGTACGCCTTGACGACGGTGTCCCACATCGGCCAGTACGTGGCCGTGTCGTCGATGAAGCCGTCCTTCTGCGCGCCCGTGCCCTCCCAGTAGGACACGATGACCTTGAAGCCCTGGTCAGAGGCCGCGTCGATGACCCCGCGGTAGGACTTCCAGTAGGCGCCGTCGACCGTGTACGGGTTGATGGGCAGCCGCACGGTGTTGGCGCCGAGGTTCGCGCGGAACGCCGCGATGATCCGGGTCGCCTTCGCGTAGGTCTGCCGGTAGGTGTCCGTGGTCGACAGACCGGACAGCTGGAGGAGGTCGTCGGCGAAGTTGTCGCGCGGGTCGGCCCAGTTCACGCCCTTGAACTGGGTCGTGTCGGTGGTCGGCGCGGCGCCGGAGGAGGAGGCGGCGGCCGGGCTGCCGGCCAGGGTCGTGCCGGTGACGGCTGCGACGGCGACCGCGACGAGTGCGGCGCGCAGGCGGGGGGTGCGGGGGGCTCTGGTGGGGGTCTTGCGCATGACGTGCCCTTTCAGGAGAGGCGGCTCGGCGCTGGGGGACGCGCGGGCTGGGCGGCGGCCGCCACGCGATGTTTGCGTAAACATCAACGTCCCGGGGTGGCTGATGTTTACGTAAACATGGCGGCGCCGGAATCGTGGCACCCGGGGATGTGATCGTCAAGGTTTCGGGCACGTAACGTCCGTGCCGCCGGTGGCGGGTGGGGAAGGGCGGGGAGGCGGATGCGCGGGGCGGGATGCGGGGAGAGCAGTGCGCCGGGCGGGGTGTGGCGGGCGGGTTGCGGCGGGGTGGCGTGTGGCGGGGTGGGGTGTGGCGGGGTGGGGTGTGGCGGGGTGAACCGCCGGCCGTCGGTGCGGCGAAGTGCCCGGCCGTCCGGGCTCACGAACGAGTCCCGTGATCCGGTCGCGCGCGGTGCGGTCCCGCAGTTCCGCCGGACCGGTTTCTCGGCCCGGTTCTCGACCTGGTTTCTCGACCCGGATCCTGGCCCGGATCTCGACCCGGTTGTCGGTTCGATTCTTGGGATGGTTCTGGGGCTGGTTCCCGGGCCGGTTCTCCGGAGTGCGAAACGCGTCATGAATCGATGCGCTTTTTCGGCGTGGCGGCGGTCTTCCGCAGGTGATTTCCGGTGGGCCTTCTGGAGAGAAAGCCGTTGTGGCCGACGTGGCGCAAAAGGAGCGTCCGGACGGTTCCGTTTGTGAAGTCCGTTGAATTCCGTTGGCTTTGGTGCGGGCTTCGTGGAAGCATTCGGGAAGATCAACTGCTTGCACCGAGAAGGGAACCACCAGCTGTGCCTTTCAAGCCGTCTCGTCCGGCCGTCGTCGCGGCGTCCACGCTGTCCGTCCTGATGCTGACAACAGTCGGCGTGCATGCGGAAGAGCCTGCTCAGGCAGGTTCGGCGCCCGATATCTCCGTCACCGCAGTGATGCGGCACCTGGACGCGCTCCAGCGTATCTCCGACGCGAACAACGGAAACCGGGCCCATGGCACGGCCGGTTATCAGGCCTCCGTGAATTATGTGAAGAAAAAGCTGGACGCCGCTGGATTCGTCACCTCGCTCCAGGAATTCGAGTTCGGCGGAAAGAAGAGCTGGAATCTGATCGCCGACTGGCCCAAGGGCGGCCGGACCGGGAAAGTCCTCATGGTCGGGGCGCACCTCGACTCGGTGGACACCAGCCCGGGAATCAACGACAACGGCTCCAGTGTCGCCGCGATCCTGGAGACCGCGCTGACGGTTTCCGCGAAGAACGTCACCCCTTCCCAGCACCTCCGTTTCGGCTTCTGGGGAACGGAGGAGGAGACCTACATCGGGTCCACGCACTACGTGAACACCCTGCCGGCGGCCGAACTGTCGAAGGTCACCGCCTATCTGAACTTCGACATGATCGGCTCACCGAACCCCGGGTACTTCGTCTATGACCAGAGCCCGGAGGTCGCCCGGCACTTCGACCGGTACTTCACCGACAAGGGCATCCCCACCGAGCCCGCGACCGCGCTCAACGGCCGCAGCGACCACGAGCCGTTCCTGGCCAAGGGCGTCGCGGTGGGCGGGATCTTCACCGGATCCGCCGAGATCAAGACCCCCGAGCAGGCCGCGAAGTGGGGCGGCACCGCCGGTGAGGCCATGGACAAGTGCTACCACCAGGCCTGTGACACCCCCGCCAACATCGACAGGCGGGCCCTGGACGTCAACAGCGACGCCGTCGCCGCGATGGTGTGGAAGCTGGGCGTGCGCGGCTAGGCCGGACACGGTCCAGGACCTGCGCGGTCGGGCCTCGCGGCGGCCCGACCGCGCAGCGGGTGCGGCCCGAGGGGCGGGACGTCGGCGACCGCCGTGCGTCCCGCCCCCGCTCAGGTTCGGCGGCGGTTCCGGGGGCGGGCGGCCAGGCGGGCCAGCCGGTCCCGGTCGACCTTGCCCGTGGGGCCGACCGGCAGGGCCGGCAGGACGAGCACATGCTCCGGGAGCATGTAGCTGGGCAGGCTCTGCGCGAGGTGGCGGCGGACGAACCCGCCGCCCGGCAACGGCTCCGAGCCGCCCACGGCCACGGCCGCCACGATCTGCGGTCCCTCCTCGCCCCGCAGCGTGGTGACCGCGCAGTCCACCACCCCCGGCACCTGGCGCAGGGCGGCCAGCACCTCGCCCAGCTCGATCCGGTAGCCGCGGACCTTGACCTGGTCGTCCCGGCGGCCCCGGAACTCCAGGTTGCCGTCGGCCATCCAGCGGGCCCGGTCGCCCGTGGCGTACATGGACTCGTCCGCCGGGCCGTTCACGGTGTCGGCCGTGAACTTCGCGGCCGACAGCTCCGGATCGCCGACATACCCGTCGGCCACGACCACGCCCGCGATGTGGAGATCGCCCTCGACGCCGATCGGACACGGCTTGCGGTCGCCGTCCAGGACGTAGTAGCGGGCGTTCTGGATCGGCTTGCCGTACGGGATGCTCGTCCAGGCCGGATCGATCTCGCCGACGTCGAAGTGGTTGGACCAGATCGTCGCCTCGGTCGCGCCGCCCAGCGCCACCACATGGGCCTTCGGGAAGCGGGACCGGACCCGGCCGGGCAGGGTCAACGGCACCCAGTCGCCGCTGAGGAAGACCAGGCGCAGGCTCGGCAGCGGACCGCCGTCCGCCGAACCGGCCGAGTGGACCGGGCCGGCCGACCCGCTCCTGCCGGCCGACCCGCTCCTGCCGGCCGACTCGTCCGCCCCGCCCGTACGGGCAGTCCCACCCGTCCCATCCGTCCCGTCCGTACCGATCGGCTCGTCGGTGAAGGACATCACCATGCCGAGCGCGGCCGGCGCCGAGTCCCAGAAGGTGATCGGCTCGCGCAGCATGATGTCCAGCAGCCGCTCGCCGTCGGACAATTCGACGGCGGGGACCACGCGCAGGCTGGCGCCCGCCGCGAGCACGCCGAGCAGGTCGTAGACGGACAGGTCGAAGGTGAGCGCGGTGACCCACAGCAGACAGTCGTCCGGACCCACCGCGTAGGTCTCGTTCACCCACTGGATGACGTTGACGGCACTGCGGTGGCGCACCGACACGCCCTTCGGCACGCCGGTGGAGCCCGAGGTGAAGATGACGTACGCGGTGTCGTCGGCGCCGGGGCCGGCCGGCAGCGGCAGGGCGCGGGCCTCCTCGACGTCGCTCCAGGTGCTGATCACCGGTGTGTACGTCGGGGCCGCGTCCTGTGGCGCGAGGCGCAGGACGACGTCGTACCGGTCCCGCAGGACCCGCGGCCAGCCGTCCCCGCCGCGCCGGTGGATCTCCGCCCGTACCGGCAGGCCGAGTCGGGCGGCGAGCTGCCCGAACCACTCGGCGGGCACCCGCAGATGACCGGAGTCGGGTCCCTCGCCCGGCTCCGCGAGGTCGGCGAGATCCGCGAGGACCACCGCCCCGCCCGGCGCCAGTGCGCCCACGGCGTCCCGCAGCACGGACCGCAGATACTCGAACCCGGGGAAGAACTGGGCGACGCTCGCGAGGAGGACGACGTCCGCGCTCGCCGGGGCCACCACCCGGCCGAGGTCGGCCGCCGCGGCCCGTACGAACCGTGCCTCCTCGCCGGCCTCCCGCCCCGCCCGCTCCAGTGCGACGGCCGACACGTCGACGCCCGTGTAGCCGGTCACCCGGTCCCGCAGCGCGCCGGCGATCAGGCCGGCACCGCAGCCCACCTCGACGACCCGGGGCCGCCGTCCCGCCGGAGCGGTCGACAGCACCAGGTCGCGCACGTGCGAGACGTAGGTGTCGATGTGCGCGGCGGAGATCCCGTCGCCGGGGTTCTGGTTGAAGCCCGAGGCCCGGCCCAGGTCCTCGTCCTCGGCGACGGCGTCCCACAACAGGCCCACCGCCTCCGTGTCCAGCGGGTCCGGGACCGCGGCCCGCAGATCCGTGCAGACCAGCCGCACGCCGGTGCCCGCGAGCAGCCCGGCCTCCTCCGCGCGGCGCGCCAGCGCATGGCCGGTGACGAGCCACCCGATGCCCGACTGGCGCACGGGCGCCGCGATCCGGGCGGCCGGCCAGCGCGCGTCCAGCGGCACGTAGGCGGCGCCGGTGCGCAGCACACCGACGACCGCCAGCACGCTGTCCCACGAGTTCTCGTGCAGGATGCCGACGAACGCGCCTCGGCCCACCCCGTGACCGCCGAGGAAGCGGGCGAGCAGACCCGAGGCGGCCCACAGCTCCCCGTACGTCCTGACCTCCCCCTCGCCGAGGCGGACGGCGGGTGCGTCGGGGGACTCCCGGACGCGCCGCTCGATCAGGTCGATCATGCTCACCCGGTCCTCGAACGGCCGCGCCGTGTCGTTCCACTCGGCCGGCGGCGGTTCCCAGGACTCCGTGGGCCGTTCCGCCGGCTGCCGCGCCGGTTGCTCTGCCATCTGCTCTGCCCTCCTTCGGCGGTTCACGGATGCGCGGGCGGGGGTCAGATCACTCGGCCGTACTTGGGGTTGTCGCGGTGGATGACGCGCTCCCGGATGCGCAGTTCACCCTCCTCGCGCACCATCTGGTCCTCGACGCTGGACGAGGAGAAGAAGTGGACCTCGTCCTTCGTGTTCGTCTGGGTCACCAGCGAGTAGTAGGTGACGCGCAGGCCTTCGCCCTCGGTCTGCTCGATCAGGAAGTGGTCGAACCAGTGGCGGGTGACCAGCCCCTCGTACATCGGGAGCATGCTCTTCATCTTGGTGCGCATCGCCTCGCGGCCCTCCACCTTCTCGCCGCGGTGGGGATGGGCGACCGAGCCGTCCTCGGTGAAGGTCGCGGTGAAACGCTCGATGTCCAGGTCGTCCAGGACGCGCATCTGGCGGGCGTAGAAGTTCTTGACCTCGATGTAGAGGTCGGCGGTGACGGACATGCGTGCTCCTCGGCAGGTGAAAACGCGGAATGAAAACGCGGAACGGAAACTGATGAGCCCGGCAGACCGGTGTCAGTGGGCCGGGGCTTCCTCGAGGACGAGGAAGGCGTTGGTGCCGCCCACGCCGGCCGACATCAGGCCGGCCGTGCGTGGGCGGCCGTTCGTGGGCCAGGCGCGGCCTTCGGGGAGGATGCCGAAGCGTTCGCCGCGCCCGGTGAACTCCTCGATGGGGACCTCGGTGTTCGGGGTCGCGGGCAGGAAGCCGCGGTCGATCGCGAGGCACGTCTTGATCAGGGCCGCCATGCCGGCGGCGGTGTCGCAGTGGCCGACCGAGGCCTTCACCGAGCCGACCGCCACCGGCGGCCCGTCGGTGCCGAGGGCCTCGATCAGCGCGGTCGCCTCGATCTGGTCGTTCAGCGGGATGCCGACGCCGTGCGTCTCGACGTAGTCGACGTCGGCCCCGGTCAGGCCCGCCGCCTCCAGCGCCCGGCGCACCGCGCGGACCTTGCCGTCGACGCCGGGGATGACGAACCCGGGCTTGGCCCGCCCGTCGTTGGTGACGGCGCCGCCCCGGATGACGGCGTAGACCGGATCGCCGTCGCGCAGGGCGTCGTCCAGTCTGCGCAGCAGGACGGCCCCGGAGCCGTCGCCGGGCACGACGCCGTTGTGACGGCGGTCGAAGGGCCGCACGATGCCCTCGGTGGAGTAGATGCTGCGCGGGGTCCGCAGATAGGAGCCGTCGGCGTCCTCCTGGATGGCCACCGCCCCGGCCAGCGCGTAGTCGCACGCGTGCGCGCGCAGGCTCTGGCAGGCGAGCTGGACGGCCACCGTGGAGGTGGCGCACGCCGAGTCCAGCATCAGCGACTCGCCCCACAGGTCCTGGAGGTAGGAGAAGTAGGGCCCGGCGAACGTCGGGTCCACCCGCACCACGTCGTCGAAGGCGGCCCGCGGCACATGCTTGGTGCGGGCGCAGCCGGCGTAGACGGCGGTCCGGTCGGCGATCGCCGACAGCCTGACCCCGGCGTCCTCGGCCGCCTGCCACAGCGACTCCTGGAGGATGCCGTGCTGCGGGTCCAGGCCCTCGACGCCGACGAGCGTGTGATCGTAGGTGTCCCGGCGCGGGGCGATTCCCCACGAGTGGACCCGCAGCCGGTCCTCGCCGAGGTCCTCCACGACCGGGACCGGCTCCCGCCGGAAACAGTCCCGGCCCGCGACGAGGTTGTCCCAGAACGCCCCTGCGTCGGGCGCCTCGGCGAAACGGCCGCCGACGCCGATGACGGCCACCGGGGCCGAGTGCTTGGCGAGTTCCGACATGCCTGTCCTCCCGTCAGCCGAAAGTGAGCGCGATCTTGACGACGTCGTCCTGCCGGTTGTGCGCGAGGTCGAAGGCGTCGGCGATGTTCTTGATGTCGAAGGTGTGGGTGATGTGGTCGTCGACCCGGATCGAGCCGTCGCCGATCAGCTCCAGCGCGGTCCGGAAGGAGGGGAGCCCCGGCTCCAGCTGCGCGCCGCCGACCGCGGTGATCAACTGCGCCTGGCGGACGAAGAGATGGGCGTACGGGATGCGCATGTCGTAGTCCTCGGGCATGCCGAAGAAGCCCAGCCGGCCGTGCTGACCGACCATCCGCATCGCGTGCTCGCGCGCCCCGTCGGTGCCGGCCGCCTCGACGACCAGGTCGGCGCCCTTGCCGCCGGTCGCCTCCATGACGACCTCCTCGGCGCTCTGCCCGGGCACGTGCACGGTCGCGTCCGCGCCGAGGGAGCGGGCCACCGCGAGCCGTCCCGGCTCCAGGTCGACCGCGACGACCTTCTCGAAACCGCGGTGCTTGAGCAGCTGCTGGAACAGCAGTCCCGCCGAGCCGACGCCGACCACGGCGGCCGTCGACCCCGGCGGCACGGGCTCCGGCCAGAACCGCTTCAGCGCGAAGACGACGGTCCCGAGCTGCTGCGCCATCAGCTGGACGGTCGGCGCACCGGTGCCCTTCACCGGCAGCAGGAACCGGTCGGCGATCGTCTGGTAGCGGGCGAACGACGCCATGTAGGCGTGGTTGGGCACGGTGAGCACCAGGTCGCCCGGCGAGAAGCGGGCCGACCGGCTCTCGACGACCTCCCCGACGCCCTCGTGCCCCGGGTAGCCCGCCGGGCAGGGGTAGGGGTGGTCGCGCATGTCCCGGAAGAAGGGGGACTCGGCGCGCACCCGGTGCACATCGCTGCCGCAGATGGCGGCCACGGTGTTGCGGACGAGGACCTCGCCCTCGGCCGGCGCCCGGAAGGCGACCTCCGCCACCTCCAGGCGCCCGGGTTCGACGAGAACGGCGGCTTCGCCACGTACGTGCGGCATGCGGACCTTCCTTCAGGAATGTGCGGGGAGCGGGGACGCGGAAAACGCCCAGGACAGGGGGTGGCCGGGCAGGCGCAGCCGGCGGGCCGGGCCGACCGGTGTCAGCCGCACCTCGGCGCCCTGGCACCACAGGGCCGCGAGTGCCGTCAGCAGGGCCCGCTCGTCGGGCTCCACGGCCGCGATGTCGAGGACGGCCACTTCGCCGAGCCGGTCACCGGCCGCCCGGAGCAGCTTGGCCGGTTCGGCCTCGGCGGACAGATGCTGTTCCTGCGGGGCGGGCCCGTCGGGAAGGAGCGGACCCAGCGCGGTGGACCACAGCAGGGCGGGACGGCGGGGTACGGGGACGCGCGCGCCGGCCCCGTCGGCGACCAGCCGCAGGCCTTCCTCGGCCGTGAGCGCGCCGCTCACCACCGCGGCCGCGAACCGTCCCGTCCCCACGCCGTACACCGCCGCCGGGGTCACGCCGCGTTCGGCGAACCGGTCGGCCAGGCCGAGCTGGCGAGTGAGCGGTCCGGCGGCTTGGCCGGCACCGTCCGGCGGGCCGTCCGCGAAGGCGAACACCACGGCCGGGGGCGAACCGGGGGCGGCGGGCGTCGCCGGGTGCGGGGCGCGCAGGGCACGTACCGCCTCGGCCAGGTCGGACGCCACGACGGCGCATCGGTGACCGAAGTGCCGCCGGCCCACCTCCAGCGTGTGCGCGACGTCCGCCAGTGCCAGGTCCGGGCTCGCCTCCAGATGGACGGCCAGCCGCTCGCGGGCCACGACCAGGGCGTCGGCGGTGGCGGCGGAGAGGGCGATGATCCGCGGACCGGGAGGCGGCACCGGCGCCGTGACGGCCGGCGTCGAGGGCACGCCTTCGAGCGGGGGCCGGGGTGCGAGGGCGGCTGTGGCCGCTGTCCCGCCCGCGGGCCGGTGGGCCGTGGCGATCAGACGGGCCTGGTCGCGGACCGTGACATGGCGCAGCAGGTCGACGACCGGGACGTCGGCGCCGGTCGTCAGCCGCAGCTGCTCCCGCAGCTTCACCAGCAGCAGCGAATGGCCGCCGGCGTCGAAGAAGTTGCGGTCGGCCCCGAAGCCGTCGTGCTCCAGCACCGCCCGCCAGGCGGCGCGCACGCCTTCCATGACGGAGTTCACGGAAGCCCCGGAGTTCACGGAAGCCACGGAAGCCACGGAGGGCGCTTCCGGTGCGGGGTCCGATGCGAGGGCCCGGGCGGGGACCGGAGCGGGGGCGGGCCGGGTGGACCGGGTCGCCGCTTCCGGGTCCGGCAGCCGACGCCGGTCGATCTTGCCGGTCGGGGTGAGCGGCAGTTCCGCGACCAGCAGCAGATGGCTGGGTACGGCGAAGGCGGGCAGCCGCAGTCGGGCGTGCCGGCCTATCTCGTCGGCGTCCGTGCCGGGCGCGGCCACCGCGTAGGCGACGATCTCCTTCTCGGCACGCCGGTTGACGCGCGTCGTGACGAAGACCGACCCGACGGCCGGGTGTACGTCCAGCACCGCCTCCACCTCGCCGAGTTCGACGCGCTGGCTGCGGATCTTCACCTGGTTGTCGTTGCGTCCGATGAACTCCAGCAGGCCGTCGGGACGCCAGCGCACCCGGTCACCGGTCCGGTAGAGCCGGGTCGTGCCGTCGGTGACGAACCGGTCCGCCGTCATCCCGGGCGCGTTCAGATAGCCGTCGGCCAACCCCGCGCCGCCGAGCAGCAGTTCGCCCGGAACTCCGCGCGGCACCGGACGGGTGCCGCCCTCCTGCACCACCCGTACCTCGGTGCCGGGCACGGGCCGGCCGATCGGGACCGTCCTGGCGTTCGGCGCGAGGTCGGTGATCGGGAACCAGGTCGAGGTGAAGGAGTTCTCGGTGGGGCCGTAGCTGTGCAGCAGGACGCCCGGCCGGGACCAGCGCAGCGCACGGCGCATGTGCCGTACGGAGATCAGCTCGCCGCCGAAGTACACCCGCCGCAGCGACTGGAGCAGATCCGGGGCGTCCTCGATGATCCGGTTGAGCAGCGGTGTCGTCACGAGCAGCGTGGTCACCCCGCGCTCGCGGACCACCGTGCGCATCTCACGGGGGCTGAGCACCAGATGCTTGTCGAGGACGACCAGCTGCGCGCCGTGTGTGAGGGCGCCCCAGATCTCGTAGCTGGCGCCGTCGAAGTTGAGCGGGCACAGCTGGGCGACGACGTCCGTCTCGTCCAGCGGCAGGAAGTCGGGCCGTACGAAGAGCCGCGCCAGGCCGCGGTGCGGCAGGACGACCCCCTTGGGCCGGCCGGTCGTGCCGGAGGTGTAGAGGACGCACAGGGTCGCGCTGTCGTCGTGCGCCGGCTCGGGGGCCGACCGGCCGCGAGCGCGCGCGAGGGCCTCGTCGACCGGGACGGCCGTGCCCTCCGGCACGTCGAGAACCTGTCCGCAGTCCGGGTCGACGACGAGGACCGCGGGACGGGCGTCGTCCACGATCAGCTGGAGCTGGGCCTGTGGATAGGCGGGGTCGAGGGGGAGGTACGCGGCGCCTGCCAGGGCGGACGCCAGCCAGAAGACCGGGGTCTCGACGCCGGGGGCGAGCAGCAGGGCCACGGTGTGGCCGGGGCCGACCCCCCGGTCGCGCAGCCAGCCGGCCAACTCACCGGCACGGGCGGCGAGTTCGCCGTACGCGAGGGTGCGCTCGCCGTGGCGTACGGCGATGGCGTCGGGGCGGTCGGCGGCGTGCCGCAGGACCAGCTGGGGGATGCCGGGCGCCGGTGACGTGACGGGCGCGCCGTGCGCGGCGACCCCGGACAGCCCCGGGTCGCAGGCGGCGAGCAGGTCGCCGCAGGTGCTGTCCGGGGCGGCCACCGCGCGGGCCAGCAGCTCGCGCAGCTCCTCGGCGAACAGTTCGGCGGTGGCGGGGAGATAGCGGGCGGTGTCGTAGTAGACGCACAGCCGGGTACCGGCCGAGCCCTCCAGCACGTTGACCGAGAACTCGTACTTCGTCGTCTCGTCCGGGTGGTCGAAGCGGCGGACGGTCACCTCTCCGGCCTGCCACTCGTCCTCGTAGGCGGGGGTGTACATGAACACCGTCCGCTCGACGCCCGGCCCGTTCGCCTGTGCGCTGCGGATCGCCCGCAGCCGCCGCACCGGGAGGTGGGCGTGCTCCATCGCGTCGAGCATCTGCTCGCGCAGCCGGGCCGCCACGTCCAGGAAGCGGTCGTCGAGGGACGTCCGGTCGCGCATCGGCAGCGCACGGCTGAACAGGTCGACGCGCTCGGCGTCGGCGTACCGCCGGCCGGCGAAGACCATGCCGAAGGTGCCCTCGGACTCCCCGGCCCACGCGTGCAGCAGCACGGACCAGGCGGCGAGCAGCACGACGGCGGGGGAGCCGCGTTCGGCGGCGGCCAGGGCATGGACGCCCGCGTGCACCTCGGCGGGCAGGAGCACCTCCACCCGGCCGGAGGGACCGGGGAAACCGTCCTCCGGCACCAGGTCGTGCGGGGGCGCGAGCGAGGCGGGGGCGTCGCGCAGGACGGAGGTCCAGTACGCGTCGGCGTCGGCGTCCGCGGCGGCGTCGACATCGGCGTCGGTTTCGGCGTCGGCGTCGGCGTCGTGATTCCCCTGGGCACCGGCAACAGGAACGGCGGCACCACCGGGAGCGGTACCGGCAACCGTCCCCGTACCGGCACCCGTACCCGTACCCGTACCGGATCCGGCACCCGTACCGGGTCCGGCATCGATGTCGGCATCGATGCCGGACGACGTGCGCGGGGCCGAAGCCGAAGCCGGAGCCGGAGCCGGAGCCGGAGCCGGGGTCGGGGTCGGGCCGTCCGCCGTCCGGGAGCGGTAGGCCGTCACCAGGTCCTCGGCGAGGATCCGGCTGGACCAGCCGTCGGAGACGATGTGGTGCATCGTGACGGCGAGCAGCGCGCCGCCCTCCCCGGCCAGCAGCGTCGCCCGCAGCAGCGGTGCGGTGGCCAGGTCGAAGGGCGCACGGCCGGCGACGACCGCGCGGGCGAGGGCCTGCGCACGGTCGTAGCGGCCGGGGAGCCGGTCGGTGACGAAGGCCATCGGCGGGTCGGCCTCGGTGGTGCGCCACAGCTCGCCGCCCTCGGTGACGAAGGCGCAGCGCAGGGCCGGGTGGGCGGTCAGCACATCACCGAGTGCGGCACGCAGCGCCGGTATGTCGACGGCCGGGGTGAACTCCAGGTCGACGGTGACGTTGTAGCGGTCGGACTCCGGTTCGCGCTGGCAGGCGAGCCAGACGTCCAGCTGCTCGGAGGAGGCCGGTTCTCTCACTGCGGGACCGCCAGGTGCTCGCCGGCCGCGCTCGTGCGCAGGGTGCGCACCAGGTCGGCCACCGTGCGCACCGAGTGGAAGTGCAGCGGGGTGAACTCGGCGTCCGTGATGGACACGCCGAAGCGCTGCTCGCACTGGGCGCGCAGCTCCACGAAGCCGAGGGAGTCCAGGCCCAGCACGTCCTGGAGGCCGTCGTCGTCCCCGATGCGTTCGGTGGGCACGTCCAGGAAGAGGTCCTCGACGAGGATCTCCTTGAGGGTCGTCTCCAGGGCCTCGCCCAGTGTCTCGCCCGAACCGACTGTCATGACGTTTCTCCCTTGCGGTGGATGGATCGGTGCGGTGCGGGAATCTCCGCCTGCCGCTCCCGCTCCGCGGCCCTGCGGGCCAGTTCGGTCAGCGCGGGTACGGCCACGTGGTGGTCCCGGGCACGGCGCAGCACCGGCTCGGCGAGCGCGGCGAGTTCGGTCGGCCGGACCCCGGCGGTGACGTCCCGGTGCAGGGAGGTGTCGGTCCGGCCGGGCAGGGTGTCCAGGGTGTGCAGCAGGCTCCGGGCGTCGACGGCGACGGCGTCCGCCGCGGCGACGGCACAGACTTCCCGGGCGGCGTCGTGCAGCAGGGCGGACAGGTCGAGCCGTCGGCGGACGATGCCGAGCGGGCCGTCGGCGGCGGTGGTGGCCAGCGCCAACGGCAGCAGGAGGACCAGCTTGCGCCACAGGACGCTCGCCGGATCCCGTTCCGGGGTGCAGCCGAGACCCGCGTCGGCGAGGACCTCGGCGAGCCCGCCGAGACGCCGGCCACCGGCTCCGGCGCCCGGATCGGGGGCGCCCCCGGCGTGGCCGTTGCAGGTGTGGTCGTCGCCGGCGTGGCCGTCGCCGGTGGCCGCGAGGCTGATCTCCGCGTACAGGGAGTGCCAGGTCACCCGGCCGGGTGCGGTGCGTTCCGCCTCGATGAGGATCGCGCCGACGAGCTGGCGGGGTCCGAACCTGGCCCGCAGCGGCCGTGGATGGTCGAGCCCGTTGAGCAGGGGGACGACCGAGTCGGGGGTCAGCTGCGGGGCGACCCGGGTCAGGGCGGCGTCCAGCGCCGGCGCCTTCACCGCCACCCACAGGACGTCGACCGGCTCGTCGAGCCGTTCCACCGCGCGTGCCTCGACGGCGAGGTCGCCGTGCAGCTTGCTGTGGACGTCGATCACGCCGCGGTAGCGGGCTCGTGAGGACTCCCGCATCACCAGCACGACCTCGTGGCCCGCGCGGGCCAGCGCCGCTCCGAGGGCGAGCCCGACTCCCCCGGCGCCCAGAATGGCATGCCTCAACACGCTTCCTTGATGCATCTCGTGACGAATGCCGGTGCCCGTACAGCGGTGCGCGCAGAGCGGCGCGCTGTGCGGCGGGCAGCGGAAGTCGACCCCGTGTGAATGATGGAGAAAGGCCGGCTGCGGCCTTCGTGGGATCAGGCGGCCACGGGTCAGGTGGTCGCCGATCCAAGGATCATCGGAGTTCGAAAAGGACTCTGACGGAATAGGGAACCGGTTGGTCAGCCGGTTCCGTCTCCCCCGTTTCGGCGTACATCAATCCCCCTGTCACGCCGGTTGGTGTCGGCCTCGAACGCAACCCTTGAAATACTGCGTTCACAATCGACTCACCGACGGTAGAGCGGCCGAGTTTCGGCCGTCAACCCGCTTTTCGGCCAACCGGATGGCCGATGCATGTGAATGTGGAGGCGGCTTCGCACCCAGCGTAGAAGCGTTGGCCAAAGGTGTTCTGTTTAAGTGCTGGCCGACATTCGACCCTTGACTGGCTCGATGGCCGCTGCCTACTCTCCGATATCGGCAATCTGCCGCCAGGGTGAGCAATCACCTCAGGGACCGAACCGGTTTGACCGACCGGTGGAGCGTCCGTTTCTACGGGGGAAAACAATTGAAGCTTCACCGAGCCACGCCCATGTGCGGGGCCGTTCCACGGCTGCGCCGCATACGGGGCGATCGACCGTGATCCGTCATGACACGGGGGAATCCTTTTGAACGACGACGGCGTGAGAACACGTCCGGATCCCTTTTCCGGGCCTTCTTCGGGTCTGCCTTCCGGACCGGCTGGACCTGATTCCGGTCCGCCTTCCGGACCGCTTTCCCGACCACTTTCCGGGCCGCTTTCCGGGCCGGCTTCCGGGCCGCCCGTGACACCGCCCGCGCAGGCCATGGAAGACCAGGTCAGAGCCGCGTGGACCGAGGTGCTCGGGCATGACGACTTCGATGACGACACCCCCTTTCTCGAGGCGGGCGGTCATTCCCTGAAAGCCACGCAGGTGCTCATCCGGCTGCGTCGGCGGCTGGGTGTCCGGCTGCCCAACCGGCTGTTCTTCGACCACCCCACCGTGCGCGAACTGGCGGTGGCGGTGGAACACATCGCCGCCACCGCACCCCGCGTGTAGCCGGGTCGCCGCCGATTCGAACGCCGGGCGTCGACGGAACGTCGGCTCGACATCGGCTCGAGGTCTGCTCGATACCGACTCAATACCGGCTCGACGTCGGCTCGACCGGAGCTCGGCATTCGACCGAAACCAGGAAGGCACCTCTCGTGACTGCTCCCCTTTCCCGTGACGGCCTCCAAGAGTTAGGTGAAAGCGTTTTCCGTCCCGCCGAATGGCAGGGCACCGCGAACACCCCGCTCGACGCCGACACCGCGTTCAACGGATTCATCTCCACGCATGTCGTTTTCGCCTTGGAGCGATTGGGGGTGTTCGCCTGGTTCGACGAGACGGACCGGCTCGACATCCCGGAGTACTGCTGGCGCCGGCAGGTCCATGAAAGCGTTTTCCGCCCGTTGCTGTCGGCGGCGGAGGCCTTCGGGTATCTCGACGTCAGGGACGACCGGGTGACGCCCACCCCCGCCTGGGGTGAACTCCGCCGGAAAATAGGGTTCTTCACCTGGGGCGTGGGCGGATACCACGACGTCTTCGCCAACGCCGCGTCCATCGCGCGCGGAGAACGCGCCTTCGGCAAGGACGTGCTGCGCGACGAGGCCATGGTGGCGCTCGGTTCGGCCCAGGCCGACATGGCGCTGATGCGGAACCTGCTCGACGAACAGATCGCCGCACTCGACTTCTCCGTCATCGCCGACCTCGGCAGCGGGATCAGCGAGCGCGTGTGCCGCCTCGTCAAGTCCCGTCCCGGCGCCCGCGGTCTGGGCCTGGACATCAGCGCCTCGGCCACCGCGCTGGCCGCAGGCACCGTCGAGCGCCACGAGCTGGCCGACCGCGTCCAGCCGATCTGCGCCGACGTCCTCGACGTCCTCTTCCGGGGCCGCCGCATCGAGGGCGCCGACCAGGTGGACGTCGCGATGAGCTTCATGTTCCTGCACGACCTGCTCGTCGACCCCACCACCCGGACGGACGTCATCCCGGCGCTGCGCAAGGCGTTCCCGCGCGCGCACACCTTCCTGCTCGCCGACACCACCGTCCGGCCGCGCGGGGAGAAGGGCACGCTGCCCGTCTTCTCCAGCGGATTCGAGCTCGCCCACGCCCTGATGGGCGTCCCGGTCTACACGCGCGAGGAGTACGAGAACCTCTTCCACGAGGGCGGGCTGCACCTGCGCCGCACGGTTCCCTTCGGCGCCCCGCACACCTACCTGTTCGTCCTGGAGGCACAGTGACGACCGAGCGATGTCCCGCCGACCCCGAGATCGTGGAGGGTCTGCCCATCCCCCTCGCCGTGGCCGGACACCACCAGCCCGCGCCCTTCTACCTCACCGCGGACATGTTCGGCGGCCTGCCCGTGCAGCTCGCCGGCGGTGAACTCAGCACCCTGGTCGGCAAGCCGGTCGCCGCGCCGCACACCCACCCGGTCGACGAGCTGTACCTGCTGGTCTCCCCGAACAAGGGCGGCGCCCGCATCGAGGTCCAACTCGACGGCAGACGCCATGAACTGCTCTCCCCGGCCGTCATGCGGATCCCGGCCGGCAGCGAACACTGCTTCCTGACCCTCGAGGCGGAGGTCGGCAGCTACTGCTTCGGCGTCCTGCTGGGAGACCGCCTGTGACCACGGCCGCGGGACAGTCGGCCCCCGCCGTCGGCACGGCGTTCAACGCGAGCGTTCCCGGGGCCGACGACCTGATCCGGCTGCATCTCAGCGAGAGTCCGCACGGGGCCAGCGAGGCCGCTCTGCGGGCGGCCGAGCGGGAGCTGGGGCGGGCCAATGTCTATCCGGACCCCGAGCGGCAGGACCTGGTGCGGGCGCTCGCCGCGCACTGGGGTGTCGGACCGGACCACATCGCCGTCGCCAACGGCAGTGACGAACTCGTTCTCGCCACCGCCCTCACCCTCGGGGACCGGAGCCTTCCCGGTCTCGTCACCGACGGCACGTTCCCCGGCTACCGGGCCTGCCTGGAACTCGTCGGGCGCGGCTGTACCGCCGTACCGCCGGCCGGCACGGCCGTCGACACCGCCGCCTTCGCCGCGCGGCTGCCCGGACACGGGATCGGCTATCTGTGCAACCCGCACAACCCCAGCGGCGCGGCCCTCACCCGGCGGGAACTGGCCGAGCTGGTCGACGCCTCCGGCCGCAGCGGGGTCCCGCTGGTGTGCGACGAGGCGTACATGGAGTTCGCCGACCCGGGCACCCCGCAGACCCGCGACCTGCTGGACGGGGACGCGCCGGTCGTCGCGCTGCGCACCTTCTCCAAGGCCTACGGCCTGGCCGCGCTGCGCGTCGGCTACGCCGTAGGCCGGCCCGAGCTGATCGCCGGGCTGCGGGGGACCCTGCGCGCCCTGCCCTTCAGCGTGAACCGGCTCGGGCAGGCGGCCGCGACCGCCGCCCTCGGTGACCGGGACTTCGTCGACGGGGTACGCCGGTCCACCGCCGAGCGACGGCGCTGGTTCGTCGGCGAGCTGGACCGGCGGGGGCGTGCCCATCTGCCCTCCGTGACCAACTTCGTCGCCGTAGCGGCCCAGGACTGCGCCCGCGCACAGGATCGTCTCGCCGCCGATTTCGGCATTCTCGTTCGCAATGCGGGACTGTTCGGATTTCCCGGCTATCTCCGTACGTCGCTCGGCGAACAAAAGGACCTCCTGCGGTTCCTCGACGCCCTCGACGAGATCGAGAAGAGCGCCTGAATTCCCACCGAGAACGACTGGAGGCTTTTGGTGTTCCGCCAAGACCCGTTGAACACGATCCTCGCCCTGGGCTCCGGGTTCACCCCCACCGCCGTGCGGGTGACCGCGACCCTCCGCCTGCCCGACCTGGTCGAGCAGGGGCACCGGACCGCGGCCGCCCTGGCCGCCGAGACCGGCACCGACGAGCAGTCCCTGGGCCGCGTCCTGCACTACGTCAGCCTCCTCGGCCTCTTCGAGGAGACGACCGACACCGTGTCGCGGCAGCGGACGTACGAGCTCACCGACGTGGGCCGGGTGCTGCTCGGCGACCACCCGAGCAATCTGCGCCGCTGGCTGGACTACGAGGACCCCAGCCGGCCCATGGAGGCCCGCTTCGAACCGGCCGTCGGCCGGCTCATGGACGCCGTACGCACCGGGCTGCCGGTGTACGAGCAGGCGCACGGGCGGCCCTTCTGGAAGGACCTGGAGGCGAACCCCGACATCGAGAAGTCCTTCAACGCGGGCATCGCCCGGATCGCGGACCGCCTCGTGCCGGAACTGGCCCGCATCTACGACTGGGCGTCGGTGGGGCACGTCGTGGACGTCGGCGGCGGCAACGGCTCCCTGCTGCTGAAGCTGCTCACCGAGCATCCGTCGCTGCGCGGCACCCTGCTGGAGCTGCCGAGCGTCATCGACGAGGCCGCCGGGATCACCGCCCGGGTGTCCGACCGCTGCGAGCTGGTCGCGGGCAGCTTCTTCGAGCCGGTCCCGGCCGGCGGTGACGTCTACCTGATCGCCAACACCCTGCACAACTGGAGCGACCGGGACGCCGCCCGCATCCTCGGCCGCTGCTCGGCGGCGCTCGCCCCCGGCGGCCGGGTCGTGGTCGTCGAGCGGCTGCTGGACAGCGGCAAGGACCCCGTGATGGCGAGCTACGCCGACCTGCTGATGCTGGTCCTGCTCGGCGGCCGTGAACGCAGCATGGACGACCTGCGCGACCTCGGCGCCGGCGTCGGGCTCACCCTCACGGACTCCAGGAAGTTCGAGCTGCCCGGCCACTGGCTCGTCGAGTACACCAAAGAGGAGACCCGGTGAAGCGCTCGCTGAACCCGGACGAGCCCAACGCCCTGCTCTCCTACGACTTCGACCGGGGCAGCAACTACGAGAACGTCCTGCACCTCACCGACGCCCTCGGCGCACTGGTCCCGGAGAGCGAGACCGAACACCCCGACCAGCGGTTCTTCCAGGTCACCCACCTCATCACCGAGTACGCGTGGGTGCAGGTCCACTACGAGCTGCGCCGGGCGATCGGGCACCTCGACCAGGACCGGTACCACCAGGCGGTCCGCATGTTCGACCGGGCCACCGGGCTCAGCGAGGTCACCGTCCAGGCGGTGCGGCTGCTCACCGACCACCTGCCGCAGCACAGCCTGCTGATGATGCGCAACGCGCTCCCCGAGGACGCCACCGGCCTGGACTCGCCCGGCTACCGCAACCTGCGGCGGGTGGCCCGTCCCGTCTGGAAGGCCTACGAACAGGCGGTGGAGCGCGCCGGACTGTCCCTCCAGGACGTGATCGCCCAGCAGGACGACGGCTACGACGGCCCGCGCTCGCCCGGGTCGCAGTCGCTGGCCCTGGTGCGGGAGGCGATGCTGCGGCTGGACGGCAGTGTCCTCGGCTGGAAGCAGCACCACCTGATCATGGTCTGGTCGCAGCTGGGCGGCCAGCCCGGGCTGCGCAAGGGGAACGAGGAGGGCGACGACGAGCTCGAGCTGCCGCAGAGCCTCGGCGGCCGGTCCCTGGCGACGCTGGAGGCACGCTCGCAGCTGGCGCTCTTCCCGGAACTGTGGCGGGCGGCCGAGGACGCGTACTGGCTGCTCGGCACCCGGCACGACACCGACGCCCCGGTGCGCGGCGGCGGGAACGGCTGTCCGGTGCAGCACTGACACTGACACCGCTCCCGCGGCATCTTTCCTTCTGGCACCGCCCCTCGGCGAGCGGGCCGCCGGCCGGCCTCGGTCAGCGGCCCGCTTCGCGCTGCGCCAGGCCGAGGAGCCGGGCCACGACCTCGTCGAAGCGCTCATGGAGGAAGAAGTGGCCGCCGGCGAAGGCCTCGCCGGTGTGCGCGCGCCGCGTGTAGTGCCGCCAGCCGGCCATCACCTCGGGCGGGGTGTCCGCGTCCTCGCCGCCGTACCAGGCGACGAGGTCGCTCGGGAGGGGCCGCGGCTCGGGGTCGGGACGGTGGCCGGCGATCAGCGCGAGGTCGCCGCGGATGACCGGCACGAACCGGTGCCGCATCGGTGACCGGCGCACCTCCCGCGGGATCCGGCCGTTCTCCGAGAGCGCGTCGAGCAGCGCGTCGTCGCCCAGGGTGAGCAGGGGGCCGTAGGCGGAGCGGCCGAGGAGGTGCGGCGGCCGGGCCGCGGCGACCACCACGAACTCGGGCGCGGGGCGGCCCAGGGCGTCCAGGGCGAGGGCCGTCTCGTAGGCGAGCAGGCCGCCCATGCTGTGGCCGAGGAGCGCGTACCGGCCGGACGGGTCCATACGCAGCGCGAGGTCGGCGGCGGCCTCCCGCAGGGTCGCCGCCCGCGGCTCACGGGAGCGCAGGCCCTTGCCCGCGATCTCCAGCGGCCGGGCGCACAGGGCGGCCGGCAGCTCGCGCCGCCAGCGCACGAAGCTGCGCGCGGAGCCGCCGGCGTGCGGCACGCAGTACAGGGTCAGCGGTTCCGCGCCCGTCACTTGTGGTGCTCGCCCGCGCGCAGCGGCTGGATCCGGACCGTCAGCGGCAGTTCGTTACGGGTCAGCAGGGACCGCAGATGCCGCCTCATCTCCGCCTCGGAGGGCGGTGCGGCGTCGTCGACGAAGACGTCCAGTTCGAGGACGGCGGAGTCGTCGTCCACGACGGCGATCCTGGTCGCGGCCCGGACCACACCGGGCAGCGACTCGGCGGCCCGGCGCACCGTGGCCGTCGACACCTTCTCGCCGCGCACCATCGCGAAGTCCGACGAGCGGCCGTGCACGTACACGTACCCGTCGTCGTCGACGTGCCCGATGTCGCCGGTGGCCAGCAGACCGGGCTCGAGCAGATCGCCGCGCTTGGACGGCGCGGGCTCGCCGACCCGCCTGCGGTACACGGTGTCGGAGCGTACGAGCAGCTCGCGCTCCCCGGTGTCGGTGGGCCGGGTGAGCACCTCGACGCCGTCCAGCGGCACGCCCACGGAACCGTGCCGGTGCGGGGGCTCGCGGTGGGCGGCGAGCGTGGACACCCGCGGGCCGGCCTCGGTCAGCCCGTAGGTGATGTACAGGCCCAGCTCGGGGTTGAGTTTCAGCAGCCGGGAGACGTACGACGGGTCGAGCGCCTGGCCGCCCACGGTCAGTGTGCGCAGCGGCGCGGGCAGTTCGCCGCCCGCGGTGACGACGGACTTCACCAGGCTCGGGGTGAGCGAGGAGAGGGTGACGCCCCGGCCGGCGACCGTGGCCAGATAGTCGGCCACCGAGAACGGCGGTCCGGCCATTACCAGCCGCGAGCCGTGCACGAGACCGCCGAGGACCTGGGCGACCAGCGCGTAGGAGTAGTAGACGGGCAGGCTGACCAGGGCGGTGTCGGCGGCGCGCTGGCCGAGGGAACGGCCGTGGCGGCGGGCGTTGCGCAGCAGGGCGTCGAGGCCGTGCAGACAGCCGGTGGCCATGCCGGAGGTGCCGGAGCTCATCAGGATCACATGGCCCGGCCCGTGGTGCAGATACGGCCGCCCGGTGAAGAGGCCGAGGTCGGCGCCGCCGGTGCGGGTGACGTCGGTGACGCCGTACGCGTCGGCCCGGATCGCCGCCCGGACCAGCGCGCAGGCGCCCAGCTGGCGGGCCACCTCGCGGACCCGGGACACCGGGGTGGACGGGGAGAGCAGCACGGGGGTGTGTCCGGCCAGCGCGACGGCGAAGAAGAACCGCAGCGCCCGGATGCCGTTCGGCAGCGCGATGACGACGACGGCGCCGGGCGGGGCGGGCAGCGCCGCGAACCGGTCGACCAGGGCGGGCAGCCCGACCGGGCCGCCCGGATCCTCGGTGGGCGACAACTCCTCTACGCGGCCAAGGAAGTCGCCGACGACGGCGGGGTCGAGCAGCGGATCGGTCAGGACCGTGGAAGCCGCGCTCGGTGCAGCAGTCGCGTTCGCTGGAGTCGCGTTCGGTGGAGTCGTGTGCAGTGGAGTCGTGTTCCGTGGGGTGGTGTTCTGCGAGGTCATGTTCTCCGGGGCCTCCGCGTGGGCGTCGGCCCACTGACGACCAGGCAGTGCGCCCGGTGCTTGCCTTCGTCGTCGACTTCGTGGGTGACGACCAGGACGTGTGCGGCGCTCGGCGGGTCGCCGAGCAGCCAGTCGCCGCACAGGGCTCTGGTGAGCGGCACGGCCGGGGTGAGGGGCATGGGCAGCATCGACACCGGCCCGTGGAAGCCGAACGCCGAGCAGACGACGCCGACGAGCGAGCCCGCTCCGGCGCCCGCGAACCGCATGGGGGAGACCCGGCCGCGGGGGACGGACCCGGCGAGCGCGTGCAGGGTGTGGCGGGTGGCCCGCTCGCTCACCCCGATGACCCCGACCTCCTCGGGACGGCTCGGCGCCGCGTCGCCGCAGTTCTCCAGCGCGTCCGCCACGGTCGCGGCCATCAGCCAGGCCACGGGGTCGGCGTACACCCCGGGGACGCGGCGCGCGATCGTGCCCGGGTCGTCGGTCTCGACCAGGGCGGAGCCGGTGATCACGGCTCCCGCGGGGCACCACTGCGCCGGGTTCACGCGGCGCCCCCGACCGCGGTCCGCTCGGGAGCCGCCAGCAGCAGGCAGGTGTTGAAGCCGCCGAAGCCGAGGGTGAGGCTGATGCCGAGGGAGCCGGTGAACTCCCGGGGGCCGTCCGCGGCGAGCGGCAGGGTCAGTTCCGGCATGACCGTGCGGGTGTGCGGGAGCGGGGGCACGACGCCGTGCCGCAGCGCGAGGAGCAGCGCGATGGCCTCCAGGGCGCCGGTGGCGCCGAGGGTGTGGCCCAGGGCGGGCTTGGTGGCGAACACGACCGCCTCCGACTCCGGGCCGAAGACGGTGCCGTAACACGCGGCCTCCGCCGTGTCGTTGGCGCGGGTGCCGGTGCCGTGGGCGTTGATCACCGCGATGTCCCGGGCGTCGGCCCCGGCCCTGGCCAGGGCGCGCCGGACGGCGAGAACCGCGCCGGCCCCGGTCTCGTCGGGGGCGGTCGGGCCGGTGCCGTCGTTGGACGCGCCCCAGCCGCGCAGTTCGCCCAGGATCCGCGCGCCGCGCGCCGTGGCCGCGGCCCGGGTCTCCAGCAGCAGGAAACCGGCGCCCTCGCCGAAGAGGGTGCCGTCGCGGTCGGTGTCGAAGGGGCGGACGGTGCCGGACGCCGCGAGGGTGCCGAGCGCCCGGTGCCCGAGGAGCTTGCCCTCGGTGAGCAGGTCGATGCCGCCGCACAGACAGCGTTCCGCCTCGCCGCCGGTGAGCAGGGCCGCGCCGGCCAGGACCGCGTCGGCGCCGGAGGAGCAGGCCGTGCTCACCGAGACGGACCCGGCCACCCCCAGCTGTTCGGCGACGGCGGACGTCAGGACGTGCGGAGAGATCTCGGCGGCGTCGTCCAGGTGCGGGCCGAGGCTGCTGCCGAGCACCAGCGTGTCGACGTCCGCGGCCGGGCAGCCGGCGTCGCGCAGGGCGGCGGACGCGGTGGTCACGGCGAGCGAGACCTGCCGCTCGGACGGAGGTCCGGCCGGCCCGGCGTCCGTCAGGAGGGCGGCGGGCGGACGTCCGGCGCCCGCCGACTCCCGGATGCCGACGCGGCCGCTCGTCAGCCGGTGCCAGACCTCGTCGAGACCGTCACCCAGCGCTGTGGTCCAGCCCATTCCGGTGATGCACACGGCCCGATCGGGGTCGGCTCTGCGAAAACCCCCCAATTAAATCCCCCCGGTGTTCCGATAAACGCTCCGAGCGACGCTCTACGTGATCCGCTCGACCCCGATTTGCCGATCGAAATTCTATTTGCATACAGCAATCGTATTTTAACGAAGGAGTTCTGGGGTGGCAAGGGACGCAGGCCGCGCTCACACCGGCGCCCGCCACGTCACGGTCGTCCCGTCGCCGTCGCCGTCGCCGTCGTCGCCTCCGCCGGTGCCCCCGTTGTCGTACACCGTGAGCCGTACGCCCTCACGTCCGTCGGGGAGGGCGGCCGTCGCGTCGATCACCACCTCGACGCGGGAGACGTCCGGGCGGCCGGACGCGGCGGCCAGCGCGCGGCGCAGGGCGGTGAGGAGATGCCCGGCGGTCCGCTCCGGGATCCGGCTCTCGACCGGGCCGGTGAACCGGGTGGACGGCCGGAAGCCGAGGAGGGCGGCCGCGCCCGCCGTCTCGCGCAGCACCCGCCCGCGGAAGGTCGTCGGGGCCTCGGCGGGCGGCTGCTGGAGCGCGAAGATCGCCGTGCGGACCTCCTGGACGGTCGACTCGAGTTCGTCCACCGCCCTGCCGAGGGTCTCGTCGACCCGGCGGTCCGTCTCCCGGGCCGTCCTGCGCCGGGCCGCCTGGATCATCATCCCGGTGGCGAAGAGCCGTTGGACGACGAGATCGTGCAGGTCACGCGCGATGCGGTCGCGGTCCTCGAAGACGGCGAGGCGCTCGCGGCGGTGCCGGGCGTCGGCGAGAACCAGGGCGACGGCGGCCTGCGAGGCGAACTGGACGGCCAGCAGCTTCTCGACCTCCGTGTACGGGGGGTCGCCGCGCCGGCGGGGGAGGGCGAGGGTGCCGATGAGCTGTCCGTCGGCCTGGAGCGGCAGCATCATGCTGGGGCCGAAGCGGTGCCGGACACGGGTCGTCATCCGGGGATCGGTCGCCGAGTCGTCGATGAACACCGGCTCACCGCCCAGGAGTCGGTCGAGCACCGGGCTCCCCGGTCGGATGGTGGCACCGACGAGGTCACCGAGGTCACCGAGGTCACCGAGGTCGCCGATGTCCTCACCGGGGGCTGCGGGGGCGTCCGGGACGGCGGGATTCGTGGCCGTGGCGGCGATGACGATCTCCATGCCGCCGTCCTCGGTGTGCTGGAGGACGATGCCCGCGGCGGCGTCGGCGAGGTGGCGGGCCCGCTCGGCGACCGTCAGCAGCGCGTCGGCGGCGCTCTCGCCGGTGAGCAGCGCGGTGGTGACGGCGGCGGCGCCCTCGACCCAGCGCTCGCGCCGCCGGGCCGCCTCGTACCGGCGGGCGTTGCCGATCGCGAGACCGGCCTGGGCGGCGAGGACGTGCAGGAGCCGGCGGTCCTCGGCGGTGAACTCCCGCCCACCGCCCTCCTTCCCGGCCAGGTGGAGGCGGCCGAACGGCTCGCCGTCCACGTCGATCGGCAGCTCCGACGTGCCCGGACCGTACGGGACGTACGGGCCGCGGGACGGACCGGCGCTGCGGATGCCGGTGCGGTCCTCCTCGCCGGGGCCGGTCGTGGTGAGGGTCGCGTACCGGGCGCCGGTCAGCTCGGCGGCCGCGTCCACGATGCGCTGGAGGGTGGCGGCCAGTTCCAGGTCGGAGCCGACGCCGAGGACGGCGTGCAGCAGGGGCGGCGGCCCGGTCACGGCGGCCGGTCCCGGGCTCAGGCGCCCAGCGGGTCCAGGGTCAGCGGCTCGATCTTGCCCTCCAGCATGGCGCCCAGGCCCTGTGCGGCGCAGATGTCGGGCCGTTCCGCGATGTGTACCGGCATACCGGTGGCCTGACGCAGCATCTGGTCGAAGCCCGGCAGCAGGGCGGAACCGCCGACCATCATGATCCCCCGGTCGGCGAGGTCGGCGACCAGGTCGGGCGGGCACTCGCGCAGCACCCTGCCGATGCCGTCGAGCACGGCGGTCAGCGGGGTCTCGATGGCGTCCCGGACGGCCGCGGTGTCGACCTGCACGGAACGGGCGAGGCCGGTGGCGACGTCCCGCCCGTGGATCTCGGTGGACGCGGGGCCCTGCGAGGTGAGGCCGTTGCCGGAGAGGGCGACCTGCAGGGGCCGGACGGACTGGCTGGGCAGCATCAACTCGTGCTCGTGGCGCAGGTGCTGGACGATCGCGTGGTCCACGGCCTCACCGCCCACGGGGATCCGCTCGGCGGTCACGATCGAGCCGAGGGAGAGGACGGCGACCTGGGTGGCGGCCGCCCCGCACACCATGATCATGGTGGCCTCGGGGCGTTCCACGGGCAGCCCGCAGCCGACGGCGGCGGCGATCAGGGTGTCGACGAGTTCCACCCGGCGGGCGCCGAGGCCCACCAGGGTCTCGATCGCGGCGCGCTGGGCCAGCGGGTCGGCGTCGTGCGGGGTGCAGGCGGCGGCGCGCAGGAACGGCTTGCGGCGCAGCTGGCGGCGGATCTTGTCGCCGAGCAGATGGCGCAGCATGCGCTGCGCCATCTCGATGTCGACGACCGTGCCGCCGGAGACCGGCCGCACGACGCGGATGTAGTGCGGCGTGCGCCCGGTCATCTTCTCGGCGAACTCGCCGACCGCGATCAGCGCGCCGGTGCGGGTGTTCACGGCGGCGGCGGACGGCTGGTCGACGACGAGCCCGGCCCCCTTCACGTACACCCGCGTCCGCGCCGCTCCCAGGTCGACGGCGAAGTGGCAGCGGCGCAGCTGCTCCAGACTGGCGGTCATGGCAGATCCTCCCGAGAGCACAGACCGTGGGGGCTCGCCGGGCCGGCGGGCCTCTCGTGCGTGGGCCGCCGGGCGGCCGGCCTCCTTCGCATAGTGCGGGGGCGGGGAGGGGGCCGCCCTTTCTGGTGGGCCGGGCGAGCAGCGCCCGAATGGGGGTTTTGTCTCACCTGTCCAAAGTAAGTATGAAATACAGTCAGATCGGGGAGGCGCGCGGCCGGATCGGCCGGCACTACAGGGCGCGGGCCGCTTCCAGCACCGGGGTGAGGGAGGGGACCACCACGTCACAGCCCGCCTCCAGCAGCGCCTGCTCGACGGTGGGATTGCGCGCGAGGCCGAGGAAGCGCAGACCCGCGGCCCGCGCGGCGGCGAGTTCGGCGAGCGTGGAGCCGATCAGGACGCCGGTGGCGGCGGGCGCGTCGAGCGGCCGCAGGGCGTGCAGCAGCCGGTGCGGGTTCGGCGTGAGCCGGCCGAGGTCGTCGTCGCGGCCGTGGACGCCGGCCGGGAGCGGAAGCCGGTAGGACTCCAGATAGCGGTGGACGGCCGCCGCGCAGACGTCCGTGGCCACCCCGACCCGGCGCCCGGTGTCGTTCAGGGTGCGGACGAGGACGACGGAGTGGTGGGTCGTGGGCGCGTCCGGTACGGCGCTCAGCTCCAGCCGGTCGAGACGGTCCCGCAGCAGCGGGCCCAGCCGGTCGTGGGCGAAGGCCCGCAGCACGTCCAGCGGGTGCACGAACAGCTCCCGCCCCGCGGCGCGGTCGCCCGGCGGACGGCCCGCCAGAGCGTCCTCGGGGTCGCGGTGCTCGGCGACGATCCTGAGCAGGTCGAGGGCGGCCGCACGGGCGGTCGTCGCCGTGAACAGCCGGGTCAGCGGGCCGTCGAAGCCGAACAGCACGGTCTCGGCGTCGGCGAGCAGGTCCTGGAGCGGGCGCGCGGAGCGGCCGGCCGGCCGACGCACCTCGGGGGGCGGGGCGTAGTCCGGCGCGAGCGTGACCGCGCAGGTCACCGCCAGACCCGGCACCGGCCAGGTGCCGAGCTGGGAGTTGACGGCCCGCTGCGCACCGGCCGCCCGGCGGACGGAGTGGTGGCGGGTGATGCCCGAGCCCGCCGCCAGCAGATGCGCCAGCAGCCGCTCGGGCACGCCCACCGTCTCCGCCCGCACGAACGCCACCGGGTCGTCGACCCGCCAGGTCAGTTCGACGGCCGCGGTGAACAGGCCCTTCCCGGAGCTCGGCAGGGAGATCCGGTCGACGGCGTGCTGCGGGGTGAGGTCGACCTCGTAGTAGGTCGCCGGTCGCGGCGGGCGGCCGTCGTAGGGCAGGACGGGGTCGAGGAGGGTGAGCGGGCTGTCGGGACGGGTGTGCACGATCGCGGTGCGGCCGGGCGCGGGGATGCCCAGCTGGCGCAGGTCACGGGTGAGGAAGGGCCCGCGCACCAGGTCCCGGACGTCGCCGGGGTCGCCCGCGGCTCCCGCCGCGCTCCCCTCCGGCGGCAGCGGGCAGTACCAGGCGAGCGGCGGGGCGTCCGGGGCGTCCCCGAACAGCGGCCGGAAGCGGTGCGGTCCGGAGGCGGCGGAGCTGTCGGCGAAGGCCGCGTAGAGGGCCGGCGGGACGGTGAGGAGGACGGGGGCGGCGCCCGGCGGGGGCGCGGGGGACTCGGACCCGTCCTGGAACGTCACCCGCAGACGCGGCCGTTCGGCGAGCTCGGCGAGCGGGCCGGGGAGCCCGCGCAGGGCGGCGGCGAGCACCGGGAGGAGATACGCCTCCGGCTGGATCCGGACGACGTAGCCGTTCCCGCGGACGTGGACGTCGTACTGCTGGGGGGTGAGATCGCCACGGGCGAGGACCTCGTGGACGGCGTACTCGAGGGTGATGCGGGTCTCGGGCCGGGCGGTGAGGTCGGTGGCGGTCTCGAAGAGGAGCGTGGCCGTCCCGGCGGGCTGTCGCGGCGGTTCCTCGACGCCCCCGCCCAGCCTGCGTACCGTCTCCGCGCTCACGGTGGCGAACGCACCGGCCGCGCCGTCGGCCCCGCCCGCGCCGCCCGCGCCGCCCGCCTCCGCCCGGAACTCGCCCGCCGTGAGGCCCGCCCGCTCGTCGATCAACCCGCCGATCCGGTCCAGGAGTTCCCGGGTGCGGCCGCGTGTCGTGCGCGGCAGGGTACGCAGCAGCAGGTCCCGTACGCCGGGACGGAAGTCGTACGAGCCGGGCGGACCCGGGACGGTGGTCAGCATGCCGCTGAGGATCACCTCGGCCAGGTGCTGGGGGCGCGGGTCGCGGTTCACGGCACGCTGGACGAGGCGCATCACCGGAACCGAGGGGACGGCCAGGGCCAGGTGGCCGGCCAGCCGGAAGGCCTCCCGGGAGGCGGTCGCGCGAAAGCGCAGCACCAGGTCCTGGGCGGGCAGGGCGGCCGGATCGGCGGGCTCCGGCCCGGCGGACCCGGGCGGGACGGGGGCCGGGGGCAGCCAGGCCACCGCGCCCGGGACGCGCGCACCGCCCGGACTCGCGACCAGCGCCGCCCAGTTGGCCAGCCAGGGCGCGCCCGGCTCCAGGACGGGGAGCGGGAGAGCCGCGCCGGGCCGGGGCGCGGTCTCGGGGTCGTACGGGGTGAAGGTGAGCGCGGAGGGCGGGGCCGCCCGGGTCGCGCAGGAGAGCAGCCCCGGCACGGCCGGGAGGGCCGTCGTGGGCCACAGATGCTCCGGGAGCGGCTGTACGACGGCCAGCGGCATCCGGGTCGCCCAGTGCCGCAGGGTCCGGTACCAGCGCTCTCCCGCCGGTCCGGGGCGCCACTGCGGGCCCATGCAGTCGCTCACGACGAGGGTGACCGTCCGGCCGTCCGCCGGGTCGGGAACGTGCCGGGCCTCGCCGTCGGGCGTGGCCGGGTGCGGGGTGACCGTCCGGAAGACGCCCGACTGGGCCAGGACGGTGTGCAGTTCACGGACGAGGGGCCGCCAGACCGGCATCGTCGGGCCGGTGTCGTGGACGAGGTTGAGCCGCAGCCAGCGGTCGCGCGCGGGACGCAGTACGGGCAGCCAGACGTCCGGGTGGGCGCCCAGCCGGGCGATGCGGTCGGCCGTCGCCCGCTCGTCGAGGAGACGGGCGCGCGCCGAGGGCACCGTGCGCTTCAGCGGGCGCAGGGCCCGCTGGAGGGCGAGGGGGTGCGGGAGCATCGGAGGCGCGGGCGCGAGGACGGGACGGTTCCCGGCGCCGCCGCCACCGAAGGCGCCACCGGAATCGGCGGCGGGCGCGGGGAGGCGGAGGGGGACACGGGCGGCGGGGGCGGCGGGCTCGGACTTCGGCGGCGCACCCCCGGCCGTACGGTCGGCCGTACTGCCGTGCGCGCTGCCGGACGCATCGGCAGCCGCACCGTCGGTGTCCCGCCGCGCCTGTGCGCCCGCCGCGTTCGGCACTGACGGAGCCGTCGGCTCCGACGGCTCCTCCGGGTCGCTCGACAGTCCCGCGAGCCAGAGCAGTTCGGCCAGTTCACGCGGGGTGGGCGCGGTGTCCGCCGCGGCCGTCAGCAGTGCGGTCAGCCGGTCCAGGGCGGACATGTCACCCCCCGGCGTCCCCTCAGAAGCCATCGCCGTCCGCCGTGGCGCTGAGGTACGGCATCAGTCGCTCCGCCAGCCCGTCGCGGGAGTCGGCGTCCAGACCGGCGACTCCGGTGAGGTAGAGCGCGTTCAGCAGCTGGTCGGTGGCGAGTTCGCCGTCGGCGGCACGGGTCAGGAAGCGGTCGATGAGGTGTTCCGCCTCGCCGGGCGGGGTGTCGAGGTGGGCCCGGACGATCTCGGTGAGCTGTTCGCGACCGGGGCGGCGCAGCTTCAGCCGGACACAGCGGCGCAGGAAGGCGGGCGGGAACTCCCGCTCGCCGTTGCTGGTCAGGACGACGAACGGGAAGGCGCGGCAGCGCACCCGGCCCCGGGTGACGGCGACCGGGTCGTCCGAGCCGTCGGCCAGGACCCCGGCGGTGACGTCCTCGGCGGAGTGCCGGGCCGCGCGCATGAGTTCGGGGATCTCGTACTGGCCCTCCTCCAGGACGTTCAGCAGGTCGTTGGGCAGGTCGAGGTCGCTCTTGTCGATCTCGTCGACGAGCAGCGCGCGGGGGCGTTCGTAGGGCAGCAGGGCCGTGCCGAGGGGGCCGAGGCGCAGATGGTCCTCGACCCCGCCCGCGGCGTCCCCGTCCCGTTCCCGCCACGCCGCCTGCCGGGCCGCGTACAGGCGGGACAGCGGGTCGTACTGGTAGAGGCCGTCGGCCAGGGTGGACCGGCTGGTGATGTTCCAGCGCAGCACCGGGCCGAGACCCAGCTCGCGTGCCACCGCGTACGTCAGGGAGGACTTGCCGGTGCCGGGCGGGCCGGTGACCAGCAGCGGGCGGCGCAGCACCAGGGCCGCGTTGACGAGTTCGACGCTCTCGGGGGTGGCGACGTACGAGCGGGCGCGGTGGACGCGGTCGGGGGACACGGCCGCCTTGTCGTCGGCGTCCCGGGGCGGCGGCACGACGGGTGCGCCGTCGAACGCCCGCCAGGGCGGCGGCGCGGGCAGCCGGGCGATGCCGTCGTGCGGCTCGCTGTTCCCGGTGTAGACGGACCAGTGCGGCATGGTTCTCCGAAACTCTGGTGTGACTCGTGGGGCTCGTGCGGCTTGTGTGACTCGTGGGGCTCGGTGGCGGTGGCGGTGGCGGTGGCGAGGACGGAGCGGAGACCGTGGCGGGCGCGGCTCAGGTCACGGGGGAGCGGGGGTGACCGGCCGCGTCGCCGTGCGGGTCGGCGAAGAGGCGTGGGTCGTCCCACAGCAGCTGGATGTCGTGCGCCCAGTGGCCGTCCTCCGCGTCCGCCTCCTCCCGCAGCGCCAGTACCCGGCGCGGGAGTTCGGCCGGCGACACACCGGACACGCAGGTGTCGAGCTCGTCCAGGAACGTCTTGCCCGCGCAGCCGTCCCCGCCGGCGCAGGACTCGTCGGGACCGCCGGCACAGCCCTCACGGGACCAGACGACCATCGGAGCGGGCGCGGTGAGCGAGGTGTCGAAGTGCGGGCGGGTGTGGGAGGCGGCCGGGGCGGTCGCGAAGCCGGCGAGACAGGCGTCGTCCTGGCGCAGCCGCACCCGGAGCCGGCGGGGCTCCTCGGGGCTGCCGCACTCCACCCGGTGCACCCGGGCGCCGGGCGCCGCGTCGAGCCGGTTCCACACCCGGGTCAGCTGGTGCCGCACCCCCGCCCTGCGGCGCGCCTGGTCGGTGACGACGAGCGGGTACACACAGCCGAGCGGGGTGTCGTCGTCGGGCGTGCTCGCCCAGCGGTCGACCGGCAGGTCGATCCAGTCGCGGGGCAGCGCGAACGCGAGCAACTCGTCGCAGCCGGGCGTCAGATACCGGAAGGCGGCCTCGATCCGGTCCTGCACGAAGGAGCGCAGCCCGGCCTGCGGGACGGTGCCGGAGCCGACCGGGTGCCGGCGGCCCCCGCTGTACGCGGACACCTCGACACGGACGTGTCCGTCGCCCGCGCCGCTGTGCTGGAGGTCGACGAGGATGGGCGACCAGTCGGGCGCGACGGCCGGCTCGGCGGCCTTCTCGACAGGCGCCCGGAAGAGGCCCTCCACATGGGCGGTGAACCGGGCGACGGTGGCCGCCGCGTCGGCGCCGTCGACCTCGCACAGCACGAACAGGGCCGCCGACCACAGCGAGTCGAACCCCTCTTCGGGCCCGTCCGGGTCCAGCGGGCCCCGGGCGGACTCGTAGAGCCGCACCCGCCGCCCCGCATCGCCGTCCAGGCCCGCGCGGACGGCACGTCCGACGAGCTCGCGCAGCCGGGCGCGGTCGGCGGAGCGGTGGTCGGAGGTGGGGACCAGGCCCTCCAGATCGGGCCAGTAGCGGGCCATCACCTCGGTGGGCATCATCCGCCCGTTGTGCACACCCCGGTCACCGGCGGCCGCGGTGACCATGCCGACGACCTCACCGGTGTCGGCGAGAGCGACCGCGGCGCCGCTGAACCCGGGGGCGAGCGGCTGCCCGCCGGGCTGCCAGGCCTCCAGCTGGATCCACTCGCGGTTGAGCAACTGCGTGGCGGTGATGCGGTACTCGGCGAGGGTGCCCTCGTCGAAACCGACCGGGAAGCCGTAGACGACGAGCTTGCGGGGCCGGTCGGGCCGCCGGTCGTGGGCGGCGCCCACGGGGGCCAGCGCGGCCGGGGCGATCGGGACCTCGTGCGCCAGCTCCAGGACGGCCAGGTCGCCGAGGTCGGTGGTGCCGCCGCCCCAGCCGCCGTCGGCGACCACCCGGGCCGGTACGGCGGGGGCGCCGGGGCGTTCGGTGAAGGTCACCGCCAGGGTGGCCGGATCGGCCTGCCGTACGACATGGGCGCAGGTCAGCACCCGGCGCGGGGTGACGAGGAAGCCCGCGCCCGCCACCTGGCCGGCGCTCTCGATCCGGGCGTGCCATTCGGCGCTGTTCATACCGCGGGGGAGGGCGACCAGGTCAGCCGCACGACGAGGTGGCCCTCCGCCGTGCCCTTGGCGATGATCGCGCCGGTCTCCGCCGACAGCTTCACCCCGAACTCGATCTCCACCCCGTCGGGCCGTAGCGTCCCGTCGCGGAACACCCGCAGCGCGGACTCGGCGGCCGCGCGCACACCCTCCAGGGCGCCCTCGAAGGTGCGGGCCGCCTGGACCGTCCCGTCGCGGGCCACCAGCCGGGAACCGGGCCGGCCCTCCGTGGCCGCCTCGACGGCGACCACGGCACCGTCGTCGGTCCTGAACTCCACCAGTGCGTCCACGGTGCCCCCGTAACCCCTCACCCGTTGTGGTCCTGCGGCTCTGCGCGCATCCATTGTCACGGACGGTACTGGAGATTGTCCTGTGTTCAGCGCGCCTCCGTGATCCGGATCAGGCCAAGCTCCACCAAGTCCTGCGGCCGGATACGGAGTTGATCGGCCGTCGCGGCCACCTCCCGCGGGGGCCGCTTGAGGATCGCCGCCGCCGACTCCGGTGCGATGACCGAGAAGTAGCTGTCCGGGGTGGCCCAGGTGCGGCCGGGCGCGGCCAGGGCCAGCGCGCCGCCGGAACCGCCCTCGCCGATGACCAGCGTGGTGATCGGCGTGCGGGCGGTGGCGACCACGCCGAACAGCTCCGCGATCGCCGCGCCCGCCCCCTGCCGTTCGGCCTCGGCGTCGTTGGCCGCGCCCGGGGTGTCCACCAGGGTCAGCACCGGGATGCCGAGCCGGTCCGCGAGGCGGATCAGCCGGGCGGCCGTCCGGTACCCGGCGGGCCGGGTCGCCGTCCCGGTCTGGGCGGCGTAGGCGACCGTACGGCCCTGATGGACACCGAACCCGCACAGCATCCCGTCCGGGTCGACGCCGCCGCACCGGTCGCCGGAGATCGCGAGCCGGTCGGTGAAGTAGGCGTCCAGATAGACCCGCGCCCGGGGCCGCTCCGGCGCCCGGGCCCGCCGCACCGCGTCCATTCCGCTCCGGGGCAGCCCCGCGACACCGAGAGCGGCGGGGACGGGCGCACCCTCACGAAACGACTTCGCCGCTCCGTCGGACCCGGGCGCTCCGTCGGACCCGGGCGCTCGGTCGGACCCGGGCGTTCCGTCGGTCAGCAGCCGCAACCACCGGCCCAGTACGTCCCGCAGCTCCGCCGGGGGCACCACCGCGTCCGCCGCTCCCGCCGCGACCTGCGCCCGGGCCGTGTAGGCGGCCGGGTCGGCGTCCGGCGGCCGGACCCGCGAGCCCGCGAAGCCGACCTGGGCGTCCGGCAGCGCGAGCACCACATCGGCGCCCGCGCCCAGGGTGGCCCAGCCGCCACCGGTCGTCGGGTCCCGCAGGACCGCGATCTGCGCCAGCCCGGCCTCCCGGGTGAGCGCCGACTGCCGTGCCACCCGCTGGAGTTGGGTGAGGGCGAGCATGCCCTCCTGCATCCGGCTGCCGCCCGTGGCGACCAACGGCACGACCGGCAACCGGTGTTCACGGGCGTACGTGTACGCCGCCGCCAGCCGGTCACCGGTGCGCTCGCCCAGCGATCCGCCCAGGAAGCCGAACTCGAAGGCGATCAGCACGGCCCGGGTGCCCCCGACGCTCCCCGTGCCGCAGACGACGGACTCCGACTCGCCGGTGCGCCGGGCGGCGCGCTCGCGCGAGGCGTCGTAGCCGGGCCAGCCGAGGGGCCCGTCGGGAGCGGACGCCCGCTGCCCGCCCGGCGGGTCGGGGAACCGGCTGAAGTCGTCGGCGACGAGGGCGACGACCTCCCGCGCGCTCGCCCGCCGCGTCGTCATGACGGCAGCGCCCGCTTCATGATCTTCCCCATGTCGTTGCGGGGCAGCGCGTCGAGGTAACGCACCACGCGGGGCCGCTTGTGCGGGGCCAGCCGACGGGCCACATGATCGGCCAACTCGCCCTCGGCCGGAGGCGATCCGGGATCCGCCGGCACGACCCACGCGACGATCCGCTCCCCGAGGTCCGCGTCCGGCTCCCCGGTGACGGCGGCCTCGCGCACCCCCGGATGCTCCAGCAGCGCGTTCTCGATCTCACCGGCCCCGATCTTGTACCCGCCGCTCTTGATGAGGTCGGTCGCCTTGCGCCCGACGATCCGGACATAGCCGTCGGGGTCGCGCACGGCCACGTCACCCGTCCGGAACCAGCCGTCGGAAGTGAACGCGGCGACTGTCGCGTCCGGCCGGTTGAGGTACTCGGTGAACAGGTTCGGCCCGCGCACCTGGATCTCGCCGACGCTCTCCCCGTCGTACGCCTCGACGGCCGACCCGTCCTCGTCCACCAGCCGCAGCTCCACACCGGGCAGGGGCACCCCGACGGTCCCCGCCCGCGCCTCGCCGTCCGCCCGGACGCTGGTGTTCATCAGCGTCTCCGTCATCCCGTACCGCTCGATCACCCGCCGCCCGGTCGCGGCCGCGATCCGCTCGTGGTCGTGCACGGGCAGCGCGGCCGAACCGGACACCAGCAGCCGCGCCCCGGCGAGCGCCTTGGCCAGCGCGGGGTCGTCGGGCAGCGCCTCCGCGATGCGGTGGTACATCGTCGGCACCCCGAAGAGCATGGTCGCGCCGGTGCTCAGCTCCCGCGTCACGCCCTCCGTCCCGAACCGCCCGAGATGCCGTACGGACCCGCCGCGCCGCAGCGGCCCGAGGATGCCCAGCACCAGCCCGTGCACATGGAACAGCGGCAGCCCGTGCACGAGGACGTCGTCGCCGGTCCACTGCCAGGCGTCGGCGAGCGCGTCCAGGGTCGTGGCGATCGCGCGACGCGGGATCACCGCGCCCTTGGGCGGCCCGGTGGTGCCGGAGGTGTAGACGACGAGGGCAGGGTCCTCCTCACCCACGGACGCCCTGCCCGGCGCCCCGACACCGTCCCCGCCGGCCCCGCCGTCCACCTCGACGTCGATCCGTGTCAGCTCACGCAGCGCGGCGGGCAGTTCGTCGCCCGGGGCCGCCAGGACCACTCCCGGCGCGCTGTCGCCCAGAATGTGCCCGAGCTCCTTGTCGCCCGACTTCGGGTTCAGCGGCACGGCGGCCACCCCGGCGAGCAGCGCGCCCACCACCGCGACGGCGGTCTCCAGCGACGGGGTCGCCCACACGGCGACCCTCGCCTCCCCCCGGACCCGTTCACCGACGGCACCGGCCGCCGAGGCGAGCTGCGCGTACGTCAGGGAACGCTCGCCGAACCGCAGGGCGGGCCGCCCGGACGGGTCGTCCGTCAGGGCCGGGAAGAGAGAGGACACGGAACGGACTCCTTGAGTGGCTGCGGGACACGACGAAACCGTTCATACCCCACGTGCCCGGGCCTCACCTGTCAGGCCCCCGCCTCCACCACGTCCGCGACGACGCAACTGACGTTGTCCGGGCCGCCGGCCGCGTTCGCGGCGCTCACCAGCGCGTGCACGGCGGCGTCCGGGGCCGGGTTCGTGGTGAGGAGGGCGCGGATGTCCTCGTCGGGGACGACGGTCGGGAGGCCGTCGGAGCACAGGAGGTAGCGGTCGCCGGGGCGGGCCTCGTGCAGCCGGAGGTCGGGGGTGCCGGGGCTGCCGCCGGACAGGGCCTTCAGGAGCATCGCGGGCCGGGGGTGGCTCAGGGCCTCCTCCGGGGTCAGCCGGCCCTCGTCGAGCAGCGACTGGACGACCGTGTGGTCGTGCGTGACGCGGAACAGGCCGCCGTCGCGCAGCAGGTAGGCGCGGGAGTCCCCGATGTGGACGAGGGCCAGGCGCGATCCCGTCCACAGCAGCGCGGTCAGCGTGGTGCCGGTCTCGTCGGTGCCGTCGGAGACGTCCCGCACGGCGTCGCTCGCGCCCCGCACCGCGTCCTCCAGCAGGTCGAGCACCCCGCCCGCCGGCGCCTCCTCGGTGTCGAGGAACTTCAGCGCCTCGACGGCCGCGCTGCTCGCGGGCCCGCCGGCCGTCCCGAACCCGTCGGCGACGGCGAGGAGCCGGGCGCCCGCGTAGGCGGTGTCCTGGTTGGCGGGCCGGACCAGACCCCGGTCGGAGTGGGCGGAGTAACGGAGTTCCAGCATGGCGGTGTCCCTTCCTGAGGTGCGCGAGGTGTCCGAGAGGTGGTCCACGAGGAACGCGGCGAGATCCCGTCGTACGGCCGTCTCCGCCTCGACCCGCGCCCAGTACGCGCGGATCTCCCGGGCGGCGGCCGCCGGATCGTCGAGGGCGCGGATCTCACGGATCCGGGCCAGCGGCATGCCGAGGCGGCGCAGCCACGCCACCAGCCGGGCCTGCTCCAGCTGCTCCACCGCGTAGTGGCGGTACCCGGTGTCCGGGTCGACCCGGGCGGGCCGCAGCAGGTCCAGCTCGTCGTACAGGCGCAGCGCCTTCGGCGACAGCCGGCAGGCCCGCGCGAAGGCCCCGATCGTCAGCGTCCGTATGCCCGTCACGGTCTCCCCGTCATTTCCTCGTTCGTTTCCGTCACCGATGCTGGGGCCTCCCCGAAGGGGAAGGTCAAACGGGTTGTCCCGGCTGCGGGGACGGCCGTTAACCTGCGGAGGTACGACACAGACGTACGAAGACAGACGTACGAAGACAGACGTGCGGATGTGCAGATGTACGAGAACGGAGTCCCGCCGTGCCCCGAGTCGCCCTCGTCACCTACGACCCCCGGCCGGAGCCGAGCAAGGACAGCGATCTTCCCGGGCTGCGGGCGGCGCTGGAGGCGGCCGGGGCCGAGGCGGACGCCGTGTTCTGGGACGACGCCGACGTCGACTGGGCCTCCTACGACCTGGCCGTCATCCGCTCGACCTGGGACTACAGCTGGCGCGCCGCCGAGTTCACGGCCTGGGCGGAGCGGTGCGGCAAGCTGACGCGGCTGGCCAACCCGGCCTCCGTCGTGCGCTGGAACACCGACAAGCGGTACATCGGGGAGCTCGCGGCGGCCGGGGTGCCCACGGTCCCCACCCGCTATCTCGCCCCGGGCGATCCCGACGCCCCCGCGGGGCTGCCGGGCGACCACGAGTACGTCGTCAAGCCCACCTCGGGCGCCGGCGCGCGGTACGCCGCCCGCTACACGCCCGACCGGCACGAGGAGGCCGTACGGCATCTCGCGCGGATGCACGCCGAAGGGCTGACGGCGATGGTGCAGCCGTACATGCGGAGCATCGACACCGGCGGTGAGCGGGCCCTTCAGTTCTACGGCGGGCGTCTGCTGCACGCCAGCCGCAAGCGGGCCGTACTGGCCCCCGGCACCGCCTTCGACGCGGACAAGGTCGCCCATCCCGGTCTGGAGCGGTGGACCCCGACCCCGGCCGAGCTCGCCGTCGCGGAACGCGCCCTGGCCGCCGTACCGGACGCGCCGGAGCTGCTCTACGCCCGCGTCGACCTCGTGGACGGCGACGACGGGGAGCCGCGCGTGATGGAACTGGAACTGGTCGAGCCGAACCTGTTCCTGTTCCTGCACCCGGAGTCGGTGGCGGCCGTCGTGGCGGCGATCCTGGAGGCGGCCGCCACCCCCTGACGACCGCCCCCGCTCCCGCGCCCCGCGCCACCACCGGCCGGCCCTACTGCCGGACCGACGTCCGTTGCAGCAGCCCCCAGGTGAACTCGGCGACGACCTCCCGTCGCACGCCCCAGCCGTCCGGGGCCGTGAAGGCCAGTCCCCAGCGGGTGGGGGCGGTGCCCTCCAAGGGGCGGGCCGGGGCGAAGGCCCGGGCGGCCTCGTCGACCGTGCAGGACCAGGGGGTGAGGTCGTCGAGGTTCGTCAGGCGCGGTGGCGCGGCTCCCGGGGCGCGGACCAGCCACTCGTTCCAGACGCCGCCGTTCGGGGCGAGGAGCACCTCGAAGCGCAGGTCGGGCCAGAGCGGCAGCGGCCAGAGCCAGGCCTCGCAGTCGAGATCCCCGACGCGGCGGGGCGACCGGGACTCCGGCTCGCCGAGGACCGAGCGGTAGCGGGCCAGTGAGCCCCGGGCGTGCGGGGAGTGGAGCATCGCCTGCCAACGCTTGTTGGCCTCCCGCGTCTGGGCGAGGGAGACGCCCAGCGCGTGGCGGGCGTCCTCCACCAGATCGGGATTGTGATCGGCCATGCGGCGCAGCAGGACCTGTTGGAAGTCGAGCACCGAAAAGGAGCCGGCGAGGCGTTTCTGGGTCGGCATGCCCTCCATCCTGGCCCACCGGAGGTCCCGTCCTGGGCCACTGTGCGTTTCCCGACCATTGCCCGGCGCAACGCCGTATGACAGCCTGTGTTCGTCATGCCGATCGCCTGTTGAAATCTCGAACACAGGCACTGAGACGACTACCTAAGGGAGGGCCGGTTGTGGGACGCCTCGTACCTGCCGTGACCCGAGCTCTCGACATTCTCGAGCTCTTCCTCGACGGGGACGGATCGCTCTCCGCCCCCGATATCGTGCGCAAGCTCCAGCTTCCGCGCACCACCGTGCACGAATTGGTGACCACACTCTCGGCGCGGTCGTACATCGTGGCCGTACCGGGACAGCCCGGACGGTACCGCCTCGGCGTACGTCCGTACCAGCTCGGCAGCCGCTACGCCGAGCAGCTCGACCTCGCCGCCGAGGGTCAGCAGGTCGCGCGCACCGTCGCTGAGACGTGTGACGAGACGGTCCACGTGGCGATCCTGGAGGGCACCGACGTCATCTACATCGCCAAGGTCGACTCCACGCACGCGGTCCGGATGGTGTCGGCCGCCGGCCGCCGTCTTCCGGCCCACTGCACCTCCGTAGGCAAGATGCTGCTGGCCTCGCTCTCCGAGCCGGAGCTCAGCGCGCGCATCCCCGACGACGCCGACCTCATCCGGATGACCCCGAACAGCATCACCGAGCCCGGCGCCCTGCGCGAGGCCCTGACGGAGATCCGGGAGCGGGGCGTCGCGGTGGAGAGCCGCGAGTCCAACCCGGACGTCAGCTGTGTGGCGGCGCCGGTGCGCGACCGCACGGGCCAGGTCGTCGCCGCCCTGTCCATCTCCGTGCCGATGATCCGCTGGAGCGACGAGCGCCGCGTCGAACTGGAGCAGCTCGCCGCGAAGGGCGCCGCCGAGCTGTCCGAGCTGCTGGGCTACCGGAGCGTGGGATGACGACGTCGTACGAGCTGGCCGTGCGGGCCGAGGCGACCCTCGGCGAGGGGCCGACCTGGGACCCGGCCACCGGCCGGCTGCTCTGGCTCGACATACTCGGCTCCCGCCTGCACGGCTACGACCCCTCGACGGGCCGCCGCACGGTCCGGGTGACCGACCAGCACGTGGGCGCGGCCAAGCCCCGCGCCGGGGGCGGTCTGGTCCTCAACCTCCGGGACGGCGTGGGCCTGCTCGACCCGGACGACAGCTTTCGCTGGTTGCACCACGAGCCGGTCCCCGGCCGCCGCGCCAACGACGCCGCCGTCGCGCCCGACGGCTCCCTCTGGGCCGGCACCATGCGCTACGACGAGGCCCCGGGCGGCGGCACCCTGTCCCGGTTCACCGGCGACGGCTCGTCCGAGCCGGTCCTCGACGACGTCGCGGTCAGCAACGGCACGGGCTGGAGCCCGGACGGGACGCTGATGTACTACATCGACTCGCCGACCCGCCGGGTCGACGTCTTCGCGTACGCGGCGGACGGCCGGGTGAGCGACCGCCGCACCCTCGTCGAGATCGAGGACGGCGCCGGCTTCCCCGACGGGCTCACCGTCGACGCCGACGGCTGTGTGTGGGTGGCGCTGTGGGACGGGGGAGCGGTACGCCGCTACACCCCGGCGGGCGAGCTGGACCGGGTGCTCACCCTGCCGACCCCGAGGGTCACGGCCTGCGCGTTCGGCGGGACCGACCTGACCGACCTGTACATCACCACCGCCCGGGTGGGCCTGGAGTCACCGCACCCGGTGGCCGGATCGCTGCTGGTCGTACCGGGAGCCGGAAAGGGCCTGGCACAGCCGGCCTTCGCGGGCTGAACACGGGCCCGGCGCGGCGACCGGGCAGCAGGGCAACAGGCCGGCGGGGCGCGGGCGTTCGCGAGCGGTCGGCTCCGCGCCTGGCGGGGGACGGCTCGGCGCCGGGAGGGGAAGGCCCGGTGCCGTCCGTCCACCCGCCCGGCGCCCGGGGCTACTCCAACCCCGCCCGCTTCAACTCGTCCCCGGTCAGCGGCGGACCGGTCAGCGCCGGTTTCCACGGCCCCATCGCGGCCGCCAGCAGCACCGACGGAGCCAGCAGCACCTCGGGCCCCCGCTCCAGCGACGTCACGTCCGTCACCCGGCGGGCGATCCGCCCGTTGCCGGTGGCAGTGAGCATCAGGCGGCCGACATACGCGGCCACGAGCCGGTCCCGGAGGGTGGGCCCCTCCTCCGTCGCGCCCGGGCAGAACACGTCCTGGCCGACGGCGAGGTCCCACGCGGTGCTCACGGGCCGGGCCACCGCCTTCTGCACCCGCCGGGACAGCCCGGCCGCGCCCCACCCGCGTCGGCGCACCACGTCCCGCAGGATCACCGCGCTCTGGGCGGCGACGGCCAGACCGTGGCCGTAGAGCGGGTTGTACGCGGCGAGGGCGTCGCCGAGGACGGTGAGGTTCTCCGGCCAGGCCGGCATCCGCTCGTAGAAGTGGCGACGATTGACGGTGGCCCGGGTGTACGCCACGTCGGACACCGGCTCGGCCCGCTCGATGAGCTCGCCGATGACGGGGTGGCGCAGTTCCTCGCGGGCGAAGCGGACGAAGTCGTCGCTCTCGGTGGAGGGTTCGCCGCCCCGGGTGCCGTTCAGGGTGACGATCCAGTGTCCGTCCTCGATGGGCAGCAGAAACCCCGCCCGCCCCGGCCCCCCGGCACGCGGGTCGGGCTGCACGTTGACGATCGGATACCCGGACCTGGCCTGCTCGGGCGCGCGATAGAGACGACTCGCGTACGCCAGCCCGGAGTCCACCTCCCGCCGCTCCACCGCGGGCAGCCCCAGCTCGGTCAGCCACCGCCCGGTCCGCGACCCCCGCCCGGTCGCGTCGACCACCAGCCCGCCGGCCACCACCCACTCCGCACCCGCCCCCGAGGCTGACGCCGGGGTCGAGCCCGGGGTCGAGCCCGGGGTCGAGTCGGCGCCCGAGCCCGTGTGCGCGCCCGAGCCCGAGCCCGGGGCCGGACCTGAGTCCGCGTTCGGGCCCGTCGCCGAACGGGCGTCCCCGCTCGCCCCTGCCCCTGCCCCTGCCCCCGTCCCCGCGCCCCGCGTCGCGGCGGCGCCCGGCGTCGATCCCTCCCGGGTTCTCACCCGGACCCCGGTGACCGCCCCCGCGTCGCCCGTCAGACCCAGCACCTCGACGCCGGAGAGCAGTTCGATCCGGTCGTCCGCGAGGACCTGGGCCCGGATCGTCGCGTCCAGGAGGTCGCGGCCGGCCAGGATCACGTGGTGCGACTCGGGCCAGCGCCGGAACCAGCCCCGCGCGCCCATGACGACCATGTCCGTGGTGACCGGCGCCCGGCGCGCCCCGGCGGCCAGGAGGGCCTCGGTGACGCCCGGCAGCAGTTCCTCCACCGCCCGCACCCCGCCCGACCACAGCATGTGGGCGTGGCGGGCCTGGGGCAGGCCCTTGCGCGGGGCGGGGCCGTCGGGCAGCACGTCCCGCTCGACGACGACGACCCGGTCGGCGAGGCCGGCCAGGGCGCGTGCCGCGAGCATGCCCGCATGGGATCCCCCCAGGACTACGGCGGTTCTGGCGGGGTTGGAGGGTTCACTCATGCGTGGACAAGCTCTCTGCCGGGGCGGCCGCGTGAGCGCGGACCGCCTGGATGTCGACGGGGTGGCGAAGGACGCGGGACACGGCCTGGATCTCCCGCAGGAGATAGGTGGTGTCCGGGCGGGAACAAACCGAGGGGCCGGAAGGGCAGGAGGGGCCGGACGGGTCGGCCGAGGAAGCGGGAGAGGCCGAGGAGGCGAGGGAGGCCGAGGAAGCGGGGGAGGCCGAGGAGGCGGGGCGCTCGGCCTTCGGGGGCTCCGGGTGCCGCAGCGCCCGTCCCCGGGCCTCGACCGCGTCCAGGAGGGTCACCGCGGTGGCGAGGGCCTGCGCACGGCCGCGCTCGAAGCCGAGGGCGACGCCCGCATCGTAGGACCGCGCGCGCAGGTCGTCGTCGAGGTGCCGGGCGAGCTGGAGCAGCGCGTCGCGGATGAACGTCTCACGCCGGATCAGGCGCAGTTCCGGCGTGGCGCGCAGGTCGAAGGGCTCGCGGGCGCCGGTGACGTTCCGCATCAGCCGGGACAGGGGTTTCAGGCTCCGGTGCCGGCGGCGGATCCGCCACCGCTCCTGGAGGTACTGGCCGGCGTGCGGGACGATGAAGCCGACGGCGACCAGGGTGGCGGCGATGCAGGCGGCCGACGGGGCGATGTTGGTGTTCAGCCAGTCCAGGTCGTGCCCGGTCCAGCGGGCTCCGACGGCCGTCAGCTTGGCCGCGCTGAACAGCAGGTTCGTCACATAGCCGGCCCCCAGGAAGCGAAGTCCCCAGCGCAGCCAGGCGTCGAGGCCCTCGGTGCGGCTCCAGTTCCAGACGAGCCGGGCGGTGACCGAGCAGGCCACCGTGTGCGCGACCAGGTAGAGCAGGATCTCCTCGCGCATGAAGGGCGTGTTGGCGTAGTAGGTGTCCAGGTCCCGGATCTGTTCCACGGGTACGTCGGCGAGCGCGAAGAGCACCCACAGCGCGACGACCACTCCCGCGTAGACGGAGACCACCCAGCGGGTCGCCCGCCGGGTCTGGGCCGAGCGCTCGGTACGGCCGTTGCGCCAGGCGATGATCAGCAGCAGCCAGGACGCGGAGAGCGCGGTGAGCAGGGAGTACACCCAGGGCGCCGCGATGTTCGGCACGCCGGTGACCCGGTTGGTCCAGGCGATGGTCTTCGGGGCCGCGAACACGAACACGGCGCAGGCGAAGACCAGCAGACCGCCGACGGCGCGCAGCAGCGGGTCCCGCCAGAGCTTGAGGATGCTGGGCAGCTTGATGGCCAGGGCCGCGCCGAGGACCACGGTGGGCAGCCAGAAGGAGACGTACAGCCCGTGACTCACCGAGCCGTTCCCCTGCGCCCGCGATAGCCCAGGGTCCGCTGGACCGCGGCCGTCTCCCCGCCCGGTCCGGCGGCGGCCGGTCCCGAGTCGCAGAGATAGCGCCGGAAGCGGGCCGCGAGGCGGTGGCCGAAGTCGTCGGCCTCGGCCTCGTCGTCCTCCCGGGAGCCGTTGCGGGCGGCGACGGTCAGGGCGAGGGAGTCCCAGCCGGACTGCCCGGCCAGGACGCCCGCCGCCACCGTGCCGACGCCGTGGTGGTGCCGGTGACCGGCGTGCAGATGCCACAACTCGTGCCCGAGGATGACCAGCTGCTGTACGTCCTCGGCCCGCTCCTCGACGATGACCAGGTCGAAGTCCTGGAACTCCACCCACAGTCCCGTCACTTCGATCTCGTCGGGGAAGCGCTCGAACCGCACCTCGACGGGCCGTCCGCCGCGCCGCGCGGACATCTCCTCGCACAGCGCCCGGCACACGTCCCGCACACCGGCCGGCCGGCCGGGGCGCGCCCGTAGCGCGGCGGAGAGATCGCCGGTCAGCTCGCGCATGGCCGGTCCGGTCCTCGCGCGCCGCAGCGCCGAGCCGATCCGGGCCGCCCTCCCGCGCGCGCCCGCGATGTCCATCCGCTCCCCCTTCTCAACCGCCGTGCGGCAGCCCGTTCGAGCCTACGCGGCCGGTTGTGCCCACGTCACGGGAAGTTTTCACGGGGGCACCGGGAGCCACTGATAGAAAGCGCTGTCATAGATCCCGTCAAAACCATTGACGTGCAGGCGCATCGAATTTACGGTCCCGTTCGAAGTTACGAGCGGAATTCGAAATGTCGAACCAACCGAACGAGAGGGGCAAGGTATGGGACAACCTGGCCTGAATCGCAGGCAACTCCTCGCCGCCGCGGGCGGGTTGACGGTGGCGGGCAGTCTCGGCTTCGCCGCCCTCGGCACGGGGGCCGACGCGCTCGCCGCCGGGGCACACACCCGGGTCCGCTACTGGAACCTCTTCCAGGGCGGCGACGGCGCCAACCAGGTCGCGATGGTGGACGCCTTCCGCGACGGGCACCCCGACATCGCCGTGAAGGACTCCACGCTCGCCTGGGGCGGCCCCTACTACACCAAGCTCGCCATGGCCGCCGCCGGCAACCGTGCTCCCGACCTGGGGGTCATGCACCAGGGCCGCATCCCCGGCTTCGCGCCCGGCCGCCTCCTGGACCCCTGGGACGTGGACCTCCTCGCCGAGTACGGCGTGCGCGAGGCCGACTTCAACCCGGTGCTGTGGCAACGCGGCATCGTCGAGGGCGAGCTGTACGCCCTGCCGCTGGACATCCACGTCCAGCTGAACTTCTACCGCAAGGACGTCTGCGAGAAGGCGGGTCTCCTCGACACCGCCGGCCGCCTCCCCGCCGCCGGCTCCCCCGACGAGTGGTTCGACATCCTGAAGGCGGCCAAGGGGCAGCTGAAGAAGGGGCAGCAGACACTCGGCCTGCACGCCAACGACCAGAACTTCTGCTGGTGGTTCTTCGTCGCCTTCTACCAGCAGCTCGGCGGCACCTACTTCGACGACGACCACACGACCGTCACCTTCGACACCGACCGGGCCACCCAGGTCCTGGAGTTCCTCCGCAAGCACGTCACCGACGGCTACGTCACCGTCGGCGAGGCGGACGGCGAGGCCTTCCTCGCCGGTTCTCCGTTCACCTGGGAGGGCAACTGGTCGGTGCCGTACTTCAACGGCGAGAAGGTCGAGTACGGCGCTCAGCCGCTGCCCCCGGTCTTCGGCACCCCGGCCACCCACGCCGAGTCCCACTCCTTCGTCCTGCCCCACCAGGCCGACCGCGGCGGGGACGCGAACGAGGGCGCCTACCGGCTCGCCGCCTACATGGTCACCCACGCCACCACCTGGGCCAACGGCGGCCACGTCCCGGCCTATCTGCCCACCTTCGAGGACCCCGCCTATCTGGAACTGGCCCCCCAGAGCGAGTACTCCCGCCCCGCCATGGACCACCAGGCCAACGAACCCCACATCTGGTTCGCCGGCTCCACCGGTGTCCTCGCCCAGCGCGTCGGCCCGATCGTGGCCTCCTCCAACCTGGGCTCCGCCACGCCGGACGCGGCGGCCCGTCGCATGAAGTCCGCGCTGGCGCAGCTGCTGGCGATGAAGAACCCGATGGACGGCCGCACGGCAGCCCAGGAGCTGAAGGGAGCCGGCGCATGAGCGCGCTCGCGCACGCCGGGACACTGCCGCCGCGCGCCGCGGTCGCCGCCGACTCCGCCCGCGCCCGCTGGGGCCGCCGCTTCCAGCACGGCGGCTGGTTCGTGGCCCCGTTCTTCGTCCTCTACGGACTGTTCGTCGTGCTGCCGGTCGTCCGCGGCCTCTACCTCAGCTTCACCGACGCCAACATCTCCGGCGACCACACCGGCTTCGTCGGCCTCGACAACTACCGCGAGGCACTGAAGGACGACCTGGTCTGGGACTCCCTCTGGCACAGCGTGCAGTTCACGCTCTACGTGGTCCCGGTGATCGTCGTCGTGGCCCTGCTGATGGCGCTGATCGCCCACCACACCGTGCACTTCAAGTGGCTGTGGCGGCTCTGCTTCTTCGCGCCGTTCCTGCTGCCCTCCGCGGTCATCGGCAACCTGTGGTGGTGGCTGTTCCAGCCCACCAACGGCATGGTCAACCACGTCCTGGGCCTGGACACCCCGTGGCTCACCCAGAAGTCCACGGCGATGCTCGCGGTCGTCGTCGCGACCCTGTGGTGGACGGTCGGCTTCTCCTTCCTCCTCTACCTGGCCGCCCTCCAGAACATCCCCCACCACCTCTACGAGGCCGCCGAGCTGGACGGGGCCAACGCCTTCCAGCGGATGCTGCACATCACCGTGCCCAACCTGCGCAACATCACCGGCCTGGTCCTCGCCCTCCAGATCCTCGCCTCGCTGCAGGTCTTCGACCAGGCCGTGGTGATGTACCAGTTCGGACCCGGCCCGGAGGAATCGACCCGCACCTTCGTGCAGTACACCCTCGAACAGGGTTTCACCAGCTACCGCGTGGGCTACGCCTCCGCCATCTCCTTCATCCTCTTCATCATCGTCGCGGCCGTCGCCCTCGGGCGGATGTGGCTGCTGCGCAACCGCGAGGAGGCCACCGTCCGATGACCACGCTTTCGACGCCCCCGACACCCACCACCCGCCCGCTCCGCAAGCCGCGCGGTTCCTGGACCCCGGCCCAGATCGTCCTCACGCTGGTGGCGGCGGTCCTCTCCCTGGTCTGGCTGGCCCCGCTCGCCTGGGCGCTGTCGACGTCCCTCAAGACCCCCACCGAGTCGGTGACCTCCCCGCACTGGATCCCGCAGGACTTCACCGTGGAGTCCTGGAAGGCGGTGATCGAGGCCGGCAACATCCCCAACTGGTTCGTGAACTCGGTCGTCGTGTCCGTCTGCGTCACCTTCATCGTCCTCGCGGTCGCCTCCCTCGCGGGATACGGCTTCGCGCGCACGGAGTTCCGGGGCAAGTCGGCGTTGATGGCGCTGACGATGGCGGGCCTGATGTTCTCCCCGGCGATCATCGGTGTCCCGCTCTTCACCACGGTCCAGTCGCTCGGCATGGTGGACACCTACTGGGGCATGATCCTTCCGCAGTGCGCGCCGGCGGCGATGGTCTACATCCTCTACAAGTTCTTCCAGTCGCTGCCGAAGGAGCTGGAAGAGGCGGCCTTCATCGACGGCGCGGGCCGCTGGCGGATCTTCTTCACGATCGTGCTGCCGCTGTCGAAGCCCTCCCTCTCGGCGGTCGGCATCTTCACCTTCATCGCCTCCTGGAACAACTTCCTGTGGCCCTACATGGTGACCAACAACCCCGACCTGATGACCATGCCGAACGGCATCGCCACCGTGCAGAACGCCTTCGGCATCGTCTGGCCCCAGCTCATGGCCGGCGGTCTGCTGGCCGGCCTCCCACTGATCGTCGTGTTCGTCTTCTTCCAGAGCCAGATCGTGCGGGGCGTGGCCCACACGGGTCTGGCGGGCCAGTGAACCGGAGACGGACCCCCGACCCCCGACGGACAGGTACCCCCTCCTCGAAAGGCGTTCATGCGCACCGCACGTCTCACTCTCGACCCCGCCTTCACCATCGGCGAAGTCAACCCCCGTCTCTTCGGCAGCTTCGTGGAGCATCTGGGCCGGTGCGTCTACACCGGCATCTATGAGCCCGGCCACCCGTCCGCCGACGAGGCGGGGCTGCGGACCGACGTCCTGGACCTGGTCCGTGAACTCGGCGTCACCGCCGTCCGCTACCCGGGCGGCAACTTCGTCTCCGGCTACAAGTGGGAGGACTCCGTCGGCCCCGTCGAGGACCGCCCGCGCCGCCTGGACCTCGCCTGGCGCTCGACGGAGACGAACCGCTTCGGGCTCTCCGAGTACATCGCCTTCCTGAAGAAGGTCGGCCCGCAGGCCGAGCCGATGATGGCGATCAACCTCGGCACGCGGGGGGTGGCGGAGGCCCTGGAACTCCAGGAGTACGCCAACCACCCGGCCGGCACGGCGCTCTCGGACCTGCGGGCCGACCACGGTGACAAGGACCCCTTCGGCATCAAGGTCTGGTGTCTGGGCAACGAGATGGACGGCCCCTGGCAGACCGGCCACAAGACCGCCGGGGAGTACGGCCGTGTCGCCGCCGAGACGGCTCGCGCCATGCGCCAGATGGACCCGTCCGTGGAACTGGTCGCCTGCGGCTCCTCCAGCCAGTCCATGCCGACCTTCGCCGAGTGGGAGGCGACGGTCCTCGCGGAGACGTACGACCTGGTCGACTACATCTCCCTGCACGCCTACTACGAGCCCCAGGACGGCGACGTCGACTCCTTCCTGGCCTCGGCCGTGGACATGGAGTCGTTCATCGAGAACGTCGTCGCCACCTGCGACCACGTCGGCGCGAAGCTCAAGTCGAAGAAGAAGATCAACCTCTCCTTCGACGAGTGGAACGTCTGGTACATCTCGGGGTGGCACGCGATCGAGGACTCCGCCACGCGGGACTGGGCCGAGGCGCCCCGCCTGCTGGAGGACAACTACAGCGTCATGGACGCCGTCGTCTTCGGCTCGCTCCTCATCGCGCTGCTGCGGCACGCCGACCGGGTGACGGTCGCCTGTCTCGCCCAGCTCGTCAACGTCATCGCGCCGATCCTCACCGAGCCGGGCGGCCCGGCCTGGCGGCAGACGACGTTCTTCCCGTTCGCGCAGGCGTCGAAGCACGGCCGGGGCACGGTCCTCGACGTGCGGGTGGACTCGCCGACGTACGTGACGGCCAAGTACGGCGAGGCGGACCTCCTGCACGCCACCGCCGTCCGCGCCGACGACGGCACGGTCACCGTGTTCGCCGTCAACCGCAGCCGCACCGAGGCGCTGCCCCTCCACATCGGGCTGAGCGGCCTCGGCCTGACCTCGGTCGTCGAGCACAGCGTGCTCGCGGACGCCGACCCGGACGCCCGCAACACCCTCGACGACCCCGAGCGGGTCGCCCCGCACCCGGCCGAGGGCACGGCGCTGACGGACGGCGGGCTGACGGCGACGCTGGAGCCCCTGTCCTGGAACGTGATCCGGCTGGCGTGACCGGAAGCGGCCGGGCGCAGCCGCGTGCGGCCCGGTGTACGGGGGTGAGCGCCGGCCGGTCGGCCGCGACCGGCCGGCGATCCCTTCCGATGTCTCGCGGCACAATGGGCTCATGAGGATCTCGGCACGGGCGGACTACGCGGTGCGGGCGGTACTGGAGCTCGCGGTACGGCAGGGCGGCGACCCGGTGAAGGCCGAGTCGATCGCCGCCGTGCAGGACATTCCGCACAAGTTCCTCGAGGGGATCCTCGGCGACCTGCGGCGCGGCGGGATCGTCGACAGCCGGCGCGGCGGGGGCGGCGGGTACCGGCTGGCCCGCGACCCGGCGGCGATCACGGTCGCGGACGTGATCAGGGCGGTGGACGGCCCGATCGTCTCCGTACGCGGCGAACGCCCGACCGGCCTGACGTACACGGGCTCGGCACAGCCCCTGCTTCCGCTCTGGATCGCCCTGCGGGCGAACGTGCGGCGGATCCTGGAGGGCGTCACGATCGCCGACATCGCGGCGGACGCCCTGCCGGACCCGGTCCAGGCACTGGCCGCCGAACCGGCGGCCTGGGAGAACCCGTGAGCCGCCGGAACCCGCCGGGACCGGTTCACGGCCGCCGACGGCATCACCGGACCCCCGGTCGGCCCACGGAGATCACACCCGGCGCAACCCGTACGGATTTCCTGTTTTCAGGCTTCGGGGAACCCGGAGCGGGTGCCGTTCACCGCGTGACACGATCCTGACCTGCCGGAGCGACAGGGCGAGAAGTCGCGACTCCGGCTGCACGAAAGGGGAGGGTCACATGGGCAGGTCGATCGTGCGCAGAGCGCGGCTGTGGGCCATGGGGACGATGACGGCGGCCGGTGTCGTCGGTCTCGCCGCGGCTCCGGCGAGCGCGTGGACCGGTGGGAACGTCTGGGTCAACCTGGGCAGTTGGAACTGTCCGGCGGGCGGTTCGGTCGTGGGCGTGTACTGGGCGGTGGACGCGTACTCGAGTGGTCCGGCCGCGGGCGACTGGGGCGACAACGTCATCTATCCGCGGGTCCGGGTGGGAGCGGGTGCCCACAACACACTCAGCTACCAGACCATCTGCAAGAAGTGGGGCTGGTACACCTACCGCGGAGTCGTCGGCCAGCGGTCCCTCACGCCCTACAAGCCGGGTCTGAGCTACACCTACTAGGACCGGCGCGGCCGCCGCGGTCCGCACCTCGTAAGGGTGCGGACCGCGGCGGCCGACGCCGTCCGGGCGCAGTGGGGATCAGGCGCAGTGGTGATCAGGCGGAGTCGACGCCGACGGTGATCGTCGCCTTGTAGCCGTCGGACACGCCGGAGCCCAGGGCGGTCAGGGTGAGCAGGCCGGAGGAGGCGCCCCCGTCGTCGTAGATGCTGTCGTCGGCGAGAGCCGTCTCCCTGGTGGTGTTCGCGGAGTACGGCGAGGTGGCCTGGATCTCCTCGTTGATGTCGGGGTCGAAGAAGAGCTGACCGGTGTGGATGACCTCGCCGCCGGTGTACGAGTCGTCGGTGAGCGTCACCTCGGTGTGCACCCGCATATGGACGTGCACGGCGCGGGAGACGTAGTGGCCGGGCCAGATCGAGGTGATGCTCGCCTGCCCGTTCGCGTCGGTCAGCTGTCCGCCGCGCAGGAAGGTGCCGTTGTCCTCCTCCTGATGGCCGTTGCCGCCCACGAAGCCGGAGTACTCGCCCAGGGCGTCGCAGTGCCAGATCTCGACCAGGGCGTCGGCGAGCGGCGCGCAGTCGGCGGACTGGTCGACGACGGTGAAGGTGTACCGGACCTCGAAGCCCTCCTTGTCCTCCCTGATGTCCTCGCGGACGAGAGCGCCGTCGAGGGAGTAGGGGCCTTCGGTGACCTCGGCGTTGAGGGTGCAGACGCCGCTGGTGGTGGAGGTGCCGGTCGAGGCCTCGGCCTCGGCGGACGAGGCCGTCCCACCGCTCGTGGTGTCGGCCGAGGCGAACCCGGCGACGGCTAGGCCGCCGGCCGCGGCGACCGCGGTGCCGCCGATCAGGACGCGGCGCCGCTTCATGGACTTGTCCAGCCGGTGCCTACCGGGCTGGCGGTTGTCGTCGGAGTCGATGGTGTCGTTGTGGTGCTCGGTGTTTCCCGTCATGTCGAGTGAAGCTAGGGGCGAATCTGAGGAAATCCTTTAAGCCGGGCTGTGCGGGACCTGGGGATGCAACGGTCAACTACCGCTGTTTCCACGCGAGTTCGGGCATCGCGCCCCGGGGTGCCGAGTGATGCCGGCAGACCCCCGGGCCGCACCGGGGCCGTCCCCCGTCCGGCGGCGCCTGCGCACCGTGAAGCCGGCCGGATCCGAGGAGCGGCCCCCTCGCGTGCTGACGCGGAGCGACCGGGTGTGAACGGGCCGTGGTGAATGGCCGGAGTTCGGCCTGGGCGGGCCCCAGTGCTCTCCCTACGATGCGATCGCCCCGGTTCTTCACAGCAACTCCATTGATTCTGCACAGGGTTGCCGTTGGAGCCGGACGCGCATCCACCCCCCACCGATCCGAACGAAGGACAGAGACCATGGCAAGTGGGCTGCTCCTGGGCGGTGCGGTCGCCGCGCTCATCACCGCGGCGATACCCGCGCACAACTCGTCCCCCGTGTTCGACAACCCGCCCCCGGACAAGATCGTCATCGACGTCGCCACGGTGAACGGCTCCGGCTGTCCCGCGGGCACGGCGGCCGTCGCCGTCTCCGAGGACAACACCGCCTTCACCGTGACCTACAGCGACTACCTCGCCCAGGTGGGCGGGAGTTCCAACCCCACGGCGTTCCGCAAGAACTGCCAGCTCAATCTGATCGTCCACGTCCCCTCGGGCTTCACGTACGCCATCGCCAAGGCGGACTACCGCGGCTACGCCTCGCTCCAGTCCGGGGCGAACGCCGTGCAGCGGGCCTCGTACTACTTCCAGGGCTCGTCGCAGACGGTCTTCAAGAACCACAACTTCAGCGGCTCCTACAACGACAGCTGGCAGGCGACCGACAGCACCGACTGGGCCCAACTGGTCTGGGCCCCCTGCGGAGTTCAACGCAACTTCAACATCAACACCGAACTCCGGGTGAACGCGGGCACGTCGTCGCCGAGCAAGGTCAGCTTCATGACCATGGACTCGACCGACGGCGACCTCAGTACGATCTACCACATGGCCTGGCAGGTGTGCCCGGGCAAGTGAGCCGGTCCCGGCCCTCGGGACACCTCGCCGCGCGGGCCGCGAACCCGGCCCGCGCGGTGCCGCCCCGGGCGAGCGCGCGGGCTCGCCCGGCCGGCGGCGTGAGGGAGCGTGAGGGATGGTCCGCAGTCGCGGCGCGGTGGTCGTCGGCGGAGGAATCGGCGGGCTGGCCGCCGCGATCGGGCTGCGCCGGATCGGCTGGGATGTGACGGTCCTCGAACGCGCCCCCGCCTTCGCGGACGTGGGCGCGGGAATCTCGCTGCACGCCAACGGGGTGCGGGCGCTGGAGGCGCTCGGCGTCGGCGAGGCGATACGGGCCACCGTGCGACCGGTGTACACGGGCGGCACCCTCACCCCCGACGGCCGCATGCTGTCCCGGATGGACGGCGCGGCCCTGGAGCGCCGGCTCGGGTCGCCCGTCGTCGGCGTCCTCCGCGCCGACCTGCACCGCGTCCTGCGCGAGGCGCTGCCCGACGGCCGGGTGAGGACCGGGGTGGAGGTGGCCGACCTCGGCGGTGCGGGCGACGACGCCGATCTCGTCGTCGCCGCGGACGGTGTCGACAGTCGGCTGCGCGCCGAGCTGTTCCCCCGGCATCCCGGAGCCGTCTACAGCGGTTCGACGGTCCTGCGGGCCGTCACCGAGCGCCCGTTCCGCGACCCGCTCGCCGACCTCGAACTGACCTGGGGCAGGGGCGCCGAGTTCGGACACATCCGGTTCGTCGACGGACGGGCCGAATGGCACGCGGTGCTCACCGCGCCGCCGGGCGTCAGACATCGCGATCCGCTCGCCGTGCTGCGCCGGCGCTTCCACGGCTGGCACGACCCCGTTCCCGCGCTGCTGGACGCGACCCGGCCGCAGGACGTCCTGCACCACGACATCCACGAACTGGTCACCCCCCTGCCCACGTTCACCGTCGGCCGCGTCGCGCTGCTCGGCGACGCCGCCCACGCCATGACCCCGAACCTCGGGCAGGGCGCCAGTCAGGCGCTGGAGGACGCGGTCGTCCTCGCCTCCTGTCTCGCGACCGGTCCCACCACCGAGGCCGCGCTGCGCCGCTACGACGCGGTACGCCGGCGGCGCAGCCGGTCCGTGGCCCGCGCCGCCCGTCAGGCCGGCCGGATGGGGCACGGCCTGACCCACCCCCTCGCCGTGGCCCTCCGCAACGGCGTCCTGCGACTGGCGCCCTCGGGGGCGACCTTGCGGGCGGCCCTCCGGCACGCCGACTGGACGCCACCGCCGCTGCGGTGACGCCCAGCCGAACAGGGGAGGATCACGCGGTTCGGGCCGTACGGGTCGTGCGGGTCGTGCGGGTCGTGCGGTGCCTTGCCGGGGTCAGTTCTCGACCCCGAGCGTCAGCGTGCCCGCGTACCCGGAGGACGTCGAGCTGCCCAGGGCCGTCAGGGTCAGGAGGCCCGAGGCGGCGCCTCCCTCGTCGTAGATGGAGTCCTGGGCGAGGGTGGTGCGGGTGACCGTGTTGGTCGAGTACGGGGAGATCCTCGCGACGGCCGTGGTGATCGTCTCGTTGAAGAAGAGCTGGCCGGTGTGGAGCTCCTGGCCGCCGGTGAAGGATCCGTTCGAGGTCAGGGTGACGTTCTTGTGGACCTTGACGTGGATGTGGATGCAGCGGCCCCGGTACCAGCCGGGGTAGATCGTGGTGATCGCCGCGACGCCGCTGGAGTTGGTGAGGACCCCGCCGCGCAGGAAGGTGCCGTCGTCCGGTTCGCTGTGGCCGTTGTTGCCGACGAAGCCGGAGTACTCGCCGAGGGCGTCGGAGTGCCAGATCTCCACCAGGGCGTTGGACAGGGGCACGCAGGTGTCGTCGTCGACGACGGTGAGGGTCAGCTTCAGCGGGATGCCCGCCTTGCCTTCGGTGACGTCGGCGCGGACGTACTGTCCGTCGAGGTAGTAGGGGCCTTCGGTCATCTCCTTCGTGAGGGTGCAGACGGCCGCGGCGGCGACGGGGGCGGTGTCGGCCGCGTCGGCGGTGGGGGCCTCGGGCGTGGCAGCGGCGCCTACGGCCAGGGCCGCTGCGGTCGCGCCCGAGGCGACGAGTACGGTACGGCGCCCGACGGAGGGACGCGCATCTGAGGTGTCTGTCATGAGCACGACACCGTAGAAACGGTTCCTGTCGGAAGGCTGTCAGTTCGGCAAAATGAGACGCCGTCAAGTTACTTGCAGGGCAAGTGTCGACACAAGGGCCCGGTGTCGCCCGGCCGGCGCCCGGCGGCGCAGCGCTTCTCGAAGACTTTCGGGTGTGCGCGCGGGTCATTGACGCGCAAGGGGTTCGATTCTACGGTCCCGTCCGACGACGCGACTGTTGTTCGGTATCACGAACGGCGACACCCCCACTGAAGGAGCGTCCGCATGAGCCGCACCTCCCGCACGCCCGGTTCCCCCCGCACGCCCCACACGTCCAGCTCCCCCCGCACGCTCCACGCATCCAGCTCATCCCGCACGGCCCCCACGCCCCGCACGCCCCGCCGGGCCGCGCTGCTCGCCGTTCCCGCGGCGGTCCTGCTCGCCCTGATCCCGTCCACCGCCTCCGCGTACCCCAACCCCGGTACGGTCACCGGCTCCACGGTCGTGCACGACCCGACGATGATCCGCACCTCGGCCGGCCGGTACCTCCTCTACGCCACCGGCGGCGGCCTCTCCTACCGCACCTCCACCGACCGCATCGCGTTCAGCGCGGGCGGCGACGCCTTCTCCACCCGGCCGGGCTGGTGGTCCTCCTACGGCACCACCGAGGCCTGGGCGCCCGACATCTCGTACCAGGGCGGCAAGTACCTGATGTACTACGCCGTCTCCACCTTCGGATCCAACAAGTCCGCGATCGGACTGGCCGGTTCGAGCACCGGACTCCCCGGCTCCTGGACCGACTACGGGACCGTCTACACCTCCACCACGTCCAGCGACTACAACGCCATCGACCCGAACCTCTTTGTGGACGACGACGGCAAGTGGTGGCTGTCGTTCGGGAGTTGGTGGACGGGGATCAAGATGATCCGGCTCGACCCGTCCACCGGAAAGCAACTGGCCTCCGACACCGCCCGGCGCTCGATCGCCTCCCGCCCCACCGGGACCAAGGCCGTCGAGGCGCCGTACGTCGTCAAGCGGAACGGCTACTACTACCTCTTCGCCTCCTACGACACCTGCTGCGCCGGCACCGGCTCCACCTACAAGGTCAAGGTCGGCCGTGCCACCGCCGTCACCGGGCCGTACTACGACAAGAGCGGTGTCGCGATGACGAACAACGGCGGCACGCCCGTCCTGGAGTCGCACGGCAGCGTCATCGGCCCCGGCGGCCAGTCGATCCTGCACGACACCGACAGCGACCTGATCGTCTACCACTACTACGACGGCAACGACAACGGCACACCCAAGCTCGGCATCAACCTCCTGAACTGGAACACCGGTTGGCCGGTCGCGTACTGACCGTCCGCCGTCCGCCGTCCGCCGTCCGCCGTCCGCCGTCCGCCGTCCGCCGTCCTCCGGCTCCCGCCCCGGCGACCGGACGGCCCGCAGCACGCGGCGACGCCCCGTCGGGCCACCGGCCTGACGGGGCGTCGCCACGCGCTGCGCTATCCCGCCTGGCCCATGCCCGCCGCGTTCGGCCAGCTCTGGGCGTTCGGCCAGCCCGTCGCCGCGGCGGGGGAGAGGCCGTTGGTGCCGCGGACCTGTGCGGCCGTGAGGCCGCCGCGGGCCGGGACGCCGGGCGGGGTCGGACCCATCGGCGGGGCGGCGGCCGGAGCCATCGCGGGCGCCATCGCGGCGGGGGCCATGGCCGGGGGAGCCATCGCGGCCGGAGCCATCGCGGCCGGTGCCATCGCGGCCGCCGGGGCCATCGGCGGAGCCGCGGCCGGGACGGGGGCGGGAGCCGGCATCGGGGCCGGCGCGGACACCTGCTGGGGGAAGATCTGGGCCGCGGCCGGCAGCGGCATCCCGAGGCCGTCGGACGGCGTGGCCTGCGCCATCGCCGGGGCCATCGCGGGGACGGGCATCGCCATGGGAGGAGCGGCCGCGACCAGCCCCGGCATCGCGACCCCCATGGCCTGAGCGGCAAGGCCCGGGATGCCGGCCCCGTTGGTGACCAGCCGGTCCACCGCCGGCGTGCCCGAGCTGTAGCTGTTCCCGGTGCTCAGCTCGGGCACGGCGGCTCCCCTCCTGGTCCCGTAGAGCACCTGTTCCAGGCCGGACACCAGGCGACGAACGTCCACCTGGGGGCGCACCACGAGCCGCAGGAAGCGGCTGGACGAACCGATCTTGTTGCCGCACTCGCGGACCAGGATGCGATGCTCGGCGAGCAGCCGGTCGCGGACCACGGTGCCCTCGGCGCCGACGGGAAGGCGCACGAAGAGGAAGTTCCCCTGGGAGGGGTAGACGGTCAGCCCGGGCAGCGCGCTGAGCTGACTCGCCATGTCGAGCCGGTCCCGGCGCACCTGCATCAGGCTCTGTGCGTACTCGGGGCCGTGCTCCTTCAGCATGAACACCACGTACTCGGCGAAGGCGTTGAGGTTCCACTTCGGCAGCATCGAGCGGACCCGGCCGGCGAGCGACGGGTTGGAGACCATGTAGCCGAACCGGATGCCGTGCAGACCGAAGTTCTTGCCGAGGCTGCGCAGCACGATGACGTTCGGCCGGATCATCGCCTCCTGCACGACGCTCGGTTCCTGCTCCGCGTCCGCGAACTCCAGGAACGACTCGTCGATGACGATCAGGTCGAGGTCGGCCATCGCGTCCATGAACTGCACGAGCGCGTGCTTGTGCAGGAAGCCGCCGTCGGGGTTGTTCGGGTTGCAGATGACGGCGACCTTGGTGCCGCGGGTCCGGATGAACTCGGCGTACTGCGCGAGGTCCAGGGCGAAGCCGCTGGACTCCTGGAGCGGGAACATGTCGACCCGCTTGCCGGTCTCCATGGGCTGGTCGGTCCAGCGGCCGAAGGTGGGGACGGGGACGGCGAGGGACTCACGGACCAGCAGATGGTCGATCCACGTGATCAGCTCGGTCGAGCCGTTGCCCATCGCCACGGCCTGCGGCGGGAGTTGGAGCAGGTTGCACAGTTCGGCCGTGATCGTGTCGGCGCCGCTCGGGTAGAACGTGATGATGTCCCGCAGTCGCGCGGCCATGGTGTCCATCATGGCCGGAGTGGGGAAGTAGGGGTTGCAGGGGATACAGAAGTCCACCGGGCCGACACCCTCGCCGCCCTCCCGCGTCAGCGCCGCCATCGACGGGCTGTGCGCCGCGGTGTTGCGGAACAACGAGGAGACGTTGTCGGCCATGGAACCTCCGTATGGGGCGGGCCCGGCGGGGACGACCGGGCCCGTCGTCATTGGGTGGCCCGCGCGGGGGAGCGCGGGCCGCTCTTACATACGAAGGTTTGGGTGGCGCTGTTCAATCGCTGAGGAATCGGTAAGAACTTGTGGGTCACCTGTGAAGCAGTCGTGACCGTGGGAGCCCGGGGGCAGCGGAAAGGGCCCCGCCGTTGCCGGCGGGGCCCATCCTGTTCTGCGCTGCGAACCCGTCCCGGGCAGGGAACCCGTCCCGGGCAGGGAACCCGCCCCGGGCCGGGAACCGGTCAGGAACCGGACTTGCGCTTGTTCCAGACGTCGAAACCGACCGCGGCGAGCAGCGCCAGGCCCTTGATGACCTGCTGCCAGTCGCTGCCGACGCCGAGCAGGTTCATGCCGTTGTTCAGGACACCGAGGACGAGACCACCGATGATCGCGCCGAGGACGGTGCCGACACCGCCGCTCATGGACGCGCCGCCGATGAACGCCGAGGCGATCGCCTCGAGTTCGAAGTTCAGACCCGCCTTGGGACCGGCCGCGTTCAGCCGGGCCGCGACCACCAGACCCGCCAGGGCCGCGAGCGCGCCCATGTTCAGGAAGACGAGGAAGGTGACCTTCTTGTCCTTGACGCCGGACAGCTTCGCGGCCGGCAGGTTGCCGCCGATCGCGTAGATGTGACGGCCGAAGACGGCGTTGCGCATGACGTAGCCGTAGCCGACCACCAGCGCGCCCAGGACCAGCAGGATGATCGGCGCGCCCTTGTAGCTGGCGAGCAGCATCGTGACGGTGAGCACCGCGGCGACGATGGCGACGAGCTTGAGCAGGAACAGATTGCGCGGTACGACGTCCAGCGAGAACTCCTGCTGGCGCTTGCGGTCGCGCACCTCCTGGAGCACCACCATGACGATCACGGCGAGGCCCAGCAGCAGTGTGATGTTGTGGTAGTTCGTGGTCGGGCCGACCTCCGGGAGGAAGCCGTTGCCCATCTTCTGCAGACCGTCCGGGAACGGGCCGAGGGTCTGGCCCTCCAGGAAGATCTCCGTCATACCGCGGAAGATCAGCATGCCGGCGAGGGTGACGATGAACGACGGTATGCCGAGATACGCGATGAAGAAGCCCTGCACCGAGCCCGCGATGGCGCCCACGATCAGGCACAGCACCACCGCGACGGGCCACGAGACGTCGTGCTGGACCGTCAGTACGGCCGCGAACGCGCCGATGAACGCCGTCAGCGAACCGACCGACAGGTCGATGTGGCCCGCGATGATCACCAGCATCATGCCGATCGCGAGGATCAGCACATAGCTGTTCTGGAGGACCAGGTTGGAGACGTTGCGCGGCAGCAGCAGGTCACCGTCGGTCCAGACCGCGAAGAGCGCGACGATCAGGCCGAGGGCGATCAGCATGCCGTACTGGCGCATGTTGCGGCGCAGGCCGTCCAGCACCAGCCGGAGCAGGCCGCCGTCGGCCGCCGGCCCGCCGCTCTTGCCGGGCGGCGCGGCTGCCGGGCTCTTGGTCACGTCGGTGCTCATCGCGATACCTCTTTGTCCTTCGTCATCTGACGCATCAGCACTTCCTGCGTGGCCTCGGCCCGCGGGAACTCACCCGTGAGCCGCCCGGCGGCCATGGTGTAGATGCGGTCGCACATACCGAGCAGTTCGGGCAGCTCGGAGGAGATGAAGACGACCGCCTTGCCCTGGGCCGCCAGTTGGTCGATGACCGTGTAGATCTCGTACTTGGCGCCGACGTCGATACCGCGCGTGGGCTCGTCCAGGATCAGCACGTCGGGACCCGCGAAGATCCACTTGCTGAGGACGACCTTCTGCTGGTTGCCGCCGGACAGCTTGCCCACCGGCTCGAAGACGGTCGGCGCCTTGATGTTCATGGACTTGCGGTAGCCCTCGGAGACCTTCCGCTCCTCGTGCTCGTCGACGATCCCCCGCTTGGCCACCTTGTCCAGCGCGGTCAGCGAGATGTTGCGGTTGATCGTGTCGATGAGGTTGAGGCCGTAGTGCTTGCGGTCCTCCGTGACGTAGGCGATCCCGTGGCCGACCGCCTCCGCGACGGTCTTCGTACGGATCTCCTTGCCGTCCTTGAGGACGGTGCCGCCCGCGTGCCGGCCGTAGGAGCGTCCGAAGACGCTCATCGCGAGCTCGGTGCGGCCGGCGCCCATCAGGCCCGCGATGCCGACGATCTCCCCGCGCCGCACCTGGACCGACACGTCGTCGACGACCTTGCGCTGCTGGTCGATCGGGTGGTGCACGGTCCAGTTGCGGATCTCCAGGGCCGGAGCCGCGCCCGACTCCGCCTCGTGCGGGGTGCGCTCGGGGAAGCGGTTGTCGAGGTCGCGGCCGACCATGCCGCTGATGATCCGGTCCTCGGTCGTCTCCGCCGACTTCACGTCGAGCGTCTCGATGGACTGCCCGTCGCGAATGATCGTCACCGAGTCCGCGACCTTGCGGATCTCGTTGAGCTTGTGGGAGATGATGATCGCGGTGATGCCCTGCTTCTTCAACTCCAGGATGAGATCCAGGAGTTTGTCGCTGTCCTCGTCGTTGAGGGCCGCGGTCGGCTCATCCAGGATGAGCAGCTTCACCTTCTTCGAGAGCGCCTTGGCGATCTCCACGAGCTGCTGCTTGCCCACGCCGATGTCGGCGACACGGGTCTCGGGGTGATCGCTCAGACCGACCCGGCGCAGCAGCTCGGAGGCGTGCCGCAGGGTGTCGTTCCAGTTGATCAGTCCACGCGTGGCGTGCTCGTTGCCGAGGAAGATGTTCTCCGCGAGGGAGAGGTACGGCACCAGCGCCAGCTCCTGGTGGATGATGACGATGCCGCGCTGCTCGCTGGCCCGGATGTCCTTGAAGGAGACGGTCTCTCCCTCGAACAGGATCTCGCCCTCGTACGTGCCGTGCGGATGGACGCCGGAGAGCACCTTCATCAAGGTGGACTTTCCGGCGCCGTTCTCACCGCAGATGGCATGGACCTCGCCCTGGCGGACGGTCAGAGTGACGTCCGACAGCGCTTTCACACCGGGAAAGGTCTTGACGATCGAGCGCATTTCCAGGACGGGTCCCGCCATGGTCGTGCCTTCCAATCCTTGAGGGTCGACGCTTACTTGAGCTGGTCGGCCGTGTAGTAGCCGCCCTCGACGAGGACCTTCTCGTAGTTGGTCTTGTCCACGCTCACCGGCTGGAGCAGGTAGGCGGGGACGACCTTGGTGCCGTTGTCGTACGTCTTGGTGTCGTTCGTCTCGGGCTTCTTGTCGTTGAGGACGTCGTCGACCATGGTCGTGGCGACCTTGGCCAGCTCACGGAGGTCCTTGTAGACGGTCTGGGTCTGGCCGCCCGCGATGATCGACTTCACCGAGGCCAGCTCGGCGTCCTGGCCGGTGAGGACCGGCAGCGGCTTGCTCGCGGAGCCGTAGTCGTCCGACTTCAGCGCCGACAGGATGCCGATCGAGATGCCGTCGTACGGCGAGAGGACCGCGTCGACCTTCTTGCTGCCGTACGACTTGGTGAGGATGTCGTCCATGCGCTTCTGGGCGGTCGCGCCGTCCCAGCGCAGGGTGGTGACCTGGGTGAGGCCGGTCTGGCCGGACTGGACGACGAGCTTCTTGCTGTCGATGTACGGCTGGAGCACGCTCATCGCGCCGTTGAAGAAGTACTTGGTGTTGTTGTCGTCGTTGGAGCCGGCGAACAGCTCGATGTTGAACGGGCCCTTGCCGGACTTCAGGCCGAGCTTGTCGACGATGTAGTTGGCCTGGAGCTCGCCGACCTTGCTGTTGTCGAAGGACGCGTAGTAGTCGACGTTCTTCGTGCCGAGGATCAGCCGGTCGTAGGAGATGACCGGGATCTTGGCGTCGGCGGCCTGCTGGAGGACGTTGTTCAGCGACTTGTTGTCGATGGCCGCGACGATCAGCGCCTTGACGCCCTGCGTGATCAGGTTCTCGATCTGGGAGACCTGCTGGTCGGGGTCGTCCTCGCCGTAGACCAGCTTGGTCTTGTAGCCCTTGGCCTCGAGGTCCTTGACGACGTTGGCGCCGTCGGAGATCCAGCGCTCGGAGGACTTGGTCGGCATCGCGATACCGATGGTCCCGCCCTTGGCGCTGTCCGAGCCCTCGTCCTTGCTGCCGCCGTCGCCGCTCTGGCCGCAGGCGGACAGGGTCAGGGCGAGAGAGGCGGCTCCGGCTATGGCGGCGAGGGAGACTCTACGGTTGCGCATGATCATCATCCTTGATGTGTGTGCAGGGGTCGGTATCGCGGTGCGAAGGACGTGCCCGGAGCGACGCCGGGACGAAGTGAAGAAGTAGAGAAACGGTGTGTGGGATTCTGCGCGCCTGTGTCGGCTTCTGTGAAGCGGGGTTTCCGGAACGTTATGACTGGATGTCAAACCGCTTGAGTTCACCCGGCAGCCGCGAGCCGATCGGAGCCATGTCGCCGTCCGCGCCGTGACGGGCGAGCAGGTCGAGGGCGAGCCGTCCGCGCCGCACCCGTTCCCGGGCGGTGGAGAGCGCCAGGTCCCGCAGGTGATGGCCGTACGGGTAGATCCCCGGGGCCTTGGACAGGCCGAACTTCAGATACAGCGGTGCGCCGCGCCGGATCAGCTCGGCGACCTCGTACATCCGGATGTAACCGCCGAGATCGTCGGGGGCCTCGATGTACATGTCCATGGGGGCGCCGGACACCCGGCGGATCTCGGTGAGGTGGTCCAGGGTGAGGTCACTGGGCACGTTGACCGAGTCGGCGCCGAGCTGCTCGTACACCGCGTAGGCCGCCGGGTTGACGGGGCCGATGAGCGCCGACACCTTCAGCGTGGTGTCGGCCGGGATGATGCCGGCGCCACGGGCGCGGTGCAGCGTCCACAGCACGCCCTCGTCGGCGACGAGCAGGCACTTGACGCCCAGCTCCGTCGCCCGGACGGCGTCCTCGACGCATCCGGCGACGGCGTCGTGACCGCGGGCGCGCAGCCCGCCGCCCCGGGAGTCGGTCCGGGTCGAGCCGCCGATGTCCCAGGTGCCGCGCGGCCCGGTGAACAGGCAGAGCTCGATGTCACGCTCGCCGGTGGCGTCGACCATCTCGGTGATCTCGGCGTCGGTCAGCATCCAGATGCCGCTGCCCTGGCTGATCCGGTGGATCGGCACGTCGAGCCGCGAGGCTTCCTTGAGGATGACGGCCAGCGCTTCGGGACCCTCGCACGAAGGGACCTCGGTGCGCCAGCGGCCGCCGCCCGGAAACGTGTGGGCGGAGGCGTCGGCGGGGTCGAGGGCGGGTGCACCCAGGCCGAGCGCGGTGAGCGCCTGCTCACCAGGTCGACGGGCTGCCGTGGCGGAAGCGTCGGTGGTCACATGCCGTCCTTCGTGTTCGATATTTCGGTCAAGGTTCGCGGCTCAGGTCGTACGTGGTGTGGGTGTACGCCGGTGCGGGGGCGGTCAGGTAGCCCCCGCACCGGCGTACGGCTCTGGGTTCTACGGCTTGAGCAGCACCTTGCCCACCTTCGGATCGCCCGATCCCACCAGGTCGATGGCCGCGGCGAACTCGGCGAGCGGCAGTTCGTGCGTGACCAGCGGCAGCGGATCCAGCAGCCCGGCCCCGAACACCCGGACGGTGTGCGACCAGGCGTCCGGCGGCGCCCCGAAGACGGTGTGCACCTCCAGCTGCCGTACGACCAGGTCCGTCGGGTCGAGCCCGTCGGCGCCCGGCGCCGGGATCCCGGTGAGGACCAGCCGGCCACCGCGTCGCAGCAGCGAGGCGGCGGTCCGCGCGGCGGACGCGGACCCGGCGGTCTCGATGACGACGTCGAAGTCGTCCGGGAGCTCCTGGTCCCTGGTCCGGAAGTCGCTGGCCCCGAACTGCCGGGAGAGGCCCTCCCGGTCGTTCCGGGTGCCCACGACCAGCAGCTCGGCGGGCGATCCCGCCTTCAGGAACTGAACGGCGAACATGCCCAGCGTCCCGGTGCCGACCACGGCCACCTTCTCGCCCGGCAGCGCGTGCGCCTTGATCGCGGCGGCCGCGATACAGGCGGCGGGCTCCAGCAGGGCGGCGGCGGTGAGGTCGGCGTCGTCCGGGAGGACGTGCAGCAGCCGCGCCGGGAGGGTGAGGGTGGCGGCCATGGCCCCCGGCTGGGTGAAGCCGGTCTCCTCGTACCCGTCGGTGCACAACGTTGTCTCGCCCGCGTGGCAGCGGTCGCAGACCTGGCAGTTGCGGAAGCCCTCACCGACGACCTTGCGGCCGACGAGCGACGCGGGAACCCCTGCGCCGACCGCCTCGACCGTCCCGGACCACTCGTGGCCGGGGGTCAGCGGGTAGCGGACGTATCCCTCGGGCCGGTTGCCCTGGTACACCTCGCGGTCGCTGCCGCAGATGCCGGTGGCGTGGACGCGGACGAGCGCCTCGCCGGGTTCCGGCAGCCGCGGCTCGTGCGGGACGAGCCGGTGCTCGCCCGGCGCCTCGACGACGACGGCTGTGCTCACTTGTCGCTGCCCTTCGGCTTGCGCTGCTCCCAGCCCTCGGCCCAGAGGTCGAAACGGGCCTGCTGCTGCGGGAACTCGGCGGCGGCGTCCACATCGAGCTCGACACCGAGACCGGGCGCGTCGGACAGGTGGAAGTAGCCGTCGACGACCTGGGGAGCGCCCTTGACGACCTTCTTGATCTCCGAGTCGGCGAAGTCGTTGAAGTGCTCGAGGATCTTGAAGTTCGGGGAGGTGAACCCGACCTGGAGCGAGGCCGCGGTGAGGACCGGGCCGCCGACGTTGTGCGGGGCGACGAGCACGTAGTGCGCCTCGGCGGTGGCGGCCAGCTTCCTGGTCTCCCAGATACCGCCGATGTGGCCGACGTCCGGCTGGATGATGTCCACGGCCTGGCTCTCGAAGAGCTCACGGAACTCGACCCGGTCGTGGATGCGCTCACCGGTGGCGACGGGGATGTCGACCTTGGCGGCGACCTTCTCGAGAGCCTTCAGGTTCTCGGGCGGGCACGGCTCCTCCAGCCACGCGGGCTTGAAGGGCGCGAGCTCGTTGGCGAGCCGCACGGCGGTGGAGGGGGAGAAGCGGCCGTGCATCTCCAGCATCAGCTCGGCGTCCGGCCCGATGGCGTCGCGCACGGCCTCGATGAGGGACACCGCGTACAGGGTCTGCTGGTGGTCCAGCTCGAACTGGCCGGTGCCGAAGGGGTCGATCTTGAGCGCCTTGTAGCCGCGCTCCATGACTCCCTGGGCCGCCTTGTGGTAGGCCTCCGGGGTCCGCTCGGTGGTGTACCAGCCGTTGGCGTAGGCCTTGACCTTGTCGGTGACCTTGCCGCCGAGGAGCTGCCAGACGGGCACGCCCAGGGCCTTGCCCTTGATGTCCCAGCAGGCCATCTCGACGACGGCGATGCCCGACATCACGATCTCGCCGGCCCGCCCGTAGTCGCCGTACTTCATCCGGCGCACGAGGTCCTCGACAGCGAATGGGTCGGAACCGAGAATGTGGTTGGCCTCGGCCTCCTTCAGGTAGCCGAGCAGCGCGTCGGTGTGACCCAGCATGCGGGTCTCTCCGACACCCGTGATGCCCTCGTCGGTGTGCACCAGGACGTAGGTCAGGTTGCGCCACGGCGTCCCGACCACGTGCGTGCTGATTCCGGTGATGCGCACGGAAGTTACCCTTCGGCTGTTCGAGATTTCGTCACATGTTCGAAATGCTGGGCAGACAGTAAGGATTGCGCGAGGTGAGTGTCAATGGGTCGAACAGGTAACGGTTTCGATAGTTTCGCTACCCCTTTCGAAAGTCGGCCTGTCGCGGCGTGGTCCAGGTCACTCCGACTGTCGCGCCGGTATGGCCGGTTCCCACACAACTTTCACAGGTGAAGCCGGGAACGCGCCTGTCCGGGAACTTAGTCTTCCCGCGTCATGGACTACTGCCACCCGTGCCGACGGCACCTCAACGGCGCCCTCGCCTGCCCGGGGTGCGGCGCACCTGCTCCACAGCTACGCGCGTATCCGCCCGGCCCGCCCGGGCCGGAGCCGTACGCGCAGGACACCTCGGCGCCCCCTGCGCCCGGCGACGCGGACGATCACGGCGCTCACGACGCCCGGGACGCCCCGGACGACCGCCGCGCTCACGACGACCGGGACGGTCACGGGGCTCAGGACGGTCACGAGCCTCGGGACGCCTTCGACGGTCACGGAGCCGGGAGCGGTGAGCCGCAGGGCCGGGCCGCGCGCCGCCGTGAGCAGGGCCGGGGTGGCCGCCGCGGCCCCCAGGGCGCGGTCGCCGCGCCGGACGCGAGCCGCCGCGACCGCAAGGCCTCGGCCCATCGCCGGCGCCGCAAGCGCATCGTACTGATCACCGTCGGCTTCGCGCTCGCCGCCGGCGGTCTGAGCCTGGCCGAACTCGGCGTGGACGCACCGGGGTTCACCTCGCCCGGGAACCCGGCGGCGGCCGGGGGAGAGGCGTCCGAGGTGGACGGGTCGTCCGGGCCGAGCGCGTCCGCGCAGCCCCTGGACGACAGGACCGACACGGGCGGGGACAAGGCCTCGGCCTCCCCGAGCGCCTCCGCCTCCCCGTCGGCGTCGGAGTCCGCGAAGGACGAGTCGGCCACGCCGAGCCCGGACAAGGAGGCCCAGTCGGCCACCCTCCCCGGCTCCTCCGGGTCGGCCTCCGGATCGACCCCGTCCGACCCGGACTCGGGCTCGGACTCCACCCCGACCGCCGACCCCTCGGCGCCGGACGCGTCCCCGGACCCGTCGCCCTCGCAGACGTGCACACGCTTCCTGTGGTGGTGCTCGTAGGGCACCGCCGGAGCGGACCGCTCCCCGGCCGATCCCGCTGAGCGGTCGTCATGTGGGCCGTCCACGGCTGCGCGCCGGACGCCCCGGTTTGGCCGAAATCGACGTGTACTGAAGCGGGTTGGGCATGATCCGGCCGCACGGCCCGTCCCCGGGCCACTGCCCGGTGCGCGGCCTCGGCCGGGCTTCCGGCCTGTGACCAGGGACGATGTGCCGTCCCCTGGATGCGCGTTATGGAACCGTGACGACGTTCCCGTGCAACCCCCTTGACCGCCGTGAATTGTTAGCGCTCACAATGACCTCCGCATTCACCAGTCGGCGACGACGTCAACACGGGGAGGTACGAGCGGTCGTGCCCGCAGCGTCCCAACTCGCCCTACCCGCCGGTGTCGTCGGGCCCACCGAGGTCCCTCGGTGAAGCCGGCGGCGCGGAACCGACCGCCCACCCCGCAGGACTTACCGCACGTGTCGGCAGACGAGCGCCAAGGAGGTGCGGCCGTGACACACACCCGGCTCCGGCCGCCCACCATGGCCGACGTGGCGCGCATGGCCGGCGTGTCCCACCAGACCGTGTCCCGCGTGCTGGGGGAGCACCCCAACGTGCGGGACGAGACCCGGGCCAGGGTGCTGCGGGCGATCGAGGAGATGGGCTACCGCCGCAACTTCTCCGCACGGGCCCTGGCCACCCGGCGCACCCGGACGCTCGGTGTGGTCGCCTCCGACACCACCCTCTACGGGCCGGCCAGCACGCTGTTCGCGCTCGAGGAGGCCGCGCGCGCCGAGGGGTATCTCGTCTCGACGGTCAGCCTGCGCGAACTGACCATGGAGAAACTCTCCGAGGCCCTGGAACACCTCAGCGAGGGCGGGGTGGAGGGCGTGGTCGCCATCGCCCCGCAGCGGTCGGCGGTGGACGCCCTGGCCGAACTGCGCCACCCCTTCCCGGTGGTGGTCGTGGGCGGTGAGCCGGGCATGGACATCCCCCGCGTCGGGGTGGACCAGCACCTGGGGGCGCGGCTGGCGACCGGTCACCTGCTGGCCGCCGGCCACCGCACGGTCTGGCACCTCGCCGGACCCGAGGACTGGCAGGAGGCGGCCGACCGGGCCGCCGGCTGGCGGGCGACCCTCGAAGCGGCGGGCGTCGAGCCGCCGATGCTGCTGCGGGGGGACTGGAGTCCGCTGTCGGGCTACCGCGCGGGCCAGGAACTGGCCGGCTGGGTGGGCCGCGGACTGACCGCCGTCTTCGTCGCCAACGACCAGATGGCGCTGGGGGTGCTGCGGGCCCTGCGGGAGGCGGGCGTCCGGACCCCGCAGGACGTCGCGGTGGTCGGCTTCGACGACATCCCGGAGTCGGAGTTCTTCGCTCCGCCCCTCACCACCGTCCGGCAGGACTTCTCGAGGGTGGGCCAGCGAGGCATCGCGCTGCTCCTGGAGCAGATCGAGGGCCGGCCGGCCGCCGACACGCCCCGGATCGCGATCGAACCCCAACTCGTCGTACGCGCAAGCACTTTCCCGAGCGCCGCTCAACCGGAGGGCGTACCCCTCTGACGGACCCCGTCGGATCCCCCTGACCAGCAGTGTGGCCGAAATGCCGAACAGTGATCGACAGGCTGGACGCAGTACGGCCGGTTCACCGAGTACCAGCAGGTCCATCCCCGGGCCGGCTCTTCAAAGGAGAAGAACATGCTCAGCAGAAGAAACTTCCTCACCGCGGCGGTCGGCGTGGCGGCGGCCGGTGGCCTGGCGGCCTGCGCCAAGGAGGACGACAACGCGTCCGGCAGCTCGTCCGGGGACGGCGGCAAGGCGATCACCCTCGGCTTCTCCCAGGTCGGCTCGGAGAGCGGCTGGCGCAGCGCCAACACGGACTCGGTGAAGGCGGCGGCCAAGGAGGCGGGCTACACCCTCAAGTTCTCCGACGCCCAGCAGAAGCAGGAGAACCAGATCTCCGCGATCCGCAGCTACATCACCCAGGGCGTGGACGTCATCGCCTTCTCGCCGGTGGTCGTCACCGGCTGGGACGCGGTGCTGAAGGAGGCCAAGGCCAAGAAGATCCCGGTGGTCCTCACCGACCGCTCCGTCGAGACCTCCGACGAGTCCCTGTACGTGACCCTGGTCGGCTCCGACTTCACCGACGAGGGCCGCCGCGCCGCCAAGATCCTCGAGAAGGTCATCACGAAGGCCGGCCTCAAGGGCGCGGTGAAGATCGCCCAGCTGGAGGGCACCACCGGCGCCGCCCCGGCGATCGAGCGGGCCAAGGGCTTCAAGGAGGTCATGGACGCGGACCACAAGGACGACTGGTCCGTCGTCGTCAGCCAGACCGGCGACTTCACCCGCGCCGGCGGCAAGCAGGTCATGGCGGCCTTCCTCCAGTCCAACCCGGACATCAACGTCCTCTTCGCGCACAACGACGACATGGCCATCGGCGCCATCCAGTCCATCGAGGCGGCCGGCAAGAAGCCCGGCAAGGACATCCTGATCGTCTCGATCGACGGCGTGAAGGACGGCTTCGTGGCCATGTCCGAGGGCAAGATCAACGCCATCGTCGAGTGCAACCCGCTGCTCGGCCCGCAGCTGATGGACGTCGTGAAGAAGGTCAAGGACGGCGAGACGGTCGAGCGCTGGATCAAGACCGAGGAGGGCGACTTCATGCAGGACCAGGCCGCGGCCGCGCTCCCGAGCCGCAAGTACTGACCGACCGCACCCACCGGCAGGGAGCCTCCGGCCGACCGAGCCGTCGGTCCCGGGGCTCCCTGCGGGCCTGAACAGAACTCACGAGGAGCGCTGCCATGGCAGAGCCACGGCCCGTCCTGGAAATGACGGGCATAGTCAAGGAGTTTCCGGGGGTACGGGCTCTGTCGGACGTCGACTTCCGGCTCTTCCCCGGCGAGATCCACGCGCTGATGGGCGAGAACGGCGCGGGCAAGTCCACCCTCATCAAGGTGCTCACGGGGGTCTACTCCCTCGACGGCGGGACGATCACGCTGGACGGCGCGGCCGTGCACATCGCCAGCCCGCTCCAGGCGCAGCAGGCCGGCATCAGCACGGTCTACCAGGAGGTCAACCTCTGCCCGAACCTGTCGGTGGCGGAGAACATCTTCATCGGGCGTGAGCCGACCCGCATGGGCCGCATCCAGTGGAAGCGGCTGCGCCGGGAGGCGGCCGAGCTGGTGGACCGGCTCGGACTCGACATAGACGTCACCGCCCCCCTGTCCTCGTACCCGCTGGCCGTACAGCAACTGGTCGCGATCGTGCGGTCGTTGGGCACCGGAGACGGCGTGGGCGGCGGTGAGGGGCCGGGCACCAAGGTGCTGATCCTCGACGAGCCGACCTCCAGCCTCGACCGCGACGAGGTGCTCCAACTCTTCGCGCTGATGCGGCGGTTGAAGGACGAGGGCGTCGCGATCCTGTTCGTCTCGCACTTCCTGGACCAGATCTACGAGGTCTGCGACCGGATGACCGTACTGCGCAACGGCACCCTCGTCGGTGAGCACATGGTGAGCGACCTCGACCAGGTCGGCCTCGTCCAGCTCATGCTCGGCAAGGCCATGGGCCAGCTGGACGAGCTGCACGAACACCAGCTGCACTCCGACGCGGGCGAGACGCTGCTCGTGGCGGACGGCCTCGGCCGGACCGGCGGCATCGCCCCGTTCGACATGGAGATCAAGAAGGGCGAGGTGATCGGGCTCGCCGGCCTGCTCGGATCGGGCCGGACCGAACTCGCCCGGCTGCTCTTCGGCGCCGACCAGCCGGACACCGGCAAGGTGTCCATCGGCGGCAAGCAGGTCTCGATGAGCGCCCCGAACGACGCGATCAACGCCGGGGTCGCCTTCTGCTCCGAGAACCGCAAGAGCGAGGGCCTGGTGCCCGACCTGACGGTGCGGGAGAACATCATCCTGGCCCTGCAGGCCGCGCGCGGCTGGACCAGGCCCATCCCGGTCGCCCAGCGCGACGAACTCGTCGCCAAGTACATCAAGGCGCTGGACATCCGCCCCGCCAACCCCGAGGCCAGGGTCGGCCAGCTCAGCGGCGGCAACCAGCAGAAGGTGCTGCTCGCCCGCTGGCTGATCACCCAGCCGAAGCTGCTGATCCTGGACGAGCCGACGCGCGGCATCGACATCGGAGCCAAGGCGGAGATCCAGAAGCTCGTCGTGTCGCTCTCCGAGGACGGCATGTCGGTGCTCTACATCGCGGCCGAGCTGGAGGAGGTCCTCCGGCTCAGTCACACCATCGGAGTGCTGCGCGACCGCCGGCTGGTGGCGCAGATCACCAACGGACCCGAGATCACCACGAGCCGGATCCTGGAGACCATCGCGAGCGGAGAGCACCAGTGACCACGTCGTCGACCACCTCTTCCCGGTGGCGGGCGCTGACCCACCACCACCTGTTCTGGCCGGTAGCGGTCCTGGTCCTCCTGCTGCTCGTCAACGTCCCCTTCACCCCCGACTTCTTCTCGATCAAGATGGCGGACGGCCACCTCTACGGCAGCCTCGTCTCGATCGTGCTGTTCGGATCGCCCCTCATCCTGGTGGCGGTCGGTATGACCCTGGTCATCGCCACCGGCGGCATCGACCTCTCCGTCGGCGCCGTGGTCGCCATCACCGGAGCACTGGCCTGCTCGTACATCAGTGACCAGAGCGACCAGGGCGCCCTCTCCGGGGTGCTGCTCGCCATGGGCCTGGGGCTGCTGGCCGCGGTCGTCTGCGGTCTGTGGAACGGCTTCCTGGTCGCCCGGATGGGCATCCAGCCGATCATCGCCACCCTGATCATCATGGTCGCCGGGCGCGGTGTCGCCCAGCTGATCACCGACGGCCAGATCATCACCATCAACAGCGAGCCGTACAAGCTGATCGGCGGCGGCTACTGGCTGACCCTGCCGTTCTCGATCTTCGTGGTGGCCGCGGTCGTGGCCGTCACCGTGGTGCTGACCCGCCGCACGGCGCTCGGCCTGCTGGTCGAGGCGGTCGGCGGCAACGCGGAGGCCAGCCGCCTGGTGGGCATCAGGTCCCGGCGCATCAAGATCATGGTGTACGCGTTCTGCGCGCTCTGCGCCGGCATCGCCGGCCTGATGATCAGCTCCAACACCTCGGCCGCCGACGGCAACAACGCCGGCCTGTGGATCGAACTCGACGCGATCCTCGCCGTGGTGATCGGCGGCACCTCGCTCCTGGGCGGCCGGTTCTCCGTCGGCGGCACGGTCGTCGGCGCCCTCGTCATCCAGACCCTGACCACCACGATCTACACCATCGGCGTGCCGACCCAGACCAACCTGGTCTTCAAGGCCGCCGTCGTCATCGTCGTCTGCCTGCTCCAGTCCCCGAAGTTCCGCGCCAAGGTGTTCGGTGCCAAGTTCGGCGCCGGATCCGGCGCGAAGGGAAGCGGCAAGCAGGCCGCGGCCCCGGCGGACCCCGCCGCGGCGTCCGAGGCCGCCCCCAAGATGGAGGTGTCGTGATGAGCGCGACCACCCAGAGCCCCACGGCCTCCGACAGCCGTACCCCGTCCAAGGCCGCGCGTCTGCTCGGCGACCGGCGGCTGCCCGTCGCGGTGACGGCGCTGCTCTTCCTGCTGATGTACGTCGTGGGCCTGAGCCGGTACCAGAACTACGGGTTCGGCGAGCCGCAGGTCTTCCTGAACCTGTTCATCGACAACGGCTATCTGCTGGTCGCCGCGGTCGGTGTCACGTTCGTCATCCTGTCCGGCGGCATCGACCTGTCCGTGGGCTCGATGATCGGCTTCACGACGATGTTCACGGCCTGGCTGGTGGAGCGCCAGGGGCTGCCGCTGCTGCTGGTGATCCCCATGGCGCTGGGCGTGGGCGCGCTCGGCGGGTTCCTGATGGGCTACGTGATCCACAACTTCGAGATCCAGCCCTTCATCGTGACCCTCGCCGGCCTCTTCCTCTTCCGCGGCCTGTGCCTGGTCATCAGCAAGGAGTCGATCTCCATCAGCGACTCCTCGGTGAGCAGCATGGCCCAGGCCCAGGTGTCGCTGGGGATGGGCTTCCTGTCGATCGGCGCGATCGTCTCGCTGGTCGTCCTCGCCGTGGCGTTCTACGTCCTGCACTACACCCGCTTCGGGCGCCGGGTGTACGCCATCGGCGGCAACGAGCAGTCGGCCATGCTGATGGGCCTGCCGCAGGGCGGCACGAAGATCGCCGTGTACACCGTGAGCGGGTTCTGCTCGGCGCTGGCCGGACTGCTCTTCACCCTGTACATCCAGTCCGGCGACCCGTTGCACGCGACCGGCATGGAACTCGACGCGATCGCCGCGGTGGTCATCGGCGGCACGCTGCTGACGGGCGGCTCCGGATATGTGCTGGGCACCCTGTTCGGTGTGCTCGTGCTGGGCCTGATCAAGAGCATCATCCAGTTCGAGGGCACGCTCAGCTCCTGGTGGACGAAGATCGCCACCGGTGTGCTGCTGTGCGCGTTCATCCTGGTCCAGCGCTTCATGACGACCCGCAAGAAGACCTGAGCCGATGCGACGATCCCGGCCCGGGGGCCGGGAGCCGTCGTCAGGGTGTGCCGGGCCGGCTCTCCGTCTTGAAGGTCACCCACACCGTCTTGCCGACGGGGTGTTCGGTGATGCCCAGATCGTCCGCCAGCTCACGGGCCAGATAGAGACCCCGGCCCGAGCAGGCGTCGGTGGTCGGCGGGCCCGCGGGCGCGGGGCGGTCTCCGGTGTCGCGTACGGCGAGGCGGACCAGGGGGCCGTCGAGCGTCAGGGTCACGCAGTACTGCCGGCCGGGGGGCACCCCGTGCAGCAGGGCGTTCGTGGCGAGTTCCGACACGCACAGCTCTATGTCGTCCAGCCGGTCGACGCGGCCCCAGTCGCTCAGTACCTGGTGGACGAAGACCCGGGCGGCCCGCACGGAGGCGCGCGAGCGGGGGAAACGACGTTGCCGTGACAGGGGCACGGGGGCACCTCCGGTGGTTCTGGGGCGTCCTGCGGCGAAACCTTACTGTTATTCGCGAAAGGTAACAAGGTAGTGAAGGGTGGCTGAGGGTGGCTGAGGGTGGCGGTTGGCGGATGAGCCAAGTCGCCTACCGTGTAGGGCGGCAGGGTCGAAAGAACGGTCGGCCGTACAGGAGGAGTCGTGGGTGCGAGCGGATGGATCAGCACATCGTTGCCGTATCTGACGCCACGGGGCACCGGGCGGGGCGACGCCTGGGCGGCCGAGGCGGCGGCGCAGGGGCGGCGCGGCACCCAGCGCATCCTGTACGCCGGTGAGGTGCCCGCCCCCGCCGACGTGGCGGCGCTGCTCGGCGTCCCCGAGGGCGAGCCGGTCGTCGTACGCAGGCGGCTGATCCTCCTCGACGAGGAGCCCAGCGAGCTCACCGACACGTACTACCCGACGGCCATAGCCGCGGGCACCCGCCTCGCCGGGACCGCCAAGATCCCCGGCGGAGCCCTCACCCTGCTCGCCGAGCTCGGTCACGTCGGCGCCCTCGTACGGGAGGATGTGACGGCCGGGATCCCGGACGAGGGGGAGCGCCTGGCGCTGCGGACCGCCCCCGAGGAACCGGTTTTGCGGCTCGTCCGGCTCACGCTGGACCACGCCGACCGGCCGATCCAGGTCGACCGTATGGTGATGCCTGCCCTACGGCAGAGGCTGCGCTACCAGATCAGGATCGGATGACCGTGCCCAAGGCAGACCCGGAAGCCGTCGACCGCCGCTCCCTGCACGAGCGGATCGCGGCCGATCTGCGCGACGACATCATGGGCGGAGAGCTCGCCCCCGGCGCCAACCTGCCCACCACCGCCCAGCTCAAGGAACGCTTCGAGGCGTCGAGCGCCACGGTCCAGAAGGCCCTGCAGCTCCTCAAGGAGGAGCGCCTGGTGATCGGCAGGGCGGGCGCGGCCGTCACCGTCCGCGAGCACCGCCGGCGCACCGTCCGGCCCGCCGCGCTCATGAGGCCGGGCAGCCCCGGAGCGCCCTACCGCTGGCTCGCCGAGGCGGCCAAGCACGGCACACACGCCCGCATAAGACTTCTCGAGGTGGGCGAGAGCCGCCCGCCCGCCGACGTCCGCGCCGCCCTCGACCTCCCGGCGGACGGCGTCGCGCTGCTCCGCGGCCAGATACTCCTCGTCGACGACGAGCCCGCCGAACTCGTCGAGTCCTACTACCCGCTGGACATCGCCCGGGGCACGCCGCTGGCCGAGCGGCGCAGGATCAGGGGCGGCACCCCCGCCCTGCTGAGCGAGCTCGGCCACCCGCCCCGCCGCAGCACGGACCGGGTCTCCGCCCGGGTCCCCACCCAGGCCCAGTACCAGGCCCTCCGTCTCACCAGCTGCATGCCGGTCCTGCGCACCCTGCGCGTGATCCACAGCGACGGCGACCGTCCCGTCGAGGCCACCGTGATGGTGAAGGCGGGCCATCTGTACGAATTGCAGTACGAGTTCACGGGGGAAGGAGCGGGAGGAGCATGATCGTGCTCGCCCTGACGGGGATCCTGGTGCTCGTCCTCGGCGGCTGTGCCTGTGTCTGGTGGGCGGCGCGAGGCGGCCCGCGCTGGACTCGCGCCGTGGCGGTCGTCACCCTTGCGGCAGGCGAACTGGTCCGCGGAGCGAACCGCACGGACCGCACGAGCGGGAGGTCGGGCTCGGACGACTGACCCGCGCCGGGACGACCGGACCGGGCCCGTACGACCGGTCCGGGCGCGGACCGGGACGGGCCTGAACAGCTGCGACGGGCCCCGGGCCCCGACCCCGGGCGGCTGGAGCGGGTCCGGGTGGCCGAGCGGGGCCCGGTCACTCGCCGCCGGGCCGGGGGCGCTCGCCGTAGAGCCGGGGCGCCCGCCGTAGGACCGGGGACGCTCGCCGTCGGGTCGGGGTGCTCGCCGTAGGACCGGGGACGCTCGCCGTCAGACCAGGTCGTCCTGCGTGCCCAGCATCCGCCGCAGCAGCCCCCGCAGCACCACCCGCTCCTGTTCCGCCAGTCCCGCCAGCGGCTCCCGCGCGAACCGCAGCGACTCGCGCAGCCCCTTGGCGATCTTCCGGCCCTCGACCGTGGCCGCCGCCAGCTTCACCCGGCGGTCGGCCGGATCGGGGCGCCGCTCGACCAGACCGCGGGACTCCAGCCGGTCGACGATGCCCGTCACGTTGGACGGCTCACACTTCAGTTTCTGCGCCAGCTTCCGCATCGGCAGCGGCTCCAGCGAGAGCAGGCTCAGCAGCCGGGCCTGCGCGCCGGTGAGGGCGTGACCTGCGGCGGCTTCCTCGTAGTCCTCGTAGTAGCGGGCCACGACCTCGCCGATCAGGCCGACGACCTCCATGGTCAGGGCGTCGGGGAGAGGGGTCGGCTGTGGGGTGGGCATGGATGCAGGGTACCCCGTTACTTGACATCCTGAAATATTCAGGAGCATGGTTGTTTCAGGTAGTGAAGCATTTTGAGCGTAGGATTTGAACGCAGGAAAGGCAGCCCCCCATGACCGAGTCGGCCCTCCCCACCACCAGCCGCGAATGGCGTCTGCTCAGCCGTCCCGTCGGCTGGCCGAAGCCCGAGGACTTCGAGCTGGCCGACGCGGAGATCCGGCAGCCCGGCCCGGGTGAAGTGCTGGTCCGCAACGCGTACGTCTCCGTCGACCCCTACATGCGCGGCCGGATGAGCGCGGCCAAGTCGTACGTGGCCCCCTTCGAGCTGGGCAAGGCCATGCAGGGCGGGGCGGTCGGCGAGGTCGTCGCCTCCGCCGTCGAGGGCGTCTCCGTCGGCGACCACGTCCTGCACTTCGGCGGCTGGCGCGAGTACGCCACCTTCGACGCCAAGCAGGCCGTCAAGGTCGACCCCGAGGCCGCACCCCTGTCCACCTACCTCGGCGTCCTCGGGATGACCGGCCTCACCGCCTACGCGGGCCTGCTGCGCACCGGCTCCTTCAAGGAGGGCGACTCCGTCTTCGTGTCGGGCGCGGCCGGCGCCGTCGGCAGCCAGGTCGGCCAGATCGCCAGGCTGAAGGGCGCCTCCCGGGTCATCGGCTCGGCCGGCTCCGACGAGAAGGTCAAGCTGCTCGTCGAGGAGTACGGCTTCGACGCCGCCTTCAACTACAAGAACGGATCCGTGGCCGCGCAGCTCCGCGAGGCCGCTCCCGACGGCGTCGACGTCTACTTCGACAACGTCGGCGGCGACCACCTCGAGGCGGCCATCGGCTCGCTCAACGAGAAGGGCCGCATCGTGATCTGCGGCATGATCTCCGTCTACAACAACACCGAGCCGGCCCCCGGCCCGAAGAACCTCGCCCGTCTCATCGCGACCCGCGGCCGCATCGAGGGCTTCCTGGTCGGCGACCACTACGACCTTCAGCCGGAGTTCGTCCAGGAGGTCGGCGGCTGGGTCCGTTCCGGCGAGCTGAAGTACCGCGAGACGGTCGTCGAGGGCATCGAGAACAACCTGGAGGCGTTCCTCGGGGTGCTGCGCGGCGACAACACCGGAAAGATGATCGTCAAGCTCTGACCTCCGGTCCGTGACACCGCCCTGACCGGTCGTCGCGTACGGCGAAGGCCGCACCCCGGGACGTGGGGTGCGGCCTTCGCTCTCCCGTCGGCACACGCGCCGCGTGCCCCGCCGCAGCCGTGCCGCCGGCCCGCCTCCGGCAGCCTCCGACCACCTCGCCGACCGGGCCACCGGCCGACCGGGCCACCGACCTGCCCGGCGTCCGGGCCTGCCCGGTGGGCGGGTGCGTCGGGGCGGGGCCGTCAGCCGGTGGCCAGGGCGGCTTCGTGTACCACCGCCGCCAGACGGTCGTTCTCCGGGGCGGATCCGCCCGGGAAGGCGAACCGGCGGCGTGTGTAGCCGTAGGCGAGCCCGCTGCGCGGATCCGCGAAGGCCTGGCAGCCGCCCGCCCCGCTGTGCCCGAACGCCCCGGCGCCCAGGAACGGGTGCCAGGCGTCGGCGGTCGCCTGGAAGCCCAGCCCGTACGACTTGTGCGAGCGCGCCACCACGTCGTAGCCCACCGAGTGCAGCTGCCCGAACTCCGCCGCCGTGTCCTCCTTGAGCAGCGGCGCCTTCCCGCCGACCTCGCTGATCGCCGCCGCGTAGAGCCCGGCCAGCCCGCGCGCCGAGGCCACCCCGCCGACCGAGGCCGGGCCCTTGGCCCGGATCAGGGGATCGTTCGGCAGGAGTTCCAGATCGGTCGGCTCGGCGGTGTGCCGGTTGAAGGCGATGGCGGCGAGCGTGTGCGGCCCGCCCGGCAGGGAGTCCAGCAGCGCCCGCTGCTCGGCGGTCGGCGCCATCGGCTGCGCGCTGCGGAACCGCGGCTCGTGCGCCGCGGGCAGCCCCAGGAAGAAGTCCAGCCCGTAGGGGACGCGCACCCGCTCCTCGTACACCTCCTGGAGCGTACGGCCGGTGGCCCGCCGTACGACCTCGCCGGTGAGCGCCCCGATGACCAGCCCGTGGTAGCCGAAGGCGGTGCCCGGCCGCCAGAACGGCCGCTGGTCGGCGAGGCGTTCGGCGATCTGCCGGTCGTCGGCCAGTTCCTGCGGCGAGAACCCGCTGTCCGTGCCGATCACCCCGGCCCGGTGCGCGAGCAGCTCGCGCAGGGTCAGCGCGCCCTTGCCCTCGGCCGCGAACTCCGGCCAGTAGTAGGTGACTTTGCGGTCCAGCTCCAGCGTGCCCTCCTGGACGAGGAGGGCGACGACCAGGTGGGCTGCGCCCTTGGTCGACGAGTACACGCCGTAGAGCGAGTCGGGGCCGGCGCCCTCGCCGGGCGCCCACAGGTCGACCACCCGCCGACCGTGCACATGGGCGCACAGCTGGCCCTCGTAGTCGGGCCTCTCCGCCGCGACGAACGCGGCGAACGCCTCCCGCACCGCTTCGAATCCGTCGGCGACCGTGCCGTGGATCGCCCTCGTGGTCCCCGTCTCAGTCCCAGTCAATCGAGTCATCCGCTCTCCTCAACCAGCCCACTGCTCGCGTGTGCCGACACGTCCCTCGAGCTCGGCTTCTCCCCGTGCCACGCCGTCGAGCCGAAATACCTCTCCGGACCTGCCGAGACCGTTGCCTCTGCAGATCGGTACGGCGAGGCGTACCTGTTCGACTCAACTGCGGCGGGCAGGTGTTGGTGTCACCGATGCCCCGGATGGCCTACGAGGGCCGCCGCGGGCGTGCGGCACGGGGTGTACGGCCGTCGGCCGTGAAATGTGCACGACCGATAGAGTTCGGCCATGCGCGATCTTGGGGTGGGGTTCACGTACCTCCTGAAGGGCCAGCGGTGGGTGGCCCGGCACGGCAAGCAGTACGGGTTCGGGCTCGTTCCCGGCCTGATCACCCTCGTCCTCTACGCGGCGGCCCTGGTGGCGCTCGCGGTGTGGGGCGAGGACTTCGTCGGGTGGTCGACACCGTTCGCCGACGACTGGACGAGCCCCTGGCGCGGACTGTTCCGCGGCTTCCTCGTCGCCGTGCTGTTCGCCCTCGGTCTGCTGCTCGCCGTCCTCACCTTCACCGCGGTCACCCTGCTCATCGGGCAGCCGTTCTACGAGAGCCTCTCCGAGAGGGTCGACCGGGACGTCTCGCCCGACGGCACGGCCCCCGAGTCCGGGCTGCCGCTCTGGCGCGAACTGTGGATCTCCGGCCGCGACAGCCTGCGCATCCTCTGCCGCGCGCTGCTGTGGGCCGTGCTGCTGTTCGCCCTCGGGTTCGTCCCGGTCGTCGGGCAGACGGTGGTCCCGGTGATCGGCTTCTTCGTCACCGGCTTCTTCCTCACCCAGGAACTCGCCTCCGTCGCCCTCCAGCGCCGGGGCGTCGACCTGCGGGCCCGGCTCGCCCTGCTCCGCTCCCGCAAGGCCCTGATCTGGGGCTTCGGCACCCCCCTGGGGCTGGCCTTCCTGGTGCCGGTCGTCGCGGTGTTCCTGATGCCGGGCGCGGTCGCGGGCGCCACCCTGCTGGCCCGTGAGCTGCTCGGCGAGGAGATCGCCGAGGAGGACGGGGCGGGCACCCCGAAAGAGGAGAACGCCACCTCATGACCGAGCTGCTCGCCGTCGCCCTCATCACCGTGCTGGCCGTCATCGCCCCCGGCGCCGACTTCGCGATGATCGTCCGCAACAGCTATCTCTACGGCCGCCGTACGGGGCTGCTCGCGGCGACCGGAGTCGCCGCGGGCGTCCTCGTCCATGTCACGTACACGATGCTCGGCGTGGGCCTGCTGATCGCCTCGTCCACGTTCCTCTTCACGGTCATCAAGCTGATCGGCGCGGCGTACCTGATCTACATCGGCGTCCGTACCTTCCGCACCAAGGGCGAGGTCGAGGTCGACCTCACGGGCAAGACGGAACTGACCCCGCTCGCCGCCCTGCGCGCGGGGTTCCTGACCAACGTCCTCAACCCGAAGACGACCCTCTTCGTCGTCTCCACGTTCTCCCAGGTCGTCAGCCCCGGCACACCGGTCCGGCAGCAGATCGGCTACGGCCTGTTCATGTCGCTGGCGCATCTGCTGTGGTTCGGCGTGGTCGCCGTCTTCTTCTCCCACGACCGCATGCGCACGCTGATGCTGCGCGGCCAGCGGGTCCTCAACAAGGTCATCGGCTCGGTCCTGGCGGGTCTGGGCGTCAGCCTGGCGCTGGCGCCCTCGCACTGACCCGGCTCCGGGACCGCCGGCTCCGGGGACCCGGCGCCGGCGGTCCCGCGGGGTCTACCGCCCGGCCGCCACGGCCACCGCCAGGATCGCCCGGACCTGGGCGACGATGTCCAGCCGGTTCCGCACGAACTCCGGATCGGTGACGTCCTGGGTGTTGCCCGCCGCGAACTGGAGGACCGGCGTGTGCACATGCCCGCCCGGCAGGCTGTCGTGCAGCCCGAGCCGGTCGCGCAGCAGGGTGGCCCGGTAGGCGATCTCGTTGGAGAGGTAGTTCCCGCCGCCCCCGGCCCGTGCGGTCGACCCCGCCGTCGGCCCGTCCGGCCGTGCGACGGGCTCGCCGCCTCCCGCCGGTATCTCGGTGACGCCCGTGTTGTCGTAGACCGGGAACCGGCCCGTGTCCGCCGCCACGATCGCGGCGTACGGCAGCGTCGTGGTCGTCCACTGCGGCTGCGAGGCGGGATCGGCGACCGGGACCGTCTCCGTCCGGCCGATGTTCTCGTTGTCGGGGAAGCCCCCGCGCCAGGCCCCGTTGGTGCGCTCCACGTCGAAGCGGCCGACGCGGCCCTGGCTGACGGTGGCGAACAGGTCGACGTACGGCAGATACGGCCGCAGGGCGCGCTCCACCGTCCGGTCCGCGAAGTCCTGCCAGCGCACCGGGAACACGGCGGTCTCCACCCGCGCCGGGCCGTCCGCGGTCTGGATCACCGTGCCGTCGAGTGCGAGCGCGGTCGCCCCTGACGGGTTGGAGATGCGGATGTCCCGGTCCAGGGTGAACGGGTCGAAGCCGGTGACCAGAACGCGCTTGAGCCCCTTGGTGTGCCGGAGGTGGTGCAGGTCGGTCTGTCCGCGCGAGGTGCGTTCCAAGGTGTCGAGCAGAGCGGTGCGTTGGCCGTCGGTGACGGCGAAGCCGGGCTGCCAGGTGCGCACTTCGCTCGTCATGCCGAGCCGCGCCCAGTACAGCGGGCGGTCGTCGTCCCGGCTGAGGTCCCCGCCGGCGGACCCGCGGCCCTGGACCCGGTCCACCGCCCGCCGCCACAGGGCAGCGCCCTCGCGGGTGACGACCCGACGGGCCTGGGCGTAGGAGTGCGAGGCCTCCAGCAGCCGGGCGAAACGCGGAGCCACCGCGTCGAACCCGGACCGGGTGAGGATCTCCTGGGGAACGGCCTGCGTCAGGCGCTGTTCCTCGACCGTGAGGCCGGGCGCCGCTTCGGCACCGGTCGCGGCGGCGGCGGTGGCGGTGGCGTGGGGGAGGACGAGCCCGGCCGACAGGGCCAGACCGAGAACGCCGACGCGCACGCGCCGGGAACGCGTCGAGCAGGCGGAGTACGCGGAGGATGCGAGATGCACGTGGTGGAGGTCCTTCCGTCGCTGTGGGGGAGAGCGTGGGGTGGGACGGCGGAAGTATCCCGTGACGGAAGTGGTCTACGCCATGGCGCCGGGGATCGCCGTCGCCGCCTCCCGCAGCGCGGTGACGAACGCCTCCGCCGCCGGAGTGAGCGACCGCCCCCGTTCCGTCGCCGCGTACACCGCCCGCGCGGGGGCGTCCTCGTCGCGCACCGGCAGCAGCACGACGTCCGGCCGTACGGACGAGGCGGCGAGCGCCGGGACCAGCGCGACGCCGAGGCCCGCGGCGACATAGCCCTGCTTGGCGGTCCACTCGGCGACGACGTGCGCCACCCGCGGCCGGAAGCCCTCCCGCAGTGCCGCGTCGAGGAGGGTGCCCTCGGGCCGGGCGGATCCGGACACCCAGTCGGCGTCGGCGAGTTCGCCCAGCCGCACCGGTCCACCGCGACCCGAGAGGGGATGCCCGGCCGGGACGGCGACGTACAGCGACTCGTCCAGGAGATGACGCAGCGCGTACGACTCCAGCGCCGCGCGGCCCGTCGTGGACACCACCGCCAGGTCGAGATGTCCGGCGCCCAGCCGCTCCAGCAGGGCCGGGGTGAGCCCCTCCTCCCGCGTGACGCGCACACCCGGACAGCGGTCCCGGAACGCGGCAAGGGCACGCGGTACCAGCGCCGCGTCCGCCGTCGCGAACGCCCCGAACCGCAGCCGCCCGTCGGCGCCCTCCCGCAGCGCGGCCAGCTCGCGCCGGGCGCCGTGCAGGGCCTCGGCGACGGACTCCGCGTACGGCACCAGCGCCCGCCCGGCCTCCGTCAACCGCACCCCGCGCGGCAGCCGGTCGAAGAGCGGACCCCCGCCCAGGGCCGCCTCCAGCGAGGAGATCTGCCGGGACACCGCGGACTGGGTCCACCCCAGGGTCCGCGCGGCGACGGTGAACGAGCCGTGCCGGACGACCTCCAGAAACGCCCTCAGCCAGACGGTGGAGAGTTCGGGCAGGGCCATGCGATGCGGATCCGGCATGACGACCATGCTGGACATTCGCTTGTCGCATCGCAAGTCCCGTCCTAGCGTCGGGACATGGAGATCACCCTCGACAACCCCGCCGGCGCCCCCCAGCCCCTGAGCCCCTACTACTCCCAGGTCGCCCGTGTCCGACAGGCGGACGGCAGCGCCCTGTTGTTCCTCTCCGGGCAGATCGCCGAGGGCGCCACACTCGCCGAGCAGAGCCGGGGCGTCTTCGAGACGATCGACGCCCTGCTGAGGGCGCACGGGGCGGGCCTGGCGGACGTCATCAACATCCGTACGTATCTCACCGACATCGGCCGGCTCGCCGAATACGGCGCCGTACGAAGGGAGTTCCTCACCGGTACCCCGCCGACCAGCATGACCTTCGAGGTGTCCCGGCTGTTCCGCCCCGAGGCGCTGATCGAGGTGGAGGTGGTGGCGGCGGTGCCCGCGGCCGAGGCCGGCCGGTCGGCTTCCGGCCTCGCCCGGCAGCCGCAGGCGCGTTCCTGATTCACTCGTGGGCCGCCGCGGGCAGGATGGAGGTGTCCGTGCACCGCAACGAGGAGGCGCCGCACATGGCGGAAGTGGAGACGGCCGTCGAGACGGCCCTCGGCAGACTCGACCTGGACGCCAAGACCCGGCTGCTGGCCGGGCAGGACACGTGGTCGCTGCCCGAGCTGCCGGAGATCGGACTGAAGTCCCTCGTCATGTCCGACGGCCCGATCGGGGTCCGGGGCGTGCGCTGGACCGCCGACGACCCGTCCGTCGCGCTGCCCTCCCCGACCGCCCTCGCGGCCACCTGGGACCCGGAGCTCGCCCACCGCGCCGGCGTCCTGCTCGCCCAGGAAGCCCGCCGCAAGGGCGTCCACGTGCTGCTCGCCCCCACGGTCAACCTGCACCGCTCCCCGCTCGGCGGCCGTCACTTCGAGGCCTACAGCGAGGACCCCTACCTGACGGGGGTGATCGGCGCGGGCTATGTGAACGGCGTCCAGTCCGGCGGTGTCGGCACCACCGTCAAGCACTTCGTCGCCAACGACGCCGAGACCGACCGCTTCACCGTGAACAACCTGGTCGGCGAACGCGCCCTGCGCGAGCTGTACCTGGCCCCCTTCGAGGCCATCGTCGAGAAGGCCCGCCCCTGGGGCGTCATGACCGCCTACAACACGGTCAACGGCGTGACGATGACCGAGCACCACCACCTCGTGAACGAGGTCCTGCGCGACGCGTGGGGCTTCGACGGTTTCAACGTCTCCGACTGGATGGCCGCCCGCGACACCGTGGGCGCGCTGCGGGGCGGGCTCGACGTCGCCATGCCCGGCCCGCGGACCGTCTACGGCGAGGCCCTCGCGCGGGCGGTGCGCGACGGGCGGCTCGACGAGGCCGAGGTCGACGAGGCCGTACGCCGCGTCCTGCGTCTGGCCGCCCGCGTCGGCGCCCTCGCGGGGGTCGAACCCGCCGTCACCCGGCCGCCCGCCCCCGTCGACGGCGAGGCTCTGGCCCGCGAACTGGCCCGCCGCTCCTTCGTCCTGGTCCGCAACGAGGACGACGCGCTGCCGCTCGGGTCCGGCACCGTCGCCCTCATCGGCGCGGCCGCGCGCGACGCCCGGATCCTCGGCGGCGGCTCCGCGACCGTCTTCCCGGCCCGCACGGTCTCCCCGCTCGACGGCCTCACCGCCGCGCTCCCCGAAGGCACCCTCAGCTACACCGTCGGCGCCGACCCCACCACCGAACTCGCCGTCGCCGACAAGGGCTTCGCGCTGCGGGCGGTCTGCCGCGACGCCGCCGGGACCGTCATCGGCACCCGGTCCGCGCCGAACGGCCGGATCCAGTGGATGGGCTCCGACCTGCCCGAGGGCGTCACCCTCGACGCCCTCCACACGGTCGAGCTGACCGGCACCTTCACCCCGGGGGAGAGCGGCCCGCACACCTTCGGCATCAAGGGCACGGGCGGCTTCACCCTCGCCGTCGCCGGGACCACGTACTACGACGACGTCCAGCTGCCCGCCGACGACACCGACCCCTTCGAGGCGTTCTTCGGCGCCCCGGTGCCCCGCGCCGAGGTCCGACTGACCGCCGGCGAACCGGTCGAGGTCTCCCTCACCCATGTCTTCGCGCTCCCCGAAGACACCCCCTTCAAGGCCATCGCCTTCGTCCTGGCCCACCAGGATCCGCAGCGCGACCCCGACGAGCTGATCGCCGAGGCGGCCGAGGCGGCGCGGGCCGCCGACACGGCCGTGGTCGTGGTCGCCACCACCGAACGCGTCGAGTCCGAGGGTTTCGACCGCAGGGATCTCCGCCTCCCCGGCCGGCAGGACGACCTGGTCCGTGCCGTCGCCGCCGCCAACCCGAACACCGTCGTGGTCGTCAACGCGGGCTCCCCGGTGGAGCTGCCGTGGCGCGAGGAGGTGGCGGCCGTCCTGCTCACCTGGTTCCCCGGCCAGGAGGGCGGAGCTGCCCTGGCGGACGTCCTGACGGGCGCCCACGAACCCGGTGGGCGGCTCCCCACCACCTGGGGGTCCCTCGACGACGCCCCCGTCACCGAGGTCACCCCCACCGACGGCGAGCTCGTCTACGCCGAGGGTGTCTTCATCGGCTACCGCGCCTGGGAGAAGGCGGGCCGCACCCCGGCCCATCCCTTCGGCCACGGCCTGGGCTACACCGACTGGACGTACGAGTCGGCCGACGTCACCGGCTCCACGGTCACCGTGCGGATCCGCAACAGCGGCGCGCGGCCGGGGCGCGAGATCGTGCAGCTCTATCTCGCCCCCGCCGGGACGGCCCCGGCCCCCGAACGCCCGGCCCGCTGGCTGGCCGGCTTCGCCGGCGCCGAGGCGGGCCCCGGGGAGAGCGTCGAGGTCACCGTGGAGATCCCGGACCGTGCCTTCGAGGTGTGGGACGAGGCGGACCACCGGTGGTCCTTTGTGAAAGGTTCGTACGAAATCCAGGTGGGGCGCTCGATCGCGGACCGCAGGATCACCGCGACGATTAACGTGTGACCCGGCGCCCGTCGCCCCACCGACAGCCCCGGTCCGGGACCTGACCCCTGGACCGGGGCAACATCTTTTCGGCGGCTCTTCGGCGGCCCTTCGGCAGCCTTCGGCCGCGCGCCTCGCCGGCCGTCCGCGGCCCCTACCGGACCGAGAAGCCGTACACCGTCTCCGACCGGTAGGCCGCCCCCGGCCGCAGCACGGTGCTCGGGAACTCCGGGCGGTTCGGCGAGTCGGGGAAGTGCTGGGTCTCCAGCGCGATGCCCTCGCCCGGCTCGAAGGGCTCGCCCAGGTGGTCGGCGGTGTACAGCTGGAGCCCCGGCTCGGTGGTCGCCACCGTCAGCACCCGCCCGGACGCCGGATCGTGCAGCTCGGCCACCTCGACCGGGGCGTCCGTGACGCCCTTGTCGAGCGCGAAGTTGTGGTCGTAGCCGGCGCCGACCTTGCGGGCCGAACGGAAGTCGAAGCGGCCGTCCGCCACCTGCGCGAGCTCACCCGTCGGGATCAGGTCGGCGTCCACCGGCGTGTACCGCGAGGCGGCCAGCCGCAGTTCGTGGCCGCCCGCGCCGCCGCTCCCCGGACCGCCCAGGTTGAAGTAGCTGTGGTTGGTCAGGTTCACCACCGTCGGCGCGTCCGTGACCGCCTCGTACACGAACCGCAGCGCCCCCGACGCGTCGAGCGTGTACGTCGCCGTCACCTCGAGACGGCCGGGGAAGCCCTCCTCGCCGTGCGGGGCGACCCGGCTGAGCCGCAGCCCGTGCTCGACCGGCGCGACGTCCCACACCCGCTTGTCGAAGCCGTGCGGGCCGCCGTGCAGCGAGTTCGGCGCGTTGTTCGGCTCCAGCGCGTACGTCACGCCGTCCAGCGGGAAGCGGGCGTGCGCGATCCGGTTGGCGTACCGCCCGATCAGCGCGCCGAGGAAGGGCTCCGGATGTGCGAGATAGCCCTCCAGGTCCGCGAACCCCAGCACCACGTTCGCCGGGCGCCCGTCCCGGTCCGGGACCTCGACGGACTGCACGATCCCGCCGTACGAAAGGACCCGCACCCGCGTGCCCGCCCGCTCCAGAGTCCAGCGGTGCACCTCAGTGCCGTCGGAAAGTGTTCCGAAGTGTTCGCTCATGAGCGAAACCCTAAATCACGACGCCTTCGCGGTGACCCCTCGATAGGCCAGCTCAGCGAGGTGCGCCTGACCGTTCTTGCTCGGGTGGAACCAGTCCCAGTGGCTCAACTGGTCGGTACCGAACCTGAAGTCGTACACCGCCCCGCCGTCGAACCGGCACCGCAGGTCCTTCGCGCAGACCTCCGCCAGCACCGAGTTGTAGTCCTCCACCCGCTTCTGCACGGTCTCCCGCCGCGTGGTCGCCGCCGCGTCCAGCGCGTCCGCGTCGCCCAGCATCGACGGGCACAGGCCCAGCTTCCACACCTGCTTGCCCAGTACGTTCGTCCGCCCCTGCGACCACAGCCGCTTCAGGTTCGGCACGCTCGTCACGTACACCTGCGTCTTCGGCAGCGCCCGGCGCAGCGTGCTCAGCGCGTCCTGGAACTCCGTCCGGAAGTCGGCCACCGACGTCATCGCCGCCGGCGACTCCCGGCAGGCGTCGTTCGCCCCCGCCATCACCGTCACCAACTGCGGTTTCTCGGCCACCGCCTGGGTCATCTGGGCCGGCAGGTCCGCCATCCGCGCCCCGGTCGCCGCGTAGTTCCAACTGTGCGTGGCCGCCTCGGCCGCGCCCAGCAGCCGGACGGCGAGACTGTTCACCTCGGCGCTGTCGCCGGTCGCCCAGGACACCTCGGGGCAGTCCGCGAGCACCGTACACGCGTCGAAGCCGCGCGTGATGGAGTCGCCCACCGCCGCCATCGAGGACGGGCTGGAGTCCCACAACGGGGTCGGCGAGGGCGACGGCGCGGTCTGCCGGGCCCGGGTGCCCGAGGACCCCTCGGCATCGCCGCCCCCCAGTGCGTCACAGCCGGCCAGGCCCAGGACGGCCGCCGTCGTGCCCGCGAGCACGGCCCGCGCGTGCCGGTTCCGTTTCCGCATCCGCTCGTGTTCCCCTCGCTCCTCGAACAACGCCCCCCTATGACAACGCGCGGGAGTTCCCGGCGAATCACACCCACAAGATGGAACGCCTCACGCCCGTACAGGCGTCCTGCCGAGTGAATGGCGGAGGTTTCACGGCACTGGGACCGACGGTACGTCACACTCCTTGCGCCGCCGCACGGTAGCCTCGCCATCAACGCGGCTGCCTGCCACCGCAGCCATGCCGGCCTGCAAGACTGTCCCGCTCTGCCCGGAGGTCCCGGTGACGACACGTGGAGTTCTGTACGTGCACTCCGCGCCGCGCGCGCTGTGCCCACACGTCGAGTGGGCCGTCGCCGGGGTGCTCGGCACGCGCGTCAACCTCGACTGGATCCGGCAGCCCGCCGCGCCCGGCACCTGGCGCTCGGAGTTCTCCTGGAAGGGCGAGGCCGGCACGGCGTCCAAGCTGGCCTCCGCGCTGCGCGGCTGGCACCTGCTGCGCTTCGAGGTCACCGCCGAGCCCTGCGCCACCGCCGAGGGCGAGCGCTACAGCTGCACGCCCGACCTGGGCATCTTCCACGCCGTCACCGGCATCCACGGCGACATCCTCATCCCCGAGGACCGGCTGCGCGCCGCCCTGCTGCGCAGCCAGCGCGGCGAGACGGACCTGGAGGCCGAGCTCTCCAAACTGCTCGGCAAGCCGTGGGACGACGAGCTGGAGCCCTTCAGATACGCGGGCGAGGGCGCCCCGGTGCGCTGGCTGCACCAGGTCGTGTGAGCCGACCCGGGGGCGCGGGGAACCGCGCGACAGGCCCCCACCGGCCCGCACCCGGCCGACGACAGACCACTGAACACTGAACGCCGATGGCCCGAACCCCCGGAGGGTTCGGGCCATCGGCGTTCAGACCGGCAGCGGCGCTTCTCAGACCGTGCGGAACGCCAGCACCACGTTGTGCCCACCGAACCCGAACGAGTCGTTGAGGGCGGCGATACGGCCCTCGACGGGCAGCTTGCGCGCCTCGCCGCGCACGATGTCCGCGTTGGCCTCGGCCTCGGGGTCGAGGTTCTCGACGTTGATGGTCGGCGGGGCGATCCGGTTGTACAGCGCGAGGACCGTCGCGACGGACTCCACGCCGCCCGCGCCGCCCAGCAGATGACCGGTCATCGACTTGGTCGCGGAGATCGCCATGTGGTCGGCGTCGTCGCCGAACACCTTGCGCAGTGCCTTCAGTTCGGCCACGTCACCGGCCGGCGTCGAGGTGGCGTGCGCGTTGACGTGCACGATCTCCGCCGGGTTCAGGTCGGTGCTGTCCAGCAGGTTCTGCAGGGCGTGCGCGATACCGCGGCCCTCGGGCTCCGGCTGCACGATGTCGTGGGCGTCGGAGGAGATGCCCTGGCCGACCGCCTCCGCGTACACCCGGGCCCCGCGCTGCGCGGCGTGCTCGGCGGACTCCAGGACGATCACGCCCGCGCCCTCGCCCATGACGAAGCCGTCGCGGGCGACGTCGTAGGGACGCGAGGCGCCCTGCGGGTCGTCGTTGTTCTTGGACATCGCCATCATGTTGCCGAACGCGGCGATGGGCAGCGGGTGGATCGCCGCCTCCGTACCGCCGGCGACCACGATGTCGGCGCGGCCCGTACGGATCATCTCGATGGCGTAGCCGATGGCCTCCGCGCCCGACGCGCACGCCGAGACCGGCGTGTGCACGCCCGCGCGGGCGCCCACGAGCAGACCCACGTTGGCGGAGGGGCTGTTCGGCATCAGCATGGGCACGGTGTGCGGGGAGACGCGGCGGACGCCCTTCTCCTTCAGCACGTCGTACTGGTCGAGCAGGGTGGTCACGCCGCCGATGCCGGAGGCGATGACCGCGCCGAGCCGGTCGGGGTCGACATCGCCCTCGCTGCCGTCCTCACCGGCCTTGCCGGAGAAACCGGCGTCCTTCCAGGCTTCCTTGGCCGCGATCAGCGCGAACTGCGCCGAGCGGTCCAGCTTGCGGGCCTGCGGCCGCGGGATGACTTCGAGGGGTTCCACCGCGACCGGGGCCGCGATGCGGACGGCCTGCTCGGCCGCCCACTCCTGCTCCAGGACCTTGACACCGGACTTGCCGGCGACCAGACCCTCCCAGGTAGAGGCTGCGTCGCCACCCAGCGGTGTGGTTGCGCCGATACCGGTGACGACCACGGTGCGATTGGTCGGGCTCACGGATTCTTTCTCCAACGTTGCGAGGATTCAGCGGCGCCACCGCCGGGTGGCGGGGCAGTTCAGCCCAGGGGACCGATGGATCAGGCCTGGTTCTTGAGGATGTAGCTCGTCGCGTCACCGACGGTCTTGAGGTTCTTGACGTCCTCGTCCGGGATCTTGACCTCGAAGCGCTCCTCGGCGGCGACGACGACCTCGACCATGGACAGCGAGTCGACGTCCAGGTCGTCGGTGAAGGACTTGTCCAGCTGGACGTCCTCAACCGGGATGCCGGCGATCTCGTTCACGATGTCGGCGAGACCGGCGACGATCTCTTCCTGAGTGGCGGCCATTTGGCGCTCCTTCTTTGATATTCCAGAGGGTGTGGCATGGGGTGTCTCCCGCACCGGACCGGATGATCCGGCACGGAGTGCCTAGGGGAGGGTAACGACAGTGGCGGCGTAGACGAGACCCGCCCCGAATCCGATGACGAGCGCGGTGTCGCCGCTCTTCGCCTCGCCGGTCGCCAGAAGCCGCTCCATGGCGAGCGGGATCGAGGCGGCCGAGGTGTTGCCGGTGGTGCGTACGTCACGGGCGACCATGACGGACTCCGGCAGCTTGAGAGTCTTCACCATCGAGTCGATGATCCGCTCGTTGGCCTGGTGCGGGATGAAGACGTCGAGTTCTTCGGCGGTGATGCCGGCGGCGTCCAGCGCCTCCTTGGCGACCTTCGCCATCTCGAAGACGGCCCAGCGGAAGACCGCCTGGCCCTCCTGCGTGATCGCGGGGAACTTGGCGACCTCGCCGTCGCGGTAGTCCGTCCACGGCACGGTCTGCTTGATGGTCTCCGACTTGTCGCCCTCGGAGCCCCAGACCGTCGGGCCGATCGCCGGCTCCTTGGAAGGGCCGACCACGACCGCGCCCGCGCCGTCGCCGAACAGGAAGGCCGTCGCGCGGTCCTCCAGGTCGGTCAGGTCGGACAGCCGCTCGACGCCGATCACGAGCACGTACTCGGCGGAACCTTCCACCACCATGCCCTTGGCGAGGGTCAGGCCGTAGCCGAAGCCCGCGCAGCCGGCCGAGATGTCGAAGGCGGCGGCCTTGTTCGTGCCGAGCTTGTCGGCGATCTCGGTGGCGACGGCCGGCGTCTGCTTGAAGTGCGAGACGGTCGACACGACCACCGCGCCGATCTGCTGGGCGGTGATCCCGGCGTCGGCGATGGCCTTGCCGGACGCCTCGACCGACATGGCGGCGACGGTCTCCTCGTCGTTCGCCCAGTGCCGGGTCTCGATGCCGGAGCGCGAGCGGATCCACTCGTCGGACGAGTCGATCGTCTCGAGGATCACCTCGTTGGGGACGACCCGGACGGGCCGGTAGCCGCCGACTCCGAGGATGCGTGCGTACGGGGAGCCCTTGCTGGGCTTGATCTTCGCCATCAGGGCTCCTCAGGCGACGCCGTGCTCGGCGATGAGCTCGCGAGCGGCGTCGAGGTCGTCGGGGGTCTTCAGCGCCAGCGTCTTCACACCGGGCAGGGCGCGCTTGGCGAGGCCGACCAGCGTGCCGCCGGGGGAGACCTCGATCAGCGCGGTCGCGCCGAGCTCCTTGAAGGTCTCCATGCACAGGTCCCAGCGGACCGGGTTGGCGACCTGGCCGACCAGCCGCTCGAGGATCTCGGCGCCGGTGGCGACGGACTGCCCGTCCCGGTTGGAGACGTAACGGATCTTCGGGTCGGCCGGCGTGAGCTCCACGGCGGCCTTGGCGAGGGTCTCGACCGCGGGGGCCATGTGGCGCGTGTGGAAAGCGCCCGCGACCTTCAGCGGGACGACCTTGCGGACGCCCTCGGGCTTGTCCTCGTTCAGCGCGGCGAGCTGCTCCAGCGTGCCCGCCGCGACGATCTGGCCCGCGCCGTTGATGTTCGCCGGGGTGAGCCCCAGCTTCTCCAGGTGCGCGACGGAGACCTCGGGGTCGCCGCCGAGCAGCGCGGACATCCCGGTCTCGGTGATCGCGGCGGCGTCCGCCATGGCCAGGCCGCGCTTGCGTACGAGGGTCAGCGCGGCGGTGTCGTCGAGGACTCCGGCGAAGGTGGCGGCGGTGATCTCGCCGACGCTGTGGCCGGCGACGGCGCCGGGCGCGACGGCGGAGATGTCGCCGAGCGCCGCGGCGGACAGGATTCCGGCGGCCACCAGCAGCGGCTGGGCCACCGAGGTGTCACGGATCTCGTCCGCGTCGGCGTGGGTGCCGTAGTGGGCGAGGTCCAGGCCGATGGCGTCCGACCACGCGGCGACGCGGGCGGCGGCACCGGGGAGTTCGAGCCAGGGGGTCAGGAAGCCGGGCGTCTGGGCGCCCTGGCCGGGAGCGACGAGTACGAGCACTCTCACACTCTCTCTTGTGGACGGCCAAAGCCGCCCGTGGGGACAGGGACGAAGAACGGCAGGGGGTTTTGTGGAGCCCCGACAAAAGCCTAGGTCTGGGGATCGCCGTCGACCAGGCGCCCCAGGATCAGCGCGATCCGGAGCGTGAACGCGGAGCGTACATCCGAGGGTGACCAACCGGTGACGTCAGTCACACGTCGAAGCCGGTAGCGCACGGTGTTCGGATGAACGAAGAGCATCCGTGCGGCCCCTTCGAGGCTGGACGCCTGTTCGAGATAGACGGCGAGCGTCTCCAGCAGCGCGGACCCGGCCTCTTCGAGCGGTCTGTAGATCTCCTCCACCAACTGCTCACGCGCACCGGGATCACCGGCGATCGCGCGCTCCGGCAGCAGATCGTCCGCCAGCACCGGCCGGGGGGCGTCCTGCCAGGCAGAACCGGCCTTGAGCCCGGCCGCGGCGGCCTGTGCGGACCGGGTCGCGGCGAGCAGGTCGGGTACGACGGGCCCGGCCACCACGGATCCCGCGGCGAACGGCCCGATCAGCGACCTGGCGACGGCGAGCGGGTTGTCGCTGCCACCGGCGATCACTACCAGCCGGGAGCCGAGCACCCCGGTGAGGACCTGGAGCTTGGCGTGTCGCGCGGCCCGCCGGATCGCCTCGACGGTCAGCTCGGAGTCACCGTCGGGCGCGGTCCCGAGGACCACACACACATGCTCGGGCGCGTTCCACCCCAGGGCGGCGGCCCGGCTCACCGCCCCCTCGTCGGCCTCACCGCTCAGCACGGCGTTCACGACGAGCGACTCCAGCCGGGCGTCCCAGGCGCCGCGTGCCTCGGCGGCCTGGGCGTAGACCTGGGCGGTGGCGAAGGCGATCTCCCGGGCGTACACGAGGAGCGCCTCGCGCAGCACGTTCTCGTCGCCGGGGGCCGCGACCTCGTCGATCGCGGACTCCATGACCTCGATGGTGGTGCGCACCATCTCGACGGTCTGCCGCAGCGTGATGGCCCGGGTCAGTTCACGCGGCGCGGTCCCGAACACATCCGTGGAGATGGCCTGCGGGGCGTCGGGATGCCGGAACCACTCGGTGAAGGCGGCGATGCCCGCCTGGGCGACCAGCCCGATCCAGGAACGGTTCTCCGGGGGCATCGCCCGGTACCACGACAGTGTCTCGTCCATCCGCGCGATGGCCTGGACGGCGAGACTTCCGGAGGACTTCTCCAGCCGCTTCAGCGTCGCGGGGTGGGGGTGGACGGCGTGCGCCGCGGGATCGGGGTGACTGGTTTCGGGTTCGGGCACGGGACAAGACTGCCTTATCGGGACGGGGGCGTGCGCCGCCGGGTCGCGGGTGGGAGCGGCGCGCGGTCGTCCCACGGTCGTCGCCCGGGCGGCGGCGGGTCTACCGTGGACGCGTGATGGACGTACGGCGCGCCGACGAGCGCTACCGAGGCGGGGACCCGGCCGCCGGGATCGACACCCGGCACGCTTTCTCCTTCGGCTCCCACTACGACCCCGGCAACCTCCGCTTCGGCCCGCTGATCGCCTGCAACGAGGAGCGCCTCGCGCCCGGCGCCGGCTTCGACGAACACCCCCACAGCCACACCGAGATCGTGACCTGGGTCGTCGAGGGCGAGCTCACCCACCGTGACTCGGCCGGCCACGAGAGCGTGGTCCGGCCCGGGGACGTGCAGCGGCTCAGCTCCGCGGGCGGCGTACGGCACGTGGAGCGCAACGACGCCGACGTGCCCCTGGCCTTCGTCCAGATGTGGCTGGCCCCCTTCGAACCCGGCGGCGACCCGTCCTACGAGACGGTCCGCGGCATCGCCGACTCCACCCCGTACGCCGTCCCCGAGGCGGGCGCGATGCTGCACGTACGGCGGCTGGGCGCGGGGGAGCGGACGGCGGTGCCGGACGCGCCGCACGTCTACGTCCATGTCGTACGCGGCGAAGTCCTGCTGGACGGCGAGCGGTTGGGCCGGGGCGACGCGGCCCGCATCACGGACGCGAAGGACCTGGAGGCGGAAGGGGTGACGGGCGCCGAACTGCTGGCCTGGATCTTCAGCCCGTCCGGCGTCTGAGGGCGAGGCCGTTCAGGCCGACAGCGGGCGTCCGTCGCCGGCGGGGATCCGCCGACAGGGGGGATCCGCCGGGCGCGGCGGCCCCGGGGCCGGGGGCGGGAGCCCTCAGCCCCGCAGCTCGGCCAGCACCGCGTCCGTGAACGCGGGCCACGCCTCGACCGCCCACGGCCCGAACGCCCGGTCGGTGAGGGCGACCCCGGCGACGCCCGCCGCCGGATCGACCCACAGGAACGTACCGGACTGACCGAAGTGCCCGAAGGTGCGCGGCGAGGAGGAACTCCCCGTCCAGTGCGGCGACTTGGAGTCGCGGATCTCGAAGCCGAGCCCCCAGTCGTTGGGGTTCTGGTGCCCGTACCCCGGCAGCACGCCCTTCGTCCCCGGGTACTGCACGGTCATCGCCGCCGCCACCGTCCGCGGATCCAGCAGCCGGGGCGCCTGCACCTCCGCCGCGAACCGCAGCAGGTCCTCGACCGTGGAGACGCCGTCCTTCGCTGGGGAGCCCTCCAGGGAGGTGCCGGTCATCCCCAGCGGCTCCAGCACCGCCTGCCGCAGATACTCCGCGAACGGGATCTCCGTCGCCTTCGCCAGATGGTCGCCGAGCTGCTCGAACCCGGCGTTGGAGTACAGCCGCCGCTCGCCGGGAGGCGCCGTCACCCGGTGCTCGTCGAAGGCCAGCCCGGAGGTGTGCGCGAGGAGGTGGCGGACCGTGGCCCCGGGCGGCCCGGCCGGTTCGTCCAGCTCGATCGCCCCCTCCTCGTACGCGACGAGGGCGGCGTACGCGGCGAGCGGCTTGGTGACCGAGGCCAGCGGGAAACGCCGGCCGGCCGGGCCGTGGGTCCCCAGGACCGTACCGTCGGCCCGTACGACACCCGCCGAGGCGGAGGGAACCGGCCAGTTCTCGATCGACGCGAGGCTCTTGAGCGACATGCCGTCGACCCTACTGAAGACGGACCCGGTGATCCCCCGCGGGTCGCCGGCCCGGCCGGCCCGTGTCCCGCACGCTCACCAGCGTGATCTGGCCGCGTCCCCCGGTTTTCTTACCGTTTCCGCTTGCTTGGAGCGCACTCCAAGGCCATAGCGTGGAGGCCATGACGGTGTTGCAGACCACGCCCGTGACCATCGAACAAACCCCGAACCCCCCGGACGTCTGCTCCGCGCCACCCCCGCGGCACCCCCGTCCGGACGGACAGGACAGCTACACGATCAGCGAGGTCGTCGCCTTCACCGGCCTCACCGCCCACACCCTGCGCTGGTACGAGCGGATCGGGCTGATGTCCCACATCGACCGCTCGCACACCGGACAGCGCCGCTACAGCAACCGTGACCTGGACTGGCTCGACCTCGTCGGGAAGCTGCGGCTCACCGGCATGCCGGTCGCCGACATGGTGCGGTACGCCGAGCTGGTGCGGGAGGGCGAGAACACGTTCCGCGAGCGGTACGAGCTGCTGGAGGCGACCCGGCGGGACGTCCGGGCCCGGATCGCCGAACTCCAGGACACCCTCGCCGTGCTCGACCGGAAGATCACGTTCTACGCGGACGCCACCGGTGTCCAGTACCACGAAGCGGAAGGGACCGCCCGATGACCGACCACAGGATCCCGACGGCACGACTCGGCGGGCAGGGCCCCGAGACCGGCGTCCAGGGTCTCGGCTGCATGGGCATGAGCTTCGCCTACGGCCCCACCGACGCGAAGGAGTCCCGGGCCACCCTGGAACGCGCCCTGGAGCTGGGCGTCACGATGTACGACACGGCCGACGCGTACGGCGCGGGCGAGAACGAGAGGTTCCTCTCCCCGTTCTTCAAGGCCCACCGCGACGAGGTCGTGATCGCGACCAAGTTCGCCCTGGCGGTCCCGCCGGACGACCCGACCCGGCGGATCATCCGCAACGACGCGCCCTACATCCGCCAGTCCGTCGAGGCGAGCCTGAAGCGGCTGGACGTCGACGTCATCGACCTCTACTACATGCACCGGCGCGATGTGAACGTGCCGATCGAGGACACCGTCGGCGTGATGGCCGAACTGGTGCGCGAGGGCAAGGTCGAGCAGCTGGGCCTGAGCGAGGTGACGGCCGCCGAACTGCGCGCGGCCCAGGAGGTCCACCCCATCGCCGCGGTGCAGTCGGAGTGGTCGCTGTTCAGCCGTGACATCGAGGCCCAGGTGGTCCCGGCGGCCCGCGAACTGGGCGTGACCCTGGTCGCGTACTCCCCGCTCGGCCGGGGCTTCCTCACCGGCTCCTTCGCCGACGCCGACCAGGACCTCACCGCCGACGACTTCCGCCGTCGGCAGCCCCGCTTCACCGGCGACAACGCCGTCGCCAACGGGGCACTCCTGGAACCGATCCGGGCGGTCGCCGAGGCCCACGGGGCGACGCCCGGCCAGATCGCCCTGGCCTGGGTCCAGCGGCAGTCCCAGGTCCACGGCCTGTCGGTGGTCCCGATCCCGGGCACCCGCAGGCCCACCCGGGTCGAGGAGAACGCGGCGGCGACGACCATCGAACTGACGCCCGACGACCTGGCGTTGCTGGAGTCCATCGCCGGCAAGGTGGCGGGCGACCGCTACCCGGACATGAGGTTCACCTCCGCCGGCCGCGAGTGAGCTCCGGGGCCGGGACGAGGGCTAGAGCTCGGCCAGCAGTTCGGCCTTCTTCGCGGAGAACTCCTCGTCGGTGACCAGCCCGGCCAGGTGCAGCTCCCCGAGGTGGCGGATCCGCTCGGCGATGTCGGCGGGGTCCCGGCGCGGCGCGACCACGGTCGCTGCCGGGACGGCCGCCGCCTGGACCGCCGCCGCGGATCCGCGGCCGCGGACCGCAGCGAGGACCGCCGCCGCGAACGGCAGTGACTCGTGCACCGGCCCGTACCCCAGCCCGAAGACGACGGCCGCCGGATCCTGGTCGGCCTGGGCCGGAGCGGCCTCGCCGCGCAGCAGCCGCAGATGGCCCTCGAACACCTCGGGCGAGCGCCACTCGACCCCGCTCAGCGTGGACACGGCGAAACTCTGGTCGCCGGCCTTCCACTTCGCGGACGAGGCTCCCGTCCAGAACCACCGGAACCGCACGGTGCGCCCGTCGAACGAGGCCTTGCCGTCGTACGCCTTGAACGACAGCGGCGCCTCGGGCGCGTCCACCAGGAACCGTTCCGCCGGCCCGGAGTCGGTCAACCGCGACCGCAGCTCGTCGGCGTAGTACTCGGCGAGCGTCTCCCGTTCGGCGGGCAGCACCAGCCGGTAGGGGTCGCACCCTTCCTTGAGCTGTCCCGCGGCCGCCTCCATCAGCGGATCGGCTCCCGGCCTCGGCTCCGCCTGGAGCACGACCGTCCCACGCTTGCCGGCGGTCAGCGTCACCCGGCCGATGGCCGCCAGTGGAATCCGGCGTTCGCCCAGTGCCGACAGCAGCTTGGGCGTGCGCAGCCCCCGCTCGTAGCGGATGAGGACGGAGTCGGAATCGAACTCCCAGGCGGCATGAATTCCGGCCAGTACGTCACCCATGCGGCTCATCGTATGCGGGACACCCATTCTTCGTCCCCTCCCCGCGCGCCCCGCAATTCCTGCGTCTCTACGCGCGTCCGGCCTCTGTCGTATCGGACAAACCCACTGTGCAGGCGGCATCATCGTGGGCGCACTCCACCAAGTGGTACGCGCCAGTGCCGATCTCGGCGAAGTTGCGCAGGCTGTCCGTACCCGGTTCGAAGTAGCCGCCGTGGCCCTTGGCCTCCCGCGCCGACAGCACCCGCGCGCCGAACTCCCGCGCCATCGGATCCTCGCCGTGCCCGAGGCCGCCGACCTCCAGGTGCGGCACGTCCTGCACCCAGTCGTCGGCGTCCCGCATCGCCCACACCCGGGCTTCGGTGTCCAGCTGGGCCGCGTTCTCCACCCGCATCCCGGGGCTGCCGGCCACCGCGATGTCGGCCACCCGGTCCGGCATCGCGTGCGCGGCGACCCCGCACACCACCGAGCCGTAGCTGTGGCAGAACATCGAGACGGGCGCACTGCCCGGCAGAGCCGTCAGCAGGGCGTTCAGCCGGACGGCGCCGCTCTCGGCGCGCATCGCGGTGGCCGAGTCGATGCCGAGGCCGTCGGGGGAGGTGTAGTCGGCCCAGGCGATCACGGCCGTACGCGTCGAGGGACTCGCCTCGCGCTCGGCCGACCAGAGGGCCTGGGCCATGCCGACCGGCGCCGAGTACTTGCGGTTCGTGCGCTGGAAGGTGAGCAGATCGGTGTCGACGCCGGGGACGACGACGGAGATCCGCTCGGCCTCGTCCAGGCTGCCGAACACCTCGGCGACCCGGCCGGAGCCCTCCGGGTCGAAGGCGAGGATCTGCCGGTCGGCGGTGCTCATCGACTCGTAGCGGTGCATGCGCCGGCCGGCCAGCTGCTGCCCCGAGGGCGTGAGCCGCTTGTCGTGCATGCGGGTGCGCTCGAGCCGGATCTGCTGGAGCAGCGCCACCCGGTTGGCGCGGTAGCGCAGCTCGGTGGGGGCGCCGTTCATGTTGCCCACCGCGAGCGGATAGTCGTGCGCGAGCACGGTCCGCTGCGGGGCGGTCAGCGAGGCGAAGAAGCGGGTGAGCCGGGCGGGGGCGGAGTCGGGGTCCGGCAACCGGTGCCCGGCCAGCCGGCCGTGCTCCCACTCCGAGCGCGAGGTCTGCAGGGCGGTGGTCTCCCGCTGGTGGCGCAGGGCCGTCCAGCCGGTGGTCGCCAGCATCACGAACACCACGGCCAGGGCGGCCAGTGCGCGCCAGACGTTGAGTTGCGGGGAGGTGTCGAAGGAAGTCACTGAAAGGACACACTAGGAGAACGAGAGGGTCTCGGGTGACGCAAGTGACGGGGATCACGTTTCAGCGGGCGTGGCATGGGTCATAAACGTCTTTACGCCTCTATGTCCGTCAGGTGTTCCCGTACGTCGGGCGTCCCTTCCTCAGGCCTCGCGCCAGTCTCCCAGCAGGGCGGGACCCACCCCGTCGAGATAGAGGGACGTCAGCGCGCGGATCCCGTCCAGGCTGAAGTCCGCGCCCGTGGTCCACTGCCGTTCCGTCACCCGCATCACCCCGCTGAACACGGCCACCGCGAGCCGTGGCCGCGGATCGGCGTCCACGTCGAGCCCCTCGCGCTCGGCGATCACCCGCGCGAGGACCTCCTCCACCTCCACCGAGCGCCGCAGATGCGCGGCGAGCAGCACCGGCGTCGACTCGATCACCCGGTACATGCGCAGATACAGCTCCACGGGTACGACGGACTCGACGACCTCGTTGATCGAGTGCCAGCCGTCCAGCACCGCCTGGCGCAGCGCCTCCATCGGCGGCTCGTGCGGCGGGCGTTCGCGCACCGCCTCGACGAACCGCTCCACCGTCATCTCCACCAGGGCGAGCGCGGCCTCGTCCTTGCCCGCGAAGTAGCGGAAGAAGGTGCGCTGCGAGACGTCGACGGCGGCGGCGATCTCGTCGACCGTGGTCCGCTCGTATCCCTGCGAGGTGAACAGTTCCACCGCGGCGCGCAGCAGCGCGTCCCGGGTGCGCTGCTTCTTGCGCTCACGCAGAGTTTCCATGATGTGTCAGTTACCGACTTATGAACTCGTTTGTCAATTGTCAGCGGCTGTCACTAACCTCGAACGCATGACCAGTCAGACCACCATCGACGCGACGGGACCGGGCGGCAAGGCACCGGCGGACCCGTCGGACGGCCGGCCCGCCAAGGGGCTGCGCGGCCACCCGTGGTTCACCCTCATCACCGTCGCCGTCGGCGTCATGATGGTGGCCCTCGACGGCACCATCGTGGCCATCGCCAACCCGGCCATCGCCAGCGACCTGGGCGCCACCTTCGCCGAGGTCCAGTGGATCACCAACGCCTACTTCCTCGCCCTCGCGGTCTCCCTGATCACCGCGGGCAAGCTCGGTGACCGCTTCGGCCACCGCCAGACGTTCCTGATAGGCGTCGTCGGCTTCGCCGCCGCCTCCGGCGCGATCGGCCTGTCCGGCAGCATCGGCGCGGTCGTCGCCTTCCGGGCGCTCCAGGGCCTGTTCGGCGCCCTGCTGATGCCGGCCGCCCTCGGACTGCTGCGCGCGACCTTCCCGGCCGAGAAGCTCAACATGGCCATCGGCCTGTGGGGCATGGTCATCGGCGCGTCCACCGCCGGCGGCCCGATCCTCGGCGGTGTGCTCGTCGAGCACGTCAACTGGCAGTCGGTCTTCTTCATCAACGTGCCGGTCGGCGCCCTCGCCCTGGTCCTCGGCGTGGTGATCCTGCTCGACCACCGCGCCGAGAACGCCCCGCGCTCCTTCGACCTGCTCGGCATCGCCTTCCTCTCCGGCGCGATGTTCTGCCTGGTCTGGGCCCTGATCAAGGCGCCGACCTGGGGCTGGGCCGACGGCCTGACCTGGGCGTTCCTGGTCGGCTCCGCGGTGCTCTTCGCGGCCTTCGCCTTCTGGGAGACCAAGGTCAAGGAACCGCTCATCCCGCTGGCGCTGTTCCGCTCGGTCCCGCTGTCGGCGGGTGTGGTCCTCATGGTGCTCATGGCGATCGCCTTCATGGGCGGCCTGTTCTTCGTGACGTTCTACCTCCAGAACGTGCACGGCATGAGCCCGATCGACGCGGGCCTGCACCTGCTCCCGCTGACCGGCATGATGATCGTCGGCTCCCCGCTCGCGGGCGCGGCGATCACCAAGCTGGGCCCGCGGATCCCGCTGGCGGGCGGCATGGCAGCCACCGCGATCGCCATGTACGGCATGTCCACGCTGGAGACGGACACCGGCAGCGGTCTCATGTCGATCTGGTTCGCCCTGCTGGGCTTCGGCCTCGCCCCGGTCATGGTCGGCGCGACGGAGGTCATCGTCGGCAACGCCCCCATGGAGCTGTCCGGCGTCGCGGGCGGACTCCAGCAGGCGGCCATGCAGATCGGCGGCAGCCTCGGTACGGCCGTGCTGGGTGCCGTGATGGCTTCCAAGGTCGACGGCGACCTGCCCGGCAACTGGACGGGCGCGGGCCTGCCCGAGCTCACCCCCGCCCAGCTGGACCAGGCCTCCGAGGCGGTTCAGGTCGGCGTCGCGCCGGTGGCGAAGGGCACCCCCGAAGCGATCGCCGCGAAGATCACGGAAGTCGCCCACGACACGTTCATCTCCGGGATGAGCCTCGCCTCCCTGGTCGCCGCCGGGGTGGCGGTCGTCGCCGTGTTCGTCGCGCTGCTGACCAAGCGGGGCGAGAACGCGGAGGCGGGCGCGGGCGTGGGTCACATCTGACGGAACTTCAACAAGTTTCCCCTATCAGGGTGACAACGCTAAAGGTTCCTCGCCTCCGGGGCGCGCCACAGGTCACAGTGGGTCAAGCCCTCCGGATGGGAGGGCGGCCAGGGCCGCGGCGCGCTGCCGGAGGGGGACAGCGCGCCGACTGCCCGGCAACTGCGGGGAATGTTCCGCGTGTCGCGGGTACCCGAAGAACAACACATCCCCGGAATCCAGGGAGTTGTTCGATGGCCGGCTTCGGAAACGGCACGCGCAGGTACCCCCGCTCACGTGGCCGCATGGGGTCACGGACCGGGCCGGACAGCGCGACGCTAGGCATCGTCGGCCTCGTCTGCGCGGTCGCCGGATTCTTCGCGCTGGGAATCGTCCTCGGCCCGGCGGCGATCGTCTGCGGCTGGCTGGCCATGGGCCGCAGCTGGGCGGGTCCCCGTCCCGTGCCGGCCCTGGTCGCCGTCGCCCTCGGCGCGATCGACACCCTGCTGGCGATCGTCTGGCTGGCAGGAGCGGCAGGAACGGGCAACGGGCTGCTGTAGAGCGCCCGTCGGCGCCTCGCTCGCCCGTCGGCGTCTCGCTTCCGGCCCACCGGGCTACCGGGACGGGTGGTGGGTGGGCACGGGCGCGGGTCCGGGGGGCAGCGCCCCCCGGGGCCCGTCCCGCAGCGCCGCCACTTCCGCCCGCAGGGCCCGTACCTCCTGCGTCAGGGCCAGGATCGCCTCGGTCTGAGCGCGCTCCTCGACGTCGTCCTTGTCGAACCGGGCGATGAACCACGCGGCGATGTTCGCGGTCACGACACCGAGCAGCGCGATCCCGGAGAGCATCAGCCCGACGGCGATGATCCGCCCCAGTCCGGTGGTCGGCGCGTGGTCCCCGTACCCCACGGTCGTCATCGTCGTGAACGACCACCACAGCGCGTCACCCAGCGTGCGGATGTTCCCGTCCGGCGACTCCCGTTCGACCGACAGCACGGCGAGCGATCCGAACATCAGCAGCCCGACGACCGCCCCCACGACATACGTCGTCATCCGGATCTGCGAGGCCATCCGCGCCCGCCGCCCCACCAGCAGCAGCGTCGAGACCAGCCGCAGCAGCTTGAGCTGCTGTGCCAGCGGCAGCACCACCGCGCACAGGTCCAGCCAGTGCGTCCGCACGAACCGCCGCCGGTCGGACGTCAGCGCCAGCCGGACCACGTAGTCCGCGGCGAACGCCCCCCACACCACCCACTCCACCGCGGTGCAGGCGGTGGTCAGCGCGTGGTCGGCCGAGGTGTCCACGATCGGCACGGCGTAGGCGACGGCGAACACCACGGCGAGGGCCAGCAACGGCCGCTGCGTCCAGAGCTCCCACCGGCTCTGCGCCGATTGTTCTTGCATGCCCGCATCGTATGAAAACGAGGGGCCGGTGAGCCCCGTCAGGGGCGCGGGGACTGGGCGACAAGCCCCCCCCGCGCCCCGCCGACACTCACCGGCCTCCCGGCGGCGCGACTACGCGTCGCCGCCCGCCGCGCCCGGGTCCGCCGCCGACACGTCCAGCAGCTGGTACCGGTCGATGGCCTGCTTCAGCAGCGACCGGTCGACCTTGCCCTCCTTCGCCAGCTCCGTGAGCACCCCCACGACGATCGACTGGGCGTCGATGTGGAAGAAGCGGCGGGCCGCTCCCCGGGTGTCCGCGAAGCCGAAGCCGTCCGCGCCCAGCGACTGGTAGCTGCCGGGCACCCAGCGCGCGATCTGGTCCGGTACCGACCGCATCCAGTCCGAGACGGCCACGAACGGCCCCTCGGCCCCGGCCAGCTTCCGCGTCACGTACGGCACCCGCTGCTCCTCCTCCGGGTGCAGCAGGTTGTGCCGCTCGACCTCGACGGCCTCGCGCCGCAGCTCGTTCCAGGAGGTCGCGGACCAGACGTCCGCCTTGACGTTCCACTCCTCGGCGAGGATCTTCTGCGCCTCGACCGCCCAGGGGACGGCCACACCGGACGCGAGGATCTGTGCCGGGATCGACCCCGAGGTGCCCGCGCTGAAGCGGTGGACGCCCTTGAGGATGCCCTCGACGTCCACGTCGTCCGGCTCGGCCGGGTGCTGGATCGGCTCGTTGTAGACGGTCAGGTAGTAGAAGACGTCCTCGCCGTGCGGGTGCTCGTCGGAACCGCCGTACATCCTGCGCAGACCGTCCCGCACGATGTGCGCGATCTCGAAACCGAACGCCGGGTCGTAGGCGACACAGCCCGGGTTCGTGGAGGCGAGCAGCTGCGAGTGGCCGTCCGCGTGCTGGAGTCCCTCACCGGTCAGGGTCGTACGGCCGGCGGTCGCGCCCAGTACGAAACCGCGCGCCAGCTGGTCCGACATCTGCCAGAACTGGTCGCCGGTCCGCTGGAAACCGAACATCGAGTAGAAGACGTAGACCGGGATCAGCGGCTCGCCGTGGGTGGCGTACGCCGAGCCCGCCGCGATCAGGGACGCCGTGCAGCCGGCCTCCGAGATGCCGTCGTGCAGCATCTGCCCGGTCGGCGACTCCTTGTAGGCGAGCAGCAGATCGCGGTCCACCGCCTCGTACTGCTGGCCGAGCGGGTTGTAGATCTTCGCACTCGGGAAGAAGGAGTCCATGCCGAACGTGCGGTACTCGTCCGGCGCGATCAGTACGAAGCGCTTGCCGAGCTCCTTGTCCCGCATGAGGTCCTTGAGGAGCCGCACAAAGGCCATGGTCGTCGCGATGGACTGCTGGCCCGAGCCCTTCTTCACACTCGCGTACGTCTTATCGTCCGGCAGCGCGAGAGGCTTCGAGCGCACGACCCGGGTCGGGACATAGCCGCCGAGACCCTTGCGGCGGTCGTGCATGTACTGGATCTCCTCCGAGTTCCGCCCGGGGTGGAAGTACGGCGGGAGGCCGCTCTCCAGCTCCTTGTCGGAGATCGGCAGGTGCAGCCGGTCGCGGAAGCCCTTGAGGTCGGAGACCGTCAGCTTCTTCATCTGGTGGGTGGCGTTGCGGCCCTCGAAGTTCGGCCCCAGCGTCCAGCCCTTGACCGTCTTGGCGAGGATGACCGTCGGCTGGCCGGTGTGCTCCACGGCCGCCTTGAACGCCGCGTAGATCTTCCGGTGGTCGTGACCGCCGCGGCCCAGGTGCAGGATCTGGTCGTCGGTCATGCCCTCGACCATGGCGCGCAGCCGCTGGTCGTCGCCGAAGAAGTGGTCGCGGATGTAGGAGCCCGACTCGGTGGCGTAGGTCTGGTACTGGCCGTCCGGCGTCGTGTTCATCCGGTTGACGAGGGTGCCGTCGCGGTCCTGCGCGAGCAGCGGGTCCCAGGAGCGGTCCCAGATCAGCTTGATCACGTTCCAGCCGGCGCCGCGGAAGACCGACTCCAGCTCCTGGATGACCTTGCCGTTGCCGCGCACCGGGCCGTCGAGGCGCTGGAGGTTGCAGTTGACGACGAAGGTCAGGTTGTCCAGGCCCTCACGTGCGGCGATGGTCAGCTGGCCGAGCGACTCCGGCTCGTCCATCTCGCCGTCGCCGAGGAACGCCCACACATGCGACTTCGACGTGTCGGCGATGTCGCGCGCGTGCATGTAGCGGTTCATCCGCGCCTGGTAGATCGCGCCGATCGGGCCGAGGCCCATCGACACGGTCGGGAACTCCCAGAAGTCCGGCATCAGACGCGGGTGCGGGTACGAGGACAGCCCGTGCGGCGCCTTCGACTTCTCCTGGCGGAACGCGTCCATGTTCTGTTCGCTCAGCCGGTCGAGCAGGAACGCGCGCGCGTAGATGCCCGGGGAGGCGTGGCCCTGGAAGAAGACCTGGTCGCCGCCGTCGCCCTCGTCCTTGCCGCGGAAGAAGTGGTTGAAGCCGACGTCGTAGAGGGACGCGGAGGAGGCGAAGGTGGCGATGTGGCCGCCGACCCCGATGCCCGGCCGCTGGGCCCTGGACACCATCACGGCCGCGTTCCAGCGGGTCGCGTTGAGGATCCGGCGCTCGATCTCCTCGTTCCCCGGGAAGAAGGGCTCGGCCCTGGTGGGGATGGTGTTGACGTAGTCCGTGCTGCGCATCTCGGGCACGGCCACGCGCTTCTCGCGGGCCCGTTCGATCAGCCGGAGCATCAGGTAGCGGGCCCGCTCCCGGCCGCGCTCGTCGATCGCGGCGTCGAGGGAGTCGAGCCACTCCTGGGTTTCCTCGGGGTCGAAGTCAGGAACCTGACTCGGAAGGCCGCCAATGATGATCGGGTTGCGATCGGATCCGGAAGCCACGCTGTTCCTTACCTGTCAGAGGGCTGTGTGGGACGGTGTTTCTCGTTCGCGCCTCGCGGGCGCCTCGCGGGGGTGTCTCGCCGACTCTCCCGTGCCTGCACCGCCCCCATCGTGTACCTAGGGGCCGCAAACGTCATCTCTACCCCGAGGTAACCGGCACTCGTTCGAATCTCGTACCCTTGGATGGTTCTCAAATACGCAAACAGGGCAGATAGGTGTGGTGTACGTCACCATCCGTCCGAATCGCGTGCCTGGAGTTGCGTCGACACGGCCAGGATCGTCACCGTTTCGGCGGTCCGAACCGCCGGGTACTTGCGCGATCCGTCCCGCCCGTGTGGACTACGGCCAATGCCTCGCGCCCGCGCGTGGCTGAGTTATTCCCGAATCATGATCAGGAGGCAACCCGTGAGCGCGACCGCGGACCACGCGGAGGAGCGGACCAGCCCTGCCGTCAGGCTGGGTTTCCAGCCCGAGCAGGTGGTCCAGGAGATCGGCTACGACGATGACGTCGACCAGGAGCTCCGCGAGTCCATTGAGGAAGTCATCGGCAGCGATCTGGTGGACGAGGACTACGACGACGTCGCCGACGCCGTGGTGCTCTGGTTCCGCGACGATGACGGAGACCTGACGGATGCGCTGGTGGACGCCACCACGTACATCGAAGAAGGCGGGTCGATCCTCCTCCTGACGCCGAAGACCGGCCGTACGGGATACGTGGAGCCGAGCGACATCTCCGAAGCCTCGACGACTGCGGGTCTGTCGGCCAGCAAGAGCGTCAGCGTGGGCAAGGACTGGAGTGGCAGCCGGCTGGTGACGCCCAAGGCCGCGAAGTCCAAGAAGTGACGTCCAGGGAGTGACGTCCGAAGAAGTGATGTGAAGTGACGCCGGACGGGCCGGGCTCTCGTGCTCAGCCCGTCCGGCGGCCTTCGGCGCTCGCTGCGTAGGGTGGACTCACCCAGACAGCCCCACCGAAGGGACATCCACGCGATGGCGATCCAGGTCGGCGACAAGGCCCCCGACTTCGAGCTCAAGGACAACCACGGTCGCACCGTGCGGCTCTCCGACTTCCGGGGCAGCAAGAACGTCGTCCTGCTCTTCTACCCCTTCGCCTTCACCGGCGTCTGCACCGGTGAGCTGTGCGAGGTGCGCGACAACCTGCCGAAGTTCGCCGACCGCGACACCCAGGTGCTCGCCGTCTCCAACGACTCCATCCACACCCTGCGCGTCTTCGCCGAGCAGGAGGGCCTGGAGTACCCGCTGCTGAGCGACTTCTGGCCGCACGGCGAGGTCAGCCGCGCCTACGGCGTCTTCGCCGAGGACAAGGGCTGCGCGGTGCGCGGCACCTTCGTCATCGACCAGGAGGGCCTGGTGCGCTGGACCGTCGTCAACGCGCTGCCGGACGCCCGCGACCTCGGTGAGTACGTCGCCGCGCTCGACACCCTGTGATTCTTCCGCTCCAGGGCCTGCGTGGGGCGGGAACCCGTTACTAGGATCGACTCGTTGATCCGATATCCGACGCACCAGGGGCTCCCCGCCCCAGGACACCAATGGAGGACTTGTGGGAGTCAGCCTCAGCAAGGGCGGCAACGTATCGCTGACCAAGGAGGCCCCGGGCCTGACCGCGGTCATCGTCGGTCTGGGGTGGGACGTCCGCACCACGACCGGCACCGACTTCGACCTGGACGCCAGCGCGCTGCTGCTGGACAGCTCCGGCAAGGTCGGCAGCGACGCCAACTTCGTCTTCTTCAACAACCTCAAGAGCCCCGACGGCTCGGTCGAGCACACCGGTGACAACACCACCGGTGAGGGCGAGGGCGACGACGAGGCGATCAAGGTCAACCTCGCCGGGGTCCCGGCCGACATCGAGAAGATCGTCTTCCCGGTGTCGATCTACGACGCGGAGAACCGGCAGCAGTCCTTCGGCCAGGTCCGCAACGCGTTCATCCGCGTCGTGAACCAGGCCGGCGGCGCCGAGATCGCCCGCTACGACCTGAGCGAGGACGCGTCGACCGAGACCGCGATGGTCTTCGGCGAGCTGTACCGGCACGGCGCGGAGTGGAAGTTCCGGGCCATCGGCCAGGGCTACGCGTCGGGTCTGCGCGGTATCGCGCAGGACTTCGGCGTCAACGTCTGAGTCACCCGCAGGGTCCGAAGGTCCGACCGTCCGGCGCCGCACCGTTTACGGGCGGCGCCGGACGTGCAGGACAACCGAAGAGGAAGCACCTGAGCACCACCTAGGGGAGGACCAGCAATCATGGGCGTCACGCTCGCCAAGGGAGGCAATGTCTCCCTCTCCAAGGCCGCGCCGAACCTCACTCAGGTGATGATCGGACTCGGCTGGGACGCACGCTCCACCACCGGGGCCCCCTTCGACCTCGACGCCAGCGCGCTGCTGTGCAACAGCGGCCGGGTGATGGGGGACGAGTGGTTCGTCTTCTACAACCAGCTCAAGAGCCCGGACGGCTCGGTGGAGCACACCGGCGACAACCTCACCGGTGAGGGCGAAGGCGACGACGAGTCGTTGCTGGTGGACCTCTCCAAGGTGCCACCCCAGTGCGACAAGATCGTCTTCCCGGTCTCCATCCACATGGCCGACGAGCGGGGCCAGACCTTCGGTCAGGTCTCCAACGCGTTCATCCGCGTCGTCAACCAGGCCGACGGCCAGGAGCTCGCCCGCTACGACCTGAGCGAGGACGCCAGCACGGAGACCGCGATGATCTTCGGCGAGCTCTATCGCTACCAGGGCGAATGGAAGTTCCGGGCCGTGGGGCAGGGGTACGCGTCGGGACTGCGGGGCATCGCTCTAGACTTCGGAGTCAACGTTTCGTAAAAAGCCGAGTACGGCGCGGGGGAAACCCTCCCCGAGCTTCGCTTGGGGGGACCCCCAGACACGATTGGGTAGCCAGTGCTTCTGAAAACCTTCGGCTGGTCGTTCGCGGTCACCGCGCTCGGCCTGGTCGCAGCGGTCTTCTACGGGGGGTGGGAGGCCCTCGGCATCGTGGCGATCCTCTGCGTCCTCGAGATCTCGCTGTCGTTCGACAACGCGGTGGTCAACGCCGGAATCCTGAAGAAGATGAGTGCCTTCTGGCAGAAGATCTTCCTCACGATCGGTGTGCTGATCGCCGTCTTCGGCATGCGGCTGGTCTTTCCCGTCGTCATCGTCGCCATCAGTGCCAAGATCGGTCCGATCGACGCGGTCGACCTCGCGCTCAACGACAAGGACCAGTACCAGCAGCTGGTCACCGACGCCCACCCGTCGATCGCCGCCTTCGGTGGCATGTTCCTGCTGATGATCTTCCTGGACTTCATCTTCGAGGACCGGGACATCCAGTGGCTGCGCTGGATCGAGCGCCCGCTCGCCAAGCTCGGCAAGGTCGACATGCTGTCGGTCTGCATCGCGCTGATCGTCCTGCTGATCACCGCCTTCACCTTCGCGACCCACGCCCACCAGCACGGCGGCGCCCACGTCGACAAGGCGCAGACGGTCCTGATCTCCGGCATCGCCGGTCTGATCACGTACATGGTCGTCGGCGGTCTCTCCGGCTACTTCGAGGACAAGCTCGAGGAAGAGGAAGAGCGCGAACACGAGGAGGAGGAAGAGGCCGCGCGCAGCGGGAAGCAGCGCCCGGCGGTCGTCCTGGCCGGTCAGGCCGCGTTCTTCATGTTCCTCTACCTCGAGGTCCTCGACGCGTCCTTCTCCTTCGACGGGGTGATCGGCGCCTTCGCCATCACCAACGACATCGTCCTGATGGCCCTCGGCCTCGGTGTCGGCGCCATGTACGTCCGGTCGCTCACCGTGTACCTGGTCCGGCAGGGGACCCTCGACGACTACGTCTACCTGGAGCACGGCGCGCACTACGCGATCGGCGCGCTGGCCGTGATCCTCATGGTCACCATCCAGTACCAGATCAACGAGGTCATCACCGGTCTCGTCGGCGTGGTCCTGATCGCCTGGTCCTTCTGGTCCTCCGTCCGCCGCAACCGCGCATTGGCGGCGGCCGAGGGAAAAGCCCAGGGCTCGGACGAGAAGACTGAGGTCTCGTCCGGGGTGTGATCACCTGGGGAGCGAGGAACGCTCTGAGCGGGGCGGCCGGTGAGGACGAGTCCTCCACCGGCCGCCCCGCCGGTTTTCATCAGTGGACGTGGGGGCGGGAATGGGCATCTTCGACGGGCTCCTGGGCAGCCGGGCGGCGGACTTCGACTCGGGCAACGCGGCCACCAACGCGATAGAGCTCACCAAGCGGCATCATCAGGTCTCGCTGACCAAGCAGGGCGCCGCGACCGGCAACCTGCGCGTCAACCTGACCTGGCGGATGCGGACGTCCGACATCGGCGGACCGCAGCGGGAGAGCCTGCTGCGGCACCCCTTCAAGGCGCTGCGGCCGCCGGAGGTCATCGGACACAGCCAGAGCATGGTGAACGTCGACCTCGACCTCGGCTGCCTGTACGAGCTGGCCGACGGCACGAAGGGGGTCGTACAGCCGCTGGGCGGCCTGCTGGGCGACGTGAACGCGGCACCCTACGTGAAGCTGAGCGGGGACGACAGGTTCGGATCGGCGTCCGGCGAGACGATGTACGTCAACCTCGACCACCGGGAGCAGATCAAACGGCTGCTCGTCTTCGTCTACATCTACGACCAGACGCCGGCCTTCGACCGCACGCACGCGATCGTCACGCTCTACCCGAGCAACGGACCGCGGATCGAGATAGGCCTCGACGAGCGGCATCCGCAGGCCCGGTCCTGCGCGGTGGTGATGATCGAGAACGTGAAGAACGAGCTCATGGTGCGGCGCGAGGTGCGGTTCGTGTACGGGTTCCAGGCGGAGCTGGACCGTCTGTACGGCTGGGGCCTGTCCTGGGGCCGGGGCTACAAGACCAAGGCCGAGAAGTAGCGCCCGGGCGCCACCCGGGCCGCCGGCCCCCGGCGGCTCACCGTCCGACGAACTGGGGGCCCTGCGGAGGGAGCCGGAAGGAGCCGTCCGGATAGCCGTAGCCGTAGGTCGGGAGACTGGCCGGGTAGCCGTACGCCGGCTGCTGGGGGACGGGCGAGGCCGGCTGCTCGGGCGGCAGGGGCTGGGACAGGCTGGGCGTCTGGAGGGCCGGCTCGGGGGCCGTGGCCGCCGCCTCCTCCGACTCGTCCACCGAGATGCCGAAGTCCGTGGCCAGGCCCTTGAGGCCGTTGGAGTAGCCCTCGCCCAGGGCACGGAACTTCCAGCCCTCACCGCGCCGGTACAGCTCGCCGCAGATCAGTGCCGTCTCCTCGCCCGTCTCGGGGCGGATGTCGAACGTGGCCAGCGGCTCGCCGTCGGCTGCCGCGTCGTACAGCACGATGGTGAGGGAACGTACGCGGTCGAACGTCACGCCGTCCGCCGAAGCGACCAGCAGAATCTGGCCGACGCCGGACTCGACACCGGACAGATCTGTCTGGATGGTGTCGGTGAGGCCCTCGGCGACACGTTTCTTGCCGAGCCGCCACACCTTCCCGGAAGGGTGCCGGGGCTGGTTGTAGAAAACGAAGTCCTCGTCGGAGCGCACACGGCCGTCGAGGCCCAGGAGCAGCGCCGAGGCGTCGACGTCCGGGACCCCCTGCCCGGGGGTCCAGCGCAGCACGGCGCGTACCGTGGTGGCTTTCAGCGGGACGTTCGACCCCTTCAGCATCGCGTGCGTCATGCGGTCATCCTGCCTTCTCGGGCCTGCTCACGACAACGCGGGGTACACGGCAAGTCTCATCCGCGAGTTACCTGAAATTCATGCCGGGTGGGAACCTCTGACATGGATCCCTACGTACTATTACCGGCCACCTCATGCCGAATCCACAGACTTACCTTGCACCACGGGGGAGATTTATGCGTCATTTCGGGCACCTCGCCCCTGAGGTGCGACAGCGCTTGTTCTACCGGGAGCCGTGCGTCTTCGACGCGGACTCCCCGGCCAGGCTGCTCTCGGCGGCCCTGGGCGCCACGCTGTACAGCCCGGCCACCCGGCCCCGGCTGGCGGACGACATCGTCAAGCAGACCGGGCGCGGCGTGGTGTCGATGGTGCTGTGCCTGGAGGACTCCATCGGCGACGAGGACGTCGAGGCCGGCGAGGAGAACCTGGTCCGGCAGTTCGCCGACCTGGCGGGGCGCAGGGCCGCGGACGGGGTGGAGCCGCCGCTGCTCTTCATCCGGGTACGGACGCCCGAGCAGATCCCCGACCTGGTCCGGCGGCTCGGGGCCACCGTGGAGCTGCTGAGCGGGTTCGTCTTCCCGAAGTTCACCGAGGAGCGGGGCATCCCCTTCCTGGAGGCGCTGGCGGGCGCCGAGACGGCGAGCGGGCGGCGGCTGTTCGGCATGCCCGTCCTGGAGACGCCCGAGCTGATGTACCGCGAGTCGCGGGTGGACGCCCTGGAGGGCATCGCCCGGGCCGTCGACAAGTACCGCAGCCGGGTCCTCGCGCTGCGCCTCGGCGTGACCGACTTCTGCTCCTCGTACGGGCTGCGCAGAGCGCCCGACATGACCGCCTACGACGTCCAGATCGTCGCCTCCGTGATCGCCGACGTGGTGAACATGCTGGGCCGGGCCGACGGCACCGGGTTCACGGTGACCGGGCCGGTGTGGGAGTACTTCCGGGTCCCCGAGCGCATGTTCAAGCCGATGTTGCGGCACAGCCCCTTCCTGGAGGGGCAGGCCGTCGAGCTGCGCGAGAAACTGATAGAGCACGCGATGGACGGACTGCTGCGCGAGATCTCCCTGGACCATGCCAACGGTCTGCTGGGCAAGACCTGCATCCACCCCTCGCACGTGCCGGCCGTGCACGCGCTGTCCGTGGTCAGCCACGAGGAGTACAGCGACGCGGCGGACATCCTGCGGCCGGAACGCGGCGGCGGGGGTGTACTGCGGTCTCAGTACACGAACAAGATGAACGAGGTGAAGCCGCACCGCGCCTGGGCCGAGCGCACCATGCTCCGCGCCGAGGTCTTCGGTGTCGCGCACGAGGACGTCAGCTTCGTCGACCTGCTCGCCGCCGGTATACCCGGCTGAAGAACCACCTCACTCACAAGGGACGCATGAACAACGCAGTGAACAACGGGGACGACGGGATCTGGTCCGGGACGTGGGTCGCCGAGCGGCTCGGTGTCGAGCTCGTCGGCGACGACACGCTGACGGGCCTGCTGGGGCTGGCCCTGCGCCGCAACCCCAAGCGGGCCCATCTGCTGGTCTCCAACGTCCTGGGCAAGCACGTCCCGCAGTCGCCGTCCGTGGTGCACGGGCACGGGTTCGCCCTGGGCCGCCGGGTGCGTGAGCTGCTGGGCGCCCAGGAGGCGGCCGGGGCGGTCGTCCTGGGCTACGCGGAGACCGCCACCGGCCTCGGCCACTCCGTCGCCGACGGCCTCGGCAGCGCCCCCTATCTGCACTCCACCCGCCGCCCGGTCGCCGGGGTCGCGCAGGCGGGCGGCTTCGAGGAGTCCCACTCGCACGCGACCTCGCACCTGCTGCTGCCGGAGGACCCGGCGCTGCTGGTCGGGGACGGGCCGCTGGTCCTGGTCGACGACGAGTTCTCGACCGGCAACACGGTCCTGAACACCATTCGTGATCTTCACGAGCGGTATCCACGGCAGCGGTACGTCGTGGTGGCGCTGGTCGACATGCGGTCGGCCGCCGACGCGGGCCGGCTGGACGACTTCGCCCGCGAGATCGGCGCCCGCGTGGACCTGGTCGCCGCCGCCTCCGGCACGGTGCGGCTCCCTCCGGGGGTGCTGGAGAAGGGGCAGGAACTGGTCGCCCGGTACGAGGGCGCCACGTCGGGCCGTCAGCCGTCCGCGGCGCCGTCGGCCGTGGCGGACCCGCACCCGGAAGGCGACCGCACCCGCCGGACGCGCCCCGCGGGCCACATCACCCGTGTCGACCTGCACTGGCCCCGAGGCCTCCCGGACGGCGGCCGGCACGGGTTCACTCCCCGGCACCGGGTCCGGCTGGAGACCGCCCTCCCCGCCATGACCGCCCGCCTCGCCGAGGCGATACCCGAGGACGCCTCGCGCGTCCTCGTCCTCGGTTTCGAAGAGCTGATGTACGCGCCGCTCAGGCTGGCCCGTGAGCTGGAGCAGGTGGTGGCCGCCGAGGTCCGCTACTCGACCACCACCCGCTCGCCCGTCCTCGCGGTGGACGACCCCGGCTACGCGATACGCAGCCGAATCGTTTTCCCCGCGCACGATGAACCGGCCGACGGCCCCGGCGAGCGCTATGCCTATAACGTCGCGGGTGGCGGCTTCGACGCCGTCGTCGCCGTCGTGGACTCCGTGGCCGACACCCGGGAGCTGCACGCCCCCGACGGTCTCCTGTCCCAGCTCGCCGCGCACACCCCGCACGTCGTCCTCGCGGTCGTGCCGTCGTACGTCCCCGAGCCGCTGTACGCAGCCGCCTTGTCGGAAGAGAGACCCGCCATGCTGCCCGAGCCCCTCCGCGGCCCCGCCTTCTCGTCGTACCCGCCCGAGGAGGTCGGCTGGCTGCTCCAGGACCTCTCGGACGTGACGCTGGAGGCGCCGACCGAGGAGCGGGAAGAGGCCATCCAGAGCGGCGGCGCGCACTACGCCGAGTCGCTGCCCGTCGAGTACCAGCCCAGCGAGCAGTACCAGGAGCTGTTCCAGGCGGCGCTGGAGACCTCGGCGGCGCGCATCGCGCAGGCCGTGGGCGTGGTCACGGAGACGGTGATCGCCGAGCGGTCCCCCCGGCCGGTGCTCGTCTCGCTCGCCCGGGCCGGCACCCCGGTCGGTGTGCTGATGCGCCGCTGGGCGCAGTTCCGGCACGGCCTCGACCTGCCGCACTACGCCGTGTCGATCGTGCGCGGCCGGGGCATCGACGCCAACGCGCTGCGCTGGCTGGCCGCCCATCACGACCCGCGTGACGTCGTCTTCGTCGACGGCTGGACCGGCAAGGGCGCGATCACCCGGGAACTGGCCGCGGCGATCGAGGAGTTCGAGGCGGGCGGCGGTGCGGCCGGTTTCGACGCGGAGATCGCGGTGCTGGCCGACCCGGGCTCGTGCGTGCGGACGTACGGCACCCGTGACGACTTCCTCATCCCGTCCGCCTGCCTGAACTCGACCGTCTCGGGGCTCATCTCGCGGACCGTGCTGCGGGCCGACCTGGTCGGGCCGAACGACTTCCACGGCGCGAAGTTCTACCGCGAGCTCGCCGGCACGGACGTCTCGGTGGCCTTCCTGGACGCGATCGCCGCCCGCTTCCCCGAGGTCGCGGACGCGGTCGGCGGCGCGGTGAAGGAACTGCTCGCCAGCGACCGCACGCCGAGCTGGGAGGGCTGGGCGGCGGTCGAGCGGATCAGCGAGGAGTACGGCATCCACGATGTGAACCTGGTCAAGCCCGGGGTCGGCGAGACCACCCGGGTGCTGCTGCGCCGGGTGCCGTGGAAGATCCTGGCGCGGGCCGGGGCGGGCGCCGACCTGGACCACGTACGGCTGCTCGCCGGACAGCGAGGGGTGCCCGTCGAGGAGGTCGGCGAACTGCCGTACACCTGCGTGGGGCTGATCCACCCGCAGTTCACCCGGGGCGCGACCGGCGCCGACGGCAAGTCGGTGACGGTCTGATGCCGGTTCTGGTGGCGAGTGATCTCGACCGTACGCTCATCTACTCGGCGGCCGCCCTGGCGCTGACCATGCCGGACGCGCGGGCGCCGCGGCTGCTGTGCGTCGAGGTGCACGAGGCGAGGCCGCTGTCGTTCATGACGGAGACGTCGGCGCAGCTGCTGAGCGAGCTCGGTGACCGGGCGGTGTTCGTGCCGACGACCACCCGGACGCGCAAGCAGTACCAGCGCATCAACCTGCCGGGCCCGGCGCCGAAGTACGTGATCTGCGCGAACGGCGGCCATCTGCTGGTCGACGGCGTGACCGATCAGGACTGGCACGGGCGCGTGCTGGCCAGGCTGGCCGACGAGTGCGCGCCGCTCGCGGAGGTGGAGGAGTACCTGGCGAGGACGGCGGACCCGTTGTGGCTGCGCAAGCAGCGGGTCGCCGAGGACCTGTTCGCCTATCTCGTCGTGGAGCGGGAGCTGCTGCCCGAGGAGTGGGTGAAGGAGCTCGCGGTGTGGGCGGAGAACCGCGGCTGGACCGTGTCGCTCCAGGGCCGCAAGATCTACGCGGTGCCGAAGCCGCTGACCAAGAGCGCGGCCGTGCGTGAGGTGGCCCGCCGCACCGGCGCCGAACTGACGCTGGCGGCGGGCGACTCGCTGCTCGACGCCGACCTGCTGCTGGCCGCCGACCGGGGCTGGCGTCCCGGGCACGGCGAGCTGGCCGACGCCGCCTGGACGGCCCCGGCGATCACCGCCCTGCCCGAGCGGGGCGTGCTGGCCGGGGAGCGCATCCTGCGGGAGTTCCTGAAGAGTTCCTGAGAAGTCGGCGGGCGGCGGTCAGCCGCAGCAACCGCCGCCGCAGCATCCGCCGCCGCCTCCGCCGCCCGCCTTGGGCGCGGGGGCGGACTTCGTGCCGCCCACGGCCACCGTGGAGAGCAGCTTGACGGTGTCGTCGTGACCTGCGGGGCAGTCGGCGGGGTCCGCGGACCGAGCCATCGGGCGGCTCAGTTCGAAGGTGTCGCCGCAGGTCCGGCAGCGGTACTCGTAGCGAGGCATGGCGTCAGACTAAGCCCCTATGCTCGGACGTGGTGTCAGCAGTTTCACCTCTGTTCACTTCTGTCGATTTCTTCTGTGGAGAATTTGCGAAGAGCGCTGGTAATTTGAGAGCGCCGCATTGAACTCCATGGTCGGGAGGGTTCAGGTTTGCGGCCGCGTCAACGGCAACCATGTCAGGCCCTCGTCAGTCTGTACGTCTGCCTGCGAGCAATACGGAGTGCGGAGGGAGACGCGTCGTGAGCGAGGCGGGGCCGGGGGACAAGCCCCAACAGCCGGACGAAACCATGCAGTTGAAGCTTCCTGCATCTTTTCGGCCGGACGAGACCATGCAACTGCGGGTCTCGGATATACCGGTAATGCCGGACATATCCGAGGAGGGCGACGAAGAAAAGCCGCGTTCGTCGAAGAACCGACGAAAAGCCCCCCGCCCTTCAACTTTTGCCCAAATTTCTTCGTTTCTCGGTCCTCGACTCGCCCCGCTCCTTGCCGTACTGGCTCCGTATGTGGCTCGTGTCACGCCCTACGTCCGCAAGCTGCGCCCGCAGTACCCGCGCCCGGGCCGTACCGACTGGCGGCGCTGGATACCCTCCTGGCGGCAGTGCCTCGGCGGCGTCCTCACGTCCATAGGCCTGAGCAGCATGCTCCTGGTCGTCGCCTACGCGGCCACCGACGTCCCGGACAACATCAACTCGTACGCCACCCAGCAGGACAACGTGTACTTCTGGGCCGACGGGACACCGATGGCCCGCACCGGCTGGGTGCAACGGCAGGCGATGCCGCTGAAGGACATCCCCGAGGACGTCCGCTGGGCGGTGCTGGCCGCCGAGAACGCCAGCTTCTACAGCGACCCCGGCATCTCCTTCAAGGGCATCAGCCGCGCCCTGTTCCGCACCATCGGCCAGGGTGACACCCAGGGCGGCTCCACGATCACCCAGCAGTACGTGAAGAACGTCTACCTGAACCAGAACCAGACGGTCAGCCGCAAGTTCACCGAGGCCATGATCGCCCTCAAGCTCGACAACCAGATGAGCAAGGACGACATCCTCGAGGGCTACCTCAACACCAGCTGGTTCGGCCGCGGCACCTACGGCATCCAGCGCGCCGCCCAGGCCTACTACGGCAAGGACGTCGGCGAACTCAACGCCAGCGAGGCCGCGTTTCTCGCCTCCCTGCTCAAGGGCGCCGGCCTGTACGACCCGACCCTGAACACGGCCAACCGCGCCCGGGCCGTGGAACGCTGGTCGTGGACCCTGGACCGGATGGTCGACATCGGCAAACTGTCGAAGGCCGAGCGCGCCAAGTACACGAAGTTCCCCGAGCCGCTCAAGTCCAACCCGCTGTACGACACCGGTGAGCAGAGCGACTACCTGGTGGAACTCGCCTCCCAGTACGCCAAGAAGGCCGGGAAGATCTCCGACAAGGACTTCGACCTGGGCGGCTACCAGATCTACACGACCTTCGACAAGAAGCGCGAGACCCAGCTCACCGACGCCGTCACCAAGGCCCGCAAGGACGCCCTGAAGGACGACCCCAAGGGTGCGAAGACCGCCCACTACGGCGCCTCCTCGGTGGCCTCCGACGGGCGGATCCTCGCCGTCTACGGCGGCCCCGACCACCGTACGCAGGGCTACAACGAGTCCAACGCCACCACCGTCTCGGCCGGCAGCGCGTTCCTGCCGTTCGTGTACGCCGCCGGCCTGGAGAACGGGGTCCACAAGACCCGCGACGGGGACACCACGCCGGTCACCGGGGAGACGCTGTACGACGGCGACGACAAGGTGCCGGTGACGACGCCCGAGGGGCCGTACTGGGACCGCAGCGGCAAGGTGGTGGCCGCGAAGAACGACGACGGCGAGTCGTACGGGCAGATCTCCCTGCACCGGGCGATGGAGCTGTCGGTGAACACGCCGTTCATGCAGCTCGGCATGGACACCGGGCTCGACACGGTGCGCGCCACCGCCGAGAAGTCCGGGCTGCTCTCCTCCAGCATCGGGGCGCAGGTGCCCGCGCTGTCCATGGGCAGCTCCACGCCCAGCGCGATCCGGATGGCGAGCGGCTACTCCACCTTCGCCGCGGGCGGCAAGCACACCGAGCCGTACTCGGTGCGACTGATCACCAAGAACGGCACCAAGCTCGTCCTGGACACCCCGGCCGTCGACCGGGCGTTCGGCGCCGACGTGGCCGAGGAGGTCAACTCCGCGCTCGCGGACTCCTTCCGCACCGCCCACCCCGACGACGTGCCCTCCTCGCAGCAGGCCGCCCGGGCCGGCTCGCTCGGGCAGGTGGCCGGGAAGGCCGGCACCACCCAGGACGACACCGCGGCCTGGTACGTCGGCACGGCCAAGGCCGTGTCCACGGCGGTCGTCGTCTACCGCATCGACCTCGGCAAGAGTCTCCAACCGCTTCCACTGAAGGGCATCGCCGGCACGACCGACGACAGCGTTCCCTACGGCATCTGGTCAGGTGCCATGAGCCCGCTCGGCTGACCACCGAAACGGGCACCCGCATCCCCGAAATCCGGAGAATGATCCGCACATGAAGTCACCGTCGGGCCGCCGCCGCAAGGCTCCGGCAACGCGCCACCCCGCCACCACGCATCCGGGGTTCCTGACGCTGGCGGCGCTCCTCGTCGTCGCGTCCCTGGTGGCCGGCTACCTGGTGCTGAACAGCACGACGAACACCGCGCCGACCGCGTCCTCGGGGGAGAACAAGAAGGCGTCGGCGGGGGCCACCAAGGAGCCGAAGTGGGACGGCAAGACGCACGTCCTGGGGGACGGCTCCACCTCGTACACCGGACCGCAGACGGGGCAGCTGAAAGCGGTACCGCTCAAGCCGGGGGAGAAGCCGCCCCAGTTCGTGGTCTTCTCCTGGGACGGCGCGCTCATGGGCGACGACGGCCTCTTCGAGCACTACCGGAAGATGGCCGAGGAGTACAACGCCCACATGACCTTCTTCCTCACGGGCATCTACCTGCTGCCCAAGAGCAAGGAGGACCTGTACTCCCCGCCCCAGCACCCCAAGGGCACGGCGGCCATCAGCTTCCCCACCGACGAACACATCCGCACCACGCTGGAGCAGCTCGGCGAGGCGTGGAAGGAGGGGAACGAGATCGGCACCCACTTCAACGGCCACTTCTGCGGCGCCAAGGGCGGCGGAGACTGGAGCGTCGAGGAGTGGAAGAGCGAGATCGACCAGTTCTACTCCTTCGTGGAGAACTGGAAGACCAACACCGGCTACAAGGACATCGACCCGCTGCCCTTCGACTTCAAGAAGGCGGTCGTCGGCGGCCGCGCGCCCTGCCTGGAGGGCCAGGCCAACCTGCTGAAGGCCGCCAAGAGCTACGGCTGGCGCTACGACGCCAGCTCCACCGGTGACTTCCAGATCTGGCCGACCAAGAAGAACGGCCTCTGGGACTTCCCGCTGCAGCTGCTCCCCTACGACGGCGGCAAGTACCAGGGCCTGTCCATGGACTTCAACTTCCTCTACAACCAGTCCGACGGCGAGGTCGACGGCGACCCGGCGCAGTACCCGACGTGGGAGCAGGAGACCGTCGACGCCTACATGGCCGGCTTCAACCGCGTGTACTACGGCAGCCGGGCCCCCCTCTTCATCGGCAACCACTTCGAGGAGTGGAACGGCGGCATCTACATGAAGTCCGTCGACCAGGTCATCGAGAACGTGTGCACCAAGAAGGACGTCAAGTGCGTGTCCTTCCAGGAGTTGGCCGACTGGATGGACGTGCAGACGCCGACGACGCTCGAGCGGCTGCGCACCCTGGATCCGGCGCAGAACCCGGACTGGTCGACGGTCGTGAAGTAACCAAACCTCAACCCGGTCCCCTCTTCACAACAGCCACACACGCCATGCAAAGATGCCCTTCCCGGCATCCCTCCGCCGGGGCAAGAGGGGAAACATCAGTGAAGTCAAGGAAATTGAGGGCGACCCGCCGCCGCGTCGCGATACTCGGGGCAGCCGCCACCTCGGTCGTCGCCGGAGTGGCTCTGCTGCCCAACTGGTCCGCCGGTGCCGCCGTCGTCGACGACCCCAAGGTCGACTCCGCTACCAAGGCCACCTTCCAGCGGCTCGCGGACGCGGTCTTCACCGACCGCACCGACGCCCTGGTCGCCGGCAAGCAGGGCGACCGGACGAAGCCGCTGACCGACGGCTTCTCCGGTGACGTCAAGCTGTCCTCCGGCACGGCCCGCACCGAGGACGCCGCCCTGTCCACGCTGGGCGACCGCAAGGACAAGCTGGCGAAGGCCGGCGAGAAGTACAGCAAGGCCAGCACCACCGTCACCCTGAACGCCACGCGGGTGACCGGCCGCACCGCCAAGGCCGCGGTCACCGAGAGCACCACGCTGACCTACGCGAAGGTCCGCGGCAACGAGCCGAAGAGCACCGGCTTCGAGGCCCGGCACGAGCTGACGTTCAAGGCCGACCGGCAGGGCAACTGGCAGCTGACGGACATCCGCGACACCGACCAGGGCGGTCTCGCGGTGAACGCGCTCACCAAGCCGGTGTCCGTCAAGACGGCCACGACGGCGGACGACACCATGCCGAACGCCGCGCGCGCGGCGACCACCCGCAACCCGGTCGCCGTCCCGAAGACCGGCACCGCCTTCGACTACAAGGCGATGGCGACCTACGCCGAGAAGTACTGGAACGTCTACAACAAGGACTATCCGGACTACAACGGCCACGGCGCCGGCGGCGACTGCACCAACTTCGTCAGCCAGTCCCTGAAGGCCGGCGGCTGGAAGCACGTCCCCGGCTACGTGTACGACTACACCAAGTGGTTCGGCAACGCCGACATCCAGTCCGACTCGTTCGTCGGCGTCAACGAGTGGTCCTGGTTCGCCCAGAACTCCAAGCGGACCACCGCGCTCGCCAACGTCTACCAGCTCGAGGTCGGCGACGTCCTCCAGATGGACTTCGACCGGGACGGGTCCAAGGACCACACGATGATCGTCACCGCCAAGAGCGGCGGCGTGCCGTACGTGACGTACCACTCGAACAACACCCTGCGCAGGTCGGTGGCGAGCCTCGTCTCGTCGTACCCGACCGCGTACTTCTACGCGTACCGCACCTGATCCGGCCGGCCCGTCACTCCTCGGGGTGGCGGGCCCGCCAGTACGGGTTGTCGTGCGGCAGGGCGGACCCCACCCTGCCGTACATCCCGAAGACGAGCAGCAGGATCCCGATCACGAAGCTGAGCATGCAGTTCTGGATCTTGAACGCCAGGAAGTTGTAGTCCGTCTCCAGCAGGGCCATGTTCAGGAAGCCGCTGAGGACGAAGAGGACGCCGAGGGTCATGTTCAGCGTGGACGCGAAGTTCCCGCCGATCACCATGCCCACGAGCAGCAGCAGCCCGACGGCGATCGACAGCCAGCTGAGGGCCCCGTTGGTGTTGAGGCTCCACACCTCGTCCCCGCCGGTGTCGAAGAAGCCGATGTTGTCGAGGATGCCGAAGATCCCGAAGACGATCAGACCCAGGCCCATCAGCCCGGCGCCGATCCGGTAGACCAGATTCAGACGGTGGTCGACCGGCAGATGCTCGTCGAACCTGATCCGCCGCCTGGACCGGCCGTGCAGTGCGTGTGTGGCCATCTCCGCCTCCCTGAGGGTGGATGCGCCGATGGAGGCCGTACGTACCTTCAATATCCGCCCGCCGGGCGTCCGGGGCAATGTCAGTGCCCCGTGCCGCGCTCCTCACGGATCCCGGCCACCACGTCCGCCACCGCGTGCCGGACGGCCTCCGTCTCGGTCAGGAAGTGCCAGTAGTCGGGGTGCCGGCCCTCCAGCGTGCCGATCGCCCGCTCCAGCCGGGCCACCGAGTCGTCCAGCGGACGCGCGTGCCGGGGGTCGGGGGTGTTGCGCCCCGCCATCGCCAGCCGCTGGGCGTCCCGGATCGCGAACCGGGTCCGGTCGATCTCCGCCTGCGGATCCTTCTGCACCGCGTTCAGCCTGGTCAGCCGGTCACCGGCGGCCGAGACCGCCTCGTCCGTGCTGTTCAGCAGGGCGCGCACCGTCGACAGCAGCGCGGTGGCGTCCGGCCAGCGCTGCTGCTCCCGCGCGACGCGCGCCTCCTCGAGCTTCGCCTCGGCCTGCCGGACGTTCTCCCCGGCCTGGTCGGGGACGTGCTGGAGGTCCTGCCAGCAGGCGGCCGAGAACCGCCGCCGCAGCTCGCTCAGGATCGGCTCCACCTGCCCCGAGCGGGTCGTCAGCGCCTGGGCGCGGGTACGCAGCGAGACGAGCCGGTGGTCGATCTCGGCGGCCCGCTCCGGCAGCCGCTCCGCCTCCACCCGGACCGCCTCGGCCTCCCGCGCCACCCGCTCGGCCCGCTCCAGCGTCTGCGGCACGCCGTGCTGGCCCGCGCCCTGGTTCAGCTTCGTCAGCTCGGGCGCCAGCGCCGCCAGCCGCGCCGCGAGACCGTCCGCCCGCAGCCCGCTCTCCCGTACGGCGTCCAGCGCGTTCGAGGCGGCCAGCAGGGCCTGCCGGGCCCGTTCCACGGCGGGCGCTAGGCGGGCCAGCTGGGTCTCGGCCTTGCCGAGCAGCGGACCCAGCCCGTCGGCGAACCGGTCCAGCTCCTGCTTGACGCGGCCCAGCTCGTCCTTGGCGCGGGTCAGCTCGGTGCGCGCCTGGGCGGCCGCCGAGGCCTCCAGGTCGTCCCGGTCGAGGTCATGGGCGTCGACGGCGTCGATGTACTGGTGGCTGGCCTCGTCGATGCGCCTGCCGACGGCCTCGAAGTCGGAGACGGCCCGCCGGGCGGCCGGCGTGTCGTCCACGGCCCTGATCGTCTCGATCGAGATGCGCAGGTCGCGCTGGGCGCTGTCCAGCTCGTAGAAGGCGGCCGCCGCCGCGTCCTTGGCGGCCTGGGCCTCGGCCCGCTGTCCCTCCGCCCGCCCGCCGAACCAGCGCCGCGTGCCGCCTCCGGCGAACGCGGCGGGCAGCGCGAGGGCGGCCACGAGGGGGAGGGCGACGAGGGTGAGGGTGTCCCGGAGCGCGTGCGGCGCCCGGCGCGCACGGCGGCGCTGTGCGCGCGGCACCAACGGCGAATACGGCTGCGCTGGTGTCGCCGTCACATCCCTCTCCCGTGCTGTGATCCGCCCTGCCCGGTGTCATTCTCCCACCGGTTAAGGACGAACACACGGGTCGGTTAGTTCGCGTTCCTGACAGTGACTTTGCCGTCGGTGGTGTGCGCGCTGACCACATGTGCGCTGGACTCGTCCCGCGGCACGGACACGTCCACCCCGCCGTCGTCGGTCTTCGTGGTCACCCGGTAGGTGCCCTCGGGCAGTGTGATCGTCACCGAGCCGTCCTGGCTGACGGACTCCACCCGGTCCGGTACGGCGGCCAGGATGAGGTGGACCGAGCCGTCCTCGGTACGGGTGTCCACCGTGCGCGAGGAGACCTCGGCGCGGACGGAACCGTCCTCGGTGCGCAGCTCCAGCGGCCCGCTGGAGTCGGTGACCTGCACGGAGCCGTCCTCGGCGTGCACGCTCAGCGCGTCCCGGAAGCCCCGCGCCCGGACGCTGCCGTCGTCGTCCTCGACCTTCACGGCGACACCCCGGGGCACCTCGATACGGTGCTTGGCGGCGCAGTCGGCGACGAGGCCGGAGCAGCGCAGCCGCAGCGTCAGCCGGTCGTCCTTCATCGACCAGGTCACCTTCGGCTCCTTGCCGACGGTGACCGACCCCTGGAACCAGCGGGTGACGTCGACCTTGCCCGCCTCGGCCGTGTCGGACGCGACGATCTCGAGCGCCGAGTCGTCGGAGTCGATGGTGAGCGTGCGGCCCTGGAGGGCGAAGGACCGGTGATCGGGATGCTCGTCGTCGGCGGCGGAGGCACCACAGGCGGTCGTGCCGGCGGCCAGGGCCACGACGGCCCCGGTGACGAGGACCGCGCGGGCCGGAAGTGACGTACGTGCCATGGTGATCTCCCCCTGGGCTGCTTGGCGTTGCCCTGACGACACTAGGGAGCCGTCGGCCTCCGGAGGATCCGGCATGCTCCCGGATCCGGGGTGGGGCTAACCCCCGGATACGGGTTTGCGGGGCACCGCCCAGGGCAATGTAGGCTGTCGACTCGTCCCGGGTGCGTAGCTCAGGGGTAGAGCGCCTGCCTTACAAGCAGGATGTCGGCGGTTCGAAACCGTCCGCGCCCACCAGGGTTGGACAGCAGGTCAGCGGCCTTCCGGGAGAAACCCCGGGAGGCCGCTCCTGTGTCCGGGGCCCACGTGGAGTCCAGCTGTCTGCGAGCCTGTGGTCGGTGGTCATTCGATGCCGAGGGGGCCGATGCCCAGATCCTCGCGCATGCGGCGGCGCATCTCGGCCATGGCCGTGCGGCGCTGTCGGATGAAGGCCGTGTCCTCGGCGGAGCCGACGGCCACCCCGCGGGCATAGGCGTCGCGCATCCGGCGCAGGCTGTGAAACGCGTCGTTCCCGGCCGCGACAACGAGCGGCGGACCCACGAGCCAGAGCCGTTCGCTCGCCGTGTGCAGTCCGGTCCCACGGAAGGCTTCGCGCACCGCCGCATCACGCGCCGACTCGGACATGTGATCGCCCAGGGCGACAGCCCGTATCTCCTCCCCCGCGTCTTTGAGGGCGGAGGCGTACTCGGTGTACACGGCGCGTCGCACTTCCAGGGCGTGTCGTGCTTCCTCGCGCCGCCACCTGTTGCGATCGGCGATCAGGGTGGCGGCGATGCCGATGGCGGCACCTGTCAGCGTGGAGAGCAGGGGCATCCAGTCCATGCGCCGCATGCTGTCCCAACCACCGCCCCGACACCAGCGGCTCGCACTCTCCGGCACGGTGATCGGGGGCCTCTTGGCGAGTGCCGGGCCGACGGGCCGCACCGGTGGCCGCCGGCGCGCGGACCGCGACGGGCATGCCCGTGATCGTCGACCGGTCCGTGGCCAGCCGTTCTCCTGTGGGGGCAACGCCGTCCGGGACCTCCTCCGCAGGACTAGCCGCCGTCCCCCGGTGAGGGCTCGTGGGTGTGCTTGAGGCTCATGCGGGCCGCCACGCGGTCCGGGGCCGCGATCTCCGCCCAGAAGCGGTGGCAGGTCACGAACACCGCGAGCTCGTGCTCCTGCTGCCGGAGCTTCTCCACCTCGGCCTGCTCGTCGGCCGTCCAGCCGGGGGACGCGGGGCGTTCGGTCTTGCGCCAGCCCGCGTCGTCACTGAAGCCGTCCAGGGGCTCGACCGACCAGGGAAGCCGCTTCAGCAGGGCCGACAGCTCGGCCCTGACCTGATGCAGCTCCTCCTGACCGGCGCGCAGGTCGCTGGGAAAGTCATAGGTCGTAGCCACGCGGCAATGGTACGCCTGTTCGAATTTGAGTGGCGAGCTCCTCAGGGGTGTTCCTGTGAACGTATGTTCGAGCGGATAGGGGCGCAGGTCGGGATGTGGTGACGCGCGAGGAGGCTTACTGGCCGCGGGGCGGGACCGCGCACGCCGCGGTGGCGCCGGGCAGGCGGTGGCGGTTGCGCGACACCCAGCGGTAGACCGGACGGGCGCAGTCCCGGACGCCGGGCAGCCGCAGGACGGCGGAGAGGGCGCGGTACCCGGCGGACGGCGAGGTGCCGAGCCAGCGGGCCAGCGCGTCGGACCCGCCCGCGAGGACCGTGCCGCCGCGCAGCAACAACACCTCCCGGTCCAGGCGTTCGAGATGCGGCGCGGTCGACTCCGCGGGCAGGAACTGCCACGGAACCGCTTCCAGCGTCGGTGCGGCGAGGCCGCGGATGCGGTCGACGGACGTCTGGCAGAAGCCGCAGTCCCCGTCGTAGGCGAGTACCGGGGGCGCGGAGCGGGGGCCGTGCGGAGCGGGGCTGATCACTGGTCTCCCTTCACCCCCACCCTCGGTGGGGGCGCTGACTGGTTCCTCCCCGCAGCGTCGCACGGCGGCGGGCCACCGCCGGTGTCGGACCCCGGTCCTAGGGTGACGGGCATGGACGAACAGACCGTGAGAGTGGAACAGGTGCGGTTGGTGCCCTGGTCGCAGGGCGACTTCTGGCTGCTGCGGCGGACCAACAGCCCCGAGATGACGGAGCATCTGGGCGGGCCGGAGAGCGAGGAGAAGCTCGCCGACCGGCACCGGCGCTATGTCGAGCCGTTCGCCGGGCTCATGTACCGGGTCACGCTCGCGGACACCGGGGAGACCGTCGGCTCGATCGGGTACTGGGAGCGCGACTGGCGGGGCGAGACGGTGTGGGAGACGGGCTGGGGGATCCTGCCCGAGTTCCAGGGCAGAGGGCTCGCCGCGACGGCGGCCCGGGCGCTCGTCGACGTCGTTCGGCAGCGGGCCGGACACGGCGGCCACCCGGCCCTGCACGCGTTCCCCAAGGTGGAGCACGCCGCGTCCAACGGGGTGTGCCGCAAGGCCGGGTTCACCCTGCTGGGGCAGGCCGACTTCGAGTACCCGAAGGGGAATCCGATCAGATCCAACGACTGGTACGTCGACCTGCGCACCGGGCCCGCCGCCGCTAACGGGTAGCGTCCGCCAACTCCCGCACCAGGCGCGCGGCCACCGGCACCGCGACCCCGTGCCGCTCGGCCGCGCGCAGCAACGCCCCGCCGATCGCGTCGAGTTCGAGGGCCCGTCCGGCCTCGGCGTCGCGCTGCATGGAGGACTTCGTGCCGGGGGCGAAGGAGTCGTAGCGGGCGAGTGCCCGGGCCGGGTCGGCGGGGGCGCCGCAGGCGCGGCTGACGGCGGCGGTCTCCTCGACCAGGGCGGTCAGTTCCTCACGGTGCCGGGTGCGGATCTCGCCCAGCGGCAGACCGTGCCGGGTGGTGAGCAGGGCGAAGGGCGCGAGGAAGGCCATCTTCGCCCACAGGACGGCCGTCTCGTCCGGCACGACGCGGACGGTCGGACCGGCCGCCCCCAGCGCCCGCGCGAGCGCGTCCAGGCGAGGGCGCGGCACGGCGTCGCCCGCCAGGTCGATCTCCGCGAAGTCGCTCCCGTGCTCGATCACACCCGGCGCGACCCGGGTCGACTCGACCCGGACGACGGCCGGGGCGACACGGTCGGGACGGTACCGGGCGCGCAGGACCGCCGGGTGCTCGACGCCGTTCAGGAACGGCACGAGGAGGGTGTCCGCGCCGAGTGCCGGGGCCGGGACCCGGGCCAGGGCCGCGTCGAGGGCGGTGTGCTTGACGGTGATCAGCACCGCGTCGACGGGTGCGCGCAGCTCGGTGTCCGCCGCGACCTGGGCCGTGAAGTCGCCGAACGGGGTGCTGCGGACCCGGATGCCGCCGGTGCGCAGGGACGCGGACGTCTCCTCGCCGGCCAGGCAGGTCACCCGGTGGCCGGCGCGGGAGAGCAGGGCCGCGAGCAGGCCGCCCACCCCGCCGGGGCCGAGAACGGCGACGCTGAGTATGTCCTTCGTCATGTGCTGTTGTCCCTCTCGTCGGTCGGCCCCGCGGGTGCGGTGGCCGCCTCGGAGGTGATCATGGCACGAGGGCGGGGTGCCGGGGGAGACTGGGAGACATGTGCCGGAGCATCAAGACGCTGCGTCCCCCCGCCCTGCCCGAGAAGGCGACGGAGGACGATGTGCGCGCCGCAGCCCTTCAGTACGTCCGTAAGGTGTCCGGCTTCCGGGCACCGGCCGAGCACAACCGGGAGGTGTTCGAGCGAGCGGTCGAGGTCATCGCCGCGGCCACGGCGGAGTTGCTGGACGGGCTGGAGGTGCGCGGGGCCCACCGGGGCGAGGCGGCCCGCACCTAGCGCCCGGCCGCCCGGGTCCTACGCCGCCGGCTGCCGTCGCATGACGTACGCCGCACCGGCCCCCGCGCCGAACAGCGCGAGCAGCGACACCCCGGTCGCCAGCCACGTCGTGCCCAGCCAGTGCGCGCCGAAGTAGCCGAGGGCGGCGCTGTAGCCCGCCCAGGAGAGGCCGGCGAGGGCGGACCAGGGGAGGAACTCGCGGGGGCGCCGATGGGCGGCGCCCGCGATGAGGGAGACGACGGAACGGCCGGCGGGGGCGAAGCGGGCCAGCACCACCAGGGCGCCGCCGCCCCGGGCCAGCGCCTCGCCGAGACGTTCCTGCGCGGTGGTCAGCCGACGCGAGCGGGAGATCGCCCGGTCCAGGCGTTCACCGCCGCGCCAGGCCAGCCGGTAGGCCACCAGGTCGCCCAGCACCGAGGCGGTCGTCGCGGAGAGGATCAGGACCATGATGTCCGGTACGTCGTGCGGGACCTGGCCGGTCGCCGCGCCCGAGCCCGCCGCAGCGGCCGTGGCCGCCGTGATGACGAGCACTCCGCTGGGCAGTACCGGCAGGAACACGTCGAGGAGGACCGACAGGCCCACCACCGCGTAGATCCATGGGCTGCCGAGCAAAGCCCCCACACTTTCGAACACCACTGACTCCCCGTGTCTCCCCCGTGACGGCCGACCGTGCCGCTGTGTCGCGGGGGAGCGGCAGGTGCGGCCAATGCCAGCCATACAGCGTACGCCTGGGGTGTGACAGGGGATTCACGGGGGGCTCGTGTGTTCGGCACGAGACGTTCACCCGGGGCGCGCGTGCTGATCCGCGGTCACCCGGGCGTCGGAAGGCCCGGGTGACCGCGGATCACGGTGCCGTCAGCACGAGGTCAGGCGGAAACCGTGGCCTTCCGTGCCGCGGGCTCCCGTTCGGTGGCCGGGCGGCCGGCGAACAGGCGGTCCAGGCCGAGGGCGCCGGAACCGGTGAACACCAGCAGCAGGAAGGCCCAGCAGAACATCGCGGAGGCCTCGCCGCCGTTCTGGACCGGCCACAGGGCGCTCGGCTGGTGCACGTCGAAGTAGGCGTACGCCATGGAGCCCGAGGCCAGGAACGCGGCGGCCCGGGTGCCGAGGCCGAGCAGCACCAGGCTGCCGCAGACCAGCTGGATGACGGCCGCGTACCAGCCGGGCCAGGCTCCGGCGTCGAGCGTGCCGCCGTCGGTGCCCGCGGCACCGCCGAGGACGCCGAAGAGCGAGGCCGCGCCGTGGCAGGCGAAGAGCAGGCCTACGACGATGCGGAAGAGGCCGACCGCGTACGGCTGTGCGGTGTTGAGGCGAGCGGACATGGTGGGGGGTGCTCCTTCGGTGTCGGTCGGGCCGGTCCCGGATGGGGGAAGGACCGGTCGGTGGGGGCGGCGGTACCGAATGAGCGACACACGTTAGGCGTACCTAATCGATGCTTGCAAGTTCAACTTTTAGCCACGGCCCGGGTTCCGCGGGGGGCCCTGTGCGGGGTTCCGCTCGGGGTTCCGTTTGTGGTTCCGGCCGAGGTCCCGCCAGGGGTCCGGCCTCGCGGGCCGCCGTGCGCAGAGCGGCTCTCGCCACCGCGTCGGCATCCGAAAGTGTGACCGAATCCACCCCCGGGCGGGCGCCCGCCGCGGTGACCCAGTGCACCCCTTCCGTGGGCACTCCGAAGGCCAACCGCCTTGTGTGCGGCCGACCTTGACGGTCGATCAGGTGGTAGGGGCGCGGGGTCACGTCCAGGCCCCCGGTCACATAGCCGTCCACCGTGTGGGGACGGCACTGCCCGGTCTTCATCAGCCGCGCCAGCAGATCGTCGGCGGTGCTTCGCAGATCCGGTTCCGGAAGCCGCGCCTCGACGATCGTCGTCACCCGGACGGCCGACCCCGGCACCTCCGGCGCGTGCGCCCGCCAGGCCCCGTCCTCCTCCCGCACCTCCAGCCGGGGCCCGAGCACCTCCACCACCCCCGCCTCCACCAGGGCGGCCAGTTCCTCCACGCGGCGGCGCGGCGGGCCGATGGACAGGAAGGCGTTGAGCGGGGTGTACCAGCGGTCCAGGTGGTCCCGGCGGGAGGCGCCGGCCAGACCGGCGTGGTCGACGATCAGCCGCAGCTCGTTGCGCAGGTCGCGCAGGACGTCCAGGGCCGCCTTCGCGGGGCCGTCCACATTGCCCCGGGCGGCGTCCTCCGCGTCCCGGCGCAGATACCCGAGCAGCCAGTCCCGCCACTGCCCCGGATGCGCGAACCGCCGTCCCGTGTACGGCCGGGAGATCCGGTCCCAGTTCCAGCGGTCGGCCCGCGGTACCCCGAAACCGTCGAGTACCGCGGCCTCCTGGGCGTCGCGGTGCGGGACGGCCGAGAACTCCCGCACGAAGCGCTCCGCGCGGCTTTCCGCGCGGCTTTCCGCGCCGCTTTCCGGGCGGCTCTCCGCGGGGCCGGGCCGCGCCGGCTCCCGCAGCAGGGCCGCGTAGTAGACCGTCTCCACTTCCTTGGCCACCAACGGCCATATCTCGGCCAGGAAGTCAGGCGCCTCGCCGCAGTCCGCGCGTTCGCGGAAACCGGCGATCACCTGCGGGGTCAGCACGAGCGGACGGTGACGGCCGTACGGTCCCTTGGCGTTGTCGCCGCGCGCCTGGTACGGGATGCCGCGCCGGGAGCCGGCGTACAGGCGCGGCTCGTGACCGGAGGGCAGATAGCGCAGAGCCGTCCGCCCGGCGCCGGCCCGGGCGCCGGAATGAGCGCCGGAATGAGCGCCGGTATGAGTGGGGGCGGGGGCGGGGACGAAGCGGCCGCCGCGGCCGCTGGTCAGCAGGGCCAGGTGGTCGAAGAAGTTCAGGCCCAGACCGCGCAGCAGCACCGGTTCGCCGGGGGCGAGGGCGGCGAGGTCGACGTCGGCGGGGTTGGCGGGCGGGACGTGCCGCAGGCCGTGCCGTCGCGCGTAGGCGGTGTGGTGTCGCTGGGCGGAGTCGGCGACCACCGGCAGATGCCCCTGGGCGAGGACGACGGCGGACAGGCCGAACAGGATCCGGCCGTCGTCCAGGGTGAGGACCTGGCGGCCGTCGGCGGCGTCGTCGAGCCGTACCGCGCGGGCCGCGTGCGTCTCGACGCGCACCGACGGCGGGGCCCGGCGCACGGTCCGGGCGAACACCCACTCCAGGTAGCGGCCGTAGTGCGCGCGGGTCGGGTACTCGTCGGGGCCCAGCTCGCCGGCCGCCCACGCGTGCAGACTCGGGCCCGGGCGGACCGGGCCCGCGCAGTCCACGCTGTCGTCGGTGAACAGGGTCACCTGCGAGGCCACCGTGTTCATCAGCAGCTCCCGCGACTGCGCGGTGCGCCATACGCGACCCGGTCCGGGCGGTGCGGGATCGACGACGTGGACCGTCAGCCGCGTCCCGGGCGGAAGGAGGCCGGGCGCGGAGGCGCAGAGGCGTTCCAGGACGCTGGTGCCGCGCGGTCCGGCGCCGACGAGGGCGACGGAGACGGTGACCGGCGGTGTCGCGTTCGCGTCCGGCGCGGGCTCGCCGACGCCGGCTCGGTCTGCGTTCACTGAGGGGGGCAAGAGGGTGACTCCCGGGCGTGTGGGGCGCGATGGAGCAGACCCGTCCGCCGGACCGCGGTGGAAGCGGACGGTCCGCCTCATCATGCCGTCGGCCGTCACGGAAGCCAACGCGGGCCCCGGGCGCCCCGGTTGTCCGGCCGTCCCGCCTCAGGGGGTCAGGTCGGACTCCCGCACCGTCCTCAACGACCCGTCGGCCTGCGCCTGCTCCAGCCGCAGCCGGGCCGAACGCCCGCGCAGGGTCAGGAACATGAGCTGGTTGCCGAACCACGGCCCGCCCTTCTTGCGCCAGCCGACCGGCGGCCGGGCACAGCGGCCGTGGCGACGCAGCCGGCGGCCGAGCGCCCGGGCCACGGCGCTCCAGCCGAAGCGGAAGCCCACCCGGATCGACAGGGGGACCGAGTTGTGCACGGGGGAACAGGTGAGCTGGAGCACCCGCGCGTCCGGGCCGTCGCCCTCGTGCCAGTACGGCTCGGCCACGTACGCGTGGTGCACGTCCCCGGAGAGCACGAGCACGCTCGCCGGGGCCTCCGTCCCCGTTCCCGTCTCGGCGATCAGTTCCGCCAGCGCGGCGAAGGACTGCGGGAAGGCCGCCCAGTGCTCCAGATCCGCCCCCCGCCGCACCTTCTCCCCGATTCGGGCCCAGCGCGCCCCGCGCTCGCCCCGGCTCAGCGCCGCGTCCCACTCCTCGGCGTCGTGCACCAGATGCGGGAGCAGCCAGGGCAGCGAGGTGCCGATGAGGAGGTGGTCGTAGGAGCCGGGGCCGTCGAGGGTCTGTTCGCGCAGCCAGGTCCACTCTCCCGGGTGGAGCATCGAGCGCCCGTCCTCGTCGAGGACCCGCGCCGCCCTGCTGTCGACCATCAGCAGCCGCACGCGCCCGAAGTCGCGCCGGTAGCTCCACCGCACGGACGCCGGGTCCGCGTCGGCGCGGCAGGCGAAGGCGCGCAGCGCGTCGGTGGCGTCGGGGGCCTCGCGGACGGCGGCGTAGAGCGGGTCGGCGGCCAGCTCGGCCGGGGAGAGGTTCCCGAGGTGCTGGTGCACCCAGTACGACATCAGGCCGCTCAGCAGCCGCTCGCGCCACCAGGGGGTGGCCCGCATGTCGGCCAGCCAGGAGGCGGAGGTGTTCCAGTCGTCGATGACGTCATGGTCGTCGAAGACCATGCAGCTGGGCACGGTGGACAGCAGCCAGCGCACCTCGGGGTCGAGCCAGGACTCGTAGTAGAGCCAGGTGTACTCCTCGAAGTCCGCGACCTCGGCGCCGGGTGCGTCGGTGAGTCCGCGGCGGGCCGCGATCCGCTCCCGGGTCGCGTCGGAGACCTCGTCGGCGTAGACCTGGTCGCCGAGGAGCAGGAGTACGTCGGGCCGTTCGGCCGCCGGATCGGCGGCGAGACGCGCGGCCAGGCTGTCCAGGGCGTCGGGGCCCACGGGGTCGTGCCCGCCGGCCGGGGGCGCCGCCCACCGGCAGGAGCCGAACGCCACCCGGACCCCGCCACCGCCACCGTCGGCTTCGGTTGCGGCGGGGGTGCGGATCTCCGACGGCGGGAAGCGGGAGTCGGGCAGCGGCCACACGCGGCCGCCGTCGAGGAACACCTCGTACGCCGTGGCCGTGCCCGCCGTCAGGCCCGTCACCTGGACGAGGGCGTAGTGGTGGCCCGCCACCTGGAAGGTGTGGGCGGTGCCGGCCGCGCCGTCCGCGCACCGCACCTCGGCGGCGCACGGGCGGCTCGCCTCGACCCATACGGTCGCCGTAGAGCCGTCGGCGTATCTCAGTAGTGGTCCCAGCCGCAGTTCGGCCACGCGATCGCCCTCCTCCGTCGCCCCGTACGGTACGGAACGACGGAGGGGAGTGGGGAGATCCGTGCGGTCACGAGTCGATCAGCAGCTCGCGAGGTAGCTGGTGAGCGCGCTCTTCTCGGCGGAGTCCACCGAGAGGCCGTAGTAGTACTTCACCTGGACCCAGGCCCGGACGTAGGTGCAGCGGTACGAGGTGACCGACGGCATCCACTCGGCGGGGTCCTGATCGCTCTTGGACTGGTTCACGTTGTCCGTGACGGCGATGAGCTGCGGGCGGGTCAGGTCGTTGGCGAAGGCCTGACGCTGGGCGGTGGTCCAGTTGCGGGCGCCGGAGTCCCAGGCCTCGGCGAGCGGGACCATGTGATCGATGTCGACGTCGGCGGCGGCGGTCCAGGTGGCGCCGTCGTAGGGGGAGTACCAGCTGCCGCTGGTGGCGGCGCAGGCGGAGCTGGTGACGACGTTCGTGCCGTCCCGCTTGAGGACCGTCTCCCGGGTGTTGCAGGTGCCGGAGATGGTGATCCAGTGCGGGAAGAGGTCGCGGCTGTAGCCGGTGCGGACCTCGGTCGCCACGGTGAGCGAGGCGAGGTAGGTGCGGGCGGTGGCGGCGCTCACCGGGGTGGGGAGAGCGGCGGAGGCGGTCGGGGAGTTGAGCAGCCCGACCGAGGCTATGAGGCCGGTGAGGGCGGCGAGTATGCTCAGCCGTCCACGCGCGTAGAACTTCGACATGCGAACTCCATGGGGGAGGCGGGGTGTTGGAGCGCGAGCGAGGGAATGCTCGCGGCCGCACATTGCGGGGAGATGTGCGTCCGGTTAGAAGCTAGTGACACGTACATGACACGACAAGGTTTATGGCAGAACGATCTCGTACAATGGGGAACGCAGAAGGGGAGTAGCTCTTCGCCGGACCGTCGACATACTGCTCAGCTCGTCTGAGCCGGCGCCCGGAGGCAGGCCCGTCACCGGGGTCGGCCAGCGAGACCTTCGGCAAGCAGTGCACATCCGTGCCTCATGGCGCGGATGACATGTGTGCTGCCGTGCCGAGGTGTCTTTTTCTCCTGAAGTGTCAGGACTCTCGGCGGGGCGGCCCCCGACCGATTGAGGAACCTTGATCAGCATCACCGTGACGGCGCTCGTCTTCGGCGTCGTCTTCCTGGCCGAGCTGCCGGACAAGACCGCGCTCGCCGGCCTCGTCCTCGGCACCCGCTACCGCGCCTCGTACGTCTTCGCCGGGGTCGCCGCCGCCTTCACGCTGCACGTCGTGCTGGCCGTCGCGGCGGGCAGCGTGCTGACCCTGCTCCCGCAGCAGCTCGTGCACGCGCTGACCGGCGTCCTGTTCCTGGGCGGCGCGGCGGTGCTGCTGCTGAAGAAGGACGAGGGCGAGGAGGAGGTCCGGCGGCCGGAGGACCAGTCCTTCTGGAAGGTCGCGGGCGCGGGCTTCATGCTGATCCTCGTCGCCGAGTTCGGCGATCTCACCCAGATCATGACGGCGAACCTCGCCGCCCGCTACGACGATCCGCTCTCCGTCGGGCTGGGTGCGGTGCTGGCGCTGTGGGCGGTGGCCGGACTCGGCATCGTCGGCGGAAAGGCGCTGATGAAGCGGGTGCCGCTGAAGCTGATCACGCAGATTGCGGCGCTGCTGATGCTGGCCCTCGGGGTGTGGAGCCTGTGGGAGGCGATCGCCGGCTGACGGCCGGGGCCGAGCTGAACGGCGGGTGAACGCTCACCGGCACCTCGGGGCCGGGGTGGCGGTGGACCCCGATTGTTTTGTACCGTAGAGAAACAAAGTGGCTCCCGTCCGTTTTCCCTGACCGGCGGGCGGGGCCGCCTTGTCTCTTCCTACCTGGAGCTGCTGATGCCGGTCCTGACCGCCCGCGCCCTCCTGCTCGACATGGACGGCACCCTCGTGAACTCCGACGCCGTCGTGGAGCGCGTCTGGCGGCGCTGGGCAGACGCGCACGGGCTCGACGGCGACGAGGTCATGAAGGTCGTCCACGGCCGGCAGGGGTACGCCTCGATGGCCGTACTGCTGCCCGGTCGGCCGATGCACCTGAACCACGCGGACAACACGCGGATGCTGGCGGAGGAGACCGCCGACATGGACGGCGTCGTACCGGTGCCCGGCGCGCCGGAGTTCCTCGCCTCCCTGACGGGCGTCCCGCACGCGCTGGTCACCTCGGCGGACGTCCCGCTGTCGACGGCCCGGATGGCCGCGGCCCGACTGGCGCTCCCGGACGTGCGCGTCACCGCGGAGTCGGTGGGCGCGAGCAAGCCGGACCCCGAGGGCTTCCTGAAGGGCGCGGCCGAGCTGGGGATCGCCCCGGCCGACTGCGTGGTGTTCGAGGACTCCGGGGCGGGCATCGCGGCCGGCCGGGCCGCCGGGATGCGGGTCGTGGGAGTGGGGCCGCGAGCGGCCGCGCACGGACCCGACGTGCTGGTCCGCGACCTGCGGCAGGTGCGGGTGGAATCGGACGAGTCCGGGGTGCGGATCCACTGCGCGTGAGGCGCGGCGGGGTCCGTGACTCCGGTTCCGGGCTCCGGGTGCGGATCCACTTGGCGTGAGGTGTGGGGCGCGCGGCGTGAGGCGGGGTCGGTGGTTCCGGTTCCGGTTCCGGTTCCGATTCCGGGTTCTGGTGTGCGGATCCACTGCGCGTGGGGCGCGCGGGGGCACTGGCTCCGAGGCCCAGGGGCCCAGGGGTTCCGGGGTTCTGGGGCTCCGGGGTGCGGAGCAATGTCGTGTGCCGCGCGGGGCCTGTGGTTCCGCGGGGGCTACGGTTCCGTCGTCTCCGCTTCCAGGCGGGTCCGGGTCAGCGCTCCGTAGACGCCCATGCCGTCCTCCGTCGTGCCCCGGGACCACTGGTAGTTGCGCAGGGCGTCCTCGACCTCGCCGGTGAACGTGCCGTCGGCCTCGCCGTTGTAGAGGAACAGCTGGCGCAGCCGCAGCTGGAGTTCGGTCACCTCGGCGCCCTTGTCGCCGCGCCGCAGGACGACCGCCTCGGTGGGGTCGTCCTCGTTGTCGGCCCCGTTCCCGGGCGCCAGGGAGCCGGTCGCGCGGGCGGTCGGCGTGGCCTGCCCGGCCTCGGCCGACGGGGACGCCGAGGGCGAGGCGCTCGACTCCGACGCGGAGGGCGACGGACTCTCGCTCTCGGAAGGCGACGGCGAGGCCTCGGAGGCCGAAGGGGACGCGGAGCGACTCGGCGACGCCGATGCCGAGGCGGCGCTGGTCGAGGCGTCCGGCACGGCCGCCCGCACGTCCTCGGGAGTGGCCCCGTCCCGTGTCGGCTTCTCGTAGGTGAACAGTCCTGAGGCGAACCCGGCCGCCGCCACGACGGCCACGACGGCCGCGGTCGTCGCGATCAGCAGCGTGCGACGACGGCGCGGGCGGTGCGGTTCCTCGTCGTCGGGGTGCGCGGCGCCGACGTCCGCCGCCTCGAACAGGCTCAGATCGGTCGTGCTGGGCTCGGAGGCGGACGACGCCAGAGGAGTGGGCAGCGCCGCCGTCATGTCCGGCGCCGGGCCCGCCGGGCCGGCGGGGTGCACGGTGCGCAGCGGCATCGTCGCGTCGGCCGGAACGCCCGCTGCGGTCGGCACGGTCGGCAGTGGCATGGTCACGTCGGCCGCGCCGACGGGGCCCCTCGCCCCGCCCCCGGGAACGCCCCCGAACGTGCCCCCGGCCTCGTCCCCGGACGTGCCCGCGGGCTCGCTTCCGGCCTCGGTGCCCAACTCGACGTAGGGCCGTATGCGCAACGGATCGAAGTCCTCCGCGGCGGCCGCCTCCGTCGTGCGCGTGTCGCGCTGGGCATCGGAGGCGCGCCGGGCGCAGGCGCAGGACGGGGTGTTGTCGATCGCCCGGAGCGCTCCGCACTCCGGGCACGGCAGCCCTTGCCGCCCCGAGCGCCCCTGGTGCCCCGTCGGATCGATCACGTGTTCGTCCCTCCCCATTCAAACTCCAGAGATTATGCAGATCCTCCACACGTCCCGCAGCCCGCGACCCCCGGAATGTCGTATTCCGTCAGGGCGCAAGAGGACTCGAGAGGCCATAACGGGTCACACCGATCACGATGGAGGGGGTCACCAGAGCCTCGGGAGGCATCCATGGTCTTGGACGCGCACAGCAGGGCGGCGGATCCGCGCGAGGAACACGTGTCCGGAAACGTGCTCGTCTCCATCGGCGCCCTCCTGCTCGGCATGCTGCTCGCCGCCCTGGACCAGACGATCGTGTCGACCGCCCTCCCCACCATCGTCAGCGAGCTCGGTGGTATGGAGCACCTGTCGTGGGTGGTCACCGCGTATCTGCTGGCGTCGACGGCCGCGACCCCGCTGTGGGGCAAACTCGGTGACCAGTACGGGCGCAAGAGGCTGTTCCAGATCGCGATCGTCATCTTCCTGATCGGTTCGGCGCTGTGCGGAATGGCGCAAAACATGCCGCAGCTGATCGCCTTCCGCGGGCTCCAGGGCCTGGGCGGCGGCGGCCTGATGGTGCTGTCGATGGCGATCGTCGGCGACCTCGTCCCGCCGCGCGACCGCGGCCGCTACCAAGGCCTGTTCGGCGCGGTGTTCGGCGCCACGAGCGTCCTCGGCCCGCTGCTGGGCGGCCTGTTCACCGAGCATCTGAGCTGGCGCTGGGTGTTCTACGTCAACCTGCCCGTCGGAGTCGTCGCCCTCGCCGTCATCGCGGCCGTCCTGCACATCCCGCGGAAGTCGACGAAGCACGTCATCGACTACCTCGGCACCTTCCTCATCGCCGCGGTCGCCACCTGCCTGGTCCTGGTGGCGTCGCTCGGCGGCACCACCTGGGACTGGGCCTCGCCGCAGATCGTCGGCCTGGCGGTGCTGGGCGTGCTCCTGACCGTGGCGTTCGTGGCCGCGGAACGGCGGGCGGCCGAACCGGTGCTCCCCCTGAAACTGTTCCGCATCCGCACCTTCACCCTGTCCGCGGTGATCAGCTTCATCGTCGGGTTCGCGATGTTCGGCGCGATGACCTACCTGCCGACCTTCCTCCAGGTGGTGCAGGGCGTCTCGCCGACCCTGTCCGGCGTGCACATGCTGCCGATGGTGGCGGGCCTGCTGCTGGCGTCCACCGTCTCCGGGCAGATCGTCAGCCGCACCGGCCGCTGGAAGGTGTTCCCGGTCGCCGGAACCGGCGTCACCACGCTCGGCCTGCTCCTCCTGCACCGGCTCGACGAGCACAGCTCCACGGGCGCGATGAGCGCCTGCTTCTTCGTGTTCGGTCTCGGCCTCGGCCTGGTCATGCAGGTCCTGGTGCTGATCGTGCAGAACGCCGTCGCGTACGAGGACCTCGGCGTCGCCACCTCCGGCGCGACCTTCTTCCGCTCGATCGGCGCCTCCTTCGGCGTCGCGATCTTCGGTACGGTCTTCTCCGGCCGCCTCGGCGACAAGCTCACGGACGCCTTCCGGGGCGTGCAACTCCCGTCCGGGGTCTCGGTGGACGGACTCGAGTCCGACCCGCGCGGCATCGCCGAGCTGCCGTCGGCCCTGCGGCCGCAGGCCCTGGACGCGTACGCGTCCGCGATCACCGACGTCTTCCTGTACGCCGCCCCCGTCGCCCTCGTCGGCTTCGTCCTGGCCTGGTTCCTCAAGGAGGACCCGTTGCGCGGCTCGGTCACGGCGCCCGATGTGACGGAGACCCTCGCCAGCAACCCGGTGGAACGGTCCTCGTACGACGAGGTGTGCCGTGCGCTGTCCGTCCTCGGCACCCGCGAGGGCCGCCGTGAGATCTACCGGAAGATCACCGCACGGGCCGGCCAGGACCTCCTTCCGGCGTCGAGCTGGCTGCTGCTGCGGATCAAACGCCACGGCAGCGTCGAGCCGGCGATGCTGGCCGAGCGCACGACCGTCCCGCTGCCGGCGATCATCGAGGCCGTCCGTCAGGTCGAGGGGGGCGGGCTCGCCGTGCGCGAGGGCCTCGACATGGTGCTGACCGACGAGGGCCGCGCGGTCGCCGACCGGCTCGCCGAGGTCCGCGAGGAGTCCCTTGCCGAGCTGCTCGGCGACTGGTGGGGCCCGGACCGGCCCACCGACCTGGTCCAGCTCGTCAGGGAGCTGAACAGCGAGCTGTGCGGCTCGGACCGGGAACAGCCGTACGGCGGGCGGGTGGTGCCCGACCACCGGCTCACCTGACGTCCCGGCCGAGCGACTTGCCGAACCAGTGGTCGGCGTACGGGTCCTCGTTGTGCGGCTCGGTCTCCGCGTAGCCCAGCCGGGCGTACAGGGCACGGGCCTCGACGAGGTCGCCGCGGGTGTCGAGGATCATCCGGGTGGCGCCGAGCGCGCGGGCGGCGTCCTCGGCGCCCCGGACGAGGAGCGCCGCGCCGCCCCGGCCGCGCAGCTCCGCCCGCACGAACACCCGGGTGAGCTCGGCGGTTCCGGCGCCCCGCAGCCGTACCCCCGCGGTGCCGGCCGGCTCACCGCCGTACCGTCCCACGAGCAACCGCCCGTCGGGCGGGGCGAGTTCGGCGCCGGGGTGGGCGGCGATCTCCCGCTCCAGCTCGACCGGGTCGGTCGTGCGCCCCTCGTGCAGCAGGTAGTAGCGGTCGCTGACCTCGGTGTAGTACGCCCGCCAGAGGGCGCTGGCGGCCGGGGCGTCGAAGGGTTCGGGAGTGATGGTCCAGGTCGGCGACGTCGTCATGGGGACATTCTCCGGAGGCGACCCGGCGGGTCGGCAACCGAATATGCGCCGACCGCGTCCCGGGAATTCCCCGGGCCGTTCGGGCGGGGCGGTCCGGAGGCCGTTTATGAGAGGCGGTCCGGGCAACCCGAGCTGTGAACCGGCCCGTGGGGCCGACACATCGGAAGGCAAGGCATGTCCACAGGAGTGATCATCGCTCTGATCGTGATCGTGGCGGCCATCGTCGCCGTCGCGGCCGTTCTGGCCGTGCGGGCCCGCGGCTCGCACGGCGGACACGGTCTGAAGCGTCGCTTCGGGCCCGAGTACGACCGTGCCGTGGCCCGGCACGACGGGGACGTCAAGGCCGCCGAGCGCGAGCTCGACGCCCTGGTGGAGCGGCACGGCGGGCTGCGCGAGCGCCCGCTGGAGCCCGCGGAGCGTGAGAGGTTCGAGGCTCGGTGGACGGCCGCGCAGGAGCGGTTCGTCGACTCGCCCCAGCAGGCGGTCACCGAGGCCGACCGGCTGCTCGCCGAAGTGGCCGGCGCCCGGGGCTTCCCGGACGGCGACCAGTACGAGGAGCAGCTCGCCGCACTCTCCGTCCACCACGCGCACCGTGTCCACGGCTACCGACGCGTCCACCGTGTCGCACGTGTACGCGCCAACGGCGTCGGCACGCACGACGCGAGCGCGACCGGCACGTCCGGCGCGCCCGGCACGGAGGACCTGCGGGCCGCCATGGTCGAGGCCCGCGACCTCTTCGAGGACCTGCTCGGCGATGCCTCCCACGACGCCGGCCGCCGTCGGACGCAGGAGCGCGTGAGCCAGGACGGCTCCGGCTCCGCCCGCCACCTGCCGCGGGGCTTCCACCGTCACCAGGCGAAGGAGAGCTGACCACCATGCCCGACCTGACACCGAACACGACACCGAACACGACGCGGGACACCGCGCGGGACACGGGTGCGAACCCGGACGCGATCCCGGGCGTGAAACCGGAGAACCGCCGACCGGCCGCCGACCGAACCCGAGCGGCGAAGTCCGACGACACCGCACGGGCCGACGACACCGCACGGGCCGACGACACGGCACGGGCCGCCGAGACCGCACGGGCCGCGGAAGCCGCACACACGGGCGAGGCCGCACGCACCGCCGAAGCCGTACGGCCCGGCGAGGCCGCACGCACCGGTGACACCGCGCGCACCGGTGACACCGCACGCACCGGGGAGGCCGCCCCGCAGGGTGCGACCGCTCTGCCGGGCGAGGCCGTCCTGCCGGGGGAGAGGGGACGGACGTCCGCGGAGCCGCGCGGTACGGCGGCCGTGGCCGAGCCGACGCCGCTCGGCTCCGACATCGGTCCGGGCGCGGCGGCACGCGGCCGGGCGGCCGGCGCCGGCCGGGACGCGGGCCCGCTCAGCACCTCCGGCGAAGGGGCGCCGCCCCGGCACCGGGACACGGGCGCGACGGACACCGCCACGGGCCGCGAACCGACGACCGCCGCCACCGAGCACGGCAGCCACGCCGGTCACGCCGCTCACGGCGAGTCGCTCCTGCCGGACGACGAGTGCGACCGGATCGCCTCCCGCATGCGGCACGCGGTCGTCGGGTTCGTCGACGGTCCGCGCGACGCCGTCGCGGAGGCCGACCAGGTGCTGGAGGACCTCGCCGCGCGCTTCACGGACGCCGTGGACCGGCGACGCCGTACCCTGCGCGGGTCGTGGCAGCCGGCGGAGGGGGGCAAGGACCGCTCCGCGCAGGCCGCGACGGCCACCGACACCGAACAGCTCCGGCTGGCCCTGCGGGACTACCGCGAGCTGACCGAGCGGCTGCTACACCTCTGAGCCCTCGGCTCCTTCGGCCCTCGCGGCCGACCCGCCTGCCGCCGCCCGGCGCTCCCGCCACTCCCGTACGACCGTTTCGACGTCGTACGGCTTCATGCCCAGCGGGGGGCCGGGCGGCGGCTTGAACATCATGTCGCGCAGTTTGACGTTGACGTCCGTGATGATCTTCCGGACGAGGCGTTCCGAAGGCGCCGCGTACGCCGCCGCGAGCGCGTCCTCCGCCTCCTTGCGCAGGGCGAGCGTCGGTGGCAGGACGGAAAGACCCTCGCGGGCCATCTTGCGCTTGATCCACCAGAGTTCGTCGTACGCGATGTCCGCACCCGTCGGCAACGGCTTTCCCGCGCCCGGAAGTTGGGCGAACTCGCCGCGCCGCTCCGCGTCACGGATCTGCTTGTCGACCCAGGACTCGAACGGGACACCCGGTGGCTTTCGCTCGGTCATGCGTCCATTCTGCCGGACGCGGTGGGGCCGGGCGATTTATCATGCGGCCGCTGTACAAGCACACTGAGGACCCAGGACGCCGACAGGCATGTCAAAGACATTTCAAGGGGAGCGCACGTGCTCGAACTCACCATGGCCACCGTCTCCGGGACGGAAGAGGGCGCCACGGCCGGCATGCTCATGGCCGACTCGCCCAGCGACCCGGGTGCCGTGCTCCGGGTGGGCCGGGACAAGACGGTGTGCCGCCTCGCGACCCCCGACGACTGGCTGTTCGTCTCCCGGGTGCACCTGGAGTTCCTGTGCGGCCCCGAGGGCACCTGGCAGGTCTCGTGGCTGCGCGGCTCGCAGGACGAGCCGTCCTCCGAGGTGCGGCTGGTGAGCGGCCAGTACGCGCAGCCGCTCGCCTACGGCGGCACCATGCCGCTGGCGCGCGGCGGCTCCGGCGAGATCATCGTCCTCGACCGCACCGGGCCGCGCAGCGTCAACGTGGGCTTCTATCACGAGGCGTGACAGCTTCCGGGGGAGCGGGGGGAGGGCCGGGCGGCTAGGCCAGCACGCGCGCCAGCGCGAAGCCGTCGTAGCCCTTCGCCCCCACCGTCTGGATGGCCGTGCCGCTCAGCCTCGGGTGCGAGCCGATCAGTTCGATCGCGGCGCGGGTGCCGACCACGTCCCCCGCGTCGCTGTCCGCTTCCACGACCCGGCCGCCCCGTACGACGTTGTCGACGACGATCAGACTGCCCACACTCGTGAGCTTCAGCGCCCACTCCAGGTAGTGCGCGTTGTTGACCTTGTCCGCGTCGATGAAGACGAGGTCGAACGGCGGCGGGTTCTCGTCGGCCAGCAGCGGCAGTGACTCCAGGGCCGGCCCGACCCGCACCTCGACCAGCTTGTCGAGGCCCGCGCGGGCGATGTTGCGGGTGGCGACCTCCGCGTGCCGGGGGTCGTACTCCAGCGAGATCAGCCGGCCGTCGGCCGGGAGCGCGCGGGCCAGCCAGATCGTGCTGTAGCCGCCGAGCGTGCCGATCTCCAGGACCGTCCGGGCCCCCTGGATCTCGGCGAGCAGCTGGAGCAGCTTGCCCTGGTTCGCCGTGACGTTGATGTGCGGCAGCTCGGCGGCCTCGCTGTCGCGCAACGCGGCCGTCGTCACCTCGTCGTCCGGGGCGAGATGGTCGGTGAAGTAGGCGTCGACGGCGTCCCAGGCCTGCGACTCGCTCATGCGCTCTGCCTCTCGTGTACCTGACATATCCGGCGGTATGTCTCGTCCCGAATGCTAAGTCGAGCCCCCCGGATCCCCGGCCGGGGGTTTCAGCCGTTCGGCGCAGGGGGCGCGGCGGGAGGCGCGAAGGACGCGGAAGGCGCGGTGCGGGGCGTGGGCGGCGCGGGTGAAGCGGGCGGAGCGGGGCGCGCGGAAGGCACGGGCGGCGTCCGGGGTGGCGCGGGCGGCTTGGGCGGCACGCGAGCAGGGGCGGGGGCAGGCGCGGGGACAGGCGCGGGAGGGGTGCGAGGAGAGGGAGGAGCAGGGGGAACGGGAGGAGCGGGGACGGGCGGCCGCGCGGGCCGAGGAGGAGTACGGGGGAGGGACGGCGGCCGCGGGGGCACGGGGGGCGCCGAGGACACACCGGCAGGCGCGGGCGACGCCGTGGGGCCGGCGACAGCCGCCCCCGCCCCCGGCACCGGCGCCGCCGCTGCCCCCGCCTCCGGCCCTGCCGCTCTCGCCGCCGCCGACCCCGCCGCTGGCGCCGGCAGCGTCCCCGGCCCCCGGAAGGCCGGGCCCGGCATCGCGGGCGCCGTTCCCGGCATCGCGGGCGTCGGCGCGGCCCAGGTTTCGGTGGTGGGCGTCGGGTGGAAGCCCGAGGCGTGTCGGGGGCGGGGGAGGGTCGCCCGGCGGGCCCGGCCCCAGCGGACGCCCAGCACGACCGCGACCGTGTTCAGGACGGCCAGTCCGCCGACGACCGTCAGCAGCCACACCGGGATCCCGGCCAGCGCGAGCAGCCGGTCCTCGTAGATCACCTGCCGGTACGCGGTGTCCGCCGCCGCCCGGCGCAGCTCGATGTCCCCGGAGATCTCCGAGGGCCGCGGGAACTCGTGGGCGACGGCCGTCAGGAACGGGGTGCCCGCCGCCAGCTCGGCCAGTGGCCCCGTCGCCCCGCCGAGCGGCCCGGCGAACGTCACCCGGGGCCGCTCACCGCCGATCGCCGAGGCCGGTTCCATGCGGTGGGCGGCGAGGACGTACAGGCCGAGCGACTGCGGGGTGGCAGCCAGCCGGGACAGCCGCATCGGGTAGACGAGGCTGTCGGCGGCGAAGCTGAGGTGCAGCGGCTCGAGCTCGCCGCGCAGCACGGTCCCGGTGCTCTCGGGGGCCAACCGGACCGCCACGTACTCCCAGCGCCGGTCGACGTACGGCTGGAGCGCGCTCTCCAGGGGACCCGGGAGGGTGAAGTCGTTGGCGCGCAGCCAGTCGTCGAGGTCGCCCGGATCGGTGGCGGTGAGCCGGGCCACGTCGAACGGGCCGAGCCGCTCGCGTCCGATCACGCCGACGCCGGGTCCCGCCCCGGGCGGCGGCGGGCCCCCGGTGTCGCCGCCGGTGGTCAGCGGCCAGTCGCCGTCCTGCGGCCAGAAGTGGTGGCGGGTGCGGTGCACGGGTGCCGTGGCCGCGGCCAGTTGGTCGAACAGCTCCGGGTCGCCGAGTCCGACCGTCGCCCGGTGTGGCACGGGCATGATCCAGGCGGCCCGGTCGGCGTCCCCGTCGACCGTCAGCCGCATCACGATCTGTTCCTGCGCGCCGTCCCAGCGCACGACGGAGACCTCCCGGCCGACCACGATCTGCCGCTGGTCCGCCGGGAGCAGCGCGCCGCAGCCGCAGGCGTAGGCCGGCGCGACGAGCGAACCGAGCTGGATCGCCAGCAGAGCGAGCAGCACGGCCACGACCCGCCCGCGTGACCGTCTGCGCCGCGCCTGCCGTCCCCGCAGGAAACCGACCATGCCTCGTATCCCCTCCAGCACTCTCCGTACCCGCCAGCGCGCATTGTGGTGGCAACGACGGTACGGCTGAAGCCCCTGTTCCGTTCGCGGCCTGATCCAAATCCCGCCCCCCGACCGGCCGCTGACCGTCCGGCATCCCGGCCCGTGTCCCGTCTCGCATCCCGGCCCGTGGAAACGGCGGGGCCCCGGGACCACTATCGTCTTCCGGACAAAAGGAGAGCGGACGTCAGGTGAAGCGGGGGTGGCCTGCGTCTCTGTCCGTGGGGCGGTTCGAGCCTCATAGGGTTCGGTAGGACACTTCGTGCACGGGACGCGTGGGACGAACGCGGCGGGAGGCCGACGAGGCGTGGCGAATGCGGAGCACAGCGGGCGGCCGACGGAGGCCTTCGGGTCCACGGCGGCCGACACGGCGAGGACGCGGCTGCGCGTGGCCCGCCTCGGTCTCTGGCTGGTGGCGGCGGTCCTCGCCGTGCGCCAGGTGGCCGTCGTCCTCGGCACCCCGCGCGGAGAACGGCTGACGGACCTGGAGACCTGGGTCGGACCGAACGGCGTACTGCACGTCAACGGTTCGCTCTACGACTCCACGCGCTTCACGGGAACCCCCTTCGGCGGGCTCGTCCTCAAACCCCTCACCCGGGCGGCCGAACAGGCCCTGGGCTGGGGCTGGACCTTCGGCACGCTGCTGCTGGTGGCCGCCCTCGGCCTGGTCGTGGCGCGTGCGCTGCCCCAGCCGGTCAGCAGACGGACGGCGCTGCTGGCCGCGCCCGTCGTGATCAGCCTGCTGATGCTGTCGCTGCCGGTGCGCAACACCCTCTGGCTCGGCCAGACCAGCATCATCCCGGTGCTGCTGGTCCTGCTCGGCTGCTTCGTCGTACGGGACTGGCGGGCGGCCGGTGTCCTGATCGGCCTGGCGGCGGCCCTCCAGCCCACCGTCCTGCTCTTCGCCGCGCTGCTGTGGTTCACCGGCCGCCGTCGCGCCGCGGCCGCCACCGGCGCCACGTTCGCCGCGGTCACCGCGCTCGCCTGGGCGGCGATGCCGCACGACTCGTACACCTACTGGGTGCACCACATGGCGGGCGTCGGACTCGGCGGCGAGGCCGACGCGCTCGCCAACCAGTCCCTGCACGGCGCCCTGCTCCGCCTCGGTCTCTCCGGCCCGCTGGAAATCGGCCTGTTCCTGTCGCTCGGCGCGGCCGTCGCCGCCCTGGGCGTCCGCCGGTCGGTCCGCTACGCCCGCGACGGTCAGCTGCTGCTGGCGGTCGCCGTCACGGGCTGCGCGGCGATCGTCGTCTCGCCCACGACCTGGCAGCACCAGCTGCTGTGGGTCCTGCCGGCCGTGGTGGGGCGGGTCGGCAAGCGCGCCTCCGACCGCTATGTGTGGCCGGTGGCGGTGATCCTGGTGATGACCCTCCCGGCGAAGATGATGCTGCCGAACATGGCGGTCCTGTACCCCCTGCGCGACAACGCGGTGCTGCTGGCGGCGGTCGCGGCGGCCACGGTCGTCCCGTTCCTGCCGCGCACGTCCCCGTACTACCGCACGCCCGTTCCGACGGAGTACGCGCGGCCGGTCCCCACGCGCTGGAAGCACGTACCGCTGCTCCCCTTCCTGAAGCGCGTCCTGACCCGCCCGAACCTCCTCCTCGAACTGCTGTTGATCCGCGTGACGTACGCGGCGTACCAGCAGGTCCGGCTGGGGGCGACCGGCGGCACGAACTCCGCCGGACGGGCCCGCGCGGAGGACCACGGCCGGCAGATCCTCGACATCGAGCGGTTCCTGCACATCGACATCGAGCACTGGGCCAACCACGCGGTGGTGAAGGTCGGTTGGCTGCGGGATTTCTTCGATTTCTATTACGAGTCCTTCCACTTCGTGGTCCCGCTGTCGGTCCTCGCCCTCCTGTACTGGCGCCGCCCGGTCGACTACCGCTGGGCCCGCTCCTCCCTGGGCTTCGCGACCCTGCTGGCCCTGGTCGGCTTCTGGCTCTACCCGCTGGCCCCGCCCCGCCTGATGCCGAACCTGGGCGTCATCGACACGGTCCACGGCGTCCAGGACTTCTCCAAGCCGGACTACGGGACGCTGACGGCGCTGACCAACCAGTACGCGGCGATGCCGTCCCTGCACTTCGGCTGGTCCCTGTGGTGCGGGCTGGTCATCGCGATCGTCGCCCCCAAGTGGTGGATGAAGGCGCTGGGCCTGCTGCATCCGTTCTTCACGGTGTCGGCGATCGTGGCGACCGGCAACCACTGGGTGCTGGACGCGGCCGGCGGTGCGCTCGTGGTGGGCGGCGGCTTCGGCCTGTCGTACCTGCTCATGGGCCCGCGGGCGCGGTTCGCCGCGGTGACGGCGGTGACGAGGGCCGCCGAGCCCGCGGTGCCCGAGGTGCCGGAGAGGAATCCGGCACCGAGGTGATCACTCGTTCCGGCCCGGGCTCGACCGGAGCAGTGGGACAATCAGCGGGTGGACACGGGGGCATCATGACGGATCGTGACTGGAACGACGACAGCGGTTACCGCGACGCGGTCCAGAAGGCCGAACGCGCGGAACGCGCCGGGTGGATGGCGATCGTCGGCACGACCGGCCTGATCGGCCTCGTGCTGATCGTCCTGGCCGTCGTCTGCGTGGTCGCGGTCATCGCGGGCCTCTATATGGTGATGGCCGTCAACGGCTAAAGGCTGTCGTTCTCTTTCCCCTTTCCTCTTTCCCTTTTCTTTCATCCTTCTTTCACCCTTCTTTCATTTCCTGCTCCGTGCGGACTTCTCTCCGTCGAGAGCGCAATTCCCACGAGGCAGTTGACCGGCTTTGGTGCGTCAAGTGGCCATTGCGTAAAGCGATAGTTCCTTGACGCTGGGTGAGAGAGAGGTTTGAATTCGCTTACTTTTTCGAGGTCTTCTGACTCTGGGGGGCGGAGTTCAGTGCTTTCGGCACGGGGTGGTTCAGGCGCGTTCGGACGTCGTAGACGCGGCAGAGGCGGGGGGACGGGAGCGACGACGGCCGCGTTGGCCGTGTTGCTGGGCATGCTGGTGCTGCCCGTGCAGCAGGCTTCCGCTGCTCCGGCGGAGGATTCCGCGCCCCTGACGGAGGGGCAGCAGGCGCTGGCGAAGGCCGAGGAGTCCGGCCGGCGGGTGGAGGTGCTGGGGGAGCGTACGGACCGGACCACGGTCTACGCCAACCCCGACGGGTTCACTTTCACGCTGGAGCAGTCGGTCGTTCCGGTGCGCGTGGCCAAGCCGGACGGCGGCTGGCAGGCGCCCGACGCGACTCTGGAGAAACGCTCTGATGGTTCGGTGGGGCCGAAGGCCGCCGCTGTGTCGATCGCGTTCTCCGCGGGGGGCGAAAAGGCGCCGCTGGCGCGGATCGAGAACCAGGGCAACTCACTGGAACTGGAGTGGCCGGGCAGTCTTCCGGCCCCGCGGCTGGACGGCCCGAGCGCCGTGTACGCGGATGTGCTGCCGGGCGTCGACCTTCAGGTGACGGCCACACCGGAGAGTTTCCAGCCGGTGTTCGTGGTGAAGACGGCCGAAGCGGCGGCGAACGAGGAGCTGAAGAAGCTCACCTTCGGGCTGAAGGCTCAGGGGCTGGACGTTCGCGAGGGTGCGGCGGGCAATCTCGTGGCCGTCGACGGCAGCGGACGCACGGTGTTCAAGGCCCCGCCGGCACGGATGTGGGACTCGGCCGGCGAGACTGCCGGGACGCCGGGGGCAGCCGAGACGCCGGAAACACCAGAGACGCCGGAGACGCCGGAGACGTCCAAGGCGGCCGTGACACCGGAGGCTTCAGAGACCGTCGCGGCCTCCGAGACCGTCGCGGCCTCAGAGACCGCCGGGGCCTCCGAGACCGCCGGGGCTCAGCCGCAGTCGGTGCGGGTGCAGGCGCTGGGTGAGGGGCCGGTGGAGCCCGCCGACCCCGCCGAGGTGGCGCCGTCCGGTTCGGGGCTGGAGCCCGGCCAGGGCGACAAGGTCGCCAGGATGGACGTGGCCGTCACCAAGGACTCCCTGTCGGTCGTGCCGGACCCGGCGATGCTCACGAAGACCGACGCCTCGGCGTTCCCGCTCTTCATCGACCCGACGGTGACCTGGGGCGAGTCGGAGCGGACCCTGCTGCGCAGTGACGGCTACGAGTCGTACGGCTGGGGCAACGGCGATGACGACCAGGGCAAGGGTGCCGGGAAGTGCGGTACCTGGAACGGCTATTACTGCGGCCCGGGCTATGTGCAGAAGCTGTACTTCGAGTTCTCACCGGCGAGCCTGAAGGGCAAGAAGGTCCTGGACGCGACGTTCCGGGTGACCGAGCCCTGGGCGTTCCAGTGCGATCCGCGCTGGGTGGACCTCGTCCGTACGAACAACATCTCGTCCGCGACCACGTGGTCCTCGCGGCCCGCGGAGCTGGACCTGATGGTGGACCGGAACGTCTCGGCCGGGCGTGGCTCGTTGTGCGACCCGGACTCTCCGGACGCGCCGATCGAGTTCAACGACAACGCGGAGGAGACGAACGAGAACCTCACCTCGACGATGGCGAACTTCGCGGCGGGCAAGTTCTCCCGGCTGACGCTGGAGATCAAGGCGCACGACGAGTCCGACCCGTCGGCCTGGAAGCGGTTCAAGAACGACGCCGTGCTCGCCGTGAACTTCGTCGGCCTGCCCGACAAGCCGAGCGCCGTCGGCCTCGTCACCGGCTCCGGCACGGTCTGCGAGACCGCCGAGAGCGACCCGGCTGTCGTCTCCGACCCCACCCCGGCGCTGGCCGCGACCGCGCAGACCAAGGCCGGTGGCGAGAAGGACGCCCAGCTGCGGATCGCCTACGACCTCGACAGCAAGAGCGGCAGCACCTGGGTGGACACCACGCCGGGCAACGGCGACGCACGTCCGTCGACCGGCTACGTCGGCGACAACACCAAGGTGACGCTGACCTGGTCCACCCTCACGGACGGCACGCTCTACCGGTACCGGGCCTGGGTGCGGTCGTACTACAACGGCGGTGCCAGCAATCTGCCCGGCCCGTCGAACGCCACCACCACCGGCTGGTGCTACTTCAAGGTGGACTCCAGCGCGCCCAAGGCGCCCGGCATCACCGTCGGCAGCCCCTACACGGCGTGCACGGCCAACGACTGCACCGCTCACGGCGGGCCCGCGGTGAAGGGCACGTTCAAGTTCGCGCCCGCCACCGGCGACACCAACGTCGCCTACCAGTACAAGCTCTCCTCGACGGCCGCGTGGTCGCCGGACCAGAAGGGAGCTTCGGTGTCGGTCGGCATCACGCCCTCGAAGGCCGGCACGTACCGCCTGTACGTGCGGGCCAAGGACACCATCGGCCGCTACGGTGCGCAGTCCGTCGTCGACTTCGTGGTCGCCGACGGTGAGAAGCCGGTCGGCCAGTGGCAGTTCGCCGAGGCCGACGGAGCGGCGGTGGACTCCGCGACCTGGGACGGCGCGGACAACGCGACCCTCAGCGCCGGTGCGCTCCGCGACGACCGCGGCCGTCGCGGACTGATCACGCGTGACGCCTCCGGCGTGCCGCTGGCGACGCCGGTGACGGACAAGGGGCTGGCCCTCGACGGCAGCACCGGCTATGCGGCCACGGCCGGCACGGTGCTGGACACGGCGGGGTCGTACACGGTCGCCGCCTGGGTACGGGTCGACCCGGCCTCCACGAAGACCGTCACGGTCCTCAGCCAGTCCACGGCGACGACGAGCCCGTTCACCGCGAAGTACAGCCCGTTCATCATCTCGTACGGCGGCCGGTGGAGCATGCGCGTGCTGGGCACGGACGGCGCCTTCCACGAGGCGGCGGCGCCGAACACGTCGCCCAAGGGAGTGTGGACGTATGTGGCCGGTGTCCATGACGCCGTCGCCAAGAAGGTCCACCTCTATGTGAACGGCAAGCTGCAGGCCTCGGTCGACGCGGGCCCCGCCTGGCACGCGGACGGCGCCTTCCAGATCGGCCGCCTGCTGTACGCGGACAACTACGTGGACCACTTCAAGGGCAGCATCGACGAGCCCACGGCCTGGCAGCGGGCCCTGTCCGCCGAGGAGATCGAGGACGACGCGCGGACGCTGACGTCGCAGGGGTACGCCGGGGTGGAGCTGGTCGCCGACTGGTCGGCCGACCGGGGCGTCGACACCACGGTCGCCGACACCACGTCGGGCTACGGCCGGTCGCTGACCCTCGGCGGCGGGGCCTCGCTGAACGGTGAGTCGATCGTCCTGGACGGGGTGGACGACGCGGCCACCACGGCCGGTCCGGTGGTGGACGACACGGGGTCGTTCACGGTCACGACGCTGGCGTCCCTGGACGCCACCGCGCTGGTCGGCAAGAGCGTCGGCTACACCGGCCAGGTGGTGGGACAGCGGACGGCCGACGGGTCCGCCTGGGGCTTCTGGTACGAGCTGACGGACAAGCAGACCGTGCTGGACGAGGAGACGCTGGAGGAGAAGACCGTTCCGGTGGGCTTCTGGCGCTTCGGCCGGCTCGACGCCAACGGCACGTTCAGCGCGGTGGCGTCCGACGAGGCCGCCATGGTGGACGGCACGGTCAGGATGACCGGCGTCTTCAACGCCCAGGACGGCACGATCGGCCTCTACCTGGGAGCCGTCCAGAACGGCGACGACGAGGCGTTCACGGCCAAGATCGGCTCGGGCGACTTCGCGGTCGGCAAGGACTTCGCCGGCAACGCATGGGGGCACTACCTGCCCGGCCGTGTCGCGGACGTTCGGCTGTGGGCGGGCGCGATGGCCGGATCCGAGCAGATCGAGGAGACCGTAGGCGACTGACGAGGAGGGGCAGGGGCAGCTCGCTCGACGGGCTGCCCCTGCCCCGACGTCTGCGCACGGCTCCGAACCCTTCTCGACATCTTCCTCAAGACCTTTCTTGAGACCTCTTTCGAGACCTTTTTCGACAGGACCGGGGAAAAACGATGATCTTTGGCAGGGGCACCTCATATTGGCGAGGGGGTGGTGCCGGCCGGCACCACGCCGGTCGGCTGCTGATGCAGTCGCTGGCCCTCGCGCTCGTCGCACCGCTGGGCGCGGCGCAGCTGGCCCAGGCCGCGGAGACCTCCGGCCTGGGGCGGCCCGACGTGCCCAAGTCCCGGGTGAGCAAGGTCGAGACGGTCGACGGCCTCGGCGCGAAGGAAGCCCGGAAGCGGGTCGCCCAGGAAAACAAGGCCAACAAGGCGCAGGCCGACCGGGCCCTCACGGAGCGGAAGGCGGCCTGGCCCGGCCGGGGCGAGGCGAAGCTCGTCCTCACGGGCGGCAAGCCGGGGAAGGCCGAACCGGGCGGAGTCCCGGTCACGTTGGCGCCGTCGTCCGGGGACAAGCCCGCCGTGGCGGGCACCGCGCGCGTCACCGTGCTGGATCAGAAGGCCGCTCGCGCGGCAGGCGTCACGGGTGTGCTGCTGACGGCCGGGGCGGACACCGCAGGCAAGGCCGAAGTAAGCGTGGACTACAGCGGTTTCGCCTCGGCCCTGGGCGGCGGCTGGTCGCAGCGGCTGCGTCTGGTGCAGCTTCCCGCGTGCGCCCTGACGACCCCTGGGAAGAGCGAGTGCCGCACCCAGCGTCCGCTCGTGTCGGAAAACGACCTCGCGCACCGGTCGGTCTCGGCGAAGGTCAGCATCACCGAGTCCGCGGACGGTGCGTCGACCCAGCTCATGAAGGCCGCGGGCAGTGCGGCCCCGGCCGCCACCGTACTGGCCGTCACCGCCACCGCGGCCGGGTCGGGGGAGTCGCCCAAGGGCACCGGCAACTACTCGGCCACCCCGTTGTCGGATTCCTCGTCCTGGGAAGGGGGCGGCAGTTCGGGCGCGTTCACCTGGTCGTACGACTTCACGCTGCCGCCCGCGGCGGCGGGTCCGCTGCCACCGCTGTCGCTGTCGTACGACTCGGGCAGCGTCGACGGCCGCACGGCCACGTCCAACAACCAGGGCACGTCGGTCGGTGAGGGGTTCTCGCTCACCGAGTCCTACATCGAGCGCACCTACGGCTCGTGCGACGAGGACGGCCACGAGGACATCTCGGACCTCTGCTGGAAGTACGACAACGCGCGGCTGGTGCTGAACGGCAGGTCGACGCGGCTGGTCAAGGACGACGACGACGGTCAGTGGCGGCTGGAGGGCGACGACGCCTCGAAGGTGACGCGGTCCACCGGCGCGGACAACGGCGACGACAACGGCGAGTACTGGACCGTCGTCACCGGCGACGGCACGAAGTACGTGTTCGGTCAGAACAAGCTGGACGGCGCGGACACGCAGCGCACCGACTCCGTGGCGACGGTCCCGGTGTTCGGCGACGACTCGGGTGAGCCGGGCTACGACAAGGGCGACGCCTTCGGGGACCGCGCGCTCACCCAGGGCTGGCGGTGGAGCCTCGACTACGTCGAGGACCTGCGCGGCAACGCGGCCACCTACTGGTACACGAAGGAATCGAACTACTACAAGAAGAACAAGGCCGAGACCGCCAACGCCTCCTACATTCGCGGCGGTTACCTGGGCCGGATCGAGTACGGCCTGCGCAAGGGCGCCCTGTTCACCGACAAGGCGGACGCGAAGGTCACCTTCGGCTACGCCGAGCGCTGCACCGCCGCTGACTGCTCCAGCCTGACCAAGGACACCGCCGACAACTGGCCGGACGTGCCGTTCGACGCGATCTGCGCCAAGGACGACGACGAGTGCAAGGCGGTCGGCCCGGCCTTCTTCTCCCGCAAGCGGCTGACCGGGATCGACACCTTCTCCTACAACGCCACCTCCGCCGCGTACGACGCGGTGGACTCCTGGGACATGGTCGGGCAGTACCTGGACGGCGGAGACATCGGCGACAGCTCCGACCAGGTGCTGACCCTGAAGTCGCTCAAGCGGACAGCGAAGGCGGGTGCCACGAGCGTCGCGCTGAACCCGGTGGCGTTCACCTACCAGATGCGGCCGAACCGCGTCGACGGCACGGACGACATCCTGCCCCTGACCCGGCCGCGGATCTCCACCCTCGTCTCGGAGACCGGTGCGATCACCACGGTGACGCTGTCGGCGGCGGAGTGCGTGCGCAGCCAGGTGCTGGGCGCCGCCCCGGACAGCAACACCCGCTCGTGCTATCCCCAGTTCTGGCACATCAACGGTGGCGAGGACGCCTCGATCGACTGGTTCCAGAAGTACCGGGTGCTGGCCGTCGGCGTGTCCGACCCGACAGGCAACAACGAGGCGGTCGAGCACGCCTACTCCTACAGCGGTGCCGCCTGGCACCACAGCGACGACCCGTTCGCTCCGAAGGCCGAGCGGACCTGGTCGGAGTGGCGCGGCTACGCCCAGGTGACCGCGTGGACCGGTGCGACGGGCGTGACCCGTTCCCGGACGGTCTCCCTCTACCTCCAGGGCATGGACGGTGACGAGAAGAGCGACGGCACCCACAAGTCCGTCTCCGTCGCCCCCCTGTCGACGCCCGCTCTCGGGGCCCCCGCCATCACCGACAGCGACCCGTACTCGGGGCAGTTGCGCGAGCAGGTCACCTATGACGGATCCACGGCGATCTCGGCGACGGTGAACGACCCCTGGTCGCAGGAGACCGCCCGCCAGAGCGTGCCCGGCGCCGGTGACCACGTCGCCCGCTTCGTCCGCCCGCAGAAGGTGCACACCTACACCTACCTGACGGCCTCGCAGACGTGGCGCGAGCGGCTGACGAACACCTCCTACGACAGCTACGGCATGCCCGTCACGGTCGACGACTCCGGGCAGGTCGGCAAGGCCTCGGACGAGACCTGCACCCGCACCTGGTACGCCCGCAACGCCGACATCGGCCTCACCGGCCTGACCTCCCGCACCCGCACGGTGGCCCGCGGCTGCGCGACCGCGGACGCCTCCCTCGCCCTGCCCGCGACGATGAACCCGGCCGCCCCCGAGCGGGGCAGCGTGCTCTCCGACGTGGGCACCGTCTACGACACCGCGAACGCCACCACCTGGTCGGCGACCCAGAAGCCCACCAGGGGCCTGGCGACCTGGACCGGCCGCCCCACCGGCTACACCGCCACCGCCGACGCGGCCGGCGACCGGATCCCGTCCGGCTGGCAGACGGCCACCACCACGACGTACGACACCCTGGGCCGCACCCTCAAGGTCATCGACTCGGTGGGGAACCCCACCAGCACCGCCTACACGCCCGTGGACGCGGGACCGCTGACCAAGACCATCACCACGGACGCCAAGACGTACAACACGGTCACCTTCCTCGACCCGCGTCGCGCGGTGCCACTGCGCACCTATGACGTCGGTCTGAAGAAGACCGAGATGGCCTACGACGCCCTCGGCCGGCTCACCGACGTGTGGCTGCCGAACCGGACGAGCGGCAGCCAGACCCCCAACCAGAAGTACGCGTACCACACGGACGACGCCAAGCCGTCCTGGGTGTCGACCTCGACGCTGAAGAAGGACGGCGAGACCTACAAGACCACCTACACGATCTACGACGCGCTCCTGCGCCCCCTGCAGACCCAGTCGCCCACACCCGAGGGCGGCCGGCTGCTGACGGACACGCGCTACGACACACGGGGCCTGGCCTACGAGACGTACGCCGACATCTTCGACACCACCAGCACGCCCAACGGCACGTACACGCGGGCCGAGTACGGCGAGGCGCCTCAGCAGACGGGGACGGTGTTCGACGGGGCGGGCCGCGTGGCGACGAGCACCCTGTACATCTACGGCATCAAGAAGTGGGCCACGGGAACGAGTTACACGGGTGACTCGGTCGCGACCACGGCCCTGGAGGGCGGTTCGGCGCAGCGTACGATCACCGACGTCCGCGGCCAGGCGACGGAGACCCGCGAGTACGCGAGCACGAGCCCGGCCGACGCCTCCTACGGCGGCAGCGCCGGCGCCTCGTACACGTCCACGAAGACGGACTTCGCCCTGGACGGCAAGAAGCTGACGCTCACCGGTCCCGACGGCGCCAAGTGGTCCTACGTCTACGATCTGTTCGGCCGTGAGGGCATCAGCACGGACCCGGACAAGGGCGTGACGCTCACCGAGTTCGACGCCCTCGACCGTCCGGTCAGGACGACGGACGCGCGCGGCACGGCCGTCGTGACCGAGTACGACGTTCTGGGCCGCATCACCGGTACCTGGAAGAGCTCCAAGACCGATGCCAACCAGCTCACCGGTTTCGTCTACGACACCCTCCTCAAGGGTCAGCTCACCTCCTCCACCCGCTACGTCGACGGCAAGGCGGGCGCGTCCTACACACAGGCCGTCACCGCCTACGACAGCCTGAACCGCCCCACGGGCACCCAGCTGCAGCTGCCGGACAGCGACCCGTTCGTGAAGGCGGGCGCACCCGCCACGCTGGAGTACGAGACGGGCTACAACGTCGACGGCAGCAAGAAGTTCAGCCGTGAGCCGGCCGTGGGCGGACTGTCGTCCGAGATCGTCGACTACGGGTACGACGACGTGGGCGACGTGACCTCGGTCGGCGGCGCGACCGGGTACCTGCTGGACGCGGACTACTCGGCGCTGGCACAGCCGCAGCAGTTCACCCTGGGGACCGGCGGCACCGGCAACAAGAACGTCTACGTGGCGAACACCTATGAGGAGGGCACGGGCCGCCTGACCGGCAGCCATGTCACCGACCAGACCCACGGCTACATGTTGCAGGACCTCACTTACACCTACGACCAGACCGGCAACGTCACCGCGATCAGCGACCCGACCCTCCTGGGCGGCACGGGCTCCGCGGACACCCAGTGCTTCACCTACGACGGCCACCAGCGCCTGACCGAGGCCTGGACGCCCGCCTCGCAGAAGTGCACCGACACCAAGAGCGCGTCGAGCCTGTCGGGGCCGGCCCCGTACTGGTCGACCTACGAGTACAACAACGCGGGCCAGCGGACCAGTGAGACGGTCCACAAGAGCACCGGCGACACCAGGACGACGTACTGCTACCCCACCACCCTCACCGCCCAGCCGCACACCCTGACCGGCACCACGACCAAGACGGACTGCGCCACCCCGGAGCGTTCCTACAACTACGACAAGTCCGGCAACACATGGCACCGGCCCGGCGCGAGCGGGACCCAGACCCTGGAGTGGTCGGCCGACGGCAAGCTGAGCAAGCTCACCGAGGGCGGGGTGGCGACCGACTACCTCTACACCACGGACGGAACCCTGCTGATCCGCAGCACGCAGAACGGAGAACGCGTTCTGTACACAGGCGCCACCGAACTCCACCTCCGCGCCAACGGCACGACCTGGTCCCAGCGTTACTACGGTGCCGAGGAACTGACGGTCGCCGTCCGCTCCAACCAGTCGGGCACCAACAAGCTCACCTACCTCACGGGTGACCAGCACCAGACCTCGACGCTGGCGCTCAACCCGGACACCGGCCAGACCTTCACCAAGCGCTACACGACCCCCTTCGGCGCCGACCGCGGCACGACGTCGAACGGACCCTGGCCGGACGACAAGGGCTTCCTGGGCAAGACACGGGACGCCACCTCGGGCCTGACCCACATCGGCGCCCGTGAGTACGACACGTCCATCGGCCAGTTCATCAGCGTCGACCCGCTCCTGGAAGCCGGCGAACTCCAAGCCATGAACGGCTACACGTACGCGGTGCAGAACCCGCTCACCCACAGCGACCCCACCGGCCTGGGCCTCGCCTGCGGCGGCAACGGCGACGACACGCCCTGCCCGACCCGCCCCGACGGCACCCCCGGCAACGGGCGCCCCAACGAAGCCGTCGACTATTCCAAGCCGCAGACTCCCCACCCGTGCAACAGCAACTGCGGCACGGCCAACGGCGACACGTGGACGCGACAGGACGAGTTGGGCCGTCGGGCCGCGGCCGCCTACCGCGAGCAGCTGGTTCTCAACCCGGAGGTCATCCTCAACCCCAACGCCACCCAGCTCACGGCCATGTGGTTCATGGGCGTCACGCCGTCCGCCTACTACTTCGACGAGAACGACAAGATGACCCGGGCCGTCCAGGATCACATCTGGATGCAGGTCGTGCGCACGTTCCTCTCGCACCGCAAGAACACGAAGATAGGGCAGACCATCAAGGGGCTCGACTACAAGACCAAGTACGGCGCGGCCATGAACGACCTTCCCCTCAAGGGAATGATGGTGGGCGAAGTGTCCGACGCCCTCATGCAGCTCGCCGGTGACAACGACCCGGACACGGCGGCGGGCGCCACCCGCGCGGTGCTCGGCTCCTTCAACATGAAGGCGACCGTGACCGGCTACAACAGGCTGAACCGGCGCGGAACGGTGCAGTTCGAGATCACACAGAAGATGACCGTCGAGTCACTGACCCGTGGCGTGTCGAAGGAAGGGTACGAGAGCGGAGCGAAGGACCCGATGGCGTCGGGCATCTCCAACGCCGCCCGCGCGGTCTTCCCCGGCGGCCAGAAACCGTTGTCGATGACGTTCCGATGGAGCGAGACCGTTCCCATGCCGGCGCCCGGCCGGTAGGAGCGGATCACTCCGGCGTGCTTCTCGCGGCCAGCCGCTCCTGGAGCCGCGCGTGCCGGAACTGGTAGACGGGGCCCGTCGCCCGCAGCAGATTGCGGCGACGGGCGTCCTCCAGGAAGTGCATCAGCCGTACGGGGGTGCCCTCCTCGTGGTGGAGCTGTACGGCGGTGAGGGCGGTGGCGACGGCGAGGTTGCCGACCATGGCCGAGGTCGCGCCGGTCCACAGGAAGGCCGTCAGCCCGAACTCCGCCCCCCGCAGCCAGAATGTGGACCAGGCCACCATGGGGCCGATGTACAGCGCGAGGGCGAGGCCGGTGAGCAGCCCGAGGAAGAGGCGCAGCCCTATGTGGTGCCGCCACACGTCACGTGGGCTCACCGACCGGGTGTCCACGACCGGAGGCCGGGCGAAGTCCTCACGCACCTTGTCGTAGAGTCCCGCGCCCGCGGAGAGGAAAGGCGTGAAGGCGATGATCTCGTAGCCCCGCCCCGTGACCAGCACCTCGCTGAAGCCGAGCGGCAGCGTGACCAGATACCAGAACCAGTACGGCGGGGCGTTGTCGACCACCAGTGGTATCACCCAGACGAGACCGGTGCCCACGAACAGCCACTGGGTGATGCCCGCCCTGACCGTCCTCCGGGTGAAGATGTCGCGCCAGCCGGCGCTCGACAGCGGTTGCGGGACACTGCGCGCGACGAACTGGACGGCCATCATGTAGCCGCCCACGATTGCCGCGGCGGCACCGAGCAGCACTGTCGGGAGGGACGGAGTCAGGCTCCAGGCCATGATCACGCCTGGTGGCCCGCACACCACCGTGGAGACGATCCACACGGCGATCATCCGCGGCCGGTGGCCCGTCCACCCGGGAATGTGCCACCAGCGCAGATCGCGCGTCCCCTCCAGGGTGAGCCGGGCGGCGATGTACCGGAGCGTGCGTTCGGCCGTCCTGACGGAGTAGCGCGGACGGGGGTGCCCCGGGCGCCGGGTGTAGGCGGCGACGACCGCGTGGTCCAGGAGATGGTTCTCGACGGCCGCGGCGGTGGGGAAGCGGGCGGTGTCGAGCAGTTCGTCGACGGGGTCGTCGTCGCCGTAGACGTCGCGGAGCAGGGCGATGGCGAGCGGTCCGGCGAGGGCGGCGGCGAGCGGTCCGGTCTCCGTGAGGAGCCGCCCGGTGAGCTCCTGCCAGGCCGGGGACGGAGCGGAGGGCAGCCGGTTCAGCAGATATCCGGCCGCGTCGGCGGGCCGGACCGGCTGGATCTCCACCGCGAGGGCGCCGCCCAGCCGCGCCTTCTTCGCGGTGAGCACCGCTTCCCTGGCCCGCGACACCAGCACCAGCCGGAAGGGCGCCGTCTCCAGCGCGCCGACCATGGCCCCGCGCAGTCTCCCGGTGACCTCGTCGAGGCCGTCGAGGAAGAGGGAGATACGCCCCTGTTCGAGCAGCTGCCGGGCACGGGCGCGTCCGCCCTTCCCGTGGAACAGCGTGTACTCGCGGCTGAGCCGGTCGGCGGCCCAGTCGGCGGCGGTGTCCTCGCCCGGGTTCCACCCGTCGAGGGAGAGCAGCACGGGGACGGGCACGCGGGCCCGGTCCGCGGGTGCGGCCCGCGCGGCCCGATGGGCGAGCGCGTCGAGGAGCAGCAGCACGGCGGCGGCGGTCTTCCCGGCGGCCGGCGGCCCGACGAGCAGCAGTCGACCCGAAGCCAACCCGCCGTAGACGGCATGCAGTTCGGGCAGCCCGCCACCCCCACGAATCCGGTCCCGGGTGGCCGTCCCGAGCCCCGGCAACGGCTCGAACCGCGCCCGCCCCGCTCCCTCACCCGTCGCCCCGACGACCCGACCCGCCACCTTCCGCTCACTCACCCGCCACCGCACGGGCAGCGGCGCGGGTTCGAGCAGTCGCCGCAGCCCGGCCTCCTCCTGCCACTGGGCGCCGACGACACGGGCGAGTTCGTCGGCTGTGGTGTCGAGGGCGTCCTCGGGGGCGGCCGGAGCGAGGTGGTGATGAATGTGCTGGGTGTTGTGGTCGCCGACCTGAAAGGCGGTGGGCCCATGGAAGACGTTGCCGGAGACGGAGTGTCTGTGGCCGGATTCCCCGTCACCGGAACTCGTGCCACGGGAATCCGTGTCACGTGCATCTCTGTCGCCGGGGCCCGGCGCGACGCCGCCGGGATCGGGGTCGGTCATCCGCCGGACCCGAAATGGTTCTCCTGCCGGTTGTGATCGCCGGTCTGGACAGCGGTGGGCCCGTGGAAGGTGTTCCCGCCCACGGATCCGCCCTTGGCCCCGTCACCGGCGCCGAACTCCCGGGTCAGCTGGACGAGTTGCTCGACCAGCTGGTCCCGCTCCTCCTGCGCCAGGGCTTCGAGCAGCGAGGCGAACTCCCCTTGCCACAACACCGCGTGCACCGCCCGCACCCGTTCCCGGTCGCCCTCGGCGACGGCGTCCAGCGCGGCGGCGGTCCGGTCGAGCCGCTCGATCGTCTCCCGCTCGGCGTCGACGTTCCCCCGTCCGACGAGCCGGGCGCACCGAGCCCTGAACCAGGTCCAGCCGTCCGACCCGGCCGACTGCACGACGGCCATCCCCCCACCGGCCGCAGCCGCGGTCAACGCCTCGCTCAGCATGTTCCGTCCCCTCCCCGTGGCCACCGCCACCCCGGCCCGCTGAGTGCGCGCACGGGACAAAACGCATGGTACAGACGGCAGTTGGGGGCAACGGAGCGTTCTGATCACCGGGAGGGGAGAATCACAGGATGGGCGGCAACACGAGGTTCGGCAACACGAGGCTCGGGAGCACGACGGCCGGGAGTACGAGGACCGAGAGTACGAGGACCGAGAGTACGAGGGCCGGGAACACGATGATCGGGAACGCGAGGTTCGGGAACGCGAAGACGTGGATCATGCGGCGGACGCCGGTCTTCTGGCTGACGCTCTCGGCACTGTCGTGCGTGGGGCTGTTCCTCACGTGGTTCTGGGGAGCGTGGTCCGGCGGCCTGGACGTGGCCGAGACCTGCGCGCTCCTGAAGGGCCAGAAGTACGACGACGCCTACCGCACGGAGCACTGGCGCGAGCCGTCACAGGTCTTCCCGCTGCACAACAAGTGCAACGCCTCGTACGACCTCGTTCCGGCCTGGATCAACCCCACCCTGGTCGTTCTGGCGCTCCTCGCCGTGGGCTCCCTGATCGCCGGCGTGTGCCTGCTGACCGCCGCTGCCCTGAGGGCGATCACCCGCTACCGCTCAGGCGCCCGCCCGACTCCGCTGCGCTGAGCCGTCCGGGGCGGGGCGAGGGTCGGTCGTGGGGATCCCGGGACATCACGGGTCCAGGTAAGCCAAGCTGGTCGTCACGGACGGGGCGGGGGACGGGTTCGTGGGCTGCGGGTCGCCGCGTATCAACGAAGGCTGAGGTTCTCGCACATCAGCCGGGCCGTCCTCCTGATGGATGCTGCGGGATTCCACGGGATTCCATGGGGGTGGACATGCGTCGCTGGGAGAAGGCGTTACTGACGGTCGACCGGGTCTTGGGGACAGGTGAGCCTCCTTCCCGGCTGGAAGTGGCGGCGGCTCGCCATCCCGTGCGCGTCGGGGCAGCGAGCGGAACTCTGATGGCGCTGGTGATCGCTGCGGCCTTGTCCGGCTTCGACGATCCCGTGATTCTGTCTCAGGCGGCCCTGATCGGTGCGGGGCTGGGGCTGCTCGGATGGGCGGTGTGCCGTAATGCCCGATGGCTGCATGCCCATTACGCGAGGACGGGCAGGTACGAGGAGGTACGGCAGAAGGCGCAACAGGCAAAGCCTCTCTCGCGGCGCGCGATGAGTCTGCGGATGCTCGGCGCGTGGGTGGTCACCTCGGGGATGTTCTGGCTGATAGCTCCTCTTCAGGACATTCCAAGGGGCTGGCTGTGGTCTCCCGCTTTCGGGGCCGGGCTCCTGGCGATTACCTGCGCGACTTCCTGGCTGATACAGAAACTTTCTCGCTGACCCACATCGAAGCTTGGCCGGCTCTCGGTGAACTGATCGCCCAGGCCGGTCGGAGCGACGATGCGGAGGTCAGGGAGATCGGCGAGGAACTTGCTCGCAGTTGTCGGGGGTTGTTGCCCTGAAGTGCGGAGCAGCGCACTCGAACCACACTCGCCGGGACCCTCGCCACCGTCGCCGTCCGCGACTCCAAGACCCCGGCGGGCCCGATCTTCACGATCGAGCCCGCCGCGTTCTCGACGTTCCTTGCCTGGGCCGGTGGTGGCGCTACAGGCGCTGAATGATCGTGCCGGTTGCCAGTGCGCCGCCTGCGCACATGGTGATTAGGGCGAACTCCTTGTCCGTGCGCTCCAGTTCGTGGAGGGCCGTCGTGATGAGGCGGGCGCCCGTCGCGCCGACGGGGTGGCCGAGGGCTATCGCTCCGCCGTTGACGTTGACTTTCGACAGGTCCTGGTCGAAGACCTTGGTCCAGCTCAACACCACGGACGCGAAGGCCTCGTTGATCTCGACGATGTCGATGTCCTTCAGGGACATGCTCGCCTTGCCGAGGACGGCGCGGGTCGCGTCGATGGGGCCGTCGAGGTGGAAGTGCGGGTTCGCGCCCACCAGGGCCTGGGCGACGATCCTCGCCCTCGGCTTCAGTTTCAGCGCGCGGGCCATGCGTTTCGACGCCCACATGATCGCCGCCGCGCCGTCCGATATCTGGGACGAGTTGCCGGCCGTGTGGATCGCCGTCGGCATGACCGGCTTCAGGCGGGACAGGGCGTCGAGCGAGGTGTCGCGCAGGCCCTCGTCGCGGTCGACCAGGCGCCACATGCCCTGGCCGGCCGCCTGTTCCTCCTCCGTCGTCGGGACCTGGACGGCGAACGTCTCGCGCTTGAAGCGTTCCTCCGACCAGGCTGTCGCCGCCCGAGACTGTGACAGCACGCCCAGGTCGTCTACGTCCGACCGGCTCAGCCCCCGGTGGCGCGCGATGCGTTCCGCCGCCTCGAACTGGTTCGGGAGGTCCACGTTCCACTCGTCCGGGAACGGTTTGCCGGGGCCGTGCTTCGAGCCCGAGCCGAGGGGGACGCGGGACATCGCTTCGACTCCGCAGCTGATGCCCACGTCGATGGCACCGGCCGCGATCATGTTCGCTGTCATGTGCGAGGCCTGCTGCGAGGAGCCGCACTGGCAGTCGACCGTCGTCGCGGCCGTCTCGTACGGGAGGCCCACGGTCAGCCAGGCGGTGCGGGCGGGGTTCATGGACTGTTCGCCGGCGTGGGTCACCGTGCCGCCGACGATTTGCTCGACCGCGTCGGCGGGGATGCCGGTGCGGCCGAGGAGTTCGCGGTAGGTCTCGCCCAGGAGGTAGGCGGGGTGCAGGTTGGCGAGCGCGCCGCCGCGCTTGCCGATGGGTGTGCGGACTGCTTCCACGATCACGGGTTCGGCGGCCATGGGTGCGGATCCCTTCGGAACTAGTACGTGTTCTAGTTCTTCGCTGTGTGCAGTCTGCTTACGTGATGTGCGTCACCGCAAGGGTCTTGCAGGCTCGAGGGTCCTGAACTACCTTCACCGCATCTATTTCTGATGAACCGTCAGATCGCATCGTCAGATGGCTGGAGCCGCCGATGCCCTGTCCAGCGCTTCCCGACGGGTTCGACTTCACCGATCCCGACCTGCTGCAACACCATGTGCCGCTGCCGGAGTTCGCCGAGTCGCGGCTCGCAGAACCGGTCCGCTGGATCCCTCAGACGGGCAATGTGGCCGGTTTCCAGGACGACGGCTACTGGGCGGTGACCCGGCACGCCGACGTCCGGTACGTATCGACCCACCCCGAGATCTTCTCCTCCTACCTCAACACCGCGATCATCCGGTTCAACGAGCACATCGAGCGGGATTCGATAGACGCTCAGCGGCTCATCCTGTTGAACATGGATCCGCCCGAGCACACGCGGGTGCGGCAGATCGTGCAGCGCGGGTTCACACCCCGGGCCATCCGGGCGCTGGAGGAGCGGCTGCGCGACCGGGCCACGGCGATCGTCGACCGCGCCCGTGCGCAGGACGGCTCCTTCGACTTCGTCACGTCCATCGCCTCGGAGCTGCCCCTGCAGGCCATCGCCGAGCTGATCGGCGTACCCCAGGACGACCGTTCCAAGATCTTCGACTGGTCCAACAAGATGATCGGGTACGACGATCCCGAGTTCGCCATCACGGCGGAGGTCGGGCAGCAGTCCGCCGCCGAGATTCTCGCGTACGCCATGAACATGGCCGCCGAGCGGAAGCAGTGCCCCGCTCACGACATCGTCTCCACGCTCGTGGCCGCCGAGAACGAGGGCAACCTCAACTCCGACGAGTTCGGGTTCTTCGTGCTGATGCTGGCCGTGGCCGGGAACGAGACCACCCGGAACGCCACCACCCACGGGATGCACGCCTTCCTCACCCATCCCGAGCAGTGGGAGTTGTACAAGCGGGAGCGGCCGGACACCGCCGCCGAGGAGATCGTGCGCTGGGCCACGCCCGTCATCGCCTTCCAGCGGACCGCCACCCAGGACACCGAACTCGGCGGGAAGCTGATCAGGAAGGGTGACCGGGTCGGGCTCTTCTACTCCTCCGCCAACCGCGACCCCGAGGTGTTCGAGCGGCCCGACGAGTTCGACGTCACCCGGGATCCGAATCCGCACCTCGGGTTCGGCGGCGGCGGGCCCCACTTCTGCCTCGGCAAGTCACTCGCCGTGCTCGAGATCAACCTCATCTTCAACGCCATCGCCGACGCCCTGCCCGACCTGAGGCTCGTGAGCGATCCCCGGCGGCTGCGGTCGGCCTGGATCAACGGGGTGAAGGAGCTGCGGGTCAGCGCGGGGTGAGAGCCGCCGGGGGAGGTGGGTCGCGGCTCGATCGGTCCCGACGCCACGGCTCACCTCCACGGGCGGAGCTTCTCGGGGTTGCGTACGGCCCAGATGTGCGTGATCCGGTCGTCCGCGATGTCGAACGCGTAGACGGTCACGACGACGCCGTCCTGCCGGGCGACCAGGCCGGGCCGGCCGTTGACGGTCCGCTCCAGGATCGTCAGGTCGGCCAGCCTGTCGACGAGATCGACGAGGCCGCGCGCGAGCTGCCCGGCGTCTTCGAGCGGGCGGCGCACGGTGGTGGCGAGGCCCCCGCCGTCGCCGGTCGCCATGACGTCCGGGTCGAGGAGGCCGATGAGGGCCTCGATGTCCTTGGCTTCCCAGGCCCGCTTGAAGTTCCTGACGATGCCGGCCTGCCGGCCGGTCGGAGGTGTGGGCGGCTGCGCGGCGCGGATGCGCCGGCGGGCCGAGGAGGCCAGCTGACGGCAGGCCGCCGGTGTGCGGCCGACGATGTCGGCGACTTCGGCGAACGGGTAGCGGAAGACGTCGTGCAGGACGAACGCGACGCGCTCGGCCGGGGTCATGGATTCGAGTACGACGAGGAAGGCCATGTCGATCGACTCGTCGAGGGTGACGCGGTCGGCCGGGTCGACGGTCGTGCCGCCCGACCGGCCGCCTGACCACTCCGTGGGTTCGGGCAGGGGCTCGGGGAGCCAGTGGCCGACGTAGTTCTCGCGTCGGGCCCGTGCCGAGTTGAGCAGGTTGAGGCAGATGCGGCCGGTGACCCTGGTCAGCCAGGCGCCGGGGGATTCGATGGCTCGCTGCTGCCGCGGGGACAGGGTGTACCAGCGGACGTAGGTCTCCTGCACGGCGTCCTCGGCTTCGGCGAGGGAGCCGAGGAGCCGGTAGGCGAGGTTGATCAGCTGCCGCCGCTCGCCCGTGATCGCGCTCAGGCACGGGTCGGACCGGCCGTCTTCCGGCTGGGGCGGTGTGGTCATGGTGTCGCCGGCTCCCTCGGTCGCGTCTGTCCTCACCACTAAGACAAGACAGCGCCCCCGAACGTGACATCGGCACCCCACCTCACATTCCGAGCGCCTGCGTTGTCGGACCGGTGAGACATCCATCAGGACGAAGGAAGGACGACCTCGCCATGTCCACGTCTACGACGACCGACACGACGACGACCGACCCGACGACGACCGACCCGACGACCGGCGCGCCGACCGATGCGGTGGGTGCCGCGACGGCGACCGACGCGACGACGGCCGCGACGCCGACCGACTCGACGAGTGACGCGACGCCGACCGACGCGACGACGGACGGTGCGGCGGGGGAGCAGGGCGGCATCCGGTCGCGGCTGCCCGACCTCACCCACCTCTTCCCCGAGCTGTCCAAGCTCTCCGGAGCCGTGCGCGGCGCCGTCTGGAACGGGCCGGTTCCGAAGACCACCATCGGCCTGATGCTGTACCGCGCCGCGCAGATCGTCGGCAGCACCTACCACGCAGTGGCGTTGACCGGCCAACTCCGTAAGGCGGGGGAGACCGAGCAACGCATCACCGCGGTGGCCACCTGGCAGGGCGCCCCCTACTTCACCGACGCCGAACGGATCGCACTGGAGCTCGTGGAGGCGGTCCTCACCCCGAACCCGTACGCGGAACGCGTTTCCGACGAGCTGTTCGCCAAGGCGTCCGCACTCTACGACGAGGAGCAGCTCTGGACGCTCACCATGGCGATCGGCCACTTCAGCCTGTTCGTCCCGGTCGCGCTCATCGCCAAGCCGATCCCCGGGAGGCCCATCGGGAAGAACTACAGCGAGTAGCGCCGCACCCGATCACTCCGCCGGCCGCCTGATCACTCTGATCACTCCTTGCCGGACACCGTCAGGGCCAGGACCGCCGATGTCGTCGCGGCCAGCAGCAGCGGGATCGCCAGGTCGTTGTGGAGGACCAGGACCGCGCCCAGCACCGCGCCCGAGAACATCGCGGCCACGGCCGCCGTACGGCGTGGCGAGCGCCGGCCCGTGCCGCCGCCCGCCCGGGAGTCGGAGGCCAGGCCGGTCAGGGTCATCGTCACGACGGTGGTCGTGGTGAGGTCGCGCACCGCCAGTCTGCGGACGGTCGCGTTGCGCAGGCCCATCGCGAAAGCGGTCAGGGCGATGATCGTGTAGACCGTGGCCGGGGCGTCGTCCGCGGTGACGGACGCCACGGCCGCGGCTACGGCCAGGAGGAGCGCCTCGGCGGTCAGCATGACGCGGGCCGGTGTACGCGGTGAGGTGTCGCCCGTCCGCCGTGCGATCCGGCCGCCGGTGGCCGCGCCCACCAGGAAGCAGGCGAGCGAGGTCGCTGTGTGGGGGACCGAGAAACCCGGGGCGCCGGCGGCGGCGAAACCGAGGACGACGACGTTGCCGGTCATGTTGGCGGTGAAGACATGCCCCAGGCCGAGATAGGTGACCGCGTCGATCAGGCCGCTCATGGCGGTCAGTACGAGGAGGACGGGGACCAGGCGGACCCCGCGTGCCTCCGGGGCCCGGGAGGGTTCTGAGGGCTCCGAGGGCTCCGAGGGTTTTGGGGGTTCCGGGCGCTCCGGGGGCTCCGGGGGCTCGGTCGGGCGGTCGGTGCCGGTCATCCGCTCAGTGGAGCACGGCGAGGTGAGGAAACGCCGAAGGCGGCGGCCCCGGGGATCGGGGGCCGCCGCCTTCGACGGTACGGGGGCGCTTGTTCAGCGCGGTGGCGTGGCTCAGTACCAGCCGTTGGCCTGCCAGAAGTTCCACGCGGCGACCGGGCTGCCGTAGCGGGAGTTCATGTAGTCCAGACCCCACTTGATCTGGGTCTTGGCGTTGCTCTTCCAGTCGGAACCGGCCGAGGCCATCTTGGAGGCGGGCAGGGCCTGGACGAGGCCGTAGGCGCCGGAGGAGGCGTTGGTGGCGCTGACGTTCCAGCCGCTCTCGTGCTTCACGATGTTGGAGAAGGCCTTGTACTGAGCCGCGTCCGGGATCATCTTGTGCGCGATCGCCTGGGCCTGGGAGGCGGAGGACGTCGTCGCGGCGTGGGCGGGGGCGGCGGACAGCGCCATCCCCGCGGTGGCGGCGGCGACGGCGATGCCGGTGAGGGCCTTCTTCGGGGAAGCGATGCGACGGATGACGGAGACGGACACGGAGAACCTTTTTTCTTCGGGGACGATGGCGGTCGCTTGCATGCCGGAGTCACGCGGTGCGTGGCCGCACCGTGTGGTTGCGGTGGGTGGCTGCATGCCGTGGTGCCGAGGCCCGTGGGCTCGTCGGCACCCTGCGACGTCATCCAGAGAAACAGGATCGAGCGCCGTCCGCAAAGACCCCTTTTGCTAGTTGTGGTCGTATTCGGGGAGTCGGCGCTTCGTGTGAGCTGGCTCTCAATGCCCAGGTCAGAGCTCATAATGGCATGGGCATGGCGTCCGTTTTGTCCGACTAGGTCGGGTAGTAGGTGATGTGAGTCATGTGGGGTGGTTCACCGGTCAACGGCCTTCGGGGGCCTTCGGCGGGGCCTCGAATGTGACCGCGGTCTCGAAAGCCGCGCGGCGGGTGGCTCTGCGTAGTGCCTTGAGCACCGCCGGGCCGAGCGTCAGGGTCAGCAGGACCGTGACCACCGCCCGCCCGAGGTCCCAGCCCAGCGAGGTCGCCACGCAGTACGCGGCGAAGCGGGCCAGGTTCGCGGGCACCGTCCCGTCCGGATCGAAGGCGACCCCCGAGGCCAGCGCGCCCATGAAGGGCCACCCGGCCATGTTCATCGCCGTCCCGTACGCGAAGGAGGCCGCGAAGCCGTAGGCCGCGAGGAGGGCCGGTTCGGCGCGGCCGCGCAGCCGGTCGGCGCCCGGCAGCAGGCCCGCGCCCATCGTGAACCAGCCCATGGCCAGCATCTGGAACGGCATCCACGGGCCCACCCCGCCCGTCAGCAGCGCGGACGCGAACATCGTGACCGAGCCGAGGACGAAGCCGAAGCCCGGACCGAGCACCCGGCCGCTCAGCACCATCAGGAAGAACATCGGCTCGATGCCCGCCGTCCCCGCGCCGATCGGACGCAGGGCCGCGCCCGTCGCCGCCAGCACGCCCAGCATCGCCACCGCCTTCGCGCCGAGCCCCGACTCGGAGATCGTCGCCGCCACGACCGCGACCAGCAGCACCAGCAGGCCCGCGAACAGCCAGGGAGCGTCCTGGGCGTGCGCGTTCAGCGCGGAGGTGGGCGGGGCGAGGAAAGGCCAGCCGAACGCGATCACGCCCACCGCGCTGACCAGCGCCAACGCGGCGAGCGAACGGGGACCCAGAGGTACGGGGCGCCACCTGGGCCTCGTCATCGCAGCGCCTCCCGCAAGGCCTCGCGCACCTGCGCGACCGTGAGCCACTCCTGCGGGGCGAGGATCTTCGTCACCTGTGGGGCGAAGGAGGGGGAGGAGACCACCACCTCCGCCGTCGGGCCGTCGGCGATCACCTCGCCCTCCGCGAGCAGCACCACCCGGTGGGCCAGTTCCGCGGCCAGCTCCACATCGTGGGTGGCCAGGACGATCGCGTGCCCGGCGGCGGCCAGCCCGCGCAGGACGGCGACCAGGCGCGCCTTCGCCGCGTAGTCCAGGCCGCGGGTCGGCTCGTCCAGGAGGAGCAGAGGCGGGCGGGCGGTGAGGACGACCGCCAGCGCGAGGGTGAGGCGCTGGCCCTCGGAGAGGTCGCGGGGGTGGATGTCGTCCGTGATGCCGGGGAGGAGGTCCGAGACCAGGGCCCGGCAGGTGCCGGGGGCGGCCCCCGCGTCCCGGTCGGCGGCCGCGCACTCGGCGGCGACCGTGTCGGCGTACAGCAGGTCGCGCGGCTCCTGCGGGACCAGACCGGCGCGCCGGACCAGGTCCCGGGGCGGGGTGCGGTGCGGCACGAGACCGCCCACGTGGACCGTCCCCGCCGACGGCTCGACGAGGCCTACGAACGTGTTGAGCAGCGTCGACTTGCCGGCGCCGTTGCGGCCCATGAGGGCGACGGTCTCGCCGGGCACGACGGTGAGATCCACCCCGCGCAGCGCCTGGACACGGGCCCGGCGCACGGAGAGGGAGCGGGCCTCGACGGGGGCCGCGGGAGTCGTGGGGGCGGACGGGCGGCGGTTCCTGCGGAGGCCGGCGAAGCGCGGTCGGGGCGGCTCGGGAGCCGGAGGAAGGGGGCGGCCCGAGCGGTCCGGTTCCCGTCCGGCGGGGTGTCGCCGGGCGTCCTGCCCGGGCGTGAGCGCCGGGGGCGCCGTCGCTCCGGGCGGGAGGCCGGGCGAGGCCGGGGCATCCGCGGCCGTGGCGAGAGGCGGCTGCCGGGGCCCGGCGGGCCGGCCGGGCGGGGGCGCGGCGGGTGCCGGGCCGGGTAGGGGTGCGGCGGGCCCCGGGCCGGGCAGGGATGCGGCGGGCCCCGCGCCGGGCAGGGGTGTGGCGGGTGGCGGAGGCTCGGCGTCGGCTGTCCGTCGACCGGACTGTCCCGCAAGCCGTTCCCGCAGGTCACCGGCGCGGCGGCGGGCGTCCCGCACGGTCAGGGGGAGAGGGGACCAGTCCGCCAGTCGGCCCAGGCCCACCACCGGCGGGAACACCGGGGACACGGCCATGACGTCCGCAGGGGTACCGAGGAGCGGGGCCGCGCCCGGGGCGGGCAGCAGGGCGACCTGGTCGGCGTACTGGAGGACGCGTTCCAGGCGGTGCTCCGCCAGCAGCACCGTCGTACCGAGGTCGTGGACGAGGCGGAGGAGGACGGCGAGGACCTCCTCGGCGGCCGCCGGGTCGAGCGCGGAGGTCGGCTCGTCCAGGACGAGGACGCGCGGGTGCGGGGTGAGGACCGAGCCGATCGCGACCCGCTGCTGCTGGCCGCCGGAGAGGGTGGCGATGGGCCGGTCGCGCAGGGCGGCCAGGCCGAGCAGGTCGAGGGTCTCCTCGACACGGCGGCGCATCACCTCCGGCGCGAGGCCCAACGACTCCATGCCGTAGGCGAGTTCCTCCTCGACGGTGTCCGTCACGAAGTGCGAGAGCGGGTCCTGCCCCACCGTCCCCACGACGTCGGCGAGTTCGCGCGGCTTGTGGGTGCGGGTGTCGCGGCCGGCGACCGTTACCCGGCCGCGCAGGGTGCCGCCGGTGAAGTGCGGGACGAGGCCGGACACCGTGCCGAGGAGCGTCGACTTGCCCACGCCCGACGGCCCCGCCAGAAGCACGAGTTCGCCCTCGGGGACGGTCAGGTCGACGTCCTGGATGGTGGGTTCGGTGGCGCCGTCGTACGTCACGGAGACGTTCTCGAAGCGGATCACGACGGCTCCTCGGTCACTGCTCGGACTGCTCGGACTGTTGGATCTGCCGGATCTGCCGGATCTGCCGGATCTGCTGGATGTGCTGGGTCTGGCGGTGGGCTTTCGGGGGCGAGGAAGGCGGGGAGCAGGCCGAGGAGTACGGCCGCCGCCGGCCACAGGGGGAGGGCGGGAGCGGTCAGCGGGACCACCCCGGGGTGCAGCGCGGCCGGGTCGGCGGACGCGGCGACGGTGAGGAGGGCCGCCACCGCGGCACCGGAGGCGGCGGTCAGACACGCCCGCGGGGTCCAGCGGTCCGGCCGGTAGCGGGTGCGCGGTGAGCGCCGGCCGCCCAGCCGCAGCCCGGCGAGGGCCGCGACGACTCCGGTGAACAGCACCGGGAGGCCGTAGCTCCCGCCCGCCGCGGTGAGCAGGCCGTACGTTCCCGCGCAGACGCCGAGCAGACCGCCGAGGGTGAGGGCGGCGGTCGTCCGGCGCACGGGGGCGGGCACGTCGGCGGTACGGCCGTAACCGCGGGCGTCCATCGCGGCGGCGAGGGCGACGGAACGCTCCAGAGCGCCCTCCAGGACCGGCAGGCCCACCTGGAGCAGCCCGCGCAGACCCGTGTCGGGGCGGCCCCGGAGGCGGCGGGCGGCGCGCAGGCGGTGGACGTCCGCGATGAGGTTCGGGGCGAAGGTGAGGGCCACGACCACCGCCACGCCCGTCTCGTACAGGGCGCCGGGCAGCGTCTTGAGGAGGCGGGAGGGGCTCGCCAGGGCGTTGGCGGCACCCACGCAGACGAGGAGCGCCGCCAGCTTCAGACCGTCGTAGAACGCGAAGAGCAGGCCCTCGGCCGTGACCGCGCCACCCAGCCGGATGCCCTGCGCCCAGTCGGGGAGCGGGACTTCGGGGAGCGTGACGAGCACCCGCGTGCCCGGGATCGGGGAGCCCAGGGCGATGACGAAGACGAGCCGGATGACGAGGACGGCGAGGGCGAGCTTCAGGAACGCGGAGTAGGAGCGGGACCAGGGGGTGTCGGGACGGCACGTGGTGACGACGTAGGCGGAGACGGCGAGGAGGAGACCGAGCAGGAGCGGATTGGTGGTGCGGGTGGCGGCGGTGCCCAGACCGAGGGCCCACAGCCACCAGGCGGCGGGGTGGAGCGGGGCGCGCCGGGGGCTGCCGTCAGCCATTCCGGCGGGATCCTCGCCGCCGGGCCTGCCAGACCGCCGCCGCGCCCAGTACCGCCACCGCCGCCGCACCTGCGTACAGGCCCACGGACGGCCCGCCGCCCGCTTCCTCGGCTGCCTTCCCCTCCGTCTCCTTCGTCGTGTCCGGCCGCGCGGTGGACGTCGGCTCGTCCGTTCCCGGCGCCTGTCCGGACACCTGCTCGCCGCAGCCCGTCCGCGGATACCCGGTGATCGCGCACAGCAGGGCGTTCGTGTCGTAGCGCAGGGGTTCGGCGACCGAGGCGAGCGCCTCGGCCGTCGTCGCGTCGGGCGAGACCCGGGCGCAGGCCGTGCGCGGCGACGGCGGGGTCTCGCCGCTCGGGGCGTCGGCCGCCGTGCCGAAGTCGATGACCAGGGCCACCCGCTTCGTGTCGTCCCGCGCGGGCGTCTTCGCGCAGATCGCCGCGAAGGAGGCCGCGCCGCGCGGCTGCGACGCGTCCTGGGAGTCCGCGCTCACCGCGAACCGGAAGCCCTGGACGTCGCCGTCGGCGGGGCGGGCGGTGGACGGGCCCTGGGTGGCGTACGTCCAGCCGTCGCCGGAGCGGTCCCAGAACGACCAGTAGCGGTAGCCGGCGGCCTGGGCCGACGGGACCGTGCCGGTCAGGGACAGCAGCAGCGCGGCGAGGACGAGGGTGGCCCACCGGCGCGTCACGGCTGCCGCTTCCTGCCGCGGACGCTGATCAGGAAGCCGATGCCGATGCCGGCGACGAGGAAGACGCCGACGATCCACCAGACGCCGTAACCGGAATCCGAGTCGTCCTTCTTGTCGGCGTCGGCGTCGGCGTCGGTGTCGGCCCCGGTGGCCTTCGTCGCGGCCTGCGGGGCCGGGCCCGTCGCGTTGAGCTGGGCGACCAGGTCGGCGCCGCCGAAGCGGTGGGGGTCGGCGCCCGTGGCGTGGGCCGCGAAGACGAGCTGGGCGTAGGCGGCGGGGCCGCTCTGCTTCGCCCAGGCCGCGGAGTTCTGCTCGAGCCAGGCGAGGGGCTTCTTCGCCTGCTCGACCGCACCCTGCGCGGCGAGGGCGACGACGGCGTCGGCGGTGTTGCCGTAGTCGGGCTGGTCCTCGGCGCCGGGGAGGGCGGACTTCAGATAGCCGTCGGCGACGACCGCTCCGGCGAGGTACTCCGCACCGTTGCGGGCGAGTCCGTTCGGGCTGGCCGCGTCCGCGGAGTCGCAGGCGGGGGCAGCCGACGTCTTGCCTGCCGTCGTCACGAACCCCTTGCCGAGGGCGCCGAGCACACCCGCCGCCGTCGCGTCGGCGTTGGCCGCGAGGCCGCCCTTCTTGTCCGGCTGGTACGCGAACGCGCCGCCCTCGGCGTCGTTGTCGCACGGGATGGAGAGCTTGGCGAGAGCGTCGTACGACGACTTGCCGGCCTTCTTCACCTCCGAGGGCTGCTGCCCGGCCGCCGCCATCGCCCCCGCCACGACGGAGGTCGAGTTCGCGTCGCTCGCGCCGCCGGGGGTGTAGCCCCAGCCGCCGTCGGCGTTCTGGACCGACTTCAGCCAGGTGACGGCCTTCTCGGTCTCGGCGCGGTGGCCGCCCAGCGCGGCCAGCGCCTGGACGGCAGCCGCCGTGCTGTTGGTGTCGACCATCAGCTTGGCGTCGCACGCCTTGGCGGTGTCCGCGCGGTACGCGGCGAAGGCGCCGTTGGCGCACTGCTGTCCGGTCAGCCAGGCCACGGCCCGGTCGGCGGGGGTGACGCCCGTGGTCCGCTGCGCGAGCAGGGCCAGCGACTGGCGCCAGACGCCGTCGTACGTCGGGTCGGCGGTCCCGTACAGCCCGTCGGGTATCGCCACCGACGGGGTGGGGGACGGGGTGGCGGCGACGGCGGGGACGGCGGCACCCAGCACGACGGTGGCGGCGGCCAGAGCGGCGGCGCTGCGGCGGATGTTCATGATCGGCGGGTGCCTCTCCCGGTCGGTGAGGTCACGCAGCCGGGCAGCACGGGACATCCCGGCGGCTCGGCTCCGTATACCTCGACGGTGCCGTGCGACGGCGGGGCTGCCGACGCACGTGAGCCGGTCACGTCCGTACCGGGCGATCCGGCTGTCACGGTTGCGGGTCAGCGCCGGAATTGCACCGGCTTTCCCCTGTACGGGCGTGATGACGACGCGGCCACTCTACCGGCAGGTAGCCGGGCGCCTGAGGGGCGGCTGTGAAAGCGCCCGGGGCGGGGCTCGAGCTCCCGATATGTTCTGACCATGACGCATACGGGGAGGGCGCCGGGTGGGGTGCCGGGTGGGCCGTGGCGTGGGCTGCCGGGCCGGCTGCTCGGCTCGGGCCGCACGGCCGACGTGTACGAGATCGACGAGGCGTGGGTGCTGCGCCGCGACCGGGAGGGCCGGGAGGACTCGGCCGCCCTCGCGGCGGTGATGACACACGTGCGCCGGCACGGCTACCCCGTGCCCGCCGTACGGCCCTCCGGCTCACGCGCCGACCTGGTGATGGAACGGCTGGACGGGCCGACGATGCTCCACGCGTTCGCGGCGGGGACGCTGGGCCCCGAGGAGGCGGGGGCCGTCCTCGCCCGGCTGCTGCGTGAGCTGCACGCCCTGCCGGGCCGGGTCTCGGCCGACGCCCGCGTACTGCACCTGGACCTCCACCCGGACAACGTGATCCTCACGCCCGACGGCCCCCGGGTCATCGACTGGGCCAACGCGGAGGAAGGCCGCCCGGGGCTCGACTGGGGCATGTCCGCGGTGATCCTCGCCCAGGTGGCCGTCTCCGCCCAGCCGATCGCCGACCCGGCCCGGGCGATGCTGACCGCCCTGCTCGCCGACCCCCGCGACCTCACCGAGGAAGGCCTGGCGGAGGCCCTGCGCAGACGTGCGGCCAACCCGACGATGAGCCGCGAGGAGACGCGACTCCTCGTACCGGCCGCCGAGTTGATCAGGGCGTCGGCGGGCCGCTGACTAGGCAGCCCGCCATACCGTCATGTCCGCGGTCACGAAGGCGATGTCCGGCAGCGCGGTCGACTTCACCTGGATCACGAGCAGCGCGATGTCCCCGGAGGGGTGCTTGACGCAGATCTCGCTGCCGGCCGCCGCCGCGGCGAGGGGAAGCCGGTGGCTCTTGACGCCGGTGAGGACGATGCGGCACGCGTCGAGGCCGCCGCCGGGGTCGCCGAACACCATGTTGAGCACGCTGGTGTCGCTCTCCAGCGCGCAGCCGGTCGTCTCGCAGGTGAAGCGGATGTCCCCCTTGCTGTCCTCGCGCCGGACCGGCTCCCTGATGTCCAGTGAGGTCTTCGCGTCCAGCCACTGAAGGGGATAGGCGGTGGCCTGCGGCGTCTTGGGCACGGTCGGGGAGGAGCCCGACCCCTGCGATGTCCGGTCACCGGCCACCGAGTCCGGCGCGGCCGTCGACGCGGACGCGGACGCCGACGACCCCGCGGACCCGGAAGGGCCGGGCGTCGAGGAGGCCCCGGTCGTGTCGTCCCGGTGGCGGAGTCGGTCCGCCGCCTCCACGACCGTCCATGTCAGACCGGTCAGCACCAGCGCGCCCGCGGTGACGGCGGCGGCCGTGACCAGCGCGGTGCGCCGACGCCGGGCCGGCCGCCCGTCCGGCCGCGTGAGCTGCGACCGCACCGGCGCGATCAAGGGCATCGCGTGCGGGGCCATCGCGTCGGTGGGCACAACGTGTCGGGGCGTGTCGTGCTGCGGCGTCCTGTGCGAGGGCCGCGGGATCAAGGGCAGCGTGTGCACCGGGGTGGGATCGGGAACCGGAGACGGGACCGTCACCTCCGGCCCGGTGACCTCCCGCCAGACGGACGGACCGGCGCCGTCGGCCGCGTCCCCGTCCAGACGTCGCCGGCACCACTCGACGACCTCCGCCGGGGTGGCCCGCTCCTCCGGATCGGCGGCGAGACACCGGGCGATCAGCGGACGGAGCGCTTCGGGCAGCAGCGACAGGTCGGGGTCCGAGTGCACGATCCGGTACAGCACGCTGACCGAGGGGCCGTCCCCGTACAGCGGCTCGCCCAGGGCCGCGAACGCCGCCGTCTGGCCGAGCGCGAACACATCGGTCGCCGCGGTGACCGCGCCCGCGGTCGCCTGCTCGGGGGCCATGAACTGCGGTGTGCCGACGGCGAGGCCGGTGGCGGTGTTCGAGGTGATGTCGGAGGCCAGCGAGATGCCGAAGTCGATCACGCGCGGTCCGTCGGCGGCCAGCAGCACGTTCGACGGCTTCAGGTCCCGGTGCACGATGCCCGCACCGTGGATCGCCTGGAGCGCCTCCGCCACCCCCGCCATCAGCCACAGCACGGCGGGCACCGGCAGCGGCCCGCGCCGGGCGACGGCCTCCGCCAGCGAGGGCCCGGGCACGTACAGCGTGGCCAGCCAGGGCGGTACGCCGTCCGCGTCGGCGTCGATCAGCTCGGCGGTGTAGGCGCCGCGGACCCGCCGGGCGGCCTTGATCTCCCTGCGGAACCGCCGCCGGAAGGCGGGGTCGTCGGCCAGCTCCGGGCGTACCACCTTGATCGCCAGCGGGCGGCCGCCCTGCGTGTGCGACAGGTAGACCCGGCCCATGCCGCCCGCGCCGAGCCGGGCGGCGAGACGGTAGCCGGCCACCAGGGGCGGATCGTCCGCCTGCAGTGGCTCGAACGCCTCAGTCGCATGATTCATCGGCCCTCATCCCCCGTGCTCCCCCGGATCTCGCGATCTCCCGGATCCCCTGGCCCTCGGATCCCCTGGCCCTCGGATCCCCTGGCCCCCTGATCCCCTGGCCCTGTGATCCGACGATCCGATCAAGTCGGCAGCTTACGTCGGGTGTTGGCCCACCGGGGGAGGTCACCGGGAGGGGCCGTCGGGAGGGGTTGCCGAGAGGGGCCGCCGGGAGGAGTCGCCGGGGGTGGACCGAAGTACATGGGGTGTTGGTATCAAGGGGCCCTCACCCCGCGCGAGCGATTTACACCGCCACGTACGTCACCGGATCGCTCCCGGTGACCGCCTCCGCGCGCCCCTGCTTCACCAGTCGCCGCAGATGGGCCTCGGCCTCCGAGACCGCGATGTTCCTCGACCCGTAGGGGATTTGTGGCCAGGGGCGGTTCCACTCCATGCGCTCCGCGACCTGCCAGGGGGTGAGGGGGGTGGCGAGGAGGGCGAGGAGGCCGGTGAGGCGGTCCTCGTGGTGGGCGAGCAACTCCCGCACGCGGGAAGGCGCGTCGGCGAAGGCGTACTGGTGGGCCGGGAGGATCTCGGAGGGGGCGAGCCGGCCGACGCGTTCGAGGGAGTCGAGGTAGTCGCCGAGGGGGTCGGTGACGGTGGCGTCGTCGGGGTCCTCGTACAGGCCGATGTGCGGGGTGATCTCCGGCAGCAGATGGTCGCCGGAGAACAGGCGCCCGTGGCCCGGGAGTCCGGCGGGATGGTCCTCCTCCAGATGGAGGCAGACATGGCCGGGGGTGTGGCCCGGCGTCCAGATCGCGCGCAGCCGGCGGCCGGGCAGGTCGAGGAAGTCGCCGGGGACGATCTCGCGGTCGGGGAGGGCGGGCGCGAGGCCGGGGAAGGGGCGGCGGCGGGTGGGGGGCGTTCGGAGCGGGGCGATGTGCTCCTCCGGGGCGCCGGCGGCGGTGAGCTTGGCCGCCATGTAGGTGTACCAGCGCTCGGGGCGCGTCTCCCGGGTCCGCCGCACGATCGAGGTGTCCGCCGCGTGCATCGCCACCCACGCCCCGGAGGCCTCCCGCACCTGACCGGACAGGCCGTGGTGGTCGGGGTGGTGGTGGGTGATCACGACTCCGACCAGTTCGCCGACGGAGGTGCCGCACGCGGCCAGCCCGCCGGTCAGCGCCTCCCAGGACGCCGGGTCGTCCCAGCCCGTGTCGATCAGGACCGGCCCGCGGTCGGTGTCGACGACGTACACCAGGGTGTGGCCCAGGGGGTTGTCCGGGATGGGGACACGGAGGGAACGGACGCCACCCCCGTGGTCGTACTGGTCGCACGTGCCGGGTTCACCCTGACTGCTCTTCATCTGCCCTCCGTCACACGGCCGTTGCCCACTATAACTAGAACTGGTTTCAATGGGTGCCCAAGTCGACTGACGCTGATGGGCAGTCGGATCGGCCGTGGGGAACCTCTTCGAGGCTCGGTCCGGGCAGCCGGGAGCGGTCGCCGGCTGCCGTTGCCGGTGGTCACCGAGGGTCCTTCCGCGGGAATGCTTCAGGCCCGGTGGTCGTCGGTCCTCACCCTCGGCCCGTCGGCGATGTCGACCCGGCCCGGAGCGCGAACACCCCGGTAAGCACCGCAGGGTGGCACCACCGGCCAGGCCGGTAAGTGCCACCCTGCGGGAAGCGAGGCGGGCAGCGGTGCCGTCAGGTGAGGCCTACTCGTGGAACTCGAAGCGCCATGCCTGGCTCGGACCCGCAGGCTCCAACGGGCGCAGCGCCGTCATCGGCGGGAAGATCCGCAGCAGGCTGAGGTCCGCCGCCAGTTCGACGCCGTCGACCGGGCCGCCGGGGACGACGATGTGGAACAAGTGCGGCTCGGCGGACTGCTGGAGCCGCCACTCGGTGGCCTGCGAGGACCCGCGGAGCATTTTGTTGATCTCGGGGACGCCGTCGAAGCTGAGGTACGTCTCGTGCCGCAGGTTCTTGATGGTGACGTTGCCGTTGGAGAGGCCTTCGACGTGCCACTCCTGCTCCCCGGGCTGACCGGTCGGCGGCAGGACGATCGCGGGGGCCTTCTCGTCCTGGAGCGTCAGGTGCTGCTCGCCGCGCTTGGTGATTCCGTAGGGGCCGTTGGGGATCGGTGCCATGACAGTTGTCTCCTCGGGAGGGGAAAGTCGTCGGTGCGGTGCTCCGACCGGAGCGCACGCACATGATCATCGCCGTGACTCTGCGTCACATGACGACGAACTCGCCCGACGGTCGCCCGATCGGCTGCGGTGGATCGTGGTGGTGGGCCGTGGTGGTGGGAACCGAGCGCCGCGAGCGTCCGACAGGATCCGTCGACGGGCGGTCGACGGCACATACCGGGTGGCCGGTGAAGGCGCGACGTCCTACAGGCGGCCCACGTGGCGTGACGGGGTCTCCGGTCGGCGGTAAACCTGCTGGTGGGGGCCGGTTTGGTGGCAGGCCTGGCTTAGTTCAACTGGAACTGGTATCAGTTCCTGAAACACCGTCAGAAACGTAGACGAAGGCAGTGGTTATGGCCGAGCTCGTGGAACACGGACAGCTGTTCATCGGCGGGGAACTGACCGATCCCCTGGGCAAGGACGTCATCGAGGTGGTCTCGCCGCACACCGAGGAGGTCATCGGGCGGGTGCCGCACGCGTCGACGGGCGACGTGGACCGGGCGGTCGCCGCGGCGCGGCGGGCCTTCGACGAGGGGCCCTGGCCCCGGTTGTCGCTCGACGAGCGGATCGCCGTCGTCACCCGCATCAAGGACGGCATCGCGCTGCGGCACGAGGAGATCGCCCGGGTGATCTCCTCCGAGAACGGCTCCCCGTACTCCTGGAGCGTCCTCGCGCAGGCCCTCGGCGCGATGATGGTGTGGGACGCGGCGATCACCGTCGCGCGCGGCTTCACCTACGAGGAGCGGCGCGACGGCGTGCTGGGGAAGATCCTCGTGCGGCGCGAGCCCGTGGGGGTGGTCGCCGCCGTCGTCCCCTGGAACGTGCCGCAGTTCGTCGCCGCGGCCAAGCTCGCGCCCGCGCTGCTCACCGGCTGCACGGTGGTGCTGAAGCCGTCGCCCGAGTCGCCGCTGGACGCGTATCTGCTGGCCGAGATCGCGCGGGACGCCGGGCTGCCGGAGGGCGTGCTGTCGATCCTGCCGGCGGACCGCGAGGTCAGCGAGTACCTGGTGGGGCACCCTGGCGTCGACAAGGTGTCGTTCACCGGCTCGGTCGCGGCCGGCAAGCGGGTCATGGAGGTGGCGTCCAGGAACCTGACGCGGGTGACCCTGGAGCTCGGCGGGAAGTCGGCGGCGGTCGTCCTGCCGGACGCGGACATCGCCACGGCCGTCCCCGGGATCGTCTCGGCCGCCTTCATGAACAACGGGCAGGCCTGTGTGGCCCAGACCCGCATCCTCCTGCCGCGCTCGCGCTACGACGAGTTCGCCGACGCCTTCGCCGCCGCGGCGGCCGCGCTGGTCGTGGGCGATCCGCTGGACCCGGCGACCCAGGTCGGCCCGCTGGTGGCGCGGCGGCAGCAGCGCCGCAACCTCGACTACATCCGGATCGGGCAGGAGGAGGGCGCGAAGATCCTCACGGGCGGCGGACGTCCGGCGGGACTCGACCGCGGCTGGTACGTGGAGCCGACCCTGTTCGGCGACGTCGACAACTCCATGCGGATCGCCCGCGAGGAGATCTTCGGGCCGGTGATCTGCCTGCTGCCCTACGGCGACGAGTCCGAGGCGCTGAGGATCGCGAACGACTCGGACTACGGGCTCAGCGGCAGCGTGTGGACGGCCGACGTCGAGCGCGGCATCGAGGTCGCCCGGCAGGTCCGTACCGGGACGTACTCGGTGAACACCTTCAGCCTCGACATGCTCGGACCGTTCGGCGGCTACAAGAACTCCGGGCTGGGGCGGGAGTTCGGGCCCGAGGGCTTCGGCGAGTACCTCGAGCACAAGATGATCCACCTGCCCGCGGGATGGGAGGGGTGAGCAGGGTGGGGACACCTCCCGCGCCGGCGCGTTCGGGCGTGGGGGCGGGGGACCGGTGGCACGTCGAGGTGGACCGGTCCCTGTGCATCGGTTCCGCCCAGTGCATCCATCACGCGCCCGACGGCTTCCGGCTCGACACCGCGCGCCAGTCGCATCCGGTCGCCCCGGACACGGACGCCAACGAGCGGGTGCTGGCGGCGGCGGAGAGCTGCCCGGTGGAGGCGATCATGATCACGCTGGCGGGCAGCGGGGAGGCGGTGTTCCCGCCGGAGGAGTGAAGAAATCTCCCGACAGGGTATTGCGTCACCTTTCGGACGTTTTATCCTGGTAGTGGCCTACGAGGCGAATGAGGGGGTCCGACCGGAGTAGCCGACTTCTGCGCGACGCGAAGGCATCCGCCGAGGCCGACGTCGACGGACGGACCGAGGGACCTGAAGGTCGCGGGACAGGATCTGAAGGAAACCCTCGTCGTCTCGTAGGTCCCGTTCGTACGTGCTGTTCCTGACTCTGCGCGTGCGTTCTATTCGTGCGGCCGGGGGTCCGTCACGTCGATCAGCCGGCACACCGTCTCGATGTCGATGCGCACCTGGGCGATGGACGCGCGGCCCGACAGCCAGGTGATGAGCGCCGAGTGCCAGGTGTGCTCGATGACGCGGACCGCCGAGAGCTGCTCCGGGGTGGGATCGGTCAGGCCCATCGAGTCGAGGATGATCGCCGTCGTCTGACGGGAGACCTGGTCGACCTCCGGCGAGACGCTGCGGTCGGCGAAGGTCAGCGCGCGGACCATCGCGTCCGCGAGGTGCGGCTCGCGCTGGAGGGCGCGGAAGGCGCGCATCAGGGTCTCCGCGACGCGGTCCGCCGCCCGTTCGCCCGTCGGGGGCTTCTTCCTCAGTGTGCCGTGCATGTGCTCCAGCTGGTCCTGCATCGTGGCGACCAGCAGATGCACCTTGGAGGGGAAGTAGCGGTAGAGCGTGCCCAGGGCGACCTGCGAGGACTCCGCGACCTCCCGCATCTGCACCGCGTCGAAACCGCCCCGGCTGGCCAACTGCGCGCTCGCGTGCAGGATGCGGCGACGGCGCGCCTCCTGCCGCTCGGTGAGTGGGGAGTGCGCAGGGCGCTGGGTGCTGGCTTCCGCAGGCATGGGTCCCGTTCCGTGACAGTCGGTGAGGCTCAGTGGGCACACAGCTCGACGGGGCGGTGGGCCGTGGCGTGAATCACCTGATCCACTGCTCACAGCTCTCCTACCTGCCGGTAGATTCAGAGCCTCCCGAACGATCAAGTCTGAAACTTGTTCTAGATTAGCGTCCCGTCGTAGTCTCGCGGGACAATGCAGGCAGAAGGGGGCCCGGAGTGACCGCTGAGGCCAGTCAGGCAGGGCCCCGGCACGACCTCGCCGCCGACGGCGGGCGACCGCTCACCATCGCGCTCCTCACGTATAAGGGGAACCCGTTCTGCGGGGGCCAGGGTGTCTACGTACGGCACCTCTCGCGCGAGCTGGCCCGTCTCGGGCACCGCGTCGAGGTGATCGGCTCCCAGCCCTATCCGGTGCTGGATCCCGGTCACGACGACCGCCTCTCCCTCACCGAGCTGCCCAGTCTCGACCTCTACCGTCAGCCGGACCCCTTCCGGACCCCGAAGCGTGGCGAGTACCGCGACTGGGTGGACGCCCTCGAGGTCGGCACGATGTGGACCGGCGGCTTTCCCGAGCCGCTGACGTTCTCGCTGCGGGCCCGCCGCCACCTGCGCGCGCGCAGCGGCGAGTTCGACATCGTGCACGACAACCAGACCCTGGGATACGGGCTGTTGGGAGACGTCGGCGCGCCCCTCGTCACCACCATCCACCACCCCATCACCGTCGACCGGCAGTTGGAGCTGGACGCCGCCGAGGGGCGGCGGCGGCGGTACTCCGTGCGCCGCTGGTACGCGTTCACCCGGATGCAGAAGCGGGTCGCGCGCAGGCTGCCGTCCGTGCTCACCGTCTCCGGCACCTCCCGCCAGGAGATCATCGACCACCTCGGCGTCCGCGACGACCGCATCCACGTCGTCCACATCGGCGCCGACACCGACCTGTTCTCGCCGGACCCCAGCGTGGCCGTCGTGCCGGGCCGGATCGTGACGACGTCCAGCGCGGACGTCCCGCTCAAGGGCCTGGTCTTCCTCGTCGAGGCACTGGCCAAGGTGCGCACCGAGCACCCGCACGCCCATCTCGTCGTCGTCGGCAAGCGCCCGCAGGAGGGGCCGGTCGCCCAGGCGATCGAGCGGTACGGCCTCGAAGGCGCCGTCGAGTTCGTCAAGGGCATCTCCGACGCCGAGCTGGTCGACCTGGTCCGCTCGGCGGAGGTCGCCTGCGTGCCCTCGCTGTACGAGGGCTTCTCCCTGCCGGCCGCCGAGGCCATGGCCACGGGCACCCCGCTGCTCGCCACGACCGGCGGGGCGATCCCCGAGGTCGCCGGGCGCGACGGCGAGACCTGTCTGGCCGTGCCGCCGGGCGACTCCGGTGCGCTCGCCACGGGTCTCGGACGGCTGCTGGGCGATCCGGAGCTGCGGGCCCGCCTCGGCGCGGCCGGACGGCAACGGGTGCTCGAGCGGTTCACCTGGGCGCGCGCCGCCGAGGGGACCGTGGCCCGGTACCGCGAGGCGATCGCCGACGGCGGCCGCCCGCGGGGCGGCGCGGCTCCCGCCGCCTCCGCAGCCGCCGCCTCCGCAGCCGCCGAGGCCGTCGGCGCCGGGGCCGACATCGACGCCGTAACCGAAGCATCCGATCGCGATCGCGAAAGCAGGGCCACGTGCTGACCGTCGACTTCTCCCGGTTCCCGCTCGCCCCGGGCGACCGGGTCCTGGACCTGGGCTGCGGTGCCGGCCGGCACGCGTTCGAGTGCTACCGGCGCGGCGCGCAGGTCGTGGCCCTCGACCAGAACACCGAGGAGATACGCGAGGTCGCCAAGTGGTTCGCGGCGATGAAGGAGGCCGACGAGGCCCCCGAGGGCGCCACCGCCACCGCCATGGAGGGCGACGCCCTCGCCCTGCCCTTCCCCGACGAGTCCTTCGACGTCGTGATCATCTCCGAGGTCATGGAGCACATCCCGGACGACAAGGGCGTCCTCGCGGAGATGGTGCGCGTGCTCAAGCCGGGCGGCCGGATCGCGATCACCGTCCCGCGCTACGGCCCCGAGAAGGTCTGCTGGACCCTCTCCGACGCCTACCACGAGGTCGAGGGCGGCCACATCCGCATCTACCGGGCGGACGAACTGCTCACGAAGATCCGCGAGGCGGGCCTGAAGCCGTACGGCACCCACCACGCCCACGCGCTGCACTCGCCGTACTGGTGGCTGAAGTGCGCGTTCGGCGTCGACAACGACAAGGCGCTGCCGGTGCGGGCGTACCACAAGCTGCTGGTCTGGGACATCATGAAGAAGCCCCTCGCCACCCGGGTCGCCGAGCAGGCGCTGAACCCGCTCATCGGCAAGAGCTTCGTGGCGTACGCGACCAAGCCGCACCTGCCCCGCCTCTCCGAGCAGGCAGAGCAGGCAGAGAAGACCGAGCAGGCCGCGAAGACGCCGAAGGCCGCGAAGGCCAGGCAGACCGCGAAGACCGGGCAGAGCGCGAAGACCGAGCAGGCCGAGAAGACCGGGGCGGACGCCAAGTGACGACCCCCCGGACAGAACACCTCGTCCTGCCCGGGGTCCTCACCGCCGAGCAGGCCGCCGTGACCGTCACCGGCATCCTCGCCGCGCAGCGTGAGGACGGCGCGATCCCGTGGTTCCGGGGCCACCACCTCGACCCGTGGGACCACACCGAGGCGGCGATGGCGCTGGACGCGGCGGGCGAACACGACGCCGCCGAGCGGGCGTACCGCTGGCTGGCCCGGCACCAGAACGACGACGGCTCCTGGTTCGCCGCGTACGCGGACGGCGCCTTCGACGACGTCACCGACCGAGGGCGCGAGACGAACTTCGTCGCCTACATCGCCGTGGGCGTCTGGCACCACTACCTGTCCACCGGCGACGACACCTTCCTGGACCGCATGTGGCCGGCCGTCTACGCGGCCGTCGAGTACGTGCTGCGGCTCCAGCAGCCCGGCGGGCAGATCGGCTGGCGCCGCGACGACGACGGCACCCCGACCGCCGACGCGCTGCTCACCGGCTCCTCCTCCATCCACCAGGCGCTGCGCTGCGCGCTGGCCATCGCCGAGCAGCGCGAAGAGCCCCAGCCCGACTGGGAGTTGGCGGTGGGCGCGCTGCGGCACGCCATACGGCGCCATCCCGAGCGGTTCCTCGACAAGGACCGCTACTCGATGGACTGGTACTACCCGGTGCTGGGCGGCGCGTTGACCGGCACGGAGGCCAAGGCCCGGATCGAGGCCGACTGGGAGCGGTTCGTGGTCCCGGGACTGGGAGTGCGCTGCGTCGTCCCCAACCCGTGGGTGACGGGCGGCGAGTCGGCCGAACTCGCCCTGGCCCTGTGGGCGATGGGCGAGTCCGACCGGGCGCTGGAGATTCTTCAGTCGATCCAGCATCTGCGCGACGAGGAGTCGGGCCTGTACTGGACGGGATTCGTGTTCGAGGACGAGGCGATCTGGCCCCGGGAGCTGACCACCTGGACCGCCGGTTCGCTGCTGCTCGCCGTGGCGGCCCTCGGCGGTCATGAGGCCACCTGCGCCGTGTTCGGCGGGGAGCTGCTGCCGACCGGGCTGTCCGGGCTCGAGGCGGACTGCTGCGCCTGACGCGTTCCCGGGGCGGGTTTCAGGACCCGCCCCGGGACCCGCCTCAGTGGCGGTGGACCCGGTTGGCGATGGCGTGACCGATGAACAGGTAGACGACCGCTGCCAGGCCGTACCCTGCCACCACGCGCGCCCAGGCCTCGTCGAACGTGAACAGGTCACGTGACCAGCCGGCCAGCCAGTTGGCCATGTGGTGCACGAACTGGACCAGGTCGTTTCCCCGGTTGGCGTCCAGCAGGTACATGAGGATCCAGAGCCCGAGGATGACGGCCATGACGTCCGCGACGACCGCTACGACCGTTCCGGCGGAGTTGGAACCACTGCGATATCGAGACATGACTTCCGTCTGGCCCCGGAATCCCGGTTGAAACGTGGCGTGTTCGCGCTCCGTGCGCCGGTGGCTATGAGTTGAGTTCCGCCAGCACCCGAAGGGTCGTCCGGTCCGGGGCGACGACCAGCAGGTCCGTCACCGGCCCCTTGCGCCAGGACTCCAGCCGCTCGGCGACGCGTTCGCGCGGGCCGACCAGGGAGATCTCGTCGGCGAAGGCGTCCGGGACGGCCAGCACCGCCTCCTCGCGCCGCCCCGCCAGGAAGAGCTCCTGGATGCGCAGGGCCTCCTCCTCGTACCCCATGCGGGCCATCAGGTCGGCGTGGAAGTTGCGGGTGGCGTGGCCCATGCCGCCGATGTAGAAGCCGAGCATCGCCTTCACGGGGAGCAGACCCTCGGTGACGTCGTCACAGATCCGCGCCTGGGCGAGGGGCGCGACCCGGAAGCCCTCGGGCAGTTCCGCCACCGCCGGGCCGTACGCGTCCGGCCGGTTCGGCGACCAGTACAGGGGCAGCCAGCCGTCGGCGATACGGATCGTCTGGGCGACGTTGCGCGGACCCTCCGCGCCCAGCAGCAACGGCAGTTCGGGGCGCAGGGGGTGGGTGATGGACCTGAGCGGTCTGCCGAGGCCGGTCGCGTCCGGGCCGCGGTAGGGGTGGGAGTGGAAGCGGCCGTCCAGTTCCACCGGCGCTTCGCGGCGCAGCACCTGGCGCACCACGTCCACGTACTCCCGGGTCGCGGTCAGGGGGGACTTGGGGAACGGCCGGCCGTACCACCCCTCCACCACCTGGGGGCCCGACAGGCCGAGCCCGAGCATCATCCGGCCGCCGGAGAGATGGTCCAGGGTCAGGGCGTGCATCGCGGTCGTGGTGGGGGAGCGGGCCGCCATCTGCGCGACGGCCGTGCCCAGTCCGATCGTCGACGTGCGGGCGGCGATCCAGGTGAGGGGGGTGAAGGCGTCGGAGCCCCAGGACTCCGCCGTCCACACGGAGTCGTAACCGAGCCGTTCCGCCTCACGCGCCAGTTCCACGTGGTCGGGGGAGGGGCCGCGGCCCCAGTAGCCGAGTGCCAGACCGAGCCGCATGCCCGCCTCCTGACGGTGTGTCAGACATGGGAAGGCTGCGACTGTACGACAACGGCCCCCCGCCCGGAAGGGCGAGGGGCCGTGCGTGACGCTGTGCGGAGCGCAGGATCGGTGTGCGGTCCCCGGTGGCGCGGACTCAGCCGCGCTGGATGCCGGAGGCGTCCCGCAGGACACCGCGGCGGCCGTCCTGGGTCTGGGCGACCAGACCCTGGGCGCCCTGCTCGACCGCGAGGTACCAGGTGCCCGGCGCCAGTTCGGCGATCGGCGTCGGCGCGCCGTCCTCCGCGTACAGCGGACGCGGCACCGGCACGGCGAACCAGAACGGGGAGAAGTCCCCGCCCGACGGCTGCGCCGGACCCGGCTGGGCGCCGAACGGCGCCGGACCCGGCTGGCCCTGCTGCGGCGGGGCGCCGAACGCCGACGGCTGCTGCGGCGCGCCCGGGTAGCCGTAACCGGCGGGCGGCTGCGCGCCGTAGGGCTGCGGGGCGGCCGGCCTGGGCGCCGGGACGAGGGCGGCCTGGAGGGCCGGCACCAGCGGGGTGGCGATCGCGCCGGCGGCCAGCAGCAGCGCGGCGATCAGGCCCAGGATCAGACCGGAGCCCGTGTCGATCCCGGTGCTGCCGAAGGAGTCGCTGAACGCGCCGAGCGGGTCGACGATCGTCCAGAACGCCGTCCACGCGGAGAAGACCGTCAGCGCGACACCGAACTGACCCAGGTCGAGGCCGACGACCTTGCGCGGCTGCGGAAGCGCGCGGGCCACGACGATCAGGGCGGCACCGATGATTCCGCCGAGATACATGCTCATTACGAGGCCGAGGTTGTCCCAGGCGTTCGGGACGTCACTGCCGGAGCCGTCGAACGTGTCCAGGAACGACGCGATGAACAGCAATACCGCTGCTCCGATCACCACGCCGTCGCCTCGAGTGAGGGAGCGGATATTCACTTCAGGTCCTTCGTCAGTCGTCTCGTCATCGGTACACGCATACACATATCGGTAGAGGCGTCGCTGTCACCATGTCGCCGTCAGGCCCCTTTGTGAAGCGCGGGGGTGGCCCCTCATCGTGGGGACGACACTATCGTCACCTCGATCGCGCTGTCCGCCGGGATGTACGCCCTGATCACTACCCGTGCAGGAAACTCACGATTCCCTCAGAGATCCCCTGCGCCGCCTTCTGCCGCCAGGCGCCACTGGTCAGCAGCGCCGCGTCCTTGGTATCGCGCATGTTGCCGCACTCGATGAACACCTTGGGAACCGTTGACAGATTGAGACCGCCCAGGTCCTCACGCGTGACGAGACCGGTGCCGTCGCCGACGTAGTTGGACGGTGAAGTGCCCGTCGCCCGGGTGAAGTCGCCCGCGATCAGCTTCCCGAGGTCCTTCGACGGGGCGACGATGGCGCGGGTGTCGGCGTCCCCCGCGTGCACCGCGCCCGGCAGGATCACATGGAAGCCGCGCTGCCCGGCTCCGGCGCCGTCGGCGTGGATCGAGACGACCGCGTCGGCGTGCGCCGCGTTCCCGATCCGGGCGCGCTCGTCGACGCACGGGCCGTACGGCCGGTCCGCGTCCTGGGTCAGCCGCACCGTGGCGCCCTGCTGCTGGAGCAGCGCGCGCAGCCGGTGGGCCACGTCCAGCGTGAACTGCGCCTCGCTGTAACCGGAGTTCGTGGACGTGCCCGTCGTGTCGCACTCCTTCCGGTTGGTGCCGATGTCCACCTTGCGGTTGATGTCGGCGGTGTGCAGGTAGTTGGTGGGGTTGTGGCCGGGGTCGATGACGACGACCTTGCCCTGGAGCGAGGCCGCGCCGGAACCGGCCGGGGCGGAGGCGGAGGCGGACGCGGTGCTCGTACCGGCACCCGTCTTCCCGTCACCGCCCGTGCCGCTCGCGCCGCCCGCACTGTCCGCGCCGTTCGCCGGGGAGCTGAGGACGCTCGGTGCCGCCCCCGCGCCTGCCCCGGGTCCGTTCGTCCCGCCGCTCCCGGTCCCGCCCAGCGCCTCGTACGCCACCCAGCCCAGCAGCGCCCCGGGCACGAGCGCGGCGAGCGCCACGGTCAGCGGGCGGCGCAGCGGCGAGCGGCGCGGCCGCGAGGGGCCGAAGGGGTCGGAGGGATCGAAGGGACCGGGGTTCGAGCCTGCGTACGACACGCCTGCCACCCTAACGGCCACCCCGGCGAGGTCTCACGGGGACGGCGGCCGGACGGATGACGGACGGATGACGGACGGATGACGGACGGCGGTCCCGCCGGGCCGGGTCCCCTCGGCCGGTCCCGCCCGCGTGGTTCGCTCGGACGGTCCCGGAGCTCGGCGGGCCCTGCTCCGGGCGGCTCGCCGGGGTTCCGCTCGGCCGGCTCCGCTCTGCCGGCGCCGTTCGGCGGGTTCCGTTCTGCCGGCTCCGTTCGGCAGGTTCCGTTCGGGCGTCAGGGGGTGGGGGTCCGGCGGGGCAGCCACAGGAGCATCAGGGCCGCGCCCGCCAGCAGTACGCCCGTGCCGGTGCGGAAGGCCAGTGCGTATCCCTCCGTCAGCGCCTCAGGTGTCCCGCGGCCCGCCGTGCGCGCGGAGGCGATCGTCGACAGCACCGCCAGGCCCAGCGCGCCGCCCATCGTGCGGGAGGTGTTGACCAGGCCGGACACCAGACCCGCCTCGCCCGGCCCCGCGCCCGAGATGGCCAGCGAGGCGAGCGGGGTCGAGGCCACGCCCGCGCCCAGCATCATCAGGACGCCCGGCAGCATGATCCCGGTGACGTACCCGGCGTCCGCGCTCATCGTCGACTGCCAGGCGAACCCGGCCGCCGCGAGCAGCGTGCCCAGCGTGGCCACCGTGCGGGCCCCGGCCGCGCGCATGAAACGGGGGGCGAGTTTCGAGGCGACGACGACGGCCAGCGAGCTCGGCATCAGCGCCAGGCCCGCCTTCAGCGGGGTGTAGCCCAGCACGTTCTGCGCGTACAGCGTCATGAAGAACCACATGGAGAACATGGCCGAGCCGCTCACGAACATCGCCGCGTTCGCCGCCGACACCGCCCGCAGCCGGAACAGCCCGAGCGGCATCAACGGGTCCGCCGTCCGGGCCTCGACGGCGACGAACAGACCGATCGACGCGAGCCCGGCGGCCAACGGGACGAGCGTGGCCGGCGCCGTCCAGCCCTCGGCCTCCGTCCGTGAGATGCCGTACGCCAGCGTGGCGAGGCCGGCCGTGACCAGCAGTGCGCCCGGCAGGTCCGGGCGGCGGCCGTCGCCGGCCCGGCTCTCGGACAGCCACCACAGCGAGCCGGCCAGCAGCAGCACACCGACCGGGACGTTGATCAACAGGACCCAGCGCCAGGACATGAGGTCCACCAGCGCCCCGCCGACGAGTCCGCCCGCGGCCCCGCCACCCGCGCCGACCGCCGTCCAGGTGGCGATGGCCCGGGCCCGCGCGGCGCCCTCCGGCACGGCGGAGGTGACGATCGTCAGCGTCGCGGGCGCGAGGATCGCCGCGCCCAGACCCTGCACGGCCCGCGCGAGCAGCAGTTGCAGGCCGTCCTGCGCCAGACCGCCGGCCAGCGAGGCCAGCGTGAACAGGGCGAGGCCGGCGAGGAACATCCGCTTGCGGCCGTAGAGGTCGCCCGCCCGGCCGCCGAGCAGCATGAACCCGGCGAAGGCGATCGAGTACGCGTTCACCACCCAGTGCAGGCCGGGCGCGCTCATCGCGAGATCCGCCCGGATGGACGGCAGCGCCACGTTCACCACGGACATGTCGAGCACGACGAGGAACTGCCCGGCGCAGGCGAGTGCCACGAGCAGCCAGGCGGGAGCGGTGGTACGGCGGGATCTCCGGGCGCGGGTGGTGTCGGCGGTTTCCAGCATGGGCGTCATGGTCTCAACCCGGTTGCGCCCCTTGCATCGGGATTTCGACCTAGGGCGCGGGGCGGGTGCGGGGTCGTCCCGGGCCGTCTGCGGCTCAGGGGGCGGTGAAGTCGGTGAGGTGGTCGGTGGCCCAGACCGTGAAGGGCCGGGCGGGGTGGCCGGTGAGTTCCTCGACGGTGCGGGTGAGGGCGACGGGCCTGCCGTCCGTGGACGCCCACCACGCGAGGAGGGCGTCGGCGTAGACGGCGGGGATGTGCCCGTCCGTCTCCTTCCTCCACTCCTCGGCGGTGACGTGCTCGAACGCGATGGCGCGCCCGGTGACGGCGGCCAGCCGGTCGATCTGCTCGGCGAACGTCAGCGACTCGGGCCCGGTGAGGGTGAAGCGGCCGCCGCGGTGCCGGGGGTCGGTGAGGGCGGCGTGGGCGGCCTCGGCCAGGTCCGTCTCGTGGAGAGGGTCGGTGTGGGCGCCGGGGAAGGGCAGGCTGACGGGCCGTCCGGCCCTGACGGACCAGGCCCAGGACGCGGCGTTGGAGGCGAAGGAGCCCGGCCGCAGGAGGGTGGTGGGGATCGGGGAGGCGAGCAGCGCCCGCTCCACGGCCAGATGGGAGCCGGCCAGGGGGTCGTCCTTCGGCTCCGATCCGAGCGCGCCCAGGACGCTCGAGCTGGACAGCACCACGACATGGGTGACGCCGGCCCGGTGGGCGTGGTCGACGAACTCGGTGACGCGGGCGGGGTTCGCGTAGAGGAAGACGGAGGTGACGCCGGCCAGGGCTGCGGGGAAGGTCGAGGGGTCGGTGAGGTCGAGGGCGACCGCCTCGACGCCGGGCGGCGGGGTGAGGTCGGCGCGAGCGGCGGAGCCGACGCGCACGGGTGTGCCGTCGGCGTGCAGGAGGGCGACCAGACGGGTGGCGACCGCGCCGCGGCCGCCGGTGATCAGGATCATGACGGTTCCTTCGTTGGTCCTGGGCTGCGAACGATGTTCGTGGCGAACACTGTTCGTCAGACTCTGGTCGTGACCCTAGGGAACGAACACTGTTCGTGTCAAACGTTGTTCGTCACGCCCGTTGTTTGTCACGGCCGTTGTTCGTGCCGACCGGCGTTCGTGTGGACTGGCGTTCGTGCCGTCCGGCGTTCGTGTCGACCGGCGTTCGTTCCCGGTTACCCTCTCCCCGTGACCCCCGAGCCGATCAGCCGCCGCGCGCGCCCCGCCAAGGCCCCCCTCAGCCGCGAGGCGATCGTGCGTGCCGGGCTGGCCATCCTCGACCGCGACGGGCTGGACGCGCTGACCATGCGCCGCGTGGCCAAGGAGCTCGACACCGGACCGGCCTCGCTCTACGTCTATGTCGCCAACCGCGACGACCTGATGGCCGCGATGCTGGACGAGGCGCTCGCCCGGGTCCCGCTCACCGCGGAGGGCACCTGGCGGGAGCAGCTGCACGCCCTGGTCGCGGCGAGCGTCGAGGCCATGAGCAGGCACGAGGGGCTGGCGGCCGTCGCCCTCGGCGCGATCCCGACCGGCGCCAACGCCCTGCTCGTCCTCGACCGCATGCTCGCGCTGCTCAAGCAGGGCGGCCTCGACGACATCACCGCCGCCTGGGCCGTCGACCTGCTTCACCTTTACAGCGCCGCGGCCGCCGCCGAGCAGAGCGCCTACCTCACCAGGGGCGGCAAGGAGGAGGCCGTGGTGGCGGACGCCGACCGCCACTACGCGGCCCTGCCCGCCGACCGCTATCCGATGATCACCGCGCTGCGGCCGGCCCTGTTCTCGCCCGGCGACCGCGACACCTGGGGCCTGGACGTGCTGCTCAGCGGCATCCTCCAGACCCCCGCCCACTGACGCGCCCCGCTACACGCCCCGCTGACGCGCCCCGCTACGCGCGCACCGCTGAAGCGCCCCGCTGGCGGGCCGGGGGCCTCGCGGGCCTACCCGCGCCCGCCGGGGCCGGGCGGGCCGTCCCGCGGCCGCTTTCTTCAAGAGAAGATAAAGAAATCGTTAGTACGCCAAAGCATCGGAATAGTTGCCCATGCATACAGGTTCAGCCCCCACGTAACCCTCGAACAACCCGCCCCGGAGGCCCCACCCCATGACGCACACGACGACCGACCGGCCCACCCGCGAAGCGAGCGGAGCCGTCGTCCCGGTGCTCGCCTTCGCGGGCATCGTGGTCGCGGTGATGCAGACCCTGCTCGTCCCGGTCATCAAGGACCTGCCCCAGCTGCTGGGCACCGCGCCCAGCAACGCCACCTGGGTCCTGACCTCGACGCTGCTGTCGGGCGCCGTGGCCACCCCCATCATGGGCCGCCTGGGCGACCTGTACGGCAAGCGGCGCATGCTGATAGTCAGCCTCGCGGTGATGGTCGCCGGCGCGCTGGTCAGCGCCCTCACCAGCGACCTGATCACGATGATCGCCGGCCGCGCCCTCCAGGGCTTCGCGATGGGCGCGATCCCGCTCGGCATCGGCCTGATGCGGGACATGCTGCCGCGCGAGAAGCTCGGCTCGGCCATGGCCCTGATGAGCTCCTCGATCGGCGTCGGCGGCGGCCTCGCCCTGCCGCTCGCGGCCCTGATCGCCCAGCACGCCGACTGGCACGCCCTGTTCTACGGCGCCGCCGCCCTGGGTGTCCTCGCCATCGCCCTCACCCTCCTCGTCGTCCCCGAGTCCCCGGCGCGTGCCGAGGGCACCTTCGACGTCGTGGGCGCGATCGGCCTCTCCACCGGTCTGGTGCTCTTCCTGCTGCCGATCACCAAGGGCAGCGACTGGGGCTGGACCTCCGGCACGACCCTCGGCCTCTTCGCCGCCGCGGCCGTCGTCCTCGTCCTGTGGGGCGTGCTGGAGCTGCGGCTGAAGGCCCCGCTCGTCGACCTGCGCACCACGGCCCGCCCCGCCGTCCTCTTCACCAACCTCGCCTCGATCATGGTCGGCGTCTCGTTCTACGTCGTCTCCCTGGTCCTGCCGCAGCTGCTCCAGCTGCCGAAGGCCACCGGCTACGGCCTCGGCCAGTCGATGGTCGTCGCCGGTCTGCTCGTCGCGCCGCTCGGCCTGACGATGATGTTCACGGCGCCCGTCTACGCCAGGCTGTCCGCCAAGTACGGCCCCAAGTTCACCCTGATCCTCGGCATGCTGATCATCGCGATCGGCTACGGCGCCGGCCTCGGTCTGATGAGCGCCGCCTGGCAGAGCCTCGTCATCGCCGTCGTCCTCGGCGCCGGCATCGGCCTCGCGTACTCCTCCCTGCCCGCGCTGATCGTCGGCGCGGTCCCGGCCTCCGAGACCGGTGCGGCCAACGGCCTCAACACCCTGATGCGGTCCATCGGCACCTCGGTGTCCAGCGCCGTCATCGGCATGGTGCTGGCCAACACCGCGAACAACGTCGGCGGCGTCGCCGTACCGACCATGCACGGCTTCCGCGTCTCCTTCCTGATCGCCACGGCCGCCGTCGCGGTCGGCCTGCTCCTCGCCCTCTTCCTGCCCAGGCAGCAGCGCCCGTCGGCCGTGCCGCAGCTGCGCGCCAGCAGCGAGGAGGACGCCAACCTGAAGCACGCCGAGGAGGTCCTGCGGGGCTTCCGCGGCCGGGTCCTGGACGCCGACGGCGGCCCGGTCGCCCGCGCCAAGGTCACGCTCATCGACCGCCGGGGCCGTCAGGCCGGCGCCACGCTGTCCCAGGAGGACGGCAGTTACGCCCTCGCCGTGCCCGCCCAGGGGGCCTACGTCCTCGCCGCCAAGGCGGCCGGCCACGGCCCGCTGGCGAGCTCCGCGACCCACGCGGGCGACGAGCGTCCGGTCGACCTGGACCTGGCCCTGCCGGGCGAGACGGTCAACGCCTGACCCGCCTGACCCGCCTGACCCGCCTGACCTGCTTGACCCGTTTGACCCGCCTGCCTCGGGCCCACTCCGCCTGTCCCGGGCCAACCCCGCCGGGCCCGGCCCCGCGCACTGCGGGTGCCCCCGGCCCGTCGTTACCGCACCCCCTGTCGCCTCGGCGGCGGGGGGTGCGGCAGCATGGGCGGCCGTACGCACGGAGCACCCATAGGCACGTACCACCGGAGGACCCCCATGCCCGCGGCACCCAAGCCCGAGATCCTGGCCGCGTTCGAGGCGGCGAAGGGGTTCATGCCGGTCGACGAGGGACTCGCGCTGTACGCGGTCGCGGTCGAGGCGGGTGCGCTCGGGCTGCCGCTGCTCGAGGTCGGCACCTACTGCGGGCGCTCCACGATCCTGCTCGCGGACGCGGCCCGGCAGGCCGGGGTCAGCGCACTCACGCTCGACCACCACCGGGGCAGCGAGGAGCAGCAGCCGGGCTGGGAGTACCACGACCCGGAGACCGTCGACCCCGAAGTCGGTCTGATGGACACCCTGCCCACCTTCCGCCGGACCCTGCACCGCGCCGGCCTGGAGGAGCACGTGGTCGCGCTGGTCGGGCGTTCGCCGCGCATCGCCGCGTTCTGGAACTCGCCCCTCGGCCTCGTCTTCGTCGACGGCGGGCACACCGACGAGCACGCCACCTCCGACTACGAGGGCTGGGCGCCGCACGTCGCCGAGGGCGGTCTCCTCGTCATCCACGACGTGTTCCCCGACCCGGTCGACGAGTTCACCGGCCAGGCCCCCTACCGCGTCTACCTGCGCGCCCTGGACTCCGGGGCCTTCACCGAGGTCTCGGACACCGGCTCGCTGCGGGTGCTGCGCCGGACGGGCGCGGGCATCTAGGAAGCGGACGCGGACGCGGACGCGTTCGGGGCGGGAACGCGTCTCACGGCGGGGGCGCGCTCACGGCGGGCGCACCGACCACGGCGGCGCGCTCACGAGGAAGCGGCGTTCACGACGGATTCGCGTTCCGACGGCGACGGCGGTACACAGCGGCCAGGAGCAGCAGCACGACGGCCAGGACTCCCGCGGTCCACGCCCAGGGGTGACTGGAGAAGCGGTAGGGCGGGGCGGGCGAGGCGTCGAGCGGGATGACGGCGATGTCGTTGGCCGGCGTCCGGTCGAACGGGTTGTACGTGCGGATGGTGCCCTTCGCGCCCGGGACCTGCCGGTCGATGCGGATGTGGAAGTCGATCGCGGTCGTGCCCCCTTCGTGCCGCGCCTCGTAGAAGCTGTCGTAGCCGATCTCGCAGACGAACGCCCCGCCGGGCTTCTCAGGTCGCAGGCAGGCCCAGTTGCTGCCGTCTCCCTCGAAGACGTACGGGATCGAGGTGACCGTGGTGCCCTCCGGCGGGACCACCTCGAAACGGCCCTGCTCCTCGTCGCCCGACACCCGGCCGGGGCCGAGGTCCTCCAGCCCGAGCAGCACCTTCACGGTGTCGCCGACCCGGCCCCGCACGGTGGCGGTGACCGGTCGGTAGTCGACCTGCACGGTGGTGGTGATCCCGAGCCTGCCGTGACTGTCGTCGAAGTCCTGGGCCGCCGTGCGGACCAGGGTCAGCGGGGCGCCGGTGCCTCGTACGGTGTGGTCGGCGGGGCGGGCCGGGGGCGACGACCAGGTGTAGGTCACCTCGCCGGTCAGCGTCTTCGGCGCGGTGACCGTGGAGACCAGCGGGGCACTGGCGCGGTAGGCGGCGCCCGCCGCGGCCTTCGTGGGGAACGTGCACCAGGCGGAGGTGGGCGCGGGCCCCGCGTAGTAGCAGTTGCTGTGCAGGGCGGACAGCGTCAGTCCCTCCGACACGTTGACCTGAAGGGCGACGCCCTGCTTCGTGGGGAAGCGGGTGTTGTTGGCCAGCCGTGCGATCAGGTTCGCGGACTTCCCCGGCGCCAGCCCGCTCACGCCCTTCTCCTGCCCGGGCGCGCTCAGTGTCGGACCGCCGACGGTCATCCGGGTGGTGCCGGTGATGGTGGGCGCGTTGTCGGCGGTCGCGGTGTACGTCACCGTCCCGCTGTCGCCCGGCTCGACGCCGTCCACCCCGAGGAGGGGGAGCGGGGTGTAGCTCTCGCCGTCGCCGTTCTGCAGGTTGCCGTACTCGCACGTGTAGACCGCTCCCTCGGCCTTGCACATCTCCCTGTCGCCGAGCCGGGCGACGCCCTTCAGACCCGACGCGTCCACCACGACCCGGACGTTGCGGGCCGGTTCGCGGCCCTTGCTCGACTCGACGAAGACGGGGACGGCGAAGTCGTCGTTCGACGCCGTGGCCCCCTCGTCGGCGTTGTACATGACGTAGGTCTTCACGGTCTCGAACCGCATCACGACCTGCGCGGAGTCGTCGGCCGCGGCTGGCGCCACCGCCGTCGCGCACAGTGCCATGGCGAGCAGCGCGGTGGCGAACAGTGCCGCGACACCCGCCGCCGGCGCGGCCGGACGCCTGAGGATCCGTATCGGTAAGGACATGCGGGCACTATGCCAGCGGCGGTCCAGACCTCTACAGCCAGCCCTGCTGCCGAGCCTCCCGCATCGCCTCCATACGGTTGCGGGTACCCGTCTTGCCGATGGCGGAGGACAGGTAGTTGCGGACCGTGGACTCCGAGAGGTGCAGCCTGGCGGCGATGTCGGCGACGGTCGCGCCGTCCACGGAGGCCTTCAGGACGTCGCACTCGCGGGCGGTGAGCGGGTTCGGGCCGGCGCTGAGCGCGGCCGTGGCCAGTGCCGGGTCCACGACCGTCTCGCCGGCCAGCACCCGGCGGATCGCCGCCGCCAGCTCCTCCACCGGGCCGTCCTTGACCAGGAATCCCGAGGCTCCGGCCTCCATGGCCCGGCGCAGATAACCGGGCCGGCCGAACGTGGTCAGGATCAGCACCCGGCAGCCGGGCGCCTGGTCGCGCAGCTCGGCGGCCGCGTCCAGGCCGCTGATGCCGGGGAGTTCGATGTCGAGGAGCGCGACGTCCGGCCGGTGGAGAAGGGCCGCGTCCACGATCGCGTCCCCGGTGCCCACCTGCGCGACGACCTCGATGTCGGCCTCCAGGCCCAGCAGCAGGGCCAGCGCCCCGCGCATCATGCCCTGGTCCTCGGCGAGCAGCACTCTGATGGACTTGGTGGGGCGGTGGTCGCGGGGCATCTCGTTCACGGGCCAACCCGGCATCTCGGTCACGGGCCCAGGTTAGGGCCGACGGCCACGGACGGCACGGTGTCCGCCTGCGCCGCGGGGGACCGCACCCCTTCCGGTCCGGTGCCGGCGCGAGTGCCGGCGTGGGTGTCGGTGTCGGTGCCCGCCCGCGACAGCGGGAGTTCCACCGGCAGTTCCGCCGTGACCGTGAAGCCGCCGTGCGGTCCCGGCCCCGCTGTCAGGGTGCCGCCCGCCGCCGCCAGGCGTTCGCGCAGGCCGGTGAGTCCGCTGCCGCCGCCCGGCGCGCAGCGACTGTCGCCGCCCGTGTCGTCACTGCCGCAGTCGCCGCCACCACAGTCGCTGCCTCCTCCGTTGCCACTACCTCCTCCTCCGCTGCTGCTGCTGCTGCTGCCGCTGCCGCTGCCGCTGCCGCCGCCGTCGTCCGTCACCGTCAGGCGGACCCGCTCCGGGGTGCCCGAGACCGTGATTCCGCAGTGGCTCGCGTCGCTGTGCCGGACGACGTTGGTGACCGCCTCGCGCACCACCCAGCCCAACAGGGCCGAGGTCTTCGGATCCGGCGGCGGCCCCGACCGGCTCACCGACGGTTCGACGCCCGCCGCCGTCAGTGCCGAGCGGGCCCGGTCCAGCTCGCCGGCCAGGCTTCCCTCGCGGTAGCCGGTGACCGCCTCACGGATCTCGGTCAGCGCCTGACGGCCCACCGCCTCGATGTCGGTGACCTGGGAGAGGGCCGCGTCCATGTCGCGCGGCGCCAGCCGCCGGGCCGCCTCCGACTTCACCACGATCACCGACAGGGTGTGGCCGAGCAGGTCGTGCAGATCGCGGGAGAAACGCAGCCGCTCCTCCTCCACCGCCCGGCGGGCGAGTTCCTCACGGGCGGCGCGCAGCTCCCGTACGGCTTCGGAGAGGGAGAGGATCGCGGCCGTCACCATCGTCGATATCCAGGTGGCGTAGGCGATGGTGAGGCCGCCCCAGCCGTCGCGGACACAGGCGACCGCGCCCGCCAGGACGGCGACGGCGGTACCGATGGTCCGTAGCTCGGAGCCGCGCAGTACCGCGCCCGTCGCGAGGCCGAACAGCGGCAGGAAGAGCAGCCAGCTGCCGCCGTAGCCGAGGGCGAGTCCGCAGGTCACGAGGCCCAGCAGCACCAGCGCCACCCGCGTCGAGGTCGCCTCGCGGGCCTCCTTCACGAAGGCGCGGAACGCGACGTAGATGTAGAGCGAGTTGAACGTCAGCAGGCCCAGGCCGCCGATCCACGGGTTCGCCTCGCCCTGGAAGAGGTTCGAGCACGCGCCCATCCCCATCAGCAGCCAGGGCAGCAGGGAGAAGCCGTTGGCCGGCGGACCCGGGTCCTCGGGAACCTGCCCGGCCCGGCGGGCGCCGCGGTGCTCGGCCCCGGAGCACTCCTTGTCCGCTCCCCGGTGCCGCAGGTGCTCCCGTGCCGCGCCGAACGTCGAGCGCCAGGCGGCCCGGCGGCAGGCCGCTGCGCGGCGCCGGTCCTCGAATGACCTGGTCATATGTCCGTCCCCCGTTTCTGCGTGTCCACGATCCACGCTCGGCGGTGTGCCTGTCTTCGACGCTACGTTTCCGGGCCCGCTCGCGGCAGTGCGGGATGTACGCAGTCGGGCAGGACAAATGTCATCGCCTCCCGTTTCTGACATGCCGTCAGGTGTCTTCACAACTTCCGGGGCCTGGGCTATACAGGGGGTCGCCGCACTGGAACGCGTTCTAGATCCGCTCTGGGTCGGGCGGGTTCCGCGGCCGCGTGACGGCCTCGGTGCGGCCGATCGGTGCGGACGGCCGTGCCGAGGTCTCTGAACGATGCGATCGACCCGATCGATCCGAGCGATCAGGAGCTCCATGCCCATCGACGCAGCCAAGGCGCTCGCCGCCGAACCCCGGACCGGCGAGATCACCTGGGACCGCCGGGACGTCCAGCTGTACCACCTCGGCATCGGCGCGGGCGTCCCGGCCACCGACCCCGACGAACTGCGCTACACGCTGGAGTCCCGGCTCCACGTGCTGCCGAGCTTCGCCACCGTCGCGGGCTCCGGCTCGCCCGGCGTGATCAGCGGACTGTCCATGCCCGGTGTCGACGTCGACCTCGCCCGCGTGCTGCACGGCGGTCAGCGCCTGGAGATCCACCGTCCCCTCCCGGTGACGGGCCGGGCGATCGCCACCGGACGCATCGCCGCCGTGTACGACAAGGGCAAGGCCGCCGTCCTCGTCATGCGCACCGAGGTCGCCGACGCGGACGGGCCGCTGTGGACCAACGACGCCCAGATCTTCGTCCGCGGAGAAGGCGGCTGGGGCGGCGACCGGGGCCCCTCCGCCCGGCTCGAACCGCCCGCCGGTGAGCCCGACAAGGTGGTCGAGCGGACCGTCCGCGAGGAGCAGGCCCTGCTCTACCGTCTCTCCGGCGACTACAACCCGCTGCACGCCGACCCCGAGTTCGCGAAACTCGCCGGGTTCGACCGGCCCATCCTGCACGGCCTGTGCACCTACGGCATCACGCTCAAGGCGGTCGTCGACACGCTGCTCGACGGCGACGTGAGCCGGGTGCGCGTCTACTCCACGCGGTTCGCCGGGGTGGTGTTCCCGGGAGAGACCCTGCGCATCCGCATGTGGCGCGGAGACGGCGTCGTCCGGGTGGCCGTGAGCGCCGTGCAACGGGCCGACGCACCCGTCCTCGCCGACACGCTCGTCGAACACTCCTGAACCACCGCCCACCACCCACCACCCGCACCGCCCACATCACCTACCACTCACATCACCTCCAGCAGCGGCTGAGTGCACCGCAGCCGGGTTCACCACAGCGGAGGTCACCGCGACCACGTTCACCGCAGCTGAATTCACCTCCAGAACCGCCCAGCATCCGAGGGGACCCGAGGGGAGCCGCACCATGCGCGCAGCCGTACTGCACGAGATCGGCCAGGACAAGCTGGAGGTCCTCGACGACGTCGAGGCGGTGGGCTTCGGCCCCGGACGGGTCAGGATCCGGGTACGGGCCACGGGTCTGTGCCACTCGGACCTGTCCGCGATGGGCGGGGTGCTCCCGCAGCCCGCGCCCTTCGTGCCCGGTCACGAGGGTGCGGGCGAGGTCCTGGAGGTGGGGGAGGGCGTCACCCGGGTGAAGCCCGGTGACCGCGTCGTCGTCTGCTGGCTGCCGGCCTGCGGGGCGTGTCCCGCGTGCAAGCGCGGCCAGACCGAACTGTGCCTGGCCGGGTTCATGAACGCGGGCACCCCCAACTTCCGCCGCCCCGGCGGAGACGTCTTCGGCTTCGCCGGCACCGGAACCTTCGCCGAGGAGGTCGTGGTCGACGCGGGCTGCGCGGTCCCGATCCCCGACGACGTCCCCTTCGACATCGCCGCGCTCATCGGCTGCGGAGTGACCACCGGCCTGGGCGCCGCCCTCAACACGGCCGACGTGGAAGCCGGTTCGTCGGTCGCCGTCATCGGCTGCGGAGGCGTCGGCATCTCCGCGATCCAGGGCGCGCGGCTCAAGGGCGCCGCCGAGATCGTCGCCGTCGACCCGGTCGCCTCGCGGCGCGAGGCCGCCCTCGTGTTCGGCGCCACGAAGGCCGTCTCACCGGAGGAACTGCCCGGCGCGAAGCAACTGGTCACCGGCGGCGAGGGGTTCGACTACGTCTTCGAGGTCGTCGGCCGCTCCGCCACCGCCCGCACCGCGTACGACAACACCCGGCGCGGCGGCACCCTCGTCGTCGTCGGCGCGGGCGCCCTGGACGACTTCCTCCAGCTCAACATGTTCGAGCTGTTCTTCGACGAGAAGCGGATCCTGCCCTCGATGTACGGCGGCGGGGACGTCCTGCGCTCCTACGAGCGCACGATCGCCCTGTGGCGGGCGGGCCGGATCGACCTGTCCGGCCTGATCACCCACCGCGTGCCGCTCGCCGAGATCAACGAGGCGCTGGACCAGATGCGTACCGGGGCCGCGCTCCGTACGTGCATAGAGATCTGAGGGGTGGTCGTCCGGATGGCACTGCCACTTGAGGGGCTGGCCGCGATCGTCACCGGTGCCGGGCGCGGGCTCGGCCGGGCCGAGGCGCTGGAGCTGGCGAGGCTGGGCGCGGCCGTCGTCGTCAACGACTACGGTCAGCCCGGCCGGGACGGGTCGGGCGAGGCGTCGGCCGGCCCCGCCGAGGAGGTGGCGCGGGAGATCCGGTCGGCCGGCGGCACCGCGCTCGCCCACACCGGAGACGTCGCCGACTTCCAACAGGCCCGTGAACTGGTCGAGTTGACGATCAGCGAATTCGGCAAGCTGGACGTGCTGGTCAACAACGCGGGCATCCTGCGCGACCGCATGGTCTTCTCGATGGCCGAGGACGAGTGGGACGCGGTCGTCAGGGTCCACCTCAAGGGGCACTTCAACACGACCCGCTTCGCCGCCGCCCACTGGCGCGACCGGTCCAAGGCGGCGGGCGGTCCGGTGTACGGGCGGATCGTGAACACCTCCTCGGAGGCGTTCCTGGCGGGCTCGGCCGGACAGCCCAACTACGCGGCGGCCAAGGGGGGAGTCGTCGGGCTGACGACGTCCACGGCGCTCGCGCTCGCCAAGTACGGGGTGACGGCCAACGCCATCTGCCCACGTGCCCGTACCCGGATGACGGAGGACGTCTTCGCCGGGTTCGCGCAGCCGGACGAGGGCGGCCTCGACCCGCTCGCGCCCGAGCATGTGGCCCCGCTGGTCGGCTACCTGGCCTCGCCGGCCGCCGCCCTGATCAACGGACAGCTGCTCGTCGCGCACGGCGGCATGGTCGCCGTCGTCGAACGGCCGCGGGTACGCGCGAAGTTCGACAGCAAGGAGGACGTGTTCGGCTTCGAGGAGCTGGACGCCGTCCTCGGCGCGCACTTCGCGGACCGCCCCCGGGGAGAGACGTTCGCCGCGGCGGAGGTGCTGGGACTACGGCGAGGGCAGGAGTAGGGCGGGAGCAGGAGCAGGAGCAGGAGCAGGAGCAGGAGCAGGACAGGGAAGGGCAGGGAATGGCAGGGGCATAGTGCGTGAGAAAGGGGCTCCGGTCGTCCATCGACGACCGGAGCCCCTTCGGTGTACGGCGTACCGTCAGACAGTTGCCTCGGCCCAGTTGTCGGCCCAGCTGTCGGCCCTGTTCTCGGCCGGCTTGCGGTGCCGGCCGTGTGGGGCCGAGTCACCGTCCTGGGACGAGACCGGGCCCCGGTGCCGGCCGTGTCCGGCCGTCTCCTGGGAGTCGGCGGACAGCGGCTGCCTGGTGCTTGCGTCGCTCATCGGAAGAATTCACCCCGTCAACATGATCTTTCTTTACAGCCGGACGATTTTATCCGGCCCACCGAGGGGCTGATCCAGGCGGCCACGCCAACCGCTGCTAGTTCGTTACAAGTCGGCCGAGCGGAGCCTGCTGAAGGGGGACCGGACGGGGGGTGGCGGGCACCGGCCTCGGCGGTTCCGTGAGCGCCGAGGCTTCTTCGGGCGGCGACGACGACGGTGTCGACGAAGACGGTCCGGTGACCGGTGCCGTCAGCGGCGCCACCCCGCACGGCTCCGCCTCCGTGGCGTACGGCAGCCGGAGAACACCCTCCGGTGTCCACAGCCCACTGCCCGCCAACCACCCGTCGGGCGCCCGGAGTTGATGCAGTCGGCGATCGGCCGGACGCCATACGCCCACCCAGGTGCCGAAGGGGCTGTCGATGCGGAGCGCCACCGCGCAGGCCTCGGGGACCAGCGCCTGGCCCGGCTGGCTCGCGAAGGGGGTGAGAACGAGGTCCGGCGGGTGCAGGGACTCGGGGAAGCGGACCGGCAGCGTGCTGCCGAGGACTCCCCAGCCCAGGCGGGCCTCGCCCGGCGAGGGCGCGTCCGAGCGGATGAGCAGCAGGCCGCTGTCGGGGTCGGCGAGCAGCAGGCGGTCGTCGCTGTCGGCGGCGATCTGCAACAGGGGAGACACCTCGCCGTCGCGCTCCAGGTCCACGACGATCGTCTTGGTGCGGCCGCCGACCTCCCGGTCCAGCGCGAGCATGCGGCCCGTACGGTCCAGCCAGACGCCGCCCGAGCAGCGGCCGGGGATCTCGGCGAGGTACTCGGGGCCGAAGGTGCCGCCCGCGACCAGCCACACGGTGGTCGTGCGGCGGCCGACGGCGAGGGCGTACGCGCGTTCGCCGCAGGGGGCCGGGGGGAGCAGGTGCAGCCGGGTGCCCTCGTCCGGGCACTCGACGGCGCCCAGCTGCAGCTCGCCCGTGCCGGGGCCGGTCGGATACAGCAGCGAGAAGGCGTGCCGGCCCTCGATCGGCCGCCGGATCAGGACCCGGCCGTCGGCCATCGGCTGCACCTCGGTGCCGGGCTCCTCCGGTTGGTTGCCGGGCAGCGGCACGGCATACGGCTCGGGGCCGTCCAGGGTCCAGCGCTCGGGAAACCAGGAATCACCGGCCCGCGCGAGCCGGGCGGCGTAGCCCCCGCCTGCCGTGATCACACAGTCCGCGACCGTGACCCCGGGATCCGTCCCCCTCCCGGGATCCGTCCCACTGCCGGGATCCGCCCCCCTCCCGGGATCCGTCCCGCTCTCGGGGTGGGCCCTGAGTACGGGGTGGGCTCTGAGTACGGGGTGCGTCCTGAGCACGGGGTCGGTCTCGCTTCCGTCCCCGGCCACGATCACGAGGTCGGTCTCGGTTCCGCGGCCGACCGTGATCGTGTGCTCCGGCGGGGCTACGGGATCCGTCGTGATCCGGTGGCCCACCGCGATCCCATGGTCCGTCGGGATCCCACGGTTCTCCGTGATCGCGCAGTCCTCGGGGATCACTGGAGCCGCCGCGATCATGTGGTCAGCCGCGACCGCGTGGTCAGCCGCGACCGAGTGATCGTCCGCGACCGCGTGATGGGCCGTGATCACGGGATCGGCCGTGGTCACACCGCTCGCGTGCTCCTCCGCGTGTTCCTCCGCGTGCTGCTCCACGTACGGCGTGGGCTCGGCGGCGCCGTCCTCGGGGTCGTCCCCGTTCGCGGCGGTGGGCTCGATCGCACAGGCCGGCATCGTCATCGTTCGGTCACCTCCGGCGACGAAACTAGTTTTCGTACGCACGGACGTGGGACCGCCGGACGGCCTTCTTCCCTCATAAGTGTGGCGCAGAAGCGATTCGCCTGAGGGTGGTGGGTGGCGTGTGCATCGGCCTCCCGCCCACTCCCGGCCGGCGACCGCGGTGGCCGTGGCGGCATCGGCGGCACGGGTACGGGCCGGTGAGACGGCCAGGTAGCCTTTCCCCGTGCCCCGTCTGTCTGAAGTCATCGCCGCGCTGGAGAACCTGTGGCCCGCCGAGCGGGCCGAGTCCTGGGACGCGGTCGGCACGGTCGTGGGCGACCCCGAGCAGGAGGTCTCCCGGGTTCTGTTCGCCGTCGATCCCGTCCAGGAGATCGTCGAGGAAGCCGTGCGGCTCGGAGCCGGTCTGCTCGTCACCCATCATCCGCTGTATCTGCGCGGGACGACGACCGTCGCGGCCTCCACCTTCAAGGGCCGCGTCGTGCACACCCTCATCAAGAACGACATCGCCCTGCACGTCGCGCACACCAACGCCGACACCGCCGATCCCGGCGTGAGCGACGCCCTCGCCGGCGCTCTCGACCTGCGGGTCGTACGTCCGCTCGTGCCGGATCCCAGCGACCCCGAGGGGCGACGCGGCCTCGGGCGCGTCTGCGAGCTCGACCACCCGCTCACCGTCCGCGAGTTCGCCGCCCGCGCCGCCGAGTGCCTGCCCGCCACCGCGCAGGGCATCCGGGCGGCGGGGGACCCTGAGGCACTCGTACGGACCGTCGCCGTCAGCGGCGGCTCCGGGGACAGCCTGTTCGACCACGTCCGCGCCTCCGGCGTCGACGCCTTCCTCACCGCGGACCTGCGCCACCACCCGGCGTCGGAGTTCATCGCGGACCGCGCCCACGGCGCCGCCCACTCACCTCTCGCGCTGCTCGACGCGGCGCACTGGGCCACCGAATGGCCCTGGTGCGAGCTGGCCGCCACCCAGCTCGACGAGATCTCCGACCGGCGGGGGTGGGGCCTGCGGGTCCATGTCTCCCGTACGGTCACCGACCCCTGGACGGCCCACGCGGCGTCCAACGCCACCTCTAGCTCAATGGGAGCCCCCAACTGAACGCCGCGCCCGCCGACCAGATCCGACTCCTCGACGTCCAGGCCCTCGACGCCCGTCTTCAGCAGCTCGCGCACAAGCGGAGGTCCCTGCCCGAGTACGCCGAGATCGAGTCGCTGAACAAGGACCTCACGCAGCTGCGCGACCTCCTCGTCGCGGCGCAGACCGAGGAGAGCGACACCGCCCGCGAGCAGACCAAGGCCGAGCAGGACGTCGACCAGGTCCGTCAGCGCGCCGCCCGCGACCAGCAGCGGCTCGACTCCGGGGCCGTCACCTCCTCCAAGGACCTGGAGAACCTCCAGAAGGAGATCGTCTCCCTCGCCAAGCGCCAGGGCGACCTCGAGGACATCGTCCTGGAGGTCATGGAGCGCCGAGAGAGCGCGCAGGAGCGGGCCGCCGAGCTGACCGAGCGGGTCGGCTCCGTCCAGGGGAAGATCGACGACGCCGTCGCGCGCCGGGACGCGGCCCTGGAGGAGTTCGACGGCGAGTCCGCCACCGTCACCAAGGAGCGCGAGGTCATCGCGGCCACCGTGCCCGCCGACCTGCTCAAGCTGTACGAGAAGCTGCGCGAGCAGCAGGGTGGCGTCGGCGCGGCCAGGCTCTACCAGCGGACCTGCCAGGGCTGCCGCCAGGAGCTCGCCATCACCGAGCTGGCCGAGATCCGCAAGGCACCGTCCGACACGGTCGTACGGTGCGAGAACTGCCGTCGCATCCTCGTGCGTACGTCCGAGTCCGGCCTGTAGCCGGTAGCCGGTAGCCGGTAGTGAGTAGTCAGTAGTCGGAGTCGATAAGGGGCTTACGTCGTGCGGGAGTTCATCGTCGAGGCCGACGGCGGGTCGCGGGGCAACCCGGGGCCCGCGGGCTACGGCAGCGTGGTGATCGACGCGGCGACGGGGGAGACGCTCGTCGAGCGCGCCGAGTACATCGGCGTCGCCACGAACAACGTGGCCGAGTACCGGGGGCTGGTGGCCGGCCTGTACGCCGCCCGCGAGCTCGACCCGTCGGCCGCCGTGCGGGTGCGCATGGACTCCAAGCTGGTCGTCGAGCAGATGTCGGGCCGCTGGAAGATCAAGCACCCCGACATGAAGCCGCTGGCCGCCGAGGCGGCCCGGATCCTCCCGTCCGGACAGGTCACCTACGAGTGGATGCCGCGCGAGCGGAACAAGCACGCCGACCGCCTGGCGAACGAGGCGATGGACGCGGGCAAGCGGGGCGAGCAGTGGGACGCCGGCGCGTCACGGGCCGGGTTCGGCGCCCGTGTCCCCGCGACCCCGGCCGTACCCGAGCCCTCCGGCCCGCCCGGCGACGCCACGGCAGGCGCGGCGAAGGCCCGCAAGGCCCTGGCCCGGTCCCGTCCGACCACCGACCCGGCCGCGGGCACCGCCCGTGAGAAGGCTCCGATCGCGGACACCGCGAAGGAGCAGGCGACGAAGACCGACGCCGATCTCCGCGCCGCCCACACGATCGCCACCCCGGCTCCGGCTGCTGCTGCGGCTACGGATACGGCTCCGGATGCGGATGCTGCTCCGGACGAGGATGCCGCTTCCGCCGCTCCCGTCGCCCCCGTAGCGCCTGTCCCCACCGCCGGCTCCGCCGCCGTAACGCCCGCGGTCGCCCCCTCCGTCGGCTGGGGGGCGGCGCCGGATCTCGGGGCGCCCGCCACCTTCGTGCTGTTGCGGCACGGCGAGACGCCGCTGACTCCGCAGAAGCGGTTCTCCGGCAGCGGCGGCACCGACCCCTCGCTCTCGGACGTCGGCCGGGAGCAGGCCGAGCGGGTCGCCGCCGCTCTCGCCCGGCGCGGGACCATCCAGCACATCCTCGCCTCCCCGCTCGCCCGCACCCGCGAGACGGCAGGAGCCGTGGCCGCCCGCCTCGGCCTGGAGGTCACCGTCGAGGACGGACTGATCGAGACCGACTTCGGCGCCTGGGAGGGGCTGACCTTCGGCGAGGTCCGCGAGCGTCACCCCGACGACCTGAACGCCTGGCTGGCCGACCCGGAGGCCGAGCCGACCGGCGGCGGCGAGAGCTTCGCGGCGACCGCCACCCGGATCGCGGCCACCCGGGACAGGCTGGCCGCGGCGTACGCGGGCCGCACGGTCCTGCTGGTCACCCACGTGACCCCGATCAAGACGTTCGTACGGCTCGCCCTGGGCGCCCCGCCCGAGTCGCTGTTCCGCATGGAGCTGTCGGCGGCCTCGCTGTCCGCGGTGGCCTACTTCGCGGACGGCAACGCCAGCGTCCGGCTGTTCAACGACACGTCCCATCTGCGGCCCTGAGCCGCGAGGCGGTCCGCGCGAGCTCCTCGATCCGCTGCCAGTCCCGGGCCGCGACCGCGTCCGCCGGGACCATCCAACTCCCGCCCACGCAGCCGACATTGGGCAGGGAGAGGTACTCCGGCGCGTTGTCCGGGCCGATCCCGCCGGTCGGGCAGAACCGGGCCTGGGGGAGGGGTCCGGCCAGTGACCTGAGGTAGGCCGTGCCGCCTGCGGCCTGTGCCGGGAAGAACTTCATCTCCCGCACCCCGCGCTCCAGCAGCGCCACGACCTCCGATGTGGTCGACACCCCGGGCAGGAAGGGCATTCCGGACGCCCGCATCGCCGTCAGCAGGGCGTCCGTCCAGCCGGGACTCACCAGGAACCGTGCTCCGGCCTCTCCGCACGCCGTCACCTGCTCCGGCGTGATCACGGTCCCGGCCCCGACGACCGCCTCCGGGACGGACCCGGAGATCTCCCGGATCGCGTCGAGCGCGGCCGGCGTCCGCAGGGTCACCTCGATCGCGGGCAGCCCGCCCGCCACCAGTGCCCGCGCCAGCGGAACGGCGTCCGCCGCGTCCTCGACGACCAGCACGGGCACGACCGGAGCCAGATCCAGTACCGAGGCAGCCGAAGGGGAGGGCAGGGGTGAGGTCATGCGCCTCATCCTGCCCCCGGTATGCAGTGTGCGCAAAGGGCATTGCGCATGCTGCAACGGCGTTGAAGTGGTGCCTCAGTGCACCTCGTCCACCAGCACGTCCAGGGTCCAGGCGGCCGCCCCGGCCTTCGCCTTCGCCGGCGCCTGCTCCTCCACCACGTAACCGAGGTCCCGCAACGCCTCCACCAGCTCGGCGGGCCCCGCGGGGGCGATCCCGGCCGCCAGCAGACTCCGTACGATCCGCCCCTTCGTCGCCTTGTTGAAGTGGCTGACGACCTTCCGGGTCGGCGCGTGCAACACCCGCACGCTCGCCGTCCGCCCCGCGACCTCACCCTTCGGCTTCCAGGGCGCCGCGTACGCCGCCGACCGCAGGTCCAGCACCAGCCCGTTCCCGGCCGCCTCGGGCAGCACGGACGCCATCGGAGCACGCCAGTACGTGCCCAGCGCCCCCAGCCCGGGCAGCTTCACGCCCATCGAGCAGCGGTACGACGGGATCCGGTCCGTCATCCGGACGGCGCCCCACAGCCCCGAGAAGACGAGCAGCGACCTGGCCGCGCGCCTCTTGGCGGCCGCGTCGAGCGAGGCCAGGTCGAGAGCGTCGTACAGGACGCCCGTGTAGATCTCCCCCGCGGGCCGGGCGCCCGCCGTGCGCAGCGCCGTGTTCTTCGCGACCTCGCCGCGCAGCCCCTCGCTCAGCCCGAGCACCTCGCGCGCCTTGTCCTCGTCGGCCGCGCACAGCTCGACCAGCTCGTCCAGGACGGCCTCGCGGGCGGCGCCGAGCCCCGGCAGGGAGAGCGTCTCCGGCTTGAGCGGGGTGCCACGCCCAAAGGACGCCTTGCCTTCGGAGGGCGGCAGCAGGACAAGCACGGGAAATCTCCTTCAATAGAGCTCTGCTGCGACAGCGTACGACGTGCCACGAGACGCCCCCGCCGAGGTCCGCACCTACCCGCTCCCTGCCTTCCCACCGGGCCTATCGGTTGGGCCTCCGCTGGACCTCCGCCGGACCTCCGCTGGGCCGTCCGCTCGCCGGTCAGCTCGCCCGGCACCCACCCGGCGGCACGAACCGGGGCTTGAGGGCGTCGCACCGCGGGGGCACGAACCGGGGCTTGAAGGCGTTGCACCGCGGCGGCATGAACCGGGGCCTGGGGGCGTCGCACCGCGGGGGCGTGACCGGGGCCTGAAGGCGTTGCACGGCGGCGGCATGAACCGGGGCGTGAGGGCGTTGCGCCGCGGGGGCATGGCCGGGGCCTGAAGGCGTTGCACCGCGGCGGCATGAACCGGGGCCTGGGGGCGTTGCACCCGTGGAAGCACGAACGGGGGTCACATGGGGGTGCCGGGTTGAGCCGTGAACAAGCACTGTGGACCAGAGCCCGGCTGGGGCGCTGCGGTCCGCCGCTCGACCTCCTCACCGCACGCTTCGACCGGCACGTCTACGCCCCGCACGCCCACGAGGAGTTCACCGTCGGCGTCTGCGTGGGCGGGTCGGAGATCATCGCCTACCGCGGCGGGCACATCCGTACCGGCCCCGGCTCCATCGTCGTCCTGGCACCCGGCGAGACGCACACCGGCGGCCCCGGCAACGACACCGACGGCTACGCCTACCGCGCCCTGTACGCGGGCCCCGCCCTCCTCGCCGAGGGCACCCTCGGCGGTGTGCCGCACTTCCGCGAGCCCCTCATCGACGACCCCGAACTCGCCACCGCGCTGCGCCGGGCCCACACCGAACTGGCCGCCTGCCCCGACCCCCTGGAAGCCGAGTCACGCTTCCCGTGGCTGCTGACGGCCCTGGCCCGGCGCCACTCCACGGCCAGCCCGGTGTGCGACACGATCCTGGGCGCCGAGCAGCTCACCGACACCGTCCGCACCCGCCTCGCCGACGAACTCCTCGCCCCACCCTCCCTGGCCGACCTCGCCGCCGACCTGGGCCTGTCCCGCTACCAGCTCCTGCGCGCCTTCCGTACGACGACCGGGATGCCGCCGTACGCCTGGCTGGCCCAGTACCGGGTGGCCCGGGCCCGAGGCCTGCTGGAGTCCGGGCTGCGTCCCGCGGAGGTCGCCGGCCTCGTCGGCTTCGCGGACCAGGCCCATCTCACCCGCTGGTTCCGCCGCGTGCTGGGCGTGACGCCGGCGGCGTACCGCAACAGCGTTCAAGACACCTGACCGGGGCCCGGCCGACACTCCCCGTATGACTGCACGCGGCTGGTTCCTGTTCTCCCTGATGGGAGTGGTGTGGGGCATCCCCTACCTGATGATCAAAGTGGCGGTGGAGGACCTCTCCCCGTCCATGGTCGTGTTCACCCGATGTGCGCTGGGCGCGGCCCTCCTGCTTCCCTTCGCGCTGCGGCAACGGGGCCTGACCCGGACGGTACGGGCGCACTGGAAGCCCATGCTGGCCTTCGCGGTCATCGAGATCATCGGCCCCTGGTTCACCCTCACCGACGCGGAACGCCACCTGTCGAGCTCCACGGCGGGACTGCTGATCGCGGGCGTGCCGATCGTCGGAGTGACCCTGTCCCGTTTCTTCGGCGACACGGAGGCGCTGGGCGTACGGCGCATCGCGGGCCTGACGCTGGGCCTGGCCGGGGTCGGTGTCCTCACCGTCCCGCACCTCACGGGCGGCGACGCCCGCTCCCTGGCCGAGGTCCTGCTGACGGTCCTCGGCTACGCGACGGCCCCCCTGATAGCCGCCCGCCACCTCAAGGACGTCCCGTCCCTCCACCTCACGGCCCCCTGTCTGGCCCTGGCCGCCCTGGTCTACGCGCCGGCCGCGGCCGTGACATGGCCCGCGGAGACGCCCGCCCCGTCCGTGCTGGCAGCGCTCGCGGGCCTGGGCGTCATCTGCACCGCGGTCGCCTTCGTCGCCTTCATGGAGCTGATCAAGGAGGCGGGGCCCACCCGCGCCACCGTCATCACCTACGTCAACCCGGCCGTCGCGGTGGCGGCGGGCGCCCTGTTCCTCGACGAACCCCTGACGGCGACGGTCGTGGCCGCCTTCACCCTGATCCTGGCGGGCTCGGTCCTCGCCACGGCCTCGGGACCGAAGAGCGACGCACGCCCGGTAGCATGGTCGACACGGCAGACGAGCCGGGCGGACGGCCGCGTGGAGTCCCTCACGGGACTTCCCGAGGAACGTCCGGGCTCCACAGGGCAAGGTGATGGCTAACGGCCACCCGGGGTGACCCGCGGGACAGTGCCACAGAAAACAGACCGCCGGGGATTTCGGTCCCCGGTAAGGGTGAAACGGTGGTGTAAGAGACCACCAGTGCCCAGGGCGACCTGGGCAGCTAGGTAAACCCCACCTGGAGCAAGGTCAAAAGGAGCGCCGTGAAAAGCGCTCTGCGCGGACGTTCGAGGGCTGCCCGCCCGAGTCCGCGGGTAGACCGCACGAGGCCGGCGGCAACGCCGGCCCTAGATGGATGGCCGTCTCCCCGGCCGCCGCGAGGCAACCGGGCGACAGAACCCGGCGTACAGCCCGACTCGTCTGCCGGCTGGGGTTCTGGCCTACGAGTTCGGACTGTGCCGGCCTCCGGCAGGTCGCGCAGGCCACACTCGCCGCGCCTAGCTGGGACCGTGTTCGGGAACGCCCCTACCTCGCCGCTGGGCTACAAGCTTCTGCGGGATCAACGGAGTTCGGCTACGGTTGCTGCGCGCCGTGTCTCTTCTTCGGAAGGTGCGGTCGGAACTGCACAGGCTCGGCAGTGGAGCGCATCCCCTGTGGACGCCACTTCGGTGGTGTGGACCGCCCGGTAGGGCAGGACCCGTTCTACCGCCTTGGCGGGGGGCTACCTCGCGGCTTTGCAGAAGGGCTGTTGCATGAGCATCGCCTCCGACAAGAACGCACAGACGCAGCGCGCGTGGTACCGCGAGTTCGCGCTCCGTATCGCCGCCGGCCTCGCGGCCAAGGCGCTGTGGAGTGTTGTGCAGACGGCGGCACGGGTCTGCGGTTTGTAGCCGCAGGGTGGTGGGGTCCTCGGACCCCACCACCGAACCTGATATTCAGCCCAGAGATTCGAAACTGAGCTGCTGATCCTGCGGGTCGGCCTTCGGGCGCTTCCTTTTCCTGTGCTTGCGCTTCGGCACCGGCGGAAGCCGGACTCCGCGTGCTTCAGGTGGCAGGCTCTGCCACGTGGGGCGCAGGCCGTCGTCCTCGACAGGGCCGACCATCCTCTTCAGGTACGCCTGAGTCTCGGCGTCCGTCGAATACAGCACCGTCGCGCGGCTGGCCCGGGTCATCAACACGTGATAGGCGTTGCGTACGCATTCGTCGAACCGCTCGTTGTTCCTGGACCGGATGCTCTCGTCCGCCGAACCCGGCGTCCGCACCCGCCATACCCCTCGTTCCTTGTCGCGGGTCAATGCCGCGCGCCGGTACTCCCAGTGGTCCTCGCGCCAGACCATGTCGTCACCCAGGATCACGCCGCACCAGTCCCACTCCAGTCCCTGCGCGCTGTACACGCACCCGATCTGGCCGACGCCCTCGCGTCGTACCCCCCAGAGCTTGGCGGGCGGGGCGTCGTTCGCGCCGGCCCTGTCTCCCTTGACGTTCCACGGGCGATGCCAGTCCCCGATGCGCACGTCCGATTCCAGCGTCCCGTCCTTTCGCAGCGGAGTCCACGGCCAGCAGAAACCCGCGACCATACGGGCGCTCGCTCCGGCCTCGTTCTCCTCCAGAACGATCCGCTCCAGTTCCTCCGGGCTGTCCGCCACCTCGACGTGCATGAGGCCGTCGGGTATCCAGCTGTCCGGCTCGCGATCGGAGATACCGAGAAGATCGTGGACCCAGTCGCGATAGCGGTCGCTGCCTCCGCAGCGGAACTGCTTGTGGAGCTCGTACATCCTGGGCGTGATGTGACGATTCTCCGCGGCTTCCCGGATCAGGTCCGCCGTCCCCACCTCGTTGGGACGTACGACTTGGCTTCCGTCCAGCAGGAAGACAGTCACGCGGGCGGCGTCGAGGAGGTCATCCACCTGAGGTTGTTTTCCCCACCGTTCTTCCGGCAGGTAGCGGGACGTCGAGCGCGCGCGCAGGCGGTGCGCTTCGTCGCAGATAAGCAGATCCAACGGCGGCTGCGGTGGAGTGATGAAGCTGCTGAAGAAGGTGAACCTGTCCTGGAACTCTCCGTCGCCGTAGCCCACGTGCTTCTTCATCGCAGCGTCGAACGCACGGGAGCCGCTGGCGTACTTGACGTTTCCTCCTGCGGCCGAGAAGCGCTGGAGCAATTCCAGGCCGATCGCGCTCTTGCCGCTCCCGGCCCCTCCCTCCACGATGAAGACGGCACGTTCTTCGTCCACTGGAAGACGCTCGACGGCCAGATGGATGTCTCGGAAGACTCGGCGTTGCTCGCCTCGCAGGGTGAACACGGTGTCTTCGCCTCGCGACGACACCATCGCGGTGAGCAGTGGTGTGGTCCGGATGGCCAGCCGCTGCAGAACCCTCTCCGCCGCAGAAGCACTCCCGTTCTCCGCGAAGCGTTCTCGCAGCTCGTCGAGGAGATTGGCGCGTGTGTCAGCCGTGATGGTCAGCGCGTGCGGTCCCGTGGAGGTGCGGGCGGAGAACAAGGGGGCCACATCGGAATCGTGGGCGTTGTGCAGGTAGGAGAGGCCTGCGTATTCGATCTGCATACCCTTGAGCGGGCCCTCGTCACCGGTGAAGAAGTCATAGGTGGCTCGGAGTTGGTCGCTGGGGTGTGGCTTGGGTTTTGCATAGCCGGGCACGTCGACTCTGTCGGGCCTCTTGGCGCTGTGCGAGACCGAACTCCACCGTTTGAGTTCCACGAGCAGGACCGATTCCCGATCCGTTTCCGGGTGCCGTCCCACCAGCACGACATCCACCGGTGCGTCAGCACCCTCGGGCTCGCATTCCACGAGCATCCGTACATCGCCACGGTTCGCACTCACCAGGTCGGTGGCGAGTTGTATGAGGCTTTCCTTCCAGGCCGCTTTCTCCCCGTCGCTGACTTCCCTCTTTTTGAAAGACAGCCAGCGCGCGGCAAGATGGGACAGCAGCAGGCGCCGCTGATCAAGTCTGAGAAGGTCCACCGCAGGAAGCTGCAGCAGGAGCACGAGGAGATCCCCCCTGGGCACGAAAGGCTCGTGCGGGTGGGGGCATGTCCTGAGGGAAGCCCGTCGGGCCGCATCCGACAACTGATCACTCTACGGTCACATCGCTGAGCGGCGCTCGTACTCCGGCGGCCCGGTGGGGCGGTCCAGCACCCCATCCGTCGGAGGACGAGCAATCTTCATCGCGTCCTTAAGGGCTTCCGCTCCGCTCCGGCTCGTGCTTCCTCCGGCTCACCGACCGGTTCGACCAGATGCACGGTTACAAGCCTGACCGCGTTGCGCGCACGCGGCACTACACAAGTGCCGGCATCTCGGCCCGAGATGCCGGATGAATGAGCGACCGCAGCTTCTCGCGGGTCTCCGCGTCCGTCGAGTAGAGGATCGTTCCGACCATTCCCCGCGTCAGCAGCACCTTGTACGTGTTGCGGACGAGCCGGTCGACATCGCTGTCCGGCGTGGCCTTGGTGAAAGACGGGTCCTTCGAGGCCGAGCGGTTCACGATCCAGCGATCCGTTCGCCAGACCAGGTCGGGGCCGATGATCACGCCTGACCAGTCGTACTCGAAGCCTTGCGCCGTGTAGACGCAGCCGACCTGGCCGAAGCCGTCCGGTTCGGTGGCCCAGAGGGGTGCGGGCGGGGCGCCGAGCACGGATCGGTCGCCGTACACGTTCCAGGGGCGGGACCATTGGCCGATGACGACGTCAGTGGGGAGTGTCTCCATGTCGGGGGTGATCTTGGTGGTCCATTTCCAGCAGTAGCCGGCCGACATGCGGGCGTCGTAGCCCGTCTCCTGGCGCGCTACGAGGAAATCCTCCATCTCCTGAGGGGTCTCGGCGGTCAGTAGTTGCAGCTTGCCGTCGGGCTCCCATTGGCTGGGAGTGCCGCCGTCAAGGCCGAGCAGGCCGATGACCCACTTCTCGTACGCGTCGCTGCCTCCGCACCGGAACTGGCCGTCCAGTTCCACCACCGTGCAGTCCAGGCCCTGTGCGGCGGCGGCCCGTTCGATCTCTTGCCTGTTCCCCATCTCGCCGGGCCGCACCACCTGGTGCTGATCGAGCAGGAACACGGGAACCCGGGCTGCGTCGATCAGTTCGGCCACCTGGGCTCGTCCGGTACGCAATGCCGCCTTGGTGTAGCGGTTGGCGGAGGTCTTCCGCAGCCTGTGGGCTTCGTCGCAGATCAGTACGTCGAGGTCGTTGGGCTCGGCGTCCATGAAGCTGTTGAAGTACTTGAACAGCTGCTGCACTTCACGTTTCTTGTGGCCTGCGACCTTGCGCATCGTCTTGGTGAACGACTGCGACCCGGTAGCGTGCAGAGCGGATACCCCGCGGCGGTACAGCTCGCCCAGGACCGAGAGCGCGATCACGCTCTTGCCGGACCCAGGACCGCCCGTCACCACGATCACCTGCTTGTGGTTGCCCCGCTTGGCCTTGCGGACGGCGGACATCACCTTCTCGTACGCGACCCGCTGCTCGGCGATGAGCACGAACTGCTCGCGGTCGCGGATCTCGGCTGCCGCAACGGACATCAGCTGCTTCGACGGCCGTACCTTGGCGCCGAGCAATACGTCGGCCAGCTGCGCGCCGGGCTTCGAGGCGAGTCGTGAGCGCAGGAAGTCCAGGAACGCGCCGCGTTGTTCCCCGGTGTACATCCGACCGTACTGGTTCTCCTCGACCGTCCTCAGCCCCGCGATCTGAGTCTCGGTCGCGTTGTGCAGGAATGCCACGCCGGCCAGCGAGTTGGGCATTCGCTCCAACGCCCCGTTGAACGACAGCAGATACTCGCAGTAGCCCCGCACCTGCTCGATCGGATTGAGTACGGGCTGTGTGTACGCGTCGATGCGGCACAGCAGGGGCTCGTCCTCCTCCGGGTAGGCGGTGCTCCACTGTTTGAGTTCCACGACGACGTACGACGGCTCGCCCGTGGTCGGGTGCACGCCGGCGAGTACGGCGTCCGCGCGCTTGCTGGTGAGGGGCAGGCTGTACTCGAGGAGGACTTCCACGTCGTCGAGCCCGGCCTCGATCAACGCGTTGATGAGCGCCGGGAGACTGCGTTCCCAGGACCGAATCTCCGCCGGTCCGGGCTTCCGGCCGTGCTGGTGACGGAAGTTCTCGGTCAGATGCAGCGCCAGCGACCCTTCGAGGATGCGGACGGCCACGGACGCCGCGGACTCACGGAACAGCAAGAAAATGCCCCCAGGCAGCACGAAAAGACTCGTGCGGGTGGGGGCATGTCCTTCGATGTCCGCCACGCAGACGGATCAGGAAGCCCGTCGGGCCGCTGAGATGGTGCTCGCCATCCTAGGTGAGCGTGCCGATCACGTGGAGGGGACGGGGGAGAGTTCGGACAGGACACGAGACATGCTGCTGGCCGAGCAGGCACTCGCCGGGCTGAGGCTGCGCGGACAGCAGGTGCGGGCTGCCGTCATCGTGTTCGTCGATGAGGCCCGCCGCCGCCACCTCCCAGCGGCTGCGCCCTCGGCATGACGGACATCATCGCCGCCACCAACGTGGCGGTGACCGCTACCGCAAGTTCCGCCGAGCAGGGTGCGGGAGCGGTCCCGGCGTCCCCTCAGGAAACCGCCTTCTCCTGGTACTGCCCCAGGTACCGGAACGCCCCGTTCGTCGCTCGGAACACGAACATCGCGTCGTGGTTGTAGCCGTAGCCCTGTTCGTACTTGACGGTCCGGGTGATGCCGGGGTGTGTGATCTCGGGCATCCGGCGGGTGATCGCGCCCCGTTCCGTCAGTGCCGCGCCGTCCTTGGTGCATGCCTCGGCCAGGAACATGACGGCGTCGTAGGCCTCTGCCGCGTACCAGCCGGGGGCGGTGCCGTACCGGGCGCGGTAGGCCTTGGTGAAGGCGCGGGCCGACGGGCGGACCGTCGGGTCGGTGAAGGCGGTGGCGAAGACCCAGTCGGTCGCGGCGGCGCCGGCCGTCTTGAGGAAGAGTGGGTCGAAGGCGCGTTCCGTCGCCATGCGGGTGCCGGTGAACCGGGCGGTCCGCAGGGCCGAGGCGAGCCCGGCTGCCCGGGCCGCGTCGCCGCTGAAGAGGACCGCGTCCGCGCGGGCTGACATCACCTCGGCGACGAGTGACGCGTAGTCGATCTTCCCGGCGGCGACATGGGTCACCGTGACGTCGCGGTCGTCCTGCCGCAGCGCCCGCTCGGTCTGCTCGCACAGATTCCAGGCGAAGTCGCCCTGCGCCCGGTCGTCCACCAGGAACGCCCTGCGGGCGTCGACGTGGTTGCTGAGGTAGCCGGCGCAGGGGGCGGCGAGGTACCCGTCCGCGACGCGCAGCGCCGCATGCGAGTGGAAGGTGCTCATGTCGACCGTCGAAGTCTGGGTGTCGGTTCCCACCGAGACGGACACGACGGGCATCACCGCCTTGGTGTACGTGGCCTCGGACGTGACGAAGCAGGCGTCGGTGGTCGGTCCCAGCACGGCGAGCACGTCGGCGTCCTTCGCCAGCCGGGTGGCCAGCTCGGCGGCCCGCTTCGGGTCGCCGCCGTCGTCGTTCGTGCGCAGCTCGAGCCGGAAAGGGCGGGCACCCTTGGCGTTGATCTGTTCGACGGCCAGGCGGGCCCCGTTGAGCTGGGCGTTTCCGAGCTTCTTGTGGGCCCCGGTCAGATCGCCGTGGAATGCCACGACCAGGTCGGGGCGCGGGCCGCCGGTCCCGGACGGCCCCGGTTCCGAACGGGTGGTCCACCACCAGGCCCCGCCACCGCCCGCCGCCAGGACTCCCGCCGTCGAACCGAGGCGCAGGAAGCCGCGGCGGCCGAGGGCGCGGGTGGGCAGCGGGGTGGCCGTGACGGACGTCATCGTCGCGGCCTCCGGTGACACCGTGCCGTTCGTGCCGGCCCTGTCGTTCGTACCTGCCGTACCCGCCCTGCCTGCCGTACCCGCCCTGCCGGCCGTACTCGCCGTACCCGCCGGCGTGGACACCTGGGTGGGTTCGATCGTGCCGAGGGTGAGTACGGCTGCGGACCGGTCGTTGATCAGTCGGGTGACTTGCGCCGGCAGCCAGTCCGACCGCCCGGCGGAACCGGTCTCTGCGCCTTCCCCGAGCTCCTCGCGGAGTCGTGCGAGGCTCGGACGACCGGGTGGATCCTTGTGCAGGCAGGCTCTGAGGACGGGGGCCAGAGCGTCGGGGAGCGCCGCCGGGTCCGGTTCCTCGTAGACCGTGCGCAGCAGCATGCCGGCCGCCCCGCCGCCGCCGAACGGCCGGACGCCGGTCGCGGCGAACGCGAGCACGCACCCCAGCGAGAACACATCGCTGGGCGGGCCGATCTCGCTGCCCCGTGCCCGCGCCTGTTCGGGCGACAGGAAGCCGGGCGAGCCGACGATCACGCCGCTGGAGGTCAGCGCCGTGGCCTCCGGCGCGCGGGCGATACCGAAGTCGATGAGCCGTGGCCCGTCCGGGGCCAGCAGGACGTTCCCCGGCTTCACGTCGCGGTGCACGAGACCGGCCTCGTGCACCGCCTCGAGCGCCTCGGCGAGCCGCAGGCCCAGCACCTGCACGGAGGCGAGCGACAGCGGCCCGAAGGCGTCCACCGTCTCGGCGAGCGAGGGTCCCGGTACGTACGAGGTCGCCAGCCACGGTGTCTCCGCGTCGGCGTCCGCGTCCAGCAGCGGGACCACCCACGGGCTGCGCACCTGCCGGGCGGCCTCGATCTCGCGGCGGAAACGGGTCCGGAAACCGCTCTCGTCGGCGTACGAGGACCGGACCGTTTTCACCGCGGCGATCGCCCCGCCCGGCGCGCGGGCCAGGAACACCACGCCCATGCCGCCGGCGCCCAGCCGCCGCAGCAGACGGTAGCGGCCGATCCGGGACGGGTCGCCGGTGCGCAGCGGCTCCATCAGACGGTGATCGGCGCGGGGCCGCCGTACACGAAGTCGCCCTTCTCCACCCGCCAGAGGAAGCCGCCGGTGCCGTCGATGACCATCATGCCGGTCGCCTGGAAGGCGAACGCCTTCGTGATGCCCTGGTACTTCCCCTTGCGTACGGCCTCGAGCAGGTTCTTGCGGGTGCGGCTCTTGGACGGCAGTTCCGACAGGGCCTTCAGCAGCATCCCGGTCACGTCGTAGGCCTCCGCCGCGTACCGGGGCGGCGCCTCGTCGAAGCGCTCGCGGTAGGCGGCGGCGAACTTCTTCGCCTCGGGCTTGATGGTGGCGTCGATGACCGAAGCCACCATCACCCAGCCCTCGGCCGCCTCTTGGGCCTCCGTCAGGAACCGCGTGTCGAGCAGCGCCGGGCCGGACACCCGCGCACCCTGGAAGGCGCGCTCGCGCAACGTCGCGGCGATCGACGCCCCCCGGTCGGGCAGACCGGCGAAGAAGACGGAGTCGGCGCCGGCGGAGAGCACCGTGTCCACCGCGCCGCCGAAGTCGCGGCGCATCGAGCTGACCACTTCGGGCACGGACGGTTGTCCGACGCTGTTGAGCGTGTTGCTGAGGGAACTGCTCAGATCCGTCCCGTAGTTTCCGGCCGGGCGGTCGACGACGATGCCGACCTTGCGCGAACGCGCGGTGCCCCGCAGGTAGTTGCTGACGTAGTAGGACAGCACCGCGTCCGGCAGTCGTGCCTGCAGGTACGAGCGGAAGCCCTGGATGGACAGGGCGGTCGTGCCGGGGGACACGGCGACGACCGGCAACAGCCCCGCGTCGTATTTCGCGAGCGACGCCTGCCCGGTGGCGTCGGTGGTCGGGCCGACCACGGCGAGGACCGCCGGGTCGTCCGTGAGCTCCGCGGCGAGCCGGGCCGAGGCCGCCGGATCGCCCCCGTCGTCGACGGCCCTGACCTTGACGGTGAACGGCGCGTCAGCTCGCGCGTTGAACTCCGCTACGGCCAGCCGCAGTCCGCGTTCCTGGGCCCTGCCCGCCTCCCGCTGCGGGCCGCTGAGGTCGCCGTGCAGTGCGAAGGTGTGCACCGGGCGGCGCGAGGACGCCGTGGCGGCAGGGCTGTCGCCGCCCGAGCCGCTGTCCCGTGCGGCAGCCCACCAGGCCCCGCCCCCGCCCGCCGCCAGTGCCACGGCCCCGCCGGCGAGCAGCAGGAAGCGGCGTCGGCCGGCCGGCCGGGTGTCCTGTGGCTCCGGTGATCCGGATGTCTCACGCGTGTCCGGCTCGGCGGGCCGTGACGTCTCGCCCGTGCCCCGCTCCGGTGACCCGGAGGCCTCGTGTGTGTCGGGCTCAGGTGATCCGGGACCGGACGGCGCGTCGGACGGCGCCAGCGTGTGCTCGATGTCCGGCAGTGCGAGCGCGGCCGCCGAGCGTTCGGCGATCAGCCGGGTGACCGGCTCGGGCAGCCAATCGGATGCCTCGTCGTCCCGTACCTCGTCGTCCCGTACTGCGGCGTCCTGTACCTCGTCGTCCGCTGCCCCGTTGCCCGGCGTGGCTCGGGCGGCCGTCAGTTCCCGCGTCAGTTCGCCGGCGTCCGGCCGCCGGGCCGGATCCTTCTCCAGGCAGCGGCCCAGCACCTCGAGGAGTCCCGCCGGCACCCCGTCGAGGTCCGCCGGGTCGTGCACGGCCCGGTACAGCAGGGCGTCGACCGCTCCGCTGCCGAACGGCGCCCGCCCGGTCGCCGCGAACGCCAGGACGCACCCGAGGGAGAACACGTCGCTCGCCGGACCGACCCCGTCCCCGCCACGCCCCTCGGCCTGCTCGGGCGACAGATAGCCGGGTGTGCCGACCACCATCCCGGTCGCCGTGAGCGTCCTGTCCTCCGGCGCCCGGGCAATGCCGAAGTCGATGAGCCGCGGCCCGTCATGGGCGATCAGCACATTGCCCGGCTTCAGGTCCCGGTGCACCAGACCGGCCCGGTGCACCTCGCCCAGTGCCTCGGCCAGCCGGGCGCCGAGCAGCCGCAGCCCGCGTTCCGTGAGGGGCCCGTACGCGGCCACCGCCTCACCCAGCGACGGGCCGGGTACGAACGCCGTCGCCAGCCACGGCGCCTCGGCGTCCGGGTCGGCGTCCACCAGCGGTACCGCCCAGGGGCTGTCGACCCGCCGGGCGACCTCGACCTCGCGGCGGAACCGCTCCTTGAAGCCCGGCTCATCGGCGTACTCGGCGAGCAGGACCTTCAGCGCCACCAGGGCGCCGCCCGGCGTACGTGCCAGGTACACCACGCCCATGCCCCCGGCGCCCAGCCGGCCGAGCAGTCGATGATCCGCGATACGCGAGGGATCGGACGAACGCAACGGCTCCATCAGCTGTCTCCCCCGAGCTCGAACTGCACGCTGTTGATCATCGAGACGTTGGCGTTCGACGCGAACCTGTTCAACTCGTTGTTCGAGTAACCCTCGCCGCCCATCACCGACACCGCCAGGGTCACCGTGCCGAGCCGGGTGACATACCAGCGGTAGACCTGCTTGCTGTTCCCGCTGAGATACGAACCCATTTCGACGACCTGGTCGTCGGCGTAGTTGTTGCTGCCCTGGCCGTACGGAGTGGCGGTCGACATGAGTTCGGTGATCCGCTCATCGGTACGGACCTGCTGCTCCCGACAGCGCAGCGGCTCCTCCAGCGTGGTGGCCAGCCGCTCGTCGGCGTCACGCACCGTGGCGTGCACGGTGACGGCCGCCGACACCTTGAGCTCGCCCTTGCCCGCGGTGGCGGGGATCCTGCTGTAGCGGGACAGGGAGGCCAGAACACTCCCCGGCAGCGGCTGCCGCTCCCACCGGCACTGCTCGTCGAGCACGGCAACGGTGCCCGGGGTGCTCGCGGCCGGCTGCTGGGCCCGGAAGTCCGGGCCCCACCCCGCCGGTCGCAGCGCGACCGTCTCTGCCAGCACCTCGGCCTGCCGCCGCGTCTTGGGTACCTGGGCGGGGTCCGCCACGAACGGTGTCAGCGTCGACGCGCCACCACCCGACGGTGATGCCGAGGAGGCACCGGACGCGGTCCCGGCCGCCGACCCCGAGGGGGTCGAAGGGCTCGGCTCGGCCGCTTTGCCGTCGTCCCCGGACCCGCAGCCGCCGAGTATGAGCGCGGCTCCGGCCATCGCCGCCGTCACCCGCCACGGCCAAACCGTCCTGCGTTCAACGGCGTTGTCGTGCATCCCCGCCCCCTCCGCTCACGAGCCCCCGCTCGCGTGCGGTGATCGTACAGAGGGACGTGAGGAGTAGGCGGACGTTCTGCGAACAAGGGGACAGAGCAAGTCAGTCGGTGTCTGTCCCGTCCTCGCCGCCAGTGCGTCCCGACGCTCCGACCGACCGCTCCGCCACCCGCGCCAGATGCCCCGAGAACACGCCCTCCGCCTCCGGCGTGAGAGTGCGCAGTGCCACCAGTGCCGTGATGGCCACGTCGCACAGCTCGCCCTGCACGTCCTCCCACGTGTGGGTGACGCCCTTGCGGGGGTTCTGGCCGGTCGCGCCGATGACCGCTTGCGCGACCTCGCCGACCTCCTCCGACAGCTTCAGCACGCGCAGCAGCAGGCCCTCGCGGCCGCCGTGCGCGGCGTCGGCGTCCAGCCAGCTCCACAGGGCGTCGACGGTGGCCCAGAGATCGGTGGGAGCGGCAGGGCCGACCGATGCGGTGGGTTCCGTGGACGGGAGCTTCGAAGGGCGCGGCTGAGTGTTCATCAGCGAAGCCTGCCAGGTCGGACCCGGCATCCGGCAGCTCCCCGGAGCTCACTCCTCGAACAGCGCCTCCTGCTCGCCCTGCTCCTGCCTGCGCAGCCGCTTGTTCCGCATGCCGATGATCACCGCCGTGACCGCCGCCGTCGCGCCGAGCGCCGCCGGGACCATCCAGCCGCGGTCGACCGTGTGGCCGAGGGCGTGGTCGAGGGAGAGGCGGCCCGGGCCGGTGACGGCGAGGCCCGCGGCGGCCAGGCCCAGGGAGGCCGCGTGCTCGTAGCCGCCGCTCATCGCGAAGAAGCCGTTGGGGACGTGCACCGCGGACGCGCCCGCCATCGCGCCGGCCGCCGCCGCGCCCGCCGCCGGGGTGGCGAGGCCCAGCGCCAGCAGCGTGCCGCCGCCGGCCTCCGCCAGGCCCGCCGCCGTCGCACTGGCCTTGCCGGGGGCGTAGCCGACGGACTCCATGAACTGGCCGGTGCCCTCCAGGCCGTGTCCGCCGAACCAGCCGAACAGCTTCTGCGCGCCGTGGGCCGCCAGCACCCCGCCGGTGCCGAGCCGGAGCAGCAGCAGTCCCAGATCACGACGGTCGTAGCAGGTCACGGTGACTCCCTGAGCAGAGAACGGCGGACACATGAGAACAGGACAGGAGTGGAGCAGGAACAGAGCAGGAGCAGGAGCAGGAGCAGAAACAGGAGCAGGAACAGAGCCGGAGCCGGAGCCGGAGCCCGAGCAGGAACAGGAACAGGAACAGGAACAGAACCCGAGCACGAACAGAGCCGGAGCCCGAGCCCGAGCAGCCTCCTCCGCGTTTCCACCGTCGCACCCCTCACACCCGTCCGGCCCGTCCTGGGCGCCGTTCGGGTGGCGGGGCCCGGGCGGCGGTGTGAGGGTGACCCATATGGCGATCCAGATCGACAGACTCAGCGACCCGGCCGTGCGGGCCTTCGTCGCCGCCGTCAACGCCCATGACGAGGAGACCTTCCGCAGCCTGCTCACCCCCGACGCGACCATGGCGGACGACGGCTCCGACCGGGACCTCGCCCAGTGGATCGACCGGGAGATCTTCTCCTCCCACGGCCACATGGACGTCACCAAGGAGTCGGCCGGCGGGCGCGCCCTCATCGCCGACTACCGCAACGACACCTGGGGCGAGATGCGCACCAGGTGGAGCTTCGTCGTCGAGGACGACGGCCGGATCTCCCGTTTCGAGACCGGCCAGGCCTAAGGCCTCCGGTGAACCGCGAGGGGCCGTCCACCGCCGGGCAGGCGGTCAACGGCCCCTCGTGTCGGTGGAGTTCACCTGTGGGAGTTCACCTGTGGGAGTTCACCAGGAGCGGGCGGTCGCCTGTTCCGTCAGGGTGAGCTGACCCGCCTTGATGGTGGCCAGGCGCGGGGCCCGGCGGGCGATCGACGAGTCGTGGGTGACCATGATGAACGTCAGCCCGTACTCGTGCCAGAGTCCTTCGAGGACCTCCATGATCTCGTCGCGCATGCCTTCGTCGAGGTTGCCGGTGGGCTCGTCGGCGAGCAGCACCTTCGGCTTCTTGACCAGCGCGCGGGCGATCGCGACGCGCTGCTGCTGGCCGCCGGAGAGCTCCGCCGGGGCGTGTGTGAGGCGCTCGCCCAGGCCGACCGAGCGCAGGGCCTCCGCCGCCCGCTCGCGCCGCTCCGCGGGCTTCACCCCGAGCGGGACGAGCGCCGTCTCGACGTTCTCCTGCGCGGTCAGCGTCGGGATGAGGTTGAACGACTGGAAGATGATGCCGATCTTCTCGGCGCGCAGCCGGGTCAGCTTCGCCTCGCTGATGCGCGCGAGGTCGACGCCGTCCAGCTCGACGCTGCCCTCGGTCGGCCGGTCGAGGCCGCCGATCATCTGGAGCAGCGTCGACTTGCCGCCGCCCGTGGGGCCCTGGATGACGAGCTGGTCGCCTTCCGCGATCGTGAGGTCGATGCCGCGCAGCGCCTCGACCGTCTCCTTGCCGCGCGTGTAGCGCTTGGTGACGCCGGTGAGGTTGTACATGGGATCTCCGGGTTCTCCGTGTTCTCCGTGAGGGATGTGACGACTGGTCGGGACGCGGGTCAGGAGACGCTGCGCAGGGCGTCCGCCGGGCGCATCCGGGAGGCGCGCCAGCCGCCCATCGCGCCGGCGATCAGACCGCCGGCGACCGCCAGGCCCACCGCGAGCGCGATCGTGGTGACGGAGACGGGGGCCGAGAGGGCGATCTCCATCGTGTTCGACGCGGACTGCTGACCGGGACCGCCGCCGCCGGGGCCGCCGCCCATGCCGCCACCGCCGCCGCCGGTGCTGCCGAGCTCGGCGGTCAGCTTCGGGCTGATCGCGGTCACCGTGTAGGCGGCCGCCAGGCCCAGGCCGATGCCGAGGGCGCCGCCGAGGAGGCCGTTGACCATGGACTCGCCGACGACCTGCCGGGTCACCCGGCGGCTCGGCCAGCCGAGCGCCTTCAGGGTGCCGAACTCGCGCACCCGGCGGGACACGGCCGAGGAGGTGAGCAGCGCGGCCACCAGGAACGCGGCGACGAGGACGGCGATCGACAGCCACTTGCCGACGCTGGTCGCCAGGTTGGAGGCGGTGGAGAGGGAACCGGAGACGGTCTCCGCGAGGTCGGCGGAGGTCGTCACGGTGGTGCCGGAGATGTTCTTCTGGATCGTCGCCTTGACGGTGTCGATCTGCTGGGAGTCGGTCGCCTTGACGTAGATCGTGGTGACCTGGCTCGCCGCGTCGCCGAGGGTCTGCGCCTGCTTCAGCGGCAGGTAGACGTCCGTGGTGGAGTCGCTGCTGTCGGGGGTGGCGATGCCGATGATCTTGTACTTGGTGCTGGAGATCGTCAGTGTCGAACCGACCTTGTACGAGTTCTCCTTGGCGTACGACTTGCTGACGACGGCGACCTTGGCGTTGCTCTGCGCCGCCGTGAACGTCACGCCCGAGGAGATCTTCGAGCTCGCCAGCGGGCCGAGGTCCTGGTTCGTGACGTCGACACCGGCCACGGCGTACGAGTTGACGTCGAAGGAGGCGCCGCCGCCCTGTACCTGCGGGGCCGCGGTGGACCCGCCGCCGCTGCCGCCGCCGGGGCCGCCGCCCTGGCCGCTGTTGCCGCTGGTTCCGCTGGAGCTCTGCGCCTTGCCCTGGGTGAAGGAGCCGTCGACCTTGGTGACGTTCAGGGTGAGCGCGCCGACCGCGGCCGCCACGCCCTTCTGGTCCGCGACCTGCGTGACGAGCGCGGCCTTCAGGACCTGACCGCCCTGCGTCGACACCCGGTCCGAGCTCTGCTCCGAGTCGTCGTCGTCCTCGCCCTTGGCGTCGAACTCGAATCTGGGGCCGCCGGAACTGTTGGCCGTGGGCGCCGTACGGGCCTTGGTGACGGTCATGTCGGTGCCGAGGCCGTACAGCGACTGCAGGACCTTGTCCTGAGCCTGTGTCATGCCGGCCGACACCGAGTTGACGGTGATGACCAGCGCGATTCCGAGCGCCAGACCCAGTGCGATGACCAGGGCGGCCTTCTTGCGCCGGCCCAGTTCACGCTTGAGATAGATGCCAAACATCCCGTTCCCTAAGGTTCTTGGCGCCCGCTGTGGGCGCGGCCACAACCTAGGGAGAAACCTTTGAGTCATCCTGAGTAAAGGATGTGTAAGAACTGAGAATGCGGGCGGTCGGATCAGAATTCCTTGAGACAGCTGATTCCTAGGCTGTGGAGGGGCTTTTCCCAGGTGGCAGCGGTTGGATGGGGATTTCCATTTTCCCCGAATCCCCTTGTACGGTCCCGCAGTGCACGCATTCTCGCGCCCCTCCCCGCGCCTGTCCCGGCGCTCCCTGCTGGCCCTCGCGGCCACCGCGCCACTGACCGCCGCGCCGCTCGCCGCGACACCGGCCGCGGCCGCGTCCGACGTGGTGGTCGGCGGTGCGCGGCTCGTCGCCGACGGCGTCCAGGTGAACGGGGGCGGCGCCCTGCCGGGGAAGCTCACCGCCCGGGCCTGGCTGCTCGCCGACCAGGACAGCGGCGAGGTGCTCGCCTCCTACCGCGCGCATCTGCGGGTCGCGCCCGCCTCCACGCTGAAGATGCTGTTCGCGGACACCCTGCTCGACAGGTTCGAGCGCACCGAGCGCCGTCTGGTGACCGACGCGGACCTGGCCGGCATCCCGTCCGGCTCCAGCCTGGTCGGCGTCGAGGCCGGGGTCACCTACACCGTCGAGCAGTTGTGGCAGGGCGTGTTCCTGCGCTCCGGCAACGACGCCGTGCAGGTGCTCGCCCGGATGAACGGCGGGGTCGCGAAGACGGTCGCCGAGATGCAGGCGAGAGCGGTCGACCTCCAGGCGCTGGACACCCGTGTGGTCAGCCCCGACGGCTACGACCACAAGGGTCAGCTGTCCTCCGCGTACGACCTCGCCCTCTTCGCCCGGCACGGTCTGCGCGACGCCGACTTCCGCGCCTACTGCGGCACCAGGACCGCCCGGTTCCCGGCCGGGGGCGGGAAGACCCACCGGATCGAGAACACCGACCGGCTGCTGTCGGGCACGTACGGGGTGACGCCGTACCCGGGCCTGATCGGTGTGAAGAACGGCTTCACCAGCAACGCGGGCAACACCTTCACCGGCGCCGCGACCCGCGCGGGGCGCACCCTCGTCGTGACCGTGCTGCATCCCGAGAGCGGTCACAACGCCGTCTACGAGGAGACGGCCGCGCTGCTCGACTGGGGCTTCGCGCAAGGGAGTTCGGCGCGGGCGGTGGGGACGCTGGTCGAGGCGTTGAGCGAGGGCGGGACCAGGGCGAGCGGGCCGTCCGCGGGGAAGGCGGCGCCGCATGCCGGGGCCGAGGCCTCGTCGGCGGGATCCGGCGGCGGTCCGGACGGCTGGGGCGTGCTCGGCGGGGCCGCGGGCGCGGTGGGGCTGCTGGCGGGCGGGGCGTACGCGCTGCGCCGGCGTCGGCGGCGTTCGGGCGAGGTGCCGCCCGCGAGTTGATGGTGCGGCAGCCGTCCCACGGCTCCGGTGCGTACCTCGCGGTCCCAGCGAGGTCCACCCCCACCCGGTGCCATGGGACGGCTGCCCCTCCCCCTCGGTGTGGCTTGCGGTCGTCCGGTGCGGAACTGTCGTGCCTCAAGTGTGAAGTTCTCGTGGAGAAGAGTTGAGCATAAGTCCGCCACCGGCCGCAATGGTGCGGACGGAGAAACTCCGCTTGTGCAGGTTGAGGAGTTGACGACCTGTGGGCGGCCGGTGCGCCGCCCACGGCCGGCCCTCGGTGTGCCCGCGACCGGCCGTCGGTGTGCCCGCGACCGGCCGTCGGTGTGCCCGCGCTCGGCCCTCGGCGTGTGCCCTCAGCCCCGGCCCACGTACGGCATCGCCGTCGCCAGTACCGTCGCGAACTGCACGTTCGCCTCCAGCGGCAGCTCCGCCATGTGCCGCACCGTGCGCGCCACGTCGGCGACGTCCATCACCGGTTCCGGCGCGGTCTCCCCGTTCGCCTGCAGCGCGCCCGTCCGCATCCGTGCCGTCATGTCGGTGGCCGCGTTGCCGATGTCGATCTGGCCGACCGCGATGCCGTACGCCCGGCCGTCCAGCGAAAGGGACTTCGTCAGGCCGGTGAGGGCGTGCTTGGTCGCCGTGTAGGGCGCCGACAGCGGGCGGGGCGTGTGCGCCGAGACGGACCCGTTGTTGATGATCCGGCCGCCCCGGGGATCCTGCTCCTTCATCTGCCGGTACGCCCCCTGCGCGCACAGGAACGCCCCGTTGAGGTTGGTGTCCACCACGTGCCGCCAGGCGTCGTAGGGGAGTTCCTCGAACGGCACGCCGCCCGGCCCGAAGGTGCCCGCGTTGTTGAACAGCAGGTCCAGCCGCCCGAAGCGGTCGCGCACGGCGTCGAAGAGGGCGGTCACCTCCTCCGGGCGTGAGACGTCCGTCCGCACGGCGAGACCCGTGCCCTCGGGCGCCAGCGCGGCCGTCGCCTCCAGGGTCTCGGCGCGCCGTCCGGCCAGGGCCACCGACCAGCCCGCGCGCAGCAGTTCCACGGACACCGCGCGTCCGATCCCGGAACCGGCGCCGGTGACGATCGCGATCTTCGTTCGTCCGGCAGTGAGGTTCGCATCCATGGCCCCGCAGCGTACGTGAGCCCCGCTCCTCGGATCCGGCATGCGGAACGCGCCCGTCCGACATCCGACTGTTGTGTACGCGCCAACCCGATGACGCCCGCGAGCCGTCTCCGGCCACTCCAATGCCTCGTGTCGCCATTCTTCTGGGGAGGACCGGAATGACACCCGCAGCCCGCCAGTCCCAGCACACCCCCGAACTCCGCGCCACCGCCCGCCACTTGGGGCGCCGCCGCTTCCTCACCGGCACCGCGGCCGCCGCCGCGCTCGCCTTCACGGTGAACCTGCCGGCCGCCGGCACCGCGGCCGCCTCCGAACTCGACCCGGCACGGCTCACCGACGACCCCTTCACCCTCGGCGTCGCCTCCGGCGACCCGCTGCCCGGTTCCGTCCTCCTCTGGACCCGCCTCGCGCCCACCCCGTACCAGGCGGACGGCGGACTGCCCGCCGAGCGGATCACCGTGCACTGGGAACTGGCCCGCGACGAGACCTTCCGCCGGCCCCTCAGGCGCGGCACCGCCCTCGCGCACCCGGAGTTCGGCCACAGCGTGCACGTCCAGGTCGACGGTCTCGAGAACGACCGCGTGTACTACTACCGCTTCAAGGCGGGCACCTGGATCAGCCGCACCGGCCGCACCCGCACCGCCCCCGCCCCCGGCGCCCGGGCGGCCGCCCTCACCGTCGGCGTGGTCTCCTGCCAGCGCTACGACCAGGGCTACTTCACCGCGTACAAGCACCTCGCCGAGGACGACGTGGACCTCGTCCTGCACCTCGGCGACTACCTCTACGAGTACGCCGTCAGCGGTGTCGGCGGCGCCCGCGCCTACCCGGCCGGAACCGTGCCGGCCGTCTACGGCCACGAGATGGTGACGCTGGACGACTACCGCCTCAAGTACGCGCTGTACAAGTCCGACCCCGACCTGCTGGCCGCGCACGCCGCCCATCCGTTCGTCGTCACCTGGGACGACCACGAGACCGAGAACAACTACGCGGGCGCGGTGTCGGAGAACGACGACCCCGCCGAGGAGTTCCTCATCCGCCGGGCCGCCGCCTACCGCGCCTACTGGGAGAACCAGCCGCTGCGCCGCCCCCAGCTCCCCGACGGCCCCGACCTCAGGCTCTACCGGCGACTGCACTGGGGCCGGCTCGCCCAGTTCGACGTCCTCGACACCCGCCAGTACCGCTCCGACCAGGCGTACGGCGACGGCTGGCGGGTCCCCGGACCCGAGTCGGAGGACCCGGCCCGCACCCTCACCGGCGGCGCCCAGGAGCGGTGGCTGATCGACGGCTGGCACCGCTCGCGGGCCCTGTGGAACGTGGTCCCGCAGCAGGTCACCTTCGCCCGGCGGTACAACTCCGCCACCGCGCCCGCCCAGGTCTCCATGGACTCCTGGGACGGCTACCCGGCCTCCCGGGAGCGGATCCTGGCCGGCGCGCAGGCATCGGGTGTGGAGAACCTGATGGTCCTCACGGGTGACGTCCATGTGCACTACGGCTTCGACATCAAGAAGGACTTCGACGACCAGGCGTCGAAGACCCTCGGCACGGAGATCGTCACCTCGTCGATCTCCAGCGGCGGCAACGGCTCGGCGAAGCCCGCCAACTGGGCCGCCTTCATGGCCGCCAACCCGCACCTGAGGTTCTACAACGGCCTGCGCGGCTACGCGACCGTCTCGTTGGGCCGCGACCTCGCCCGCGCCGACTTCAAGACTGTCCCCTACGTCACCACGCAGGGCGCCCCCCTCACCACGGCCGCCTCCTTCGTGACGGAGGTCGGCGACCAGGGGCTCAAGCCCGCCTAGGACCCGCCCGGGTCACCAGGCTCACGGGGCCGGCGGCCAGGCGTCGCCCCAGTCGGCGTCCCGGGCCGCCCGGTACAGGTCGCCGTGCTTCTTCGTCACCGTCGTACGGCTCAGCCGCTCCTCGGCCTCGCACAGGTCGAGGAGCACCTGGCCCTTGCGGATCTGGGGCCGCCGGACCACCCGGGAGGCGACGGGGGAGACGGGGAAGCGGGCGGCCGCGACATAGCTGAACTTCTCGTCCTCGTAGGGCAGCGAGCCGCCCTTGACCTGCCGGTGCAGGGAGGAGCGGCTGACCCGCGCCGAGAAGTGGCACCAGTTCGTGCCGGGCACGATCGGACAGGCCGCGCTGTGCGGGCAGGGCGCGGCGATCCGGAACCCGGCGGCGATCAGCCGGTCGCGGGCCTCGATCACCCGGGCGTAGCCGTCCGGGGTGCCCGGCTCGACGATCACCACGGCCTGCGCGGCCGACGCGGCGGCGTCCACCAGCACGGCCCGGTCGGGGGCGGCCAGCTCGTTGAGGACGTAGGAGACGGTGACCAGGTCCGTGGGGTCCAGGGCGAGGGCCGTGCCGATGCGGGCGCGCTGCCAGCGGGCTTCGCGCAGCGCCGGGTTGGCGGCGGCGACCTCGCGGCCGAGGGCGAGGGCGGGCTCAGCCCAGTCGAGCACGGTCACCGGGCGCGTCCCGTCCCAGGTGGAGCTCACCGCCCAGGTCGCGGCCCCCGTGCCGCCGCCGACGTCCACGTGGCTGCCCGGCGACCACTGCGGTACGGCGTCCGCGAACGCCTCCAGCGCCGACCGCACCGCCTCGAAGGTCGCCGGCATCCGGTACGCGGCGTACGCGACCACGTCCGCCCGGTCGCGCAGGATGGGGGCGTCGGTGGGGGTGGCGCCGCGGTAGTTGGCGATGAGCCGCTCGACGGCCTGCCCGGCCTGCTTGGGCGGCAGCCCGTCGAGCAGGTCCGTCAGGGCGCCGCGGAGGGTCTCGGAAACGGATACGGAGACGTTCACCCCCGGATTTTCTCAGGTCCCGGCCACTGCCCCCACCGCCCGGCCACTGTCCCCACCGCCCGGCCCTGACCGGGCCGCTCACCATGGGGCGCCCTCAGCGCACCGCCATCGCCAGTCGTGTCCCCACCAGGGCCCGCGGTCCGCTGTCCGGTACCCGTCTCCTCGGGTGCACCGTGTTCGCCAGCAGCACCACGAACGTGTCCGTCGCCGGATCCAGCACCAGCGAGGTCCCCGTGAACCCCGTGTGCCCCGCCGCGCCCTCGCCGGCCAGCTCGCCCATGAACCATGACTGGTCCACCGCGAAGCCCAGGCCCGGCGGGGTCAGCAGGAGCTCCACGAAGTCGGGGCCGAGGATGCGGGCGGGACCGTACGAACCGCCCGCCAGCAGGGTGCGGCAGAACACCGCGAGGTCGTGGCCCGTGGAGAACAGGCCCGCGTGACCGGCCACCCCGCCCAGCGCCCAGGCGTTCTCGTCGTGCACCACGCCCCGCAGCATCCCCCGGTCCGCCTTCGCCCACGGCCGCCGCTGGTCCTCGGTCGCCGCCGCGCCGGGGCACGGGCCGAAGTCGGTCGAGGTCATGCCCAGCGGCCGGGTGATCCCGTCCCGCACGAGAACGTCGAGGGCGCGGCCGGTCAGCCGCTCCAGGAGCTGCTGGAGCAGCAGCATGTTCAGGTCCGAGTAGACGTACGTGCCCGGTGCGCCGACCGGCGTCTCCGCGCGTAGCAGCTCCCACCGCCGGGTGTCGTCCGCGCACTCGTACAGGGGCAGCTCGGGGCGCAGCCCGGAGGTGTGGGTGAGGAGCTGGCGGACGGTGATGCCGTGGGCGGCGGCCGCGTGGAAGTCGGGCAGGTAGGCGCCCACCCGCGCGTCGATGCCGAGGGTGCCGCGCTCGATCTGCTGCACCGCCGCCACCGAGGTGAACAGCTTGGTGAGGGACGCCAGGTCGAAGGGCGTGTCGACGGTCATCGGGATCCGCGCCGCGGGCGGCAGTTCCACCCCCGCGTCGGCGGCCGGGTCGTACGCCGAGTACCGCACCGCCCAGCCGACCGCTTCCCGCACGGCGATCACCGGACCGCGCCCGGCGACCACGACGGCGCCCGCGGCCCAGGGCCGGTCGCCGGTGGTGAGGTCCACGACGTCACGGACGAGGAGCCGCGTCTCCGCCGGATCGAGCCCGGCCCGTTCCGGTGTGTCGACGCGCAGTCTCGGTGCGCTCAGTTCCCTTCTCCCTCCGCGCCCGCCTTGGTCCAGGGACGGCACATTCCCACGAAGCAGGCCGCCGCCACCAGTGCGGCAGCCAACTGGACGACGGCCATCGGGACGGCCGTGTGCTCGCCGGCGATCCCGACGAGCGGCGAGGCGACCGCGCCGATGAGGAAGGAGGACGTACCGAGGAGCGCGGAGGCGGAACCGGCGGAGTGCCGGACCCGCAGCAGGGCGAGGGTCTGCGCGTTGGGCAGCGTGACGCCCATCGCGGACATCAGGACGAACAGCGCGGCGGCCACCGGCACCAGCCCGACCTCGCCGAACACCCCCGTCGTCATGAGCAGCAGGGCGGCCGCGGCCAGCACGACCACCCCGAGACCGACGGCCAGCACCCGGTCCAGCCGGACGCGGCCCACCAGCACCCGGCCGTTGAGCTGGCCGATCAGCACCAGCCCGATCGAGTTCACGCCGAACAGCAGGCCGAACGTCTGCGGGGAGGCGCCGTAGATCTCCTGCACCACGAACGGCGAGGCGCTGATGTACGCGAACAGCGCGGCGAAGGTGAAGCCGCCCGTGAGCATGTATCCGGTGAAGTGCGGGTCGCCGAGCAGCCGGCGCATCGAGCGCAGGGCCTCGCCGACCCCGCCCGCGTGGCGCTCGGCGGCCGGCAGCGTCTCCGGCAGCCGGGTCCACACCACCACGGTCAGCAGCAGCCCCACCCCGGTGAGGAGCACGAACACGCCCCGCCAGTCCGTCGCCCGCAGGATCTGCGCGCCGATCAGCGGCGCCACGACCGGGGCGACCCCGGAGATCAGCATCAGGGTGGAGAAGAAGCGGGCCATCGCCACGCCGTCGTACAGATCGCGTACGACGGCCCGCGCGATGACGATCCCGGCCGCGCCCGCGAGCCCCTGCACCAGCCGGCAGGCGACCAGCAGCTCGACGGTGGGCGCGAGGGCGCACAGGGCGGTCGCCACGACGTAGGCGACGAGTCCGGCCAGCAGCGGGCGCCTGCGCCCCCACCGGTCGCTCATCGGGCCGACCACCAGTTGGCCCAGCGCCATACCGGCCAGGCACGCGGTCAGCGTGAGCTGCACGGTCGCGGCGGGCGCGTGCAGGGAGCGGGTCACCTCCGGCAGCGCCGGGAGGTACATGTCCATCGAGAGCGGGGGAGTGGCGGTCAGCCCGCCCAGGACGAGGGTGACGAGCAGCCCCGTCCGGCGCCGGGCGGCCAGTGCCGGCCCCGCTCCCTCGCCCGTGCTCGTGCCCCGGTCCGTCACGGCCTTCGGCGCCGCGTCAGGTATGGCCCCGCCCTCCGGCATCCGGCCGCCCCTCCCTCTCCGACATCTGTGCCACCTATGCTCTCAGCTCGAACACACTGCTGGGACGGCACGAGGGCGGGGCAGGGTATGACGACGGACACGGTGCGGTGGGGGATCCTGGCGACCGGCGGGATCGCCGCCGCGTTCACGGCGGACCTGATCGACCTGCCCGACGCGGAGGTCGTCGCGGTCGCCTCGCGCTCCGAGGCCTCCGCGAAGGCGTTCGCCGACCGGTTCGGCATCCCCCGGGCGTACGGCGACTGGGCCGCTCTCGCCGCCGACGAGGACATCGATGTCGTCTACGTCGCCACTCCGCACGCCGCCCACCGCTCCGCCGCCGGACTCTGCCTGGAGGCCGGGCGGAACGTGCTGTGCGAGAAGGCGTTCACGCTGAACGTGCGCGAGGCCGAGGAACTGGTCGCGCTGGCCCGGCAGCACGACCGCTTCCTCATGGAAGCCATGTGGATGTACTGCAACCCGGTCGTCCGCCGCCTCAAGGCCCTCGTCGACGACGGCGCGATCGGCGAGGTCCGCACGGTGCAGGCCGACTTCGGCCTCGAAGGGCCCTTCCCGCCCTCGCACCGGCTGCGCGACCCCGCGCAGGGCGGCGGCGCCCTCCTCGACCTCGGCGTCTACCCGGTCTCCTTCGCCCACTTCCTGCTCGGCGCGCCCTCGGGCATCGCCGCCCGGGCGGTCCTCTCCGCCGAGGGTGTCGACCTCCAGACGGTCCTGGCCCTGTCCTGGGACTCCGGCGCGCTCGCCGCCCTGCACTGCTCCCTCGTCGGCGGTACGGGCACCACCGCCTCCGTCACCGGCTCGCGCGGCCGCATCGACATCCCGTCCGGCTTCTTCCACCCCGACCGCCTCGTCCTGCACCGCGACGGGCGTGACCCCGAGGAGTTCGCCGCCGACCCGGCCGACGGACCCCGTACGACGCTGCGGCACGAGGCCCGTGAGGTCATGCGCGCGCTGCGGGCCGGCGAGACCGAGTCCCCGCTGGTCCCGCTCGACGGCAGCCTCGCGGTCATGCGGACCCTCGACGCGGTGCGTGAGCGGATCGGGGTGCGCTACCCGGGCGAGGACGCGTAGCGGCTCACGAGACGTCCCGTCTCACCCGCTTGGTACCGTCGACCCATGGTCACCCAGTCCGGAAAGCCGGCCCCCGACACCGCCCGCCGCAGCGAGCGGTCCCGGCGCGCCATCTACGACGCCGCCCTCGCCCTCGTCGCGGAGACGGGCTACGCCAAGACCACGATCGAGGGCATCGCCGCCCGCGCGGGCGTCGGCAAGCAGACCATCTACCGCTGGTGGGGGTCGAAGGCCGACGTCCTGCTGGAGGCCTTCCTCGACCTCAGCGAACAGGCGGCCCGGGACGCGGGGGCGTCGCCGGAGGAGCCGTACGTCATCCCCGACACCGGCGACCTGGCCACCGACATCAAGGCCGTCCTGCGGGCCACCGTCGACCAGCTCACGGACCCCAGGTTCGAGGCGCCCTCCCGGGCCCTGGCCGCCGAGGGCGTGGTCAACGAACAGGTGGGCCGCGAGTTCACGGCCAAGCTGATGGAACCCTCCATCCAGCTGTACGTCGACCGGCTGCGCGCCGCCCAGCAGGCGGGCCAGGTCCGCGCCGACCTCGACCCGCGCATCGCCCTCGAGTTCTTCATCTCCCCGCTCGCCCAGCGCTGGCTCCAGTACACGGGTCCGATCTCCTACGAGTACACCGACACCCTCGTCGACTACGCCCTCCACGGCCTCGCCCCGCGCTGACCTCGCACCACATGGGTCACTCTGGCCCCACCCGTCCCACCTGCCCCGATTCACGGCTAGGGCCCCCCGATGCGCAGGATGGTGGGACCATGAGGCATGCTGTCCGCACCACAGCGAGGCGAGGGGACAGATGAGCGCGGAGTTCGGCGGCCGGACCGGCCTGTGGGGCAAGATCTCGGAGTGGCTGCGCACGAGCGGCCCGACGGAGGCCGCCGAGGGCGGTGACCGTGAGGCCCTGCTGCTGGCCGCCGCCGGAGCGGGGCTCCCGCTCTCGCCCGCCGCGCACCCGGCCCCCGGCTACGGCTGTTCCTGCGACCGGGTCGGCTGTCCGACCCCCGCCCGGCACCCGGTGTCCTTCGCCTGGCAGACGCAGTCCACCACCGACCGCGCGCAGATCGAGCGCTGGGCCCGCCACCAGCCGCAGGCCAACTTCATCACCGCCACCGGCATGACGCACGACGTCCTCGACGTGCCGCTGGAGGCGGGCCGGCAGGCCCTGGAGCGGCTGCTCGACGCCGGCATCGAGGTCGGCCCGGTCGCCGGGAGCGACGACGGCCGCATGCTGTTCTTCACCCTCACCCGCGGCACCCCCGAGGACGAGGACGAGTGGTGGCCGTGCGAGCTGGACTGCCACCCCGAGACGATGGACGAGCACCCCGGCCTGCGCTGGCACTGCCGCGGCTCCTACGTCCTGGTCCCGCCCGCCCGGCTCCCCGGCGACGACGGCCGTTCCGTGCACTGGCTGCGCGGACCCGAGCACGAGCTGCCCGACCCGCTGACCCTTCTCGAAACGCTCACGGACGCCTGCGCCCGCCACGCCGGCCAGGACTCCGACCACGCGAGCACGGCCTGGCCCTCCCGCCCATAAGGGGCGCGGGGAGGTCGGGGGGGCGCGGTGGCGCCCCGAAAGGGGCGCGGGGAACCGCGCGCCCGGCCACGACGCACCCGCGGTGCACGAGCCACCCGCCGGTGGCTCACCAGGCTCCCCGCGGAGCGCTACGCGCCCTTCGCCGCCGTCAGGCCTTCCAGGCGGCTGAGCATCGACACCTTGCCGGCCCCCGAGCCCTTCGCCGGGGCCAGGGCGACCTCGTTGGCGACGAACTCCATGGTCAGCGACTGCTTGATCTCACCGGTCGTCAGCGCGGCCACGTTCTTGTTCGGGGTGGGCACGGCGGCGCCCGTCGCGGCCGTCTGCTTCATGTAGTGGTGCGTGGTGAAGAAGACCAGCGCCCCGCCGTCCGCGGTGCGCAGCGCCAGCGGCGCGTAGTCGCCACCGGTCAGCGGCTCGTCGATGTACTGCGTGGCCAGGCCCGGCTTGGTCGCGTTCTTCGCCCGGGTGGCGCGCAGCGTGCCGGTGTACGCGCCGTCCGCGAAGGCGCCCTTGCCGCTCTGCAGGTACGCCGTGTAGTCCTTGCTCAAGTCCTCGGGAGCGACGGCCAGTTCGGCGGAGTCGGCCGGCACGGCCTCGGCGTGGCCGTCCTTGCCCGCCTGCCGGAACGCCGGTACCGAGCCCGGCGCCACCAGCGTCAGATACGTCGCCTGCCACGGCTCCGCCCGCTCGCCCCGGGTGAAGACCATCAACCAGCGTGAGTCGCCGCCCTTGTTGCCCTTCGCGTCGGCGACGAACCAGCGCGGCCAGCCCGCCTTCTCGACGATCGTGTACTTCACGTCCGACAGCACGAGCGGTGTGTGCTGGGGGTTGCCGTCCGGGTTGTTGGCGCGGCCCGCCTTCAGCCGCGCCTCGTCGATGATCCCGAGGGCACCGGTGGTGTAGTCGGCGTCCAGGGAACTGTCGTAGGCCGCGTCCGCCTTGTTGTACGCGGACGTGAACCGTTCGACCGCCTTCACGGCCTCCGCCTTCGTGGCCGCCGGGAGCAGCTCGAGCTCCCCGTGGACCACCACGCAGCCGCTCGCCAGGAGCGAGACGGCGGTGAGTGACGCCGCTACGAGTGCGTACCGGTCACGTGCGCGGAGCCTTCGACTGCGCGGCACCCCGGTCGTCAGGCTGCGTTCCCTGCTCATCAGGCGACTTCACCTTCCCCTTCCCGGAGGCGAACCCTACCGGGGCGAGGAACAGCGCGAGCGTCGGGACCAGGTACAGCAGCCACACCGTGACCTGGAGAACGGTCGGGTCGGGCTGGAAGTTGAACACGCCCTTCAGCAGGGTGCCGTACCAGCTGTCCGGCGGGATCGTGGCGCTGATGTCGAAGGCGAGGCTGTTCAGGCCGGGAATCAGGTCGGCCTCCTGGAGGTCGTGGACGCCGTAGGCCAGCACGCCCGCGGCAACCACGACGAGCATGCCGCCGGTCCAGGTGAAGAACTTCGCGAGGTTGATTCTGAGCGCCCCGCGGTAGAACAGCCAGCCCAGCAGGACGGCCGTCGCCAGGCCGAGGGCCACGCCGATCAGCGGGCGCGGGGTGCCGTCGCCGGCCGCGTGCACCGACGCCCACACGAACAGGGCGGTTTCCAGGCCTTCGCGGCCGACGGCGAGGAACGCGGTGGCGACCAGGGCGCCGGTGCCCATCGCGAGGGCCGCGTCCAGCTTGCCGTGCAGTTCGGACTTCAGGTGCCGGGCGGTGCGCCGCATCCAGAACACCATCCAGGTCACCAGGCCGACCGCGAGGATCGACAGGGAGCCGCCGAGCGCCTCCTGCGCCTGGAACGTCAGTTCCTGGGAGCCGAATTCGAGGACGCAGCCGAAGCCGAGCGCGAGCGCGACGGCGACGCCGATGCCGATCCAGATGGGCCTGAGGGCGTCCCTGCGGTCCGTCTTCACCAGGTAGGCGATGAGGATGCAGACGACGAGGCTGGCCTCCAGGCCCTCGCGCAGTCCGATCAGGTAGTTGGAGAACACGGGCTACGCCTCCTTGGAGAACAGCGTCCGGCCCCACCAGTCGTCCTTGTCGCGGACGCCCGGCGGGACGGCGAAGACGGCCGAACCCACGTGCTGGATGTACTCGTTGAGCGCGTCGGACGCGAGGTTGCGCTGGATGCGGACGAAGCCTTCGCCCACATCCCGCATGTAGGCGAGGAAGAACAGGCCGGCCTCGAGGCGGCCGAGGCCGTCGGTGCCGTCGGTGAAGGAGTAGCCGCGGCGCAGGATCGTCGACCCGTGGTTGGAGTCCGGGTGCGCGAGCCGTACGTGCGCGTCGGGTTTCATCGCCTTCAGGAACGGCTCGTCGCGCTCCTTGGCCTTGCCGACCGGAGCGCCCTCGCCCTTGTCGCGGCCGAAGATGTCCTCCTGCTCCTGGAGCGAGGTGCGGTCCCAGGTCTCGATGTGCATGCGGATGCGGCGGGCGACGAGATAGGAGCCGCCCACCATCCAGGCCGAGTCGGCGTCGACGTCCTTGTCGTCGACCCAGACGAACTTCTTCAGCCGGTCTGTCTCGGTGCCCGCGATGTTGCGGGTGCCGTCCTTGAAGCCCATCAGGTTGCGCGGGGTCTGCGCGTCGGGCGTCGTGGACGAGGTCTTGCCGAAGCCGAGCTGCGACCAGCGGATGACGACCTTGCCCATGCCGATCCGGGCCAGGTTGCGGATCGCGTGCACGGCGACCTGCGGATCGTCGGCGCAGGCCTGGACGCACAGGTCGCCGTTGCTGCGGGCGGCGTCGAGCGCGTCCCCGGCGAACGTGGGCAGGTCGACGAGCGCGTCGGGCCGCCGGCCGGAGAGGTCGAACTTCTTGAACAGGGACGGCCCGAAGCCGACCGTCAGGGTCAGCCGGGACGGCTTGAGACCCAGGGCCTCGCCGGTGTCGTCCGGCGGCGCCTCGGCGAGCCCGCCGTACGCGCCCTCGCCGACGGCCTTCCCCGCCGTCATCCGGCGGGCCGCCCGCGTCCAGTCCTTCAGCAGCTGGACGAACTCGGCGCGGTCCGTCGTCGTCACGTCGAACGCGGCGAAGTGCAGCCGGTCCTGCACGGGCGTGGCGATGCCGGCCTGGACGCTGCCGTGGAAGCCGACCGCGGCGCCCGCGTCGGCGGCCGCCGGGTCGACGTCGTCGCCGGTGCGGGTCATGGCGACCGCGCCGCCGGCCGCGGCGGCGCCGAGCGCGAGCCCGGCACCGCCCCAGCCGATCAGCGATCGGCGGGTCGGCACGCTGCCCTGGGTCTCGGTCATGTCCTGGCCCCTCCGTTACTTCGCGACGGCGGCGGCGAGCTTGGACAGCGGCTCGGCGAGCGCGTTGACCGCGTCGGACAGTTCCTTGCGGTCGGCGGCGCCGACCTTCTCGTACGAGGTGAACGCGTACGAGGACGTGTTCGGGCGGTACTTGTCCAGCAGCGTGTTCAGCGCGGCGAACTGCTTGTCCAGCTCGGTGACCAGGGCCGCGTCGTTCTCCTTCGCGACCGGCTTGAGCAGCTCGTACGACTTCTGGGCGCCCTCGACGTTGGCCTTGAAGTCGACGAGGTCGGTGTGCGAGTAGCGCTCCTCCTCGCCGGTGACCTTGCCGGTGGCGACCTCGTCGAGGAGCTCCTTGGCGCCGTTGGCCATGGAGGTCGGGGTGATCTCGGCCTTGCCGACCCGCTTCTGCCAGTCGGTCAGGTCGGTGGTGAGCTGGCCGGCGAGGGTCTTCTCCGCGTCGGTGATCTTCTTGTCCTGCCAGAGGGCCTTCTCCAGCCGGTGCCAGCCGGTCCAGGTCTGGCCGGCCTCCAGGCCGTCCGCGCGGACGTCGACCTTCGGGTCGATGTCGCCGAAGGACTCGGCGACCGGCTCGGTGCGCTCCCAGCCGATGCGGGAGGGCGCGTAGGCCGCCTTGGCCGCCTCGAGGTCGCCGGCCTTGACGGCCGCCACGAAGGTCGCGACGAGCGGCAGCGTGGCGTCGGCCTGCTCCTGCGCGTACTCGCGGTAGGCGGCGACGGCCTTGTCCAGGCGCGGGTCACGCTTGGCGACCGAGCCACCGGTGACCTTGAGGTCCTGGCGGATGCCGGTGCCCTTCATGCCGGGCTTGCAGGCGATCTGGTAGGAACCGGCCTTCACCTCGGCGGTGACCCGCTGCTTGGTGCCGGGGCCGATGTTCTCCCGCTCGCTGACGATCCGGTCGTCCGGGAAGAGGATGTAGACCTCGGTGACCTTGGAGCCCTTGTTCTCGATGGCGAGCTCGACGTGTCCGGCGGAGATCTCCTTCTTGGAGGTCACGCACTTGGCGTCGGTGGCGGTCACGCTGATGACGCGGTCGCCGTCTTTCGCGTCGCTCTTCGAGGTGCAGCCGGTGACGGCGGTCAGTGCGGTCACGGCGGTGACGGCGGTGACGACGGACAGTCTGGCGGCTCGCATTCGGGCTCCCAGCGATGGCTGAATAATGGCGTGACGCGGCTCACAGGGTTTGGTGAGCCTCGCCTAACTTATCCAAGGCTTACCTGCGTAATACCCGCCCGTGCAGTGATTCACCTCTCATAGACGCCGTATGAGCACGAGCCGATCACGGTGACTCAAAACGGACCCCAAGGGATGGTCAAAGGAGATTCAAAGATTCCGCTTCGGGGTCACCAGCACGGCTCCCGTCCGGGGGTGCGCAAGCACCTCGACCGGCTGGTCGTAGACCTCCGAGAGCAGTCGCTCGGTGAACACCTCGCCCGGCGGACCGTCCGCCGCCACCTGTCCGGCGCACAGGATCGCGACCCGGTGCGCGTAGGCGGCGGCGAGCCCCAGATCGTGCAGCACCACGACCACCGCGTCCCCCTCACGCGCCCTTTCCCGGCACAGCCGCAACACCAGTTCCTGGTGTCTCAGGTCCAGGGCGGCGGTCGGCTCGTCGAGGAGCAGCAGCGGAGCGCGCTGCGCCAGCACCCGGGCCAGCGCGACCCGGGCCCGCTCGCCGCCGCTCAGCGCGGAGAAGGGCCGCTCGGCGAAGCCGCTCACCTCGGTGGCCGCCATCGCCCCGGCGACCGTGCGGTCGTCCTCGGCGGGGGAGGAGGCGTGCGGCGCGCGCCCCATCCGGACGACCTCCTCCACGGTGAAGGGGAAGGAGAGCGCGGCCGCCTGGGGCAGCACGGCCCGCCGCAGGGCCAGCTCCGGCGCGGTCCACTCCGTGGCCGGACGGCCCAGGATCCGTACGACACCCCGCGCGGCCGGCAGATCGGCGGCGAGCGCCCCGAGCAGCGTCGACTTCCCGGCCCCGTTGGGCCCGACCAGCGCGAGCACCTCACCGGCCCGCACCTCGGCATCCACCCCCCGAAGCACCTCCCGCCCCCCGAGCCGCACATGCAGCCCTGCGGCCTCGGCCAGCAGATCGCCGGGCGCCACACCCCCGGGAGGCGAGGACCGACGACGGAGAAGTCTCATGAACGAACCCCTTGAGAAGGCGACGCCGATCACCGAACGCCGCACGGACGAGTTGCTGGTGGTGCGGGGGCCGGGGGGCCGGGCGCGGCTCGCACCTGAGGGGCGGGGGGAACCGCGCGACCGGCCACGGCCGGCCGGCACCCGTGCGACAGGAGAGGAGCTGAGCCCGGGGAGGGCGGAGCTCAAGCCCAACCGCCCTGGCGGCGCCGTGTCCTGCGCAACAGCCAGAAGAAGAACGGACTGCCGAGCAGGGCCGTCAGGACACCGAGCGGAAGCTCGGCCGGGACGGCGACCGTGCGGGCCGCGAGATCCGCCGCCAGCAACACCACCGCCCCCAGCAACGCGCTGCCCGGCACCAGGAAGCGATGCCCCGGCCCCGCCGCCATGCGCAGCAGATGCGGGACCACCAGCCCGACGAAGCTGATGATCCCGGACACGCTCACCGCGGCCGCCGTCAGCAACGCCACGACCAGGATCAGCACGATCCGCAGCCGCTCCACGTCCACGCCCAGGTGCCGGGCCGGCCGTTCGCCGAGCGCCAGCAGGTCGAGACGGCGCGAGTACAGGGGCGCGAGCGCGAGCCCCAGCGCCGCACAGGGCAGTACGGCGAGCACTTTCGGCCAGGTCGCCTGGGACAGCGAGCCGAGCTGCCAGAAGGTGATCTGCTGGATCGCCGCCGTGTCCGCGAAGAACAGGCACAGCCCGATCAGCGCCCCCGCGAAGGCGTTCACGGCGATCCCGGTGAGGATCAGCGTCACGACCTCGGTGCGGCCGCCGGAGCGCGACATCACGTACACCAGCAGGACCGTGCCGAGCCCGGCGGCGAACGCGAACGCCGACACCGTCCAGTTGCCGAGGAAGTCCAGGCCGAACGCGATCGAGGCGACCGCGCCGACGGCCGCGCCCGAGGAGATCCCGATGACGCCGGGCTCGGCGAGCGGGTTGCCGAACACGCCCTGCATCAGCGCGCCCGCGCACCCCAGTGAGGCGCCGACGAGCAGCGCGAGCACGATGCGCGGGAAACGTACGTTCCACAGCACCGACTCCGCGACCCGGTCCAACTCGTGCCCCCCGAGGCCCGTTCGGTGCTGCACGGAGGAGAGCACGTCCCCGAGCGGGACTGGATAGGCGCCGAGTCCGCCGGCCACCGGCACGAGCACGAGAAGCGTCAGGACCAGGCCGGCGGTCAGCAGCCCGGCGGCGCCGTGTCTCTTCCGGCCGGCCGGGGGAGCGGGGGCGGCGGTGTCGGCGGAGCCACCGGTGCCGGCGGGCTTGTCCAGGACGGTCATGGCCGAAGCTTAGGTTAGCCTAACCTTCACCCGCCATGGATCGGTTGCCCGACGATGCTTCAATTCCCCGGTGACTGATTACGACGTGCTCCGCGTCTTCTGCGCGCCGAACGGCGGCTACGGCAATGAACTGGGCGTGGTCCGCGAGGGTTCGGTGCTGCCGGACCGCGAGGACCGGCAGGACCTCGCGGCGAAACTCGGCTTCGGCGAGACGGTGTTCGTCGACGATCCCGAGCGCGGGATCATCGACGTCTACACGCCCACGGGCCGCCTGTCCTTCGCGGACCACTCGTGCGTGGGCGTCGCCTGGCTGCTCGACGTCCCCGAACTCGTCACGCCGGCCGGCGCCGTGGGCACCCGCCTGGACGGGGAGTTCACCTGGATCGAGGCGCGCGCGGAGTGGGCCCCGCCGTGCGTGTTCCACCGGTACGCCACCGCCGCCGAGGTCGACGACCTGCCCGTGCCGCCGGCCGGCGACTGGATCTATGCCTGGGCCTGGGAGGACGAGCCGGCCGGCCGGATCCGCGCCCGCGGCTTCCCCGGCCGCGGCGACGGCATCGACGAGGTCGAGGCGGCGGGCGCGCCGGCGCTGCTGCTCACCGAACGGCTCGGCCGTGCCCTGAACATCACCCAGGGCGCGGGCTCCCAGATCCTGACGGCTCCGCAGCCGTACGGGTGGGTGGAGGTGGGCGGCCGGGTGTTCCTGGAGCGCTGAACCTTAGGGCCGGTCGCGGGCGTTCGCGTACTTCTGCACGGCCGTACGGGTGGTGTGGCGCGTGCGGGAGGGGACGAACGGGGACCTCTGGGCGTGACCACTGAGCCCCGTGAGAGGAACGCCATGCGTATCCGTTCAGTCCTCGCCGCCACCGTCCTGGGTGTCGCCCTTGCCGCCACCGGCGCGACGGCCGCCACCGCCGACGAGGGTCCCCGTCAGCACCACGAGGACTCCCGCCAGCACCACCACTTCGGCGAGGACAAGGGTGTCTGCAGCCCGTACATCGGCGCGGTCGACACGGTCTCGGCCGACATCTTCTGGGCCGGCAAGCACTGCGACCGTTTCTGATCCGGTGCCGGGCCCCCTCGTCGTGAGCGAGGGGGCCCGGCCCGTCCGCGTCCGCCCGCGAGGCCGGCCACCGGCTCACGCCGAGAGCGGGAACTCCTCGCCCAGGGCCCGGAAGACGTCGGTGTTCAGCGCGAAGGCGCGCTTGCACTCGCTCACGATCCGCTGCTTCTCCAGGTCGTCCGCGCGCACCCCGTCCAGCAGCTCCCGGTAACCCCGCTTGAACGCCGCCGGGTTGCCGATCTCCTCGAAGACGTAGAAGCGGACGCCGTCGCCCTTGCGCTCGAAGCCCCAGGTCCGCTCCGCCTTGTCGCGGATGATCTGCCCGCCGGAGAGGTCGCCCAGGTAGCGCGTGTAGTGGTGGGCGATGTATCCGGCCGGCCACCGCTCGGCACACTCCCGCACCCGCGCCGCGTACGCCTCGGTCGCCGGCAGGGCCGACAGGCCCGACCGCCATCCGGCGCCCCGCAGATGCGTGAGGTCCCGCTCCAGGGCCGGCAGCCGGAACAGCTCGGGCTGGATGAAGGGCCCGGCCGCCGGGTCCGCGGCCAGCCGCTCGGCGCCTGCCTCCAGCGCCTCGTAGACGAACCAGAGCTGCTCGGTGTAGCGCGCGTACGCCTCGACACCGAGCCGGCCGCCGAGGAGGTCGCTCATGAACGTCGAGGTCTCGGCCTCCACGTGCTGCTCGTGGGAGGCCGTGCGGATGAGTGTCGAGAACGAGTCCATGCCCACATCCTTTAAGGTAAGGCTTACCTAAGTCAATGGGTTTGCCGACGCTGTGTCGGTAAAAGCGTACAAGAAAAGACCCGCCCCCAGCAGGGAACGGGCCTCCGGATTCCGTTACGGCAGTGTGAGGATCTCCGCCCCCGTCCCGGTCACCACCAGCGTGTGCTCGAACTGGGCCGTCCGCCTGCGGTCCTTCGTCAGGACCGTCCAGCCGTCGTCCCACATGTCGTACTCGTGCGTGCCGAGCGTCAGCATCGGCTCGATCGTGAACGTCATCCCGGGCTGGATGACGGTCGTCGCGTGCGGGCTGTCGTAGTGCGGGATGATCAGCCCGGAGTGGAACGACGAGTTGATCCCGTGCCCCGTGAAGTCCCGCACCACGCCGTACCCGAACCGCTTGGCGTACGACTCGATGACCCGCCCGATGATGTTGATCTGCCGGCCGGGCCGGACCGCCTTGATCGCCCGCTCGAGGGACTCCCGGGTCCGCTCCACCAGCAGCCGCGACTCCTCGTCCACGTCCCCGACCAGGTACGTGGCGTTGTTGTCGCCGTGCACCCCGCCGATGTACGCCGTCACGTCGAGATTGACGATGTCGCCGTCGCGCAGGACCGTCGAGTCCGGGATGCCGTGGCAGATGACCTCGTTGACGCTCGTGCACAGGGACTTCGGGAAGCCGCGATAGCCCAGCGTCGACGGATAGGCGCCGTGGTCGCACATGTACTCGTGCGCCACCCGGTCCAGTTCGTCGGTGGTGACCCCCGGTGAGATCAGTTTCGCGGCCTCCGCCATCGCCTGCGCCGCGATCCGGCCGGCCCGGCGCATCGCCTCGATCGTCTCGGGCGTCTGCACCTCCGGCCCGGTGTACGGCGTCGGGGCGGGCTTGCCGACGTATTCGGGGCGGCGGATGTTTCCGGGCACCGAACGGAGGGGGGACAGCTCCCCCGGGACGAGCAGCGACTGGCCAGACATGCCAGTGAGTCTAACGAGCGGCCATGGGGGAACATGTCGATGGCGAGAGGAGCCGTCATGCCCCTGTTCAAGAAGCGGACCGTCGGGAAACCGGGCGAGTGGTACTACTGCCTGGAGCACAAGAAGGTCGAGGAGGGGCCGGAGTGCCCGGCCAAGGACCGTTTCGGCCCGTACGCCACCCGCGCGGAGGCCGAGCACGCGATGCAGACCGCCCGCGAGCGCAACCTCGAGTGGGAGAACGACCCCAAGTGGCACGACGCCCCGGCGGCCGGCGCCACGGACGACGACTGACCCCCCCGGCGATCGCCCGGCCGGTCGCCCGACCCGTCACACGTCCACTGCCGGTGCGGCTGCCGACCTCTTGGCGTGCAGCCGCGCCGCGTGTTCGTTCGTACGCACGTCGTACGTCATCAGCGCCGGCAGGCACAGCGCCAGCAGCCCCACCGCGCCCACGCACAGCACCCCGCCCGACCACACGGACGTCCGCACCCCCAGCCAGGCCGCCAGACCGCCGCTGCGCACCTGGCCGACCGTCGGCCCCACGGAGTAGGACAGCAGCTCGATCCCGGCGAGCCGTCCGCGCAGCTCGTCCGGGATCGTCTGGTTCCACATGACCCCGCGGAAGATGCCGCTGACCATGTCGAAGCCGCCCGCGAGGGCCAGGCAGAGCAGCACCAGCCAGACGTTGCCGGCGAGTCCGGCGACGGCGATCGCCCCGCCCCACAGCGCGGCCGACAGCACCACCATCCGCCCGTGCCGGTGCACCCGTGAGGTCCAGCCGCTGGTCAGGCTCACCACCAACGCCCCCGCCGGCACGGCCGCGTACATCAGCCCCAGCGACCACTCCGCGTCGAGTTCGTCGGCGAGGAACGGCAGCACGGCGAGCGGCATGGCGAGGAACATCGCGGCGAGGTCGACGGCGTACGTGCCGAGGAGCTCCTTGCGGCCCCAGGCGTACCGGGCGCCCTCGGCGATGGCCCGGAGGGAGGGCTTCGCCGCCTCGTGGGCGGCCGGGGAGGCGGCGATGCGGACCACGAGGGCGACCGACACGACGAAGGTGAGGAGGTCGGCGGCGTAGGCCCAGCCGAGGCCCGCGTACGCGACGACGACACCGGCGACGGCCGGTCCCGCGACCCCGCCCACGGTCCAGCGCAACGCGTTCAGCGCGGCCGCCGCCGGCAGCTGCTCGTGGGCGACGATCCGTGGCCACAGCGAGTCCAGCGCGGGCCGCTGCACGGAGACGAGGGCGGAGGAGAGCGCGGCGACGAGGTACAGCGGCCAGACCGCGGGCCCCGGCAGCAGCGCGTTGACCAGGAGGACCGCGCTGAGCAGTCCCTGCCCGGCCTCCGTCCACACGATGAGCCGGCGCTTGTCCCACGCGTCCGCGAGGGCCCCGCCGTACAGGCCGAACACCACGAGCGGCACCAGCTCCACGGCCCCGATCGCCCCCACCGCCGCGGCCGACCCGGTCAGCTCCTTCAACTGCACCGGCAGCGCCACGAAGGTGAGGAAGCTGCCGAAGGTCGAGACCGTGCCCGAGACCCAGAGCCGCCGGAAGTCCCGCGAGGCCCGCCAGGGGGCGAGATCCGGGAGCAGGGCCCGCAGACCGGAGGGAGCGGGAGGCGCGGGGGAGGGGACGGCGTCGTCGGTCACGAGAGGCCATGCTCGGGCGGGACCGGAGCGCCGGGCAACTGCTTTTCGGCGGCACCGGCGGGTCGGCGGGCCGGCCGGCGGGTCGGCCGGCGGGTGGGCAGGTCACCAGGGGGGAGGGGGCGGTGCCGTCAGGCGTTCGGCCAGGTGGGAGAGCCGGTCGGCGAAACGCCGGCGCCCTCGCGCCGGGGGCAGCGTCTCGCCGGCGGCCGCGCTCACCAGGTGCTGCACGGTGTCCAGGTCCAGCTCGGAGCCGTCCGGCACGGCCAGCGTCTCGTGGGCCAGGGCCGTCAGCTCCCCCTCGCCCGGACCGAGGGCCAGGATCATGACACCGGCCCGCCGGGCGTCCGACACCCGGTCGAGGAGCGGCGCGTCCCCCGACGGCGACGCCACCAGCAGCGTCTCGCCCCGCCGGGCCGCCTCGATCCGGCCCAGGCCGACCGCGAGATGCGCCGGGTCGGACGGACGCGCGTCATGCCGTACGAGGGTCGGCGCCAGCTCCGGCGTGCCCGACCACGCGGCCTCGTCCACCAGATGCGCCGCGAGGTGCCAGGGCTCGTACGCCGCCGTGCCCACCAGCAGCAGCCCGCCGCCGTGCGACACGACCGACCCGCGCAGCACGCCGGCGAACCTCCGGGTGGCCCCCAGCCACTCGGTCCCGGCGAGCACTTCACGCAGCAGCGCGACCCGTACGGCGTCCATGCGGCCGCATCGTGCCGCAACCGGCCGCCGTCCGCCCGGGGTTCGCCCCTCGTTCACCCGACATGACGAAGGGCCGCTCCGCACGCCCACGTAAAGTCGGCCCATGACCTCTACCGACAGTGCACAGAACGCCTCCGCGGCCGCCCCGGCGAAGGCTCCCGCCAAGGACCCGTGGGACCTTCCCGACGTCTCCGGACTGGTCGTCGGCGTGCTCGGTGGGACCGGCCCGCAGGGCAAGGGTCTCGCCTACCGGCTCGCCAGGGCCGGCCAGAAGGTGATCATCGGTTCGCGTGCCGCCGACCGTGCCCGGGCCGCCGCCGACGAGCTCGGGAACGGCGTCGAGGGCGCCGACAACGCCGAGACCGCGCGCCGCAGCGACATCGTGATCGTCGCCGTGCCGTGGGACGGTCACGGCAAGACCCTGGAATCCCTGCGCGAGGAACTGGCCGGCAAGCTGGTCGTCGACTGCGTCAACCCGCTCGGCTTCGACAAGCAGGGCGCCTACGCGCTGAAGCCGGAGGAGGGCAGCGCCGCCCAGCAGGCCGCCGCCCTGCTGCCGGACTCCCGCGTCGCCGCCGCCTTCCACCACCTCTCGGCGGTCCTCCTCCAGGACCCGGAGATCGACGAGATCGACACCGACGTGATGGTGCTGGGCGAGGAGCGGGCCGACGTCGAGCTCGTGCAGGCGCTGGCGGGCCGGATCCCCGGGATGCGCGGTGTCTTCGCCGGGCGGCTGCGCAACGCCCACCAGGTGGAGTCCCTGGTCGCCAACCTGATCTCCGTCAACCGCCGCTACAAGGCCCACGCGGGCCTGCGCGTCACGGACGTATGAGCGCATGGGGGACACTGGTCGTAGTCGGCCCATCGGAGCCGGCCCAGCAGTGTCCCCCCGACAGGAGAACCGGACCCATGTCCCCCCTGCCCCCGCCCAGCCCCACCCGGCGACTCGCCCTCTACACCCTCGTCGTCTGCGTACTCGCCGTGGCCGCGGCGGTCGTCTCCTTCGTCCAGGGCAGCTTCCTGGGCGTCGTGTGGGTACTGCTCGCGGGCCTGTCCTCCAACATGACCTGGTACTACATGAAGCGGGAGAAGGCGCGCAGGGCCGCGGGGGCCGACGTCAGCGGCTGACCGCGCAGTACTCGTTCGTGCCCTGCCAGAAGCGGTACAGCGACTGGCCGCAGTACGTCTCGAGGTCGCCGATCCCGAGAGCGCGCAGCACCGCGTCGACCATGTCGAAGAAGACCCCGTTCACCGCCGGCACCCACAGCAGCGCGAACACGAAGAGCAGGCCGAACGGCGCGAACGGCTCCACCTGCCGCTTGATGTCGTACGACAGCCAGGGCTCGACGACCCCGTAGCCGTCCAGGCCGGGCACCGGAAGGAAGTTCAGGATCGCCGCCGTGACCTGGAGCAGGGCGAGGAAGGCGAGCGCGAACCGGAAGTCGGCGGGCACGCCGTCCAGCGCGTCCAGCCAGAACGGCGCCGTGCACACCACCGCGAACAGCACGTTCGTCAGCGGGCCGGCCGCCGAGATCAGACTGTGCCGCCACCGCCCCCGGATCCGCGCCCGCTCGATGAAGACCGCACCGCCCGGCAGACCGATCCCGCCCATGATCACGAACAGCACCGGCAGCACCACGCTGAGCAGGGCGTGCGTGTACTTCAGCGGGTTGAGCGTGAGATATCCCTTGGCGCCGACCGAGATGTCACCGCTGTGCAGGGCGGTACGGGCGTGTGCGTACTCGTGCAGACACAGGGACACGATCCAGGCGGCCGTCACGAACAGGAACACCGCCACGCCCGGCTGCTCGGCGAACCCCGTCCAGGTCGCCCAGCCGGTGACCGCCGTCACGGCCAGGATGCCGAGGAAGACGGGGCTGATCCTCCGCTCGGCGCTGCGGGTGGTGGCGGTGGTCATGGGGCCCCCTGAGGTCGTACGCGGGTGTGGAACTGCCCGACCGTACCCGGCCCGGGCATACCGGGAAAACGTCTCGTGGCCGGCCCCCGGTTCCGGGGACACGAAACGTGCGGGAACCGGCTCGCGCCACCCCGCCGAAACCCCGTGACCGACCTCGATCCCACCGGAGAGAATGGACCCCGTGCGCTACCGCATTCTCGGCACCACCCAGGCACTGCGTCCGGACGGCGTCCCCGTCGCCGTCGGCGGCGCGCGGCTGCGCGCCCTGCTGGCCGTGCTGGCGCTGCGGGCCGGCCGGACCGTTCCCGCCGGGCTGCTCGTGCAGGAGGTGTGGGCCGGCGACCCGCCCGCCGACGCGCCGGGCGCGCTCCAGGCACTGGTCGGCCGGCTGCGCCGGGCCCTCGGGGCGGGCGCGATCGACTCCGCCGAGGGCGGCTACCGGCTGGCCGCCGCCCCGGACGACGTCGACCTGCACCGCTTCGAGCGGCTGACCGCCGACGGCATCCGCGCGCTCGCCGACGGGGACCCCGCCAAGGCGGCCGTCGTCCTCGACGACGCCCTCGCCCTGTGGCAGGGCCCGGCCCTCGCCGACCTGCCCGACCGCGCCGCCGAGGCGGCCCGCCGGGAGGCCCGCCGCCTCGACGCGGTGCGCGCCCGGCACACCGCCGCGATCGCCCTCGGCCAGGCCGAGCGGTCGGTGCCCGAACTCACCGCCCTGTGCGACGCCCACCCGCTCGACGAGCCCCTCCAGGCCCTGCGGCTGCGCGCGCTGCGGGAGGCGGGCCGCACCGCTCAGGCGCTGGTCGCCTACGACGAGGTCCGGCGGCTGCTCGCGGATCGCCTCGGCACCGACCCCGGCCCCGAACTGCGCGCCCTGCACGCGGAGTTGCTCGACGCCGGCGATCCGGGCGCCGCCGGGGGACCGTCCGGTCCCGTCCTGTCCGCGACCCCGGGCCGGGCGCCCTCGCCGGATCGTCCCGCCCCGCCGTCCCCGCCCCTCGGCAACCTCCGGGCCCGCCTCACCTCCTTCGTCGGCCGGGAGGACGACATCGCGGCCATCCGGGGGGACCTCGCGAACGCGCGGCTCGTCACGCTGCTGGGGCCCGGCGGGGCCGGCAAGACCCGGCTGTCGCAGGAGACCGCCGAGACCGTACGGGACACCGCGCGCGACGGCGTCTGGCTGGCCGAGCTCGCGCCCGTCGCCGACCCGGACGCGGTGCCGCAGGCCGTCCTCACCGCCGTGGGGGCCCGCGAGACCGTGCTGTACGGCGCGGGCGCCGAGGAGATGCGGGTCGCCGCCGAGCGCCACGACGACCCCCTGGAGCGTCTGGTCGAGCACTGCGCCCGACGCCGCATGCTGATCGTCCTCGACAACTGCGAGCACGTGGTCGAGGCAGCCGCCCGGCTCGTCGAGGAGCTGCTGGCGCGCTGCCCCGAGGTGACGGTGCTGGCCACCAGCCGTGAACCGCTCGGCGTGCCCGGGGAGGTGCTGCGTCCGCTGGCCCCGCTGCCGGAGCGGATGGCGCTGCGACTGCTCGCCGACCGGGGCGCGGCCGCCCGTCCCGGCTTCCGGCCCGACGCCGACGAGGAGACCGCGGCGGCCTGCGCGGAGATCTGCCGCCGGCTCGACGGTCTGCCGCTCGCCATCGAGCTCGCCGCCGCCCGGCTGCGGATGCTGACGCCCCGCCAGATCGCCGACCGGCTCGACGACCGGTTCCGCCTCCTGACCTCCGGCAGCCGAACCGTCCTGCCCCGCCAGCAGACCCTGCGCGCCGTCGTCGACTGGTCCTGGGACCTGCTCGACGAGGAGGAACGCGACGTCCTGGCCCGCCTGTCGGTCTTCGCCCGCGGCTGCGACCTCGCGGCCGTCGAAGCGGTGTGCGGCCCGGCCATCGCCGGCTCCCGCGCGGGCCACGACTCCCTCGCCGCCCTCGACGTGCTCGCCTCGCTCGTCGACAAGTCGCTCGTCGTCGCCGCTCCGGGGCCCCGCGGCGACATGCGCTACCGGCTTCTGGAGACCGTCGCCGAGTACGCGGGCGAGCGGCTGGACGAGTCGGGGCGGCGGGCGGCCGCCGAGCGTGCGCATCTGACGTACTACCGCGAACTCGCCCGTGCCACCGATCCGTTGCTGCGCGGCCCCGGTCAGCGGGACGCCATCGACCGCCTGCAGCTGGAGTACGAGAACCTGCGCACCGCGCTGGGCCGAGCCGTCGCGGCACGGGACGAGCAGGAGGCGCTCTGCCTGACCCTGTCCCTCGTCTGGTACTGGCAGATGCGCGACCTGCGCATAGAGGCCCGCACCTGGTGCGTCGAGGTCATGGCCCTCGGCCCCGACCCGTTCGCGGAACCCCTGCGCCCGGCCGCGCCGGTGTGGAAGTCCTGCATCGACGCCCCGCCGCCGATGACCGGCGAGATCCTCGAGGAGGCCCGGCGCGGTGTCCACCTGGCCCATCTGGCCTGTATGGACACCGAGATGGAGGCCTGGCAGACCGCGACGTCGCAGGCCAAGCTGCGCCTGATCGCCGCGGCCTACGAGCCCGGCCTGCCGCAGACCTGCCGCGCACCCGGGATGCTCTGGTTCTTCGCCGTGATGATGACCGGCGACCCGAACCGCATCCGCGAGATCATCGACGCCAACGTCGACACCTGCCGCCGGACGCCCGGTTACGAGTGGGAGCTCGCCTCCTGCCTCCAGATGCGCGCCAACATCCTCGCCAACCGCGCCGACTGGGCCGGCAGCGCGTTCCGTGACGCGGCCGAGGCCCTGGAGATCTTCCAGCGCCTGGGCGACGCCTGGGGCACCGCCGAGGCTCTCTCCGCCCGTGCCGAGGCCCATGAACGCCTCGGGTCCTACCGTGAGGCCGCCGCCGACTACGAGGGCGCCATCGAGCAGGCCGAACGGCTCGGCGCCCGCTCCCAGTCGGCGGTTCTCACCGCCCGGCTGGGCAGCGCGTTGCTGGAGGCGGGTGACGAGGAGCGGGGTGAGCGCATGTTGCGCGAGGCGATCGCCGGCGAGGAGCGCGGGGTCAACGAGGCCATGCACTTCGCCCGGCTCTTCCTCGCCGGCTGGCTGGGCGCCACCGGGCGCCGCGTCGAGGCCCGCGAGCAACTGAGCCTGCTGCGCGAGCAGTTCGACCTCGGTCACTTCGCCGTCTTCGACGCGTTCATCCTGGGCGCGCAGGCCTGGCTGGACGCGCTCGACGGCCTGTCCGCGCAGGCCCTGACCGGCATCCGGACCGCCCTGGAACGGGCCACGGATCCACTGTCCGTGGCCATGGCCCCGCAGATGCGCTCCTTCTATCTCTTCATCGCCGCGACCGCCCTCTCCGGCGTCGACGGCGGCGGCCGCGCCGCCGACGCGGCCCGCTGCCTGGGCGCCGCCGACACCCTGCTGTCGCCGCGGCACGTCCCCCCGAGGGTGGAGCGCGAGGCGCGCGACCTGGCGGTGGCCAGGACGCGCGATGCGCTCGGCGACGCGGAGTTCGAGAGCGCGTACGCCGAGGGCGGCGGCCTCTCCTACGAGGAGGCCACCGCCCTGTTGTGACGCGTGCCGGCGCGACCGGCCGTGACGCGTGCGGCCGTCAGCCGCCCGGCGCCCCGGCTCAGGTCTTCGTGCGGAACTTGTGGATCGCGACCGGCGCCATCACCGCGGTGAGCCCTATCGACCAGGCCAGCGTCACCCACAGTCCGTGCGCGACCGGTCCGCCCACCATCAGTCCGCGCGCCGCGTCCGCGAGCGAGGACAGCGGGTTGTACTCGGTGAAGTTCTGGAGCCAGCCGGGCATGGACCGGGTCGGGGCGAAGATCGACGAGCCGAACTGGAGCGGCATCAGCACCAGGAAGCCCATCGCCTGCACGGACTGCGCGCTCTTCATCACCACGCCGAGGGTGAGGAACACCCACATCAGCGCCGAGCCGAACACCGTGGCCAGCCCCACGGCGGCGAACAGACCGGGCCAGTGGGTGATGTCGAAGCCCACCAGGACGGCCACCACCATGAGGATCACGCAGGCGACCAGCATGCGCATCAGCTCGACGACGATCTTGGCGAAGAGCACCGAGCCGCGTCCGATGGGCAGCGACCGGAAGCGGTCCATGACCCCGGAGTTGAAGTCCGTGTTGAAGCCGGTGCCGACGCCCTGCGCCATGTTCATCCCCATCATGGCCAGCAGCCCGGGAATGACGTACTGCACGTACGCCTCCTGCCCGCCGCCCAGCGACTGCCCGATCGAGCCGCCGAAGACGTACACGAACAGCAGGGTGAAGATCACCGGGAAGAGGACGGCGTCGAACATCGACTCCGGGTCCTGCCGGATCCACAGCAGGTTGCGGCGGATCAGGGCGCCGGTGTGCCGGAGGTGGCTGCGCAACGGGATGCGCGCGTCGGCTGTGGTGCTGATGTCGATCGTGGCCGCGCTCATACGGCGACCTCCTCGCGGGTCTCGGTGGGCCGGGCGTCCTGCGGGGCACTCGCGCGGTGGCCGGTGAGGGACAGGAAGACCTCGTCCAGGCTGGGCAGTTCGGTGGTGAGGGAGGTGAGCGTGATCCCGCGCGCGCTGACCGCGCCGATCACGGCGGTGAGCTGCTCGTCGCTGAGCACCGGCACCAGCACGGAACCGCGCTCGGTGTCCACGACGGTGGTGGCGAGCCCGGTGATGCCGAGATCGTCGAGCCAGCTCGCCAGCGGCCGCAGCTGAAGCGGGTCGGCGGGCCGTATCCGCAGCGCCCGGCCGCCGACCCGGGCCTTCAGCTCCTCGATGCCGCCGCCGGCGATGACCTTGCCCCGGTCGACGACGGTCAGCTCGGAGGCGAGCTGCTCGGCCTCCTCCATGTACTGGGTGGTCAGCAGGACGGTGACCCCGTCCCCGACCATCGCCTTGACCTCGGTCCACACCTCGTTGCGGGTGCGCGGGTCGAGCCCGGTGGTCGGCTCGTCCAGGAACAGCACCTGCGGCCGGCCGATCATCGACGCGGCGAGGTCGAGCCGGCGCCGCATACCGCCGGAGTACGTGCTCACGGGCCGCTTGGCCGCCTCGGTGAGCGAGAACCGCTCCAGCAGCTCGTCGGCGCGGGTCCTGGCGTCCTTGCGGGGCAGGTCGAGCAGCCGCCCGATGAGGTAGAGGTTCTCCCACCCGGGGAGCTTCTCGTCCACGGAGGCGTACTGCCCGGTGAGTCCGATCACCCGGCGCAGCTGCCGGGGCTGGCGCAGGACGTCGTAGCCGGCGACGGTCGCCTGCCCGCTGTCGGCGGCCAGCAGGGTGGACAGGATCCGCACGAGGGTCGTCTTCCCGGCGCCGTTCGGCCCGAGCACCCCCATCACGGTTCCGGCCCGTACATCGAGGTCGACGCCGTCCAGTGCCTTGGTCTCGCCGTAGTGCTTGACCAACCCCCGAACGGTTACAGCGCTTCCCGCGCCACTGGGGTTCTTGTCGATTCGCGTCATGACAGGAACTCTGCCGACCCCCACCGACAAACCACCGACAGGACGCCGACAGCACCGACATCCTCCCGACAGTCACCGGGGGAAAGAGCGCAGCCCGCCGACGGGGGAAGATCGGCGGGCTGCGGTGGTGCGGAAATGGCTCAGTGGACGCTGTGCTCGTCCAGCGGGAACGTTCCGCCGACGACGTCCTCGGCGAACGCCTTCGCCGCGTCGCCCATGACCTGGCGCAGGTTCGCGTACTGCTTGACGAACTTCGGCACCCGTCCGCCGGTCAGCCCGAGCATGTCGGTCCACACCAGTACCTGGGCGTCCGTCTCCGGCCCGGCGCCGATGCCGACGGTCGGGATGTGCAGCACCCGGGTGACCTCGGCGGCCAGCTCGGCCGGAACCAGCTCCAGCACCACCGCGAACGCGCCCGCGTCCTGCACGGCCTTCGCGTCGCGCAGCAGCTGCTGGGCCGCCTCCTCGCCGCGTCCCTGCACGCGGTAGCCCATCGAGTTCACGGACTGCGGGGTGAGGCCGATGTGCGCCATGACCGGGATGCCGGACTCGACGAGGAGCTCGATCTGGCGGTGCGAGCGCTCACCGCCCTCCAGCTTCACGGCCCCGACCCCGGCCTCCTTCACCAGACGGGTCGCCGAGCGCAGCGCCTGCACCGGTCCCTCCTGGTAGGAGCCGAAGGGCAGGTCGCCGACGATCAGCGCACGGGTGGTGCCCCGTACGACCGCCGCCGACAGCATGGTCATCTCGTCGAGGGTGACGGGCACGGTCGTCTCGTACCCCAGATGGCAGTTGCCCGCCGAGTCGCCCACCAGCATCACGGGGATCCCGGCCTCGTCGAAGACGGAGGCGGTCATCGCGTCGTAGGCGGTGAGCATGGGCCACTTCTCGCCGCGTTCCTTGGCGAGGGCGATGTCGCGGACGGTGATACGGCGTGTGCCCTTGCCTCCGTACAGCGCCTTGCTGCCGTCGGGGGCATTGGTGTGGGCAGCCGAAAGCTGCGTCATTGCAACGGCTCCTTACGTCATCTCGAGGCGCCCTCACGGCGTCCCCGGACCACCACCCATGGTGGCACCTCGTGCCAGGGAGAGCCAGAGCGCCTCCTGTGGGTAAAGCCTCAGTAAGAAAAACGGTAAGAGGAATCGATACGAGACGGTCTCGTATCGGAAATGCCCTACGCTCGACGCCATGACTACTCCTGCCGTCCCCACCGCTCCGCGGATACCGGAAGCGGTGCACCGGCGTCGTTGGGCGATCCTCGGTGTCCTGATGCTGAGCCTGCTGATCGTGGTGCTCGACAACTCGATCCTGAACGTCGCGATCAAGACGATCTCGACACCCGCCCCGACCGGCCTCGGAGCCACCCAGAGCGAGCTGGAGTGGGCGATCAACTCCTACACGCTCGTCTTCGCGGGACTGCTGTTCACCGCGGGTCTCCTCGGTGACCGGCTCGGCCGCAAGAAGGTCCTGCTCGGCGGACTCGCCGTCTTCGGCATCGGTTCCGCGCTCGCCGCGGAGTCCGGCTCGCCCGCCCAGCTCATCGCCTTCCGCGCGCTGATGGCCGTCGGGGCCGCCTTCGTGATGCCCGCGACCCTCGCCGTCCTGATGAACGTCTTCGAGCGCGAGGAGCAGCCCAAGGCGATCGGTATCTGGGCGGGCGGTGTCGGGCTCGCCATCGCCATCGGCCCCATCACCGGCGGTCTCCTCCTCGACCACTTCTGGTGGGGCTCGGTCTTCCTGATCAACGTGCCGATCGTGCTGCTCGCGTTCGGGCTGATGCTGTGGCTGGTGCCCGAGTCCCGCGACCCCAACCCGGGCCGCGTCGACCTCGTCGGCGTCGTCCTGTCGGTCGTCGGCCTGGTGCTGCTCGTCTACGGCATCATCAAGGGCGGCGAGCTGGCCGACTTCACGGACCCGACCGTGCTGGCGACCATAGGGGCCGGTCTGCTCGTCCTCGTCGCGTTCGTGGTGTTCGAGAAGCGCAGCGACCATCCGTCCGTCGACATGGACTACTTCAAGAACAAGGTGTTCTCGGCCGCGATGGCCGTCATCACGCTGGTCTTCTTCGCGCTGATGGGCGTCACCTTCTTCTCGGTCTTCTACACCCAGAGCGTGCGCGGCTACTCCCCGCTGCAGTCCGGCCTGCTCCTGCTGCCGCTGGCCGCCGCCCAGCTGGTCTTCGCGCCGCGCGCCCGGCTGGTCGTCGACCGCTTCGGGGTGCGGGCCACGACCACCGCGGCGATGGTCGTCCTCGCGGCGACCCTGGCCGCGTTCGCCACGCTGGACGCCGACACCCCGATCTGGCTCCTGGAGATCGTCTTCTTCTGCATGGGCACCGGGATGGCCCACGTCATGACCCCCACCAGCGTGGTCATCATGCAGGCCCTGCCCCGCGAGAAGGCCGGCTCCGCCTCCGCGCTCAGCAACACCTTCCGCCAGCTCGGCGGCGCGCTCGGCATCGCCGTACTCGGCTCGGTGCTGTCGGCGTCGTACCGCAGCGGCATCGAGGGCCACCTCGGCACGCTGCCGGCGGCCCTGCGCGACACGGCGGGCGAGTCCATCGAGGCGACTCTCGGGATCGCCGCGAAACTCGGCGACCAGGGCAAGGTGCTGATCACCCCCGCCAACGACGCCTTCCTGCACGCGATGCACGTCACCGCCCTGTGCGGGGCCGGGGTCGCGGCCGTGGGCGCGGTCGTGGTGGCCGTGTTCCTGCCGGGCAGGCCGAAGTCCGCGCCCAAGGACGCGGCGGAGGAGGGGGAGTTGGTGCGGACGAAGCCGTAGGGGCGGTGTCCGGGGCGGCCGGGAATCGCCGCCCCACCCGCCCCCTGGGCGACAATTCCCGCACTGTGACGAAAGGATCGAACACGTGAGCCTCGCCGACAGGGGGACCACCGTCGGGGACATGGGCGTGGGCGGGGAGCAGCCCGTGCGGGGGCGGCCCCGGAGCGAGGCCGTGGAACGGGCCATCATCGAGGGCACGATGAAGCTGCTGGAGGACGGCGTCTCGCTCGCCGAGATCTCCATCGAACGCATCGCCCGTACCGCCGGCGTCGGCAAGGCCGCCATCTACCGCCGGTGGAGCGGCAAGGAGGAGCTCTTCGTCGACGTGCTGCGCGCCGCCGAACCGCAGGATCCCGAACTCCCCGGCACGTCCCTGCGCGACGACCTGATCATGCTCCTCGAGGCGCTGCGGCTGCGCGGCCTCGCCAACCGTTCCTCGGCGATCCTGCACAACGTCCACGCCCAGATGAAGAGCAGCCCGAAGATCTGGGCGGCGTACCACAACACGGCGATAGAACCCCGGCGCAGGATGGCCGTCGAGGTCCTGCGCCGGGGTCAGGAGAACGGCGAACTGCGCGCCGACCTGGATGTGGAACTGCTGAACGACATCTTCGTGGGGCCCATGCTCGTCCGCGCGATCATGCGTCCTGACGCCGACCTTCCCGAGGACCTCCCCGCGCGCATCGTCGACACGCTCCTCGACGGACTACGCCCCGTCAGTTCCGCGACCGGGTAACCCGAATGTGCGCGTTTCGTCACAGACCGGGCCCTGTGCCCCGGGACCGGAACCCGCGGGACCGCCCCGGTCGTCCTCGTGCCCGTACGGCCGTCACGGGACGGCGAGAACAAAGCCGATCATCCCCTAGGGTCGTACCCGGGGGAACGGACGGTGTGCAAGGCAGGCAGTGAGGCGACGGTATGGCGCAGCAGGCGTACATGACGGAGACGGACGACAACGGAGGCTCGGGTCCCGAGCCTCGGGGAGTTCGGCTCCGGCGCCTGATCGGCACTCTGCTCGGCCGGATCGGCGCGGGCTGGCGCGGTGATCCGCGCATCTGGCGGCGGGGTCTGGTCCTCACCGGGTTCGCGCTGGTGTTCGCGCTGGTGATGGGAGTGCACTCGCGCATCCCCAACCGCTACGGCAACCTCGGCAGTCTCACGGAGACGTTCCTGCCCTGGATCGGCCTGTTCGTGCCGGTGCTGCTGGTGCTGGCGCTGGTGCGCAGGTCGGCGACCGCGCTGATCGCCGTCGTGCTGCCGGCCGTGGTCTGGACGAACCTCTTCGGCGGCCTCCTCGTCGACCGGACCGGCAGCGGCGGCGATCTCACCGTCGCCACCCACAACGTCAACGCCGACAACCCGGACCCGGCCGGCACCGCCCGTGACGTGGCCGCGTCCGAGGCCGATGTGCTGGCCCTGGAGGAGCTGACCGCCACGGCGGTGCCGGTCTACGAGAAGGCGCTGGCGGCGACGTACAAGTACCACTCGGTGCAGGGCACGGTCGGTCTGTGGAGCAGGTACCCGCTGAGCGGGGTGAAGCCCGTCGACATCAAGCTGGGCTGGACGCGCGCGATGCGGGCGACGATCGCGACGCCGGAGGGGCAGGTCGCCGTCTACGTGGCCCACCTCCCGTCGGTGCGGGTGAAGCTCCAGGCCGGGTTCACCGCCCGGCAGCGCGACAAGAGCGCGGACGCGCTGGGCGAGGCGATCGCCGACGAGAAGCTGACCCGGGTGGTCCTGCTCGGCGACCTCAACGGCACCATGAACGACCGCTCGCTGAACGCCGTGACCTCCCAGATGCGTTCCACGCAGGGCGCGGCGGGCAGCGGCTTCGGCTTCAGCTGGCCCGCGTCGTTCCCGATGGCGCGGATCGACCAGATCATGGTGAAGGGCGTGGAACCGGTCACCTCCTGGACGCTGCCGCAGACGGGCAGCGACCACCTGCCGGTGGCGGCGCGTGTGAAGGTCACCACACCTTAATCAGGGGGTCACCCGCTGGAATAGCGGGCCGGGGAGACTTTGTTCCGTACTTGAACATACGAAACGTATGATGAACGGAACCCACCCTCCCTGAAAGGCAAGTTCTCCATGCCCCTGGCCCTGCTCGCCCTGGCCGTGGGTGCCTTCGGAATCGGCACCACGGAGTTCGTGATGATGGGCCTGCTGCCCGACGTCGCGGACGACCTGCATGTCTCGATCCCGACGGCCGGACACCTCGTCTCCGCTTACGCGCTCGGCGTCGTCATCGGCGCGCCGCTGCTGGCCGCGGTGACGGCGAGGATGTCCCGCCGGACCGTCCTGATCTCCCTGATGGGGCTGTTCGTCGTGGGCAACGCCCTGTCGGCCTTCGCCCCCGGCTACGACTCCCTGCTGGCCGCCCGCTTCCTCAGCGGTCTCCCGCACGGCGCGTTCTTCGGCGTCGGCGCGGTGGTCGCCACCAACATGGTCGCCCCGGAGCGCAAGGCCCGCTCGGTGTCGCTGATGTTCCTCGGCCTCACCGTCGCCAACGTCGCGGGCGTCCCCGTCGCCACCCTCATGGGCCAGCACCTCGGCTGGCGCGCGACCTTCCTCGGCGTCGGCGTGATCGGCCTGGCGGCGATCGCCTCCCTGGCCCTGCTCATCCCGCGCGACCACACCCACGCGCCCGCCGTCGGGCTGCGCCGCGAGCTGGCGGCCCTGCGCTCGCTGCCGGTATGGCTGGCCCTCGGCACGACCGTGGCCGGCTTCGGCGCCCTGTTCTCCGCCTACAGCTACATCACCCCGATGCTGACCGACTCCGCCGGCTACGCCGACTCCAGCGTGACGCTGCTGCTCGCGCTGTTCGGCGTCGGCGCGACGATCGGCAACCTGCTGGGCGGCCGCCTCGCCGACCACGCGATGCGCCCGACCCTGTTCGCCGGCCTGACGTCCCTGGTGGTCGTCCTGGCCCTGTTCCCGCTGCTGATGACCACGGCGTGGGGCGGCGCGCTGGCCGTGGTCCTGCTCGGCGTGGCGGCGTTCGTGACGGGTTCGCCGCTCAACCTGATGGTGATGGAGAAGGCCGCCGCGGGCCCCTCGCTGGCCTCCTCCGCCAACCAGGCCGCGTTCAACATGGCCAACGCCGGCGGTGCCTGGCTCGGCGGCCTGGCCCTCGCGGCCGGCTTCGGCGCGACCTCACCCGCGCTCGCGGGAGCGGTCCTGGCGGCCCTGGGCCTGGCCGTGGCGGGCATCGCCGCCGCGGTCGACGCCCGCCGCACCCCGCGGACCACCGGCCGCGAGCGCGTCGTCGCGACGCATGTGCCGCGGACGGCGGAGGCGGGGGTGCGTCACTGACGTCGGTGGCGGCGACGTCGGTGACGGCCAGGCCACCGGCCGCCGATCGGCCCTCGACCGGCTGCGGCACCCCAGGAAAGACTGACGGTCCGTTCCCGGGTGCGGAGGAGTCGACATGCAGGTAGCCGTGGTCACTTTCGACGGGTTCAACGAGCTCGACAGCTTCATCGCCTCCGCGCTGATCAACCGGTGCCGTCGGGACGGCCTGGAGGCCTTCGTCACGACGCCGACGCCGGTGGTCACGTCGATGAACGGCGTCGAGGTGAGCGGGCAGCGCCCCATGGAGTTCGTGGCCGAGGCCGACGTCGTGCTGATCGGCAGCGGGGTGCGGACCCGGGACGTGGTCGCCGACGACCGGATCGTCTCCAGGCTGCCGCTCGACCCCTCGCGGCAGCTCATCGGCGCGCAGTGCTCCGGGGCGCTGGTGCTCGCCCGGCTCGGGCTGCTGGGTGACATGCCGGCCTGCACGGACAGCAAGAGCCGGCCCTTCGTCGAGGCCTGCGGCGTCACCGTGCTGGACACGCCGTTCCACACCGAGGGGAACATCGCCACGGCGGGCGGCTGCCTGGCGTCGCAGTACCTCGCCACATGGGTGATCACCCGGACGCTCGGCGAGGACGCCGCGCGCGCCGTCCTCGACTACGTGGCTCCGGTCGGCGAGAACCAGGAGACGGCCGACCGCGCCCTGCGCGCCGTACGCGCGGGCGAGGCAGCCCTGCGCTGACACCCCCGCGATCGGCGCATCGGGTCCGCGCCGCCGCCCGGGACAGCCCGCTGTCCGCGGCCGGCACCGGCGCCGTGGGTCAGGTGGTCAGGGCGGCGACGGCCCGCGCGCAGTCCAGGGACTCGGTGCGGGTGGTGTCCACCTCGAGGTCGTAGAGCACGCCCCGGTGGACCAGGTCCGCCTGGGACGCCGCCATGCCCGGGGCCCGGTCCCCGCGGGCGAGTTCGCGGCCCGCGGCGACCGCGCTCTCGCACCGGACGCCCACCCAGAGCACGTCCAGCCCGGCGAGGGCCTTCCGCCACTCCCGCTGGGACGCGGCTCCGCCGAGGAAGACGTCGTCGACGACGACCCGGGCGCCCGCCCGGACCGTCGCGGCGACCCCCTCCTGCCACGCCGTCTGGAGCGTCCGGAACCCGGTCCCGACGTTCACCCCGCCGTCCGCCGTGAACCCGATCCCCGCGTCCGAGGCCCGCATGGCCGGGGGCAGGGCCTCGACCAGCGAGTCCACCCCGAAGGCGAGCCACGGATCCGGCAGGACCGCCTGGAGACACCGGACGATCCCGGACTTGCCCGAGCTGGAGCCGCCGTTCAGCACGATCACCTGAGTCGTCACCGCGCCACCGTAGAGGCACCGCCCGGGTCGGCCGCAACCTGTTTCGCGGCTCCGGGGGCGGCGGTCACACCGACTCGCGCCAGCCGTTCGTGATGGGCAGACGGCGGTCCTTGCCGAAGCCCTTCGCCGAGATCTTCGTGCCCGGCGGGTACTGGCGCCGCTTGTACTCGGCGGTGTCCACCATGCGCAGGGTCTTGACGACCAGCTCACGGTCGTAGCCCGCCGCGACGATCGCGTCCGCGCCCTGGTCCCGGTCGACGTACAGCTCGAGGATCGCGTCCAGGACGGGGTAGTCCGGGAGCGAGTCGGTGTCGACCTGGCCGGGGCGCAGCTCCGCGCTCGGCGGCTTGGTGATCGAGTTCTCGGGGATCGGCGGGGTCTGGCCCCGCTCCGCCGCGGCTCGGTTGCGCCACTCGGCGAGCCGGAAGATCCACGTCTTGTAGACGTCCTTGATGGGGCCGTACGCGCCGACCGAGTCGCCGTACAGCGTCGAGTAGCCGACCGCCAGCTCCGACTTGTTGCCGGGGGCGAGGACGATGTGGCCCTCCTGGTTGGAGACGGCCATCAGCAGGGTTCCGCGCAGCCGCGACTGGAGGTTCTCCTCCGCCAGACCGGTCAGGCCGAGCGAGCCCATGTACGCGTCGAACATCGGCTCGATCGGGACCGTGCGGAAGTTCAGGCCCGTCCGGCGCGCCAGCTCCGCCGCGTCGCCCTTCGAGTGCTCGGAGGAGTACTTCGACGGCATCGACACGCCGTACACGTTCTGCGCGCCCAGCGCGTCGCACGCGATCGCCGCGACGAGCGCCGAGTCGATACCGCCCGACAGGCCGATGAGCACCGAACGGAAGCCGTTCTTCGCGACGTACGCGCGCAGTCCCACGACCAGCGCCGAGTAGATCTCCTCGGCGTCGTCGAGCCGCTCCGCGTACCCGCCGCTCAGCTCGGGCTCGTACGCCGCGACGGGGTCCTGCGACACCACGACGCGGTCGATGCGCAGACCGTCGTCCACCACGCCGGTGGGCGCGTCGGCCGAGGCCGCGGGCAGGTCGAGGTCCAGGACCACGCACCCTTCGGAGAACTGCGGCGCCCGCGCCACGACCTCGCCGTCGCGGTCGACGACGATCGAGTCGCCGTCGAAGACCAGCTCGTCCTGCCCGCCGATCATCGCGAGGTAGGCGGTGGTGCAGCCGGCCTCCTGGGCCCGCTTGCGGACCAGTTCCAGACGGGTGTCGTCCTTGTCGCGCTCGTAGGGGGAGGCGTTGATGGACAGCAGCAGACCGGCCTCGGCGGAGCGCGCCGCGGGGACCCGGCCGCCGTCCTGCCAGAGGTCCTCGCAGATCGCGAGGGCCACGTCGACGCCACGCACCCGCAGCACCGGCATGGTGTCGCCCGGCACGAAGTAGCGGAACTCGTCGAAGACGCCGTAGTTGGGCAGGTGGTGCTTGGCGAAGGAGAGGATCACCTCGCCGCCGTGCAGCACCGCCGCCGCGTTGCGCGGGGAGCCGGCCGGGCGGCCGAACTTGGGCCGGCCGCCCTCGGACCGGTCGAGGAAGCCGACGACCACCGGCAGTTCGCCGAAGCCCTCGTCGGCGAGGCGGACGGCGAGCTCGCGCAGGGCCGTGCGGGAGGCCTCGACGAACGAGGAGCGCAGGGCGAGGTCCTCGACGGGATACCCGGTCAGCGCCATCTCCGGGAACGCCACGAGATGCGCTCCCTGCTCGGCGGAGTGCCGGGTCCAGCGGAGGATCGTTTCGGTGTTGCCGACGAGGTCGCCGACGCGCGAGTCGATCTGGTTCAGAGCGAGACGAAGTTGAGGCACGCGCATCAGTGTAATCGTCAATGCGACGCGATGGGGGGCGCGGGGTGTCGGATACCCCACGCCCCCCGTCGTCCGCGTCACACGCACCGCACGCGGACGACCTGCTCAGCGCCGGCGGTACGACTCCACGTAACCGCTTGCGGGTGTACCCACACCGGTGACGTCGTCATAGCCCTTCACGGCGGACAGCGAACTGTCCTTGCCGAGACTGCGGACGGAGGTCAGCAGCCCGTCCGTCGCGTCGTAGCCGTTGGTGAAGTCGACGCGCGCGACCGCGAGCCCGGACCCGGTCGGGTTGTCCGTGACGTCGTGGTAGACCCGCGAGCCGTACTTGGAGTAGATCGACGGGTTGGCGAAGCCGATCGCCCTGCCGCCGCGCGCCTCCTGGCCCAGGGCCTGCACGGCCGCGATGACCGGCGCGGCCAGCGAGGTGCCGCCGATCCGGTACTCGCTGTACTGCTCGGTCCCGTCCGCGAAGGTCTGGGTCTGGCCGACCCGGAACCCGGTGTTCGGGTCGGCGATCGCCGAGATGTCCGGGACGACGCGGTTGCCGGCGGCGCTGTTCGCCGTGGCGAGCGCCTTCGGGACGACACCCTTCTGGTAATACGGCTCGGCGACCGTCCTGCTCGTGCCGCCGCCCGCACCCGAGGTGTACGCGCCCGGGAAGTCCGTCCAGCTCTTGCCGTCGGCCGACAGCGAGGCCTTGTCGGTGCCCCAGCCGGTCTCCCACAGGTACTTGTCGTTCTTGCCGACCGCCAGCGAGGTACCGCCGACCGCCGTCACCCACGCGGAGTTGGCCGGGGTGTCGACCTGCTTCGTGCCGGTGTTGGCGACCTCGTCGCCGTTGTCGCCGGAGGAGAAGTAGAAACCGATTCCCTCGACCGCGCCGAACTGGAAGACCTGGTCGTAGGCGGCCGCGAGGTCCGGCGTCTGGTTGGCCTCGATGTCTCCCCACGAGTTGGAGACGATGTCGGCCAGGTGGTTGTCGACGATCTTGCTGAGCGAGTCGAGCAGATCGTCGTCGTAGCAGGAGGCGGCGCCCACGTACGTGACGTTCGCGGCCGGCGCGACCGCGTGCACGGCCTCGACGTCGAGGGTCTCCTCGCCGTACCAGCCGGCCGCCCCGCACTCCTCGGTCCGCGTGTAGTCCGCCGGCAGGACCTGGGTCAGCTGCCCGGTCTTCCAGCGCGCGTCGCCGTGCGCCTTCGCGTAGGTGGCCGCGTCGTAGGCGATCGTCGGCGAGGCGTACGCGTCGGTGATGGCGACGCGCACCCCCTTGCCCGTGTAGCCGCCCGCGCCGTACGCGGCCCGCAGCTGCTTGCCGGTGTACCCCTGCACGGCGTACGGGATCTTCTTGCCGTACGCCGAGGGGAGGGTGCTCGCGGTGTTGGAGCCGTAGTACGAGGAGAACGGCCCGGAGTTCTTGAACACCGCGTCCGGCGGCGGGAGCTGCTCCTTGGCCGCGGCCTTGTGCGGCGCGTTGTCCAGGCCGGTGACGGTCAGGACGGCGCCGTCCAGGCTCGCGGGAGCCGAGGCCGACTTCGACGGCGCGCGGTAGGTCCTGCTGCCCTTGGTGTAGTTGTGCAGCTGGGTGCCGAACGCCTTCTCGGCGGCGGCCACGTCACCGCTGACGGACACATAGTGCTGCGTCGTGCCGGTGACCTTCAGACCGGCCGCCGTCAGCCACGACCTGACCGCCGCCACCTGGGCCGCGGTCGCGCCGAAGCGGGACCGGGCCTGCTGGGCGGAGAGATACGTGCCGTAGGCGGGCGAGGCGGGGTCGGACACGGACTTCGCGTACGCGGCGAGGCCCGCGGCGTCCCGTCCCGCGAGGTAGACGCGGGCGGAGACCTGGGCGCTGTCCGAGGTCGAGCCCTTGTCCGCCTTGGCCGTGGCCCACGCGGGCCTGGTCCCGGCCAGCGTGTCACGGGTCGGGCCGTCCGCGGCGTGCGCGGCGGGTATGCCGAGCGCCAGCGCGCCGGCGATCATGGGCAGTGTCGCTGCCATGCTCGCTCCGGCGCGCAGCGCGGCGCGGTTGGATCTCATAGGACCCCCTGTATGTGGTTCGACGCGAGTAGATCACTCGACGTGCGGGCCACTCTTGCGACGAACGCTTCATGCCAGGGGAATGCGAAAACCAAGAAGCGCCCAAGTGACCGCTTGCTGGGCTGATTTGACGGAAACGTCCGTGAAATCGAGGGAAAACCCTATGGGTTGGGTCGAGGTGTGCGTGACGAGCCGCGCCGGGACCGGCGTTACGGCTTGGCCCCTCGCGCCTTCAGCATGTCCGTCATCAGGTCGATCTCCGACTGCTGCGCCTCGACCATGCCCTGCGCGAGCCGCTTCTCCACCGTGACCGTGCACCGGGCGACACACCCCTCGGCCATGTGGATGCCGCCCTTGTGGTGGTCGGTCATGAGCTGGAGGTAGAGGACCTCGGCCTGCCTGCCGTCGAGCGTGCCGAGCTTCCTCAGCTCGGTGTCGGTGGCCATGCCGGGCATGAGCGCACCGTCCTCGCCACCCCTCCCGCCCATGCCCATCCAGGACATGGGCCCGTCGGACGACACCTTCGGCAGGCCCCAGAGGTCCAGCCACCCGAGCAGCATGCCGCGCTGGTTGGCCTGCGTCTGCGCGATGTCGTAGGCGAGCCGCCGGACGTCCTCGTCGGCCGTCCGGTCCCGCACGATGTACGACATCTCGACAGCCTGCTGGTGGTGCACCGCCATGTCCCGGGCGAACCCGGCGTCGGCCGAGCCGGCGGCGGGCGGCGCGGTGTCCGCCGCGCCGTCCTCGGCGACGGAGCAGGTGACGGCCCCGGCGGCGACGAGCACTCCGGCCACGGCTACCGCCACTCCCGCGTACCTCACTGCGACAGACCACCCGTGCACGCGGCGCCCGGCTCGGGGGTCTGCTCGCCCTGCACGAACTTCTCGAAGAACTTGTCCAGGTTCGCGTCGCCCGCGCCCGTCACCGTGCGCTGGTGCCCCCACGCGGTGAGCATGACGGGGTCGGCCTGGGCGTCGTCCGGGCTCATGAGCGTGTAGGGCGTCTTCCTGACCTTGGCGGCGAGGGCCTCGACGTCGGCCTTGGCCGCCTTGCTGTTGTACGTCACCCAGACCGCGCCGTGCTCGAGCGAGTGCACGGCGTTCATGTTGTCGACGGCCTTGGTGTAGACGTCACCGTTGCAGTTCATCCAGACCTGGTGGTGATCCCCGCCGACGGGGGGCTCGGTCGGGTACTTCACGGTCTTGGTGACGTGGGTACGCCCGAGCGTGCCCTTCCACGTCCTGACCCCGTCCGCACCCGTGACGAAGTGCCCCGAGGCCGCCTTGCCGTCGGCTGCGGTGTCCTTGTCGTCGCCGGACTGCGACTTCACGACGAACACGCCACCGGCGACCAGCGCGACCACGGCGACGACACTGCCGCCGATGATGAGAAACCGGTTACGCCGCTCCCGGACCTGCTCGGCCCGCCGCATCTCCTCTATGCGCGCCTTGCGCGCCGCGTTGCCGTTGCCGGTCGTGTTGGCGGAACCCATGAGGCCTGTCCTTCGGGAAAAGGGGCGGGACGGTCGGGGTGTTCGAGTCCGCTGATCGTAATGGGGGCGACGGGAAAGCCGTAGACAGGTCACAGCCAAGAGAAGGGCGACGGTCACGGCCAAGGGGGCGGGGCGAGGTGGCGGGGGGTGAGGGGGCGGGGTGAGGGAGCAGGGTGAGGGGGCAGGCTTGCGTGGGCCGGGGTGAGCGGGTTGGGCCGGGCGGGCCGGGGCGAGCGGGCCGGGTCGGGCGGGCCGGGCCGGGGCGGGCGGGCGGATAATTTGAACGGGAGATGCGCATTATCTACGCTTCCTCCCATGCGGCTGTTGCGATCCACCGACCTGGCACTGCGCGTCCTCATGCGACTCGCGGTGGCGGGCGACACCCCGGAAGCCACCCCGACGACCCGTGATGTGGCGGCCGCCATGGAGGTGCCCTACACCCATGCGGCCAAGGTCGTGGCCGAGCTGCAGCACATGGGCCTGCTGGAGGCCCGTCGCGGCCGGGGCGGCGGCCTGACTCTCACCGACCGGGGCCGCGCGGCGTCCGTCGGTACCGTGGTCCGCGCCTTCGAGGGGGACGGCGACGTCGTCGACTGCGAGGGCGCCATCCCCTGCCCCCTGGCCTCGGCCTGCCGGCTGCGCGGCGCCCTGCGTCAGGCCCAGGAGGCGTTCTTCGCGTCCCTGGACCCGATCACGGTCGCGGACATCGTGGCGGAACCCACGGGGCCGCTGCTGCTGGGGATCTCGAGGTTCGCCTGATTCCACCGGCGTCGCGCGGGGCGGCGGGGATCCGTGACTCCCCCCCACGTCAGCCACGGTTTCCGGGCCTTGTCCGCCCCGTCCTTCACGCTTTCCCCCTGCAATGCGGTTGTAGCCGCATCGCCGGGCCGGATTGGATGGCCCGATGGAACGCATCGAAGCAGAGCTCTTCACCGCCGGCGGCAACAACGCCGTAGTCCGCCTGCCCGGCCGGCGCTTCCCCGGGGTTCTGGTGCAGGGCGACTCCCTGCACATCCTCCGCACCGACATGGCCGAGCTGGTCGAGGCGTGCGACCGCGGTGACCTGGGCGACGCCCGCGACACCGCCGGGCTTCTGCTGGCCGGCCTCGACGCCATGCTGGAGCGCTACGGCACCGCGTTGGACGAGCACGAGATACCGCGGCCGTACTGAGCCGGGCCGCGCGCGTCACGCCCCGGCCGTTCCCCGCTCGACGCGAGCACGGGCTCGCCGCGGTCCGGGAGCAGCCGGGCCGCGGCGAGGGCGGACGAGGACGGACGGGCGTAGGGCAGGGCGCAGGACGGGTGGTCCGGGGCCGGTCGTCGGGCGGGTCGTTCGGGTCGGTCGTCCGGGGTGGGTCGTCCGGGCCGGTCGTCCGGGTGGGATCAGGTCCCGGAGATGGTGATGGCCAGGTCCGTGATGTTCAGGGGGAACTGGCCGACGGCCGTCGTGTCGCCGGTGAGGATGTCGAGGCTGTACAGCGACGGAGTGCTCGCGCCGTACGGCGTGAGCGTGGCGAAGGCGGCGTACGAGGTCGTCTTGCCGTTGGTCAGATAGCTGAAGATGTCCAGGCCCGCGTTGACACCGGCGTCGAAGCCGAGCAGACCGGTCGTGACGAGGTTGCCCTCGTTGGGCGGCGACTGGATGACGACCTGGTCGTTGAGCGTGTCGACGTCGATCAGGGTCGCCCCGGTGGACCCCACCAGGTCGTTGTTGGTGTACCCCGCGGCGGTCACGCCCTGCACCGTCGCGGTGGCCGGCGGGATGTTCAGGGCGGTGTCGGCGGCCGTGGTGTGGTCGTTGAGGTTGTGCCGCAGGTTCTGGCCGTAGTCGCTGATCACCCGGAGCCGGTCGGCCGCCGGGTTGAAGTCGATGTCGAAGGTCGTGCCGTAGAGCGCGACCTGGAGTTGCGAGACCTTGGTGACGACGACGTCGGTGGTGGCCGGCGGGGTCTTGATCGTGTAGATCCCGCCCTTGTCGCCGAGGCCGTACAGGAGGCCGTTCTGCACCCGGTGGTCGATCCCGAGCAGCTTGGTGTCGCCACTGAGCCCGGTGACGAGCCGGACCCAGTCGAGCACCTGCGGCTTGTCGGTGGTGAACGTGGCCATCAGCGTGCCGTCCCCGGTGATCCCGAACGCCCGCAGGCTGGGGACGGCGCCGGCGGCGGAGCCGGAGCCGGGCGCGCCGACCATGAGCGCGGTCGCCGCGGAAATCATGGCGACCGTCGCCGCCAATTTCTTTCTGGTCCCTGCTTTCACTTTTGTCTTCCTCCCGTTTGAAAGAACGTCATTACCTCGAGTCGCTGTCGAGTCAATGCAGAGTGGCTGCCGCGTGGCTGCCGAGTTGTTGCGGAACGGGCGGTGAAACGGCAGCGTCATAAGGCGTCCTGGGCGTCGCTGAACAGCGATGGAATGCGTTGACCACGTGGTTTGCGCCGACGGTGCCGACTGCGTCGACCGTCGTGCCGAACTGTCCGCCGGACCGAAGTGATCCCCCGTGGGCGGCCGCGCGGTTCCCATTAAGCCCAGGCCGCGGCGGCCTCACAAGCGGATCCGGCGACAAGTACGCCCTGATTCAGGAACTTTGTGAAGAGTGACAAACGTGACGTCGGCACATCCTTCATCAATTCACCCGGATTGATAAACGCCCGTCCGGTTTTCGTCTGTCGACGCTCACGACTGCGATGGCATGCTCACGCCCATGGGGAGTCTCTTCGGCGAGCTGGCCCGGCAGGCGACGGCCAACGCGCGCCGCGAGGTGGAGACATACGTGCGCGAGATTCCGGAGCTCGGGTCCCTGGACATGAACTCCCGGGCCAGGGCCGAGACGCTGGAGTACGCGGTGTGGTTCAGGCGCCGCACGGTCGAACTGGCACCGGAGAACGGCGGGTTGACCGAGGACGACCTCGGCTACATCACGTCGATGGGTGCGGCACGCGCCGGGTCGGGCATGTCGCTGGAGTCGCGCCAGCGGGTACTGCGCGTGCACACCGCGCTCATGCTGCGCGAGATCAACGAGGCGACGGAGGCCCAGCGCGGCGGCCACGTCGAGGAACTCATGCGGATCATGAGCTGGTTCGCCCCGCAGGGCGAGCGCGGCATCGGCGCCTACCGCGAGGGCTTCGTGACGGTGCTGCGGCGCCGGATGCCCTACGTCGAGCAGGTCTCGCTGCTGGCGCGGTCGTTGCTGGCCGAGGACCCCGCGGCGGAGGAGCTCGCCCTGGTCGCGGGCATGGAACTGGCCGACCACTACACGGTGACGGTGATCCGGGTGCCGGACCGCCCGGCCGGCGACCGCGACCTGGAGAACGAGATCGAGGCGCTGGTGAAGACGCACGGGGTGCCGGTCACCTGGTGCCCGGAGCGCGGGGGCGGAGGCGGAGGCGAGGGCAGGGGCGAGGGAGAAGGCGGGGGAGGAGGCGGGAGAGGAGGCGGGAGAGGAGGCGGGGGCGGCGAGTTGATCGTCCTGGTTCCCGGTCCCGCCGGTATCGGATCCGCCGGTCCTGCCGGTACGGGTTCTGCCGGTACCGGTCTCGCCGGTCCTGCCGGTACGGGTTCCGCCGGTTCTGCCGGTACCGGTCTCGCCGGTCCTGCCGGTACCGGTTCCGCCGATCCCGCAGGTCCTGCCGGTCCCGCAGGGCCGCACGCCGCACCCGGGCTTACACATGGCCTCGCGCCTGACCCTGCGCGCGACCTCGTGCCGTCGTCCCGCCCGCCGGACTCCGAACCGTCGTCCCGCCTGCCCGACCTCGTGCCGGCCCCGCCGCCCGTCCTCGCGCAGGCCCCTCGATCCGACGACCTGGTACCGGATCTTGTCCCCGGCCTCTTGCGGGACTTCGCCCAGGCCCTCGGCCGCCCCTGCGCCGCCGGTACCGCCGCCGCCCCCCTGTCCGAGCTCTCCGGCGCCCTTGACCTGGCCCGGCGGATCAGCAGGGCGGCCCCGTTGCGGCGGGCGTCGACCCGGCTGCGGCCGCACACCCTCGCGGACGTCTTCGTCGAACTCACGGTCGCGGACGTGCCGTTCGTCGACGAATGGCTCCGTGCGGTGGCCCGGAACCTGCGGCCGGGCCCGGACCTGCTCGTCACCCTCGACGCCTACTACCGCCACGACATGCACCGCGGCTTTGCGGCGACGGCCCTCAACGTCCACCCGCGCACCCTGGACTACCGCCTTCGCCGGGTGCGGGAGCTCACCGGCCTCGACCCCGGTTCGACGCACGGCGTGCGGATCCTCAGCGCGGTCGTCACACGGAGCCTGTCGCGGGCGTGGAGCTGAGCCGGGCCGCCGCTCACGTGGCTCAGGCCCGGGCCAGCCACAGGTCCGGGCCGAACACCTCGTAGTGCACGTCCGCCGGGGCGACCCCCTTCTCGATCAGCTGCGCCCGCACGGCCCGCATGAACGGCAGCGGACCGCACAGGTACGCGCGCGTGCCCGGCGCGACGGTGACGTCCGTGAGGTCGGCCAGGCCCGTCCGGGCGTGTGCCGGGGCCTCCCGCTCGTACCAGAGGTGCACCGAGGCGTCCGGCAGCTTCGCCGCGTACGCCTCGTGGTCCGTGCGCAGGGCGTGGTCCGCGGGGGAGCGGTCGGCGTGGACGACCGTGACCGGCGCGTCGTGGCCGGTGGCGCCGAGGTGGGCGAGCATCGCCACGATCGGGGTGACGCCGATGCCGGCCGAGGCGAGGAGCAGCGGGGTTCCCGGGGCGTCGTCGAGGACGAGGTCGCCGTACGGCTCGGAGAGCTCCAGCACGCTGCCCTCACGCACGCGCGCGTGGAGGTGGTTCGAGACCTCGCCCTCCGGTGTCGTCGCCCCGCCGGACACCCGCTTGACGCTGATCCGGCGCACCTCGGCCCCCGGTGCGCCGGACAGGCTGTACTGCCGTATCTGGTGTGCGCCGTCGGGCAGCTGGGCGCGGACGGACACGTACTGGCCCGCGCGGAAGTCCCGCACCGGCGCGCCGTCGACCGGGCGCAGGCCGAAGGTGACGACGTCCTCGGTCTCCCGGACGCGTTCCACGACCTCCCACTCGCGCCACGCGTCGCCCCCGCTCTCCTCGTACAGGCGGCGCTCGATCGCGATCAGCGCGTTCGCCATCAGCCAGTAGACCTCGTCCCAGGCCGCGGCGACCTCGGGGGTGACCGCCTCGCCCAGGACGTCGGTGATGGCGGCGAAGAGGTGCTCGTGGACGACCTCGTACTGCTCGGGCGCGATGCCGAGGGAGGCGTGCTTGTGGGCGATACGGGTGAGCATCGCGTCGGGGCGGTCCTGCGGACGGCTCCCGGCGTCGCCGTGAGGGCGATCCGGCGCGGGCTCGACGAGACGCGTGGCGAAGGCGGCTATGGACCCGGCCAGCGCCTGGCGCTGGGTGCCCGCCGCCTGGTTGCCGCGGTTGAACAGGTCGCGGAGGAGTTCCGGATGCGCCGCGAAGAGGCCGGCGTAGAAGCGCTCGGTGATCTCACCGATGGCCGCGCCCACGGCGGGGAGGGTCGCGCGGACGGTGGCAGCGGACTGTTCGGACAGCATCGGGGCTCCTCAAAGCTCACTCGGTGTTCTGCTGTCCGGCACGCTAGTTAAAGTTGCATCTGAGATGCAAATTAAATGGGCGAGGAGGGACGGAGGGGGTGGGGCATTACGGATGTCGGTGCGAGCAGGCAAGATGGGCGGCAGAGCAGTACACCTGTCGTGAAGGCGGTACATCTGCCGGACGTGAGGCGTTCAGGCCCGGGTCGCCGAGGCGATCATGGTCGGCAACGCGCACGAAATGGTGTTGTGGTGTGATGCTCAGGTGCCCGACCGCCTCTCCGTGGGACGGGAAACAGGCGGCCTGACCAGCAAGGATGGGGAAGCGCAAGATGGACAAGCAGCAGGAGTTCGTGCTCCGGACGTTGGAGGAGCGCGACATCCGGTTCGTACGGCTGTGGTTCACGGACGTGCTGGGCTTCCTCAAGTCCGTCGCCGTGGCCCCGGCCGAGCTCGAACAGGCCTTCGACGAGGGCATCGGCTTCGACGGCTCCGCGATCGAGGGCTTCGCCCGGGTCTACGAGTCCGACATGATCGCCAAGCCGGATCCGTCCACCTTCCAGGTACTGCCCTGGCGGGCGGAGGCCCCCGGTACGGCCCGCATGTTCTGCGACATCCTTATGCCGGACGGCTCCCCGTCCTTCGCCGACCCGAGGTACGTGCTGAAGCGCGCCCTGGCGCGCGCCTCCGACCTGGGCTTCACGTTCTACACGCACCCCGAGATCGAGTTCTTCCTGCTGAAGAACAAGCCGACCGACGGCTCCCGCCCGACCCCGGCCGACAACTCCGGCTACTTCGACCACACCCCGCAGAACGTCGGCCAGGACTTCCGGCGCCAGGCGATCACCATGCTCGAGTCGATGGGCATCTCGGTCGAGTTCTCCCACCACGAGGGCGCCCCCGGCCAGCAGGAGATCGACCTGCGCTACGCGGACGCGCTCTCCACGGCCGACAACATCATGACCTTCCGGCTGATCATGAAGCAGGTCGCGCTGGAGCAGGGCGTGCAGGCCACCTTCATGCCGAAGCCGTTCTCGGAGTACCCGGGCAGCGGAATGCACACGCACCTCTCCCTCTTCGAGGGCGACCGCAACGCGTTCTACGAGTCGGGCGCGGAGTACCAGCTCTCCAAGGTCGGCCGGTCCTTCATCGCCGGCCTGCTGAAGCACGCCGCCGAGATCGCCGCCGTCACCAACCAGTGGGTCAACTCCTACAAGCGCATCTGGGGCGGCTCCGAGCGCACGGCCGGTGCGGGCGGCGAGGCGCCGTCGTACATCTGCTGGGGCCACAACAACCGCTCCGCGCTGGTCCGCGTGCCGATGTACAAGCCCGGCAAGACGGGCTCCGCGCGCATCGAGGTCCGCTCCCTCGACTCCGGCACCAACCCGTACCTGGCGTACGCCATGCTCCTCGCCGCCGGCCTCAAGGGCGTCGAGGAGGGCTACGAGCTTCCGCCGGGCGCCGAGGACGACGTCTGGGCCCTGTCCGACGCCGAACGCCGCGCGATGGGCATCGAGCCCCTCCCGCAGAACCTCGGCGAGGCCCTGGGCCTGATGGAGCGCAGCGACCTCGTCGCCGAGACCCTCGGCGAACACGTCTTCGACTTCTTCCTCCGCAACAAGAAGGCGGAGTGGGAGGAGTACCGCAGCGAGGTCACCGCCTTCGAACTCCGCAAGAACCTGCCGGTGCTGTAAGCACAGGTCAGCGCGGTTTCCCCGCCACGACACCACGAGGGGCCGACGGTCACGAACCGTCGGCCCCTCGTGGCGTCACACCGCCCCTGGACCACCGGGGCTCAGCGGGTTCGGAGGGCCTGGTGGGCGCCGTACGCTTCGATGAAGGCCTGGATCGACGGCAGGTCGTTCGCGAAGGACGTGGAGCGCCACTTCGTCTTCCTGCCGTCGCGGTGGGCCAGGTCGATCCATACGGCGAGACTCACCCGGGAACTGTCCGAGAAGCTCTGTCCGTTCACTCGGAGCGTGATCCCGGTCAGATCACGGAAATCGACGATCGTCAGCGGCTTGTCCTCGCTCGCGTACTCGATGGCGCCGTCCGGGGTGACGACCAGCAACGGGTCCGGGTCGTGCGAGGTCCCGCGCAGGAACCCGGAGACTTTCCCGCGCTTCTTGGTGAAGACGCGCCAGTCCTCCGGCACCGGCCCCTGGCGCGCCTGCCGGAGGACCGTCCTCGGATCGGTCGGCACGGCCCCGCGTCCTTGCCGGGGTCCTATTGGGCCTTCAGCCGCGCCAGGACCTGGTGGAGCGGTTCCGTCTCCCGGCGGCGGTACTCCTGGATCGCCCAGCCGTTGCCGTCGGGATCCTTGAAGTACATGAAGGTCGCTCCGTCCTGCGGGGCGAACTGCTGGGGTTCCGTGACGTCCAGGCCGCGGGCCGTCAGTTCCTCGTGCGCGGCCTTCGCGTCCGTCACGCAGAGCTGCATGCCGTGGTACGTGCCCGGCTGCGGGGTTCCCGTCGGGACCTGGAGGCCGTCGACCAGGGCGATCGAACAGCCGGAGCCGGGTGGGGTGAGCTGGACGATCCGTACGCCCTCCATGACCTCGCCGTCGAGGTCGACGTGGAAGCCGACCTTGTCGCGGTAGAACTCCTTGGCCCGGTCCACATCGGACACCGGCAGCAGGATCACCTCTAGGGTCATGTCCATGGTGTGACTCCCTTGACTCCATTGTCGCGGCCGTCGCTCTTCACCCAACCGAAGCCCCGCAGGACCCGAAGCTCCCCAGGACCCGAAGCTCCCCAGGACCCGAGCCCCGCAGTACCCGAGGCTCCGCAGGAACCCGCAGAATCCGAGTCCCGCAGAACCCGAAGTACCACAGAACCGGAAACCGGGCCGGGGCGCCACCGAAAGGCGCGGGTTACGCTCAGGTGCGTACGACCTTGATCCGAGGGAGGGCCGGGGATGATGGCGCCGGGGCGCAGGAGCAGCACCTTCACACGGCTGCTGCGGCACGGCTTCACCGACCCCTCCGCCGCCGAGCGGCTCCTGGACGGGCCCGAGCTGTCGCCGGTGCGCAACGATCCCTTTCTGCTGGAGGCCCTCGGCGGCACCGCCGATCCCGATCTCGCCCTGCACGGTCTCGTCCGGCTGCTGGAGGCCCAGCCCGGGCCCACCGCCCGCCGGGAGCTGCTCGACACGCTGATAGCGGCCAAGCCGCTGCGCGACCGGCTGCTGGGGGTGCTGGGGGCGTCCGCCGCCCTCGCCGACCACCTCGCCCGGCATCCCCGGGACTGGGAGGTGCTGGTCACGTACGAGCCGCGGGACCTGCATCCCGGCGTGGAGGAGTTCGAGCGGGGCCTGGCCGAGGCCGGGGACCCCGTGTCGCTGCGCGTCGCCTACCGGCGCTGCCTGCTGTCCATCGCGGCCCGTGACGTGTGCGGGACGACCGAGCTCGCCGAGACCGCCGCCGAGCTCGCCGATCTGGCCACCGCCACACTGCGGGCCGCCCTGGGCCTCGCCCGGGCCGCCGCGCCCGAGGACGCCGCGTTGTGCCGGCTCGCCGTCATCGCGATGGGCAAGTGCGGCGGCCATGAGCTGAACTATGTGTCCGACGTCGACGTGATCTTCGTGGGGGAGGCCGTCGACGGGGCCGACGAGGGCAAGGCGCTGCGGGCCGCCGCCAAACTGGCCGCGCATCTGATGCGGATCTGCTCCGAGACCACCGTGGAAGGGTCCATCTGGCCCGTCGACGCCAATCTGCGGCCCGAGGGGCGCAACGGGCCGCTGGTGCGGACGCTGTCCAGCCATCTCGCCTACTACCAGCGGTGGGCCAAGACCTGGGAGTTCCAGGCCCTGTTGAAGGCACGGCCGGTGGCCGGCGACCTGGCACTCGGGGCCGAGTACGTCGCCGCCGTGGGGCCCCTGGTGTGGCAGGCCGCCGAACGCGAGAACTTCGTCGTCGACGTGCAGAAGATGCGGCGGCGGGTCGTCGAGAACATCCCGGTCGCCGAGGTCGAGCGGGAACTGAAGCTCGGGCCCGGTGGGCTGCGGGACGTCGAGTTCGCCGTGCAGCTGTTGCAGCTCGTGCACGGGCGGGCCGACGCGTCGTTGCGGAGCGGCACCACGCTCGACGCCCTCCAGGCGCTCGCCGCGGGGGGATACGTCGGACGCGCCGACGCCGAGCAACTGGACGCCGCGTACCGGTTCCTGCGGTCCATGGAGCATCGGATCCAGCTCTACCGGCTGCGGCGGACCCATCTGGTCCCCGAGGCCGAGACCGACCTGCGGCGGCTGGGCCGTTCGCTCGGACTGCGCACCGACCCGGTCGCCGAGCTCGGCCAGGAGTGGAAGCGGCACGCCGCCGTGGTGCGTCGGCTGCACGAGAAGCTGTTCTACCGGCCGTTGCTCGACGCGGTCGCCCAACTCGCCCCCGGTGAGACCCGGTTGAGCCCGAAGGCGGCCCGGGAGCGGCTGGTCGCGCTCGGGTACGCCGACCCCGCGTCCGCGCTGCGTCACCTGGAGGCGCTGGCCTCGGGTGTCACGCGCAAGGCGGCCATCCAGCGCACCCTGCTGCCGGTTCTGCTGGGCTGGTTCGCGGACTCCGCCGACCCGGACGCCGGTCTGCTCAACTTCCGCAAGGTGTCGGACGCGCTCGGCAAGACGCCCTGGTATCTGCGCCTGCTGCGGGACGAGGGCGCCGCGGCGGAGAACCTCGCGCGGGTGCTGTCCGCCGGGCGGCTCGCCCCCGATCTGCTGATGCGTGCGCCGGAGGCGGTGGCGCTGCTCGGCGACGGGGACGGCGGGGGGCTCGAGCCGCGCGGGCGGGCGCAGTTGGAGCAGGAGATACTCGCCGCGGTGCGACGGGCCGACGGCGTGGTGCAGGCGGTCACCGCGGCGCGTGGGGTCCGCCGCCGTGAGCTGTTCCGTACGTCCGCCGCCGACATCGTCGCCTCCTACGGCACGGAGGCGCAGCCGGTCGAGGCGGATCAGGGCGCGCTCGTGGACCTGGTGGGCGGGGCCGTCTCCGACCTCACGGCGGCCACGCTGGCCGGCACGCTGCGCGCGGTCGTGCGGGACGGCTGGGGCGACACCCTTCCGACGTGTTTCGCCGTCATCGGCATGGGCCGCTTCGGCGGTCATGAACTGGGCTACGGCTCCGACGCGGACGTCCTGTTCGTGCACGAGCCCCGGGACGGCGTCGACGAGCGCGAGGCGGCGGAGGCCGCGAACAAGGTCGTCTCCGAGATGCGCCGGCTGCTCCAGATCCCCAGCGCCGATCCGCCGCTGCTCATCGACGCCGACCTGCGTCCGGAGGGCAAGTCGGGGCCGCTCGTGCGCACGTTGAAGTCGTACGAGGCCTACTACCGGCGCTGGTCGCTCGGTTGGGAGTCGCAGGCGCTGCTGCGGGCCGAAGCCGTCGCCGGGGACGAGGAGTTGGGGCGTCGCTTCATCGAACTGATCGACCCTCTGCGGTATCCGGCGGACGGGCTCGGCGAGGACGCCGTGCGGGAGATCCGGCGGCTGAAGGCGCGGATGGAGTCGGAGCGGATGCCCCGGGGCGCCGATCCGAAGCTGCACACCAAGCTCGGGCCGGGCGGCCTGTCCGACGTCGAGTGGACGGTGCAACTGGTCCAGATGCGGCACGGTTCCACGCATCCGGGGCTGCGGACCACCCGCACCCGTGAGGCGCTCGCCGCCGCGCGCGACGCCGGGCTCGTCTCGGGCGAGGACGCGGCGACGCTGGACGAGGCGTGGGTGCTGGCGACCCGGGTGCGCAACGCGGTGATGCTGGTGCGCGGGCGGGCCGGGGACACCTTCCCGTCCGGCCCCCGGGAACTGCTCGCGGTGGGGCGATACCTCGGGTACGGGCCCGGCCGGGTGGGCGACATGCTCGACGACTACCGCAGGACCGCGCGCCGGGCCCGGGGCGTGGTGGACGAGCTGTTCTACAGCGGCTGAGTCGCACACCGCGCCCCGTCGCTCAGCTCCGCCGACGGAACGGGGCGACAGGCTCCGTCATCCCGCCGTACGGCCCACCGGCGGGCCCGGACGTATGTGCGTCGTGCGGCGCTTCGTGCGGCGCGTCGTCGTGTCGCGCACCGGCCGACCCGCGCGTGCGCGGCGCCGTGTTCCGCCGGGTCAGTCCCACGCCCACCAGCACCACCGCCATGCCCGCGAGAACGCGTCCGCCGATCTGCTCGTCCAGGACCGCCGCGCCCAGCGCGACCGACACGACCGGGAGCAGGTAGCCGACCGTCGCCGCCGTGGTGGGGCCCTCGTCCGCTATCAGGCGGTAGTTGAGGTAGAAGGTCACGCCCGTGCCGAGGACGCCGAGCGCGGCGACGGCGAGCAGGGCGGTGACGTCCGGACGGAAGGGGCCGGCCGCGGGGAGGGCCAGGGTGCTCCAGGCCGTGGCGGCGAGGAGCTGGGCCGCCGACATGGCCATGGGGGTCTCCGAGGCCGTCAGGTGCCGGGCCATGTAGGCGAAGGCCACGGCGTAGCTGGCCGCCGCGGCCAGCAGATACAGGGCGGGCAGGCTGAGCAGGCCCTCGTGGTGCCAGGGGGCGAAGATCAGGACCGTGCCGGCGAAGCCCAGGACGAGGCCGGTCAGGCGTACGGGGCGCAGGGCGCGGTCGGTGCCCAGGCCGATGCCGATGAGGAGCGACCACAGGGGGGTCGTGGCGTTGAGGACGCCCGCGATGCCCGAGTCGAGGTGCTGCTCGCCGAGCGCGAAGAGGGCGAAGGGCAGCGCGTTGCAGAACAGGGCGGCCACGGCGAGATGGCCCCAGGTGGTCCGGGACCGGGGGAGGCGCTGGCCCGCCCGCCGGGCCAGGAGCAGCAGGACGGCCGTGCCCAGGGCGCACCGGACGACGGTGATCTGGGCGGGCGTCAGGCCGTGGGTCAGGGCCAGCTTGATCCAGAGGAAGCCGGAGCCCCAGAAGAGGGCGAGCACGGCCATGCGGAGCGTGGAGGCGAGGGGCATGTCCCTACGGTGGTCCGCCCGACCTGTGAGGACAAGTGAAATGTTCTGGATGATTCGTTAAGCTGTACTGCATGCTTGATGTGCGACGGATGCAGGTGCTGCGGGCGGTCGTGGGGAACGGGTCCGTGACGGGGGCCGCGGCGGTGCTGGGGTACACGCCGTCCGCCGTCAGTCAGCAGATCGCCGCCCTGGAGAAGGAGGCGGGGGCCGCGTTGCTGGAGCGGGTCGGGCGGGGCGTACGGCCCACGGCTGCCGGACTGCTGCTCACCGAGTACGCGGATGCCATCGGGCGGCAGGTCGCCGAGGCCGAGACGGCGCTCTCCGACCTGCTCGCCGGGCGGACCGGGCGGCTGGGGGTGCGGTACTTCGCGACCGCGGGGGCCGGGCTGGTGGCGCCGGCCGTGGCGCGGCTGCGCGAGGCGCATCCCGGTGTCCGGATCGAGCTGAAGCTGATGGTCGATCCCGAGGACCCGCTGGCTGAGGTGCGCGAAGGGCGGGCCGACCTGGCGTTGCTGGTGAGCCGGGAGGGGCGGCAGGCCAACGGCGTACGGCTGCTGCACCTGCTCGACGATCCCTATCTCGCCGTCCTGCCGCGCGGGCACCGGCTCGCCGGGCGGCGGAGTGTGCGGCTGGCGGAGCTGGCCGAGGAGGCGTTCGTGGGGAGCGAGTGGCCCGGGCCCTGCCTCGACGCCCAGCTGGACGCGTGTGCCGCGGTCGGGTTCCGGCCCCGGTTCGTGGTGCACAGCGAGGACTACGTGACCGCCCAGGGGTTCGTCGCCGCCGGGCTCGGCGTGAGTCTGGTGCCGCGGCTGGGGCTCGGCAGCCGGCATCCGGGGGTCGTCGTCCGGGAGGTGCGTGATCCGGTGCCGGTACGGGCCATCCAGGCGGTGGTCCGGGAGACGGCGCCCGCGCAACCCGCGCTGGACGCGTTCATCGACGCGCTGAAGGGGGCCGCGGGGGCGTCGTGAGGGGCCGTGCGGAGCCGGTCCGGCCGCGCGCCGACGGTTTGCGCGCCGCCGGTGAGGCCATGCTCCGCCGGCGAGGGCATGTCTCGTCGGCCGGGCCGGGCCGGGCCGTGCCTCGTCGGCCGGGCCGTGTGGCCGGCCGGGTCGTGCAGCCGGGCGGCCTGCCTCGTCGGCCGTGCCGTGCGGCCGGGCGGCCGGGCGGCCTGCCTCGGTGGCCGTGCCGGGCCGGGCCGGGCCGGTTGGCCTATGCGGCCCCGGTCGCGGCCGCCCGCAGGGTCCGCGCGTGGTTCATGAGGCCCGTCAGGCCCACCTCGAAGGCCTGGTCCGCCCGGCCGTCGGCCACCGCGGCCAGCGCCTCGGCCAGGTGCGGGGTCGCGCCCTCCTCGGTCAGCTCCCACATCGTCTCGGGGGCCGCCAGGTCCAGGGCCGAGCCCAGCACCAGGTTCTCCAGGGCGATGATCAGCGGCATCACGGAGCGCGGCGCGAAACCCGCGTCCAGCACGAGCGTCACCGCCCTTTCGTACTGCTCCAGGACGCGGGGCGCCCGCACCGGTGAGGTCATCAGGAGCGGGATCGCCCGGGGGTGCGCGGCGAACGCGGCCCGGTAGGAGCGGGCCCAGGACTCCAGGGCGGCGTCCCACGGGGTGGTGTCCAGGGTCTTCGGGTCGATCGCGGCCGCGACCCGTTCCCGCAGGAGCTCCACTATGCCGTCCCGGCCGTCCACGTGGTGGTACACCGAACCGGTCTGCACCCCGAGCCGCTTCGCGATCTGCGGGACGCTGAAGTCGCCCTGCTCGTCCACGAGTTGCAGCGCGGTCGTGGTGATGCGCTCGCGGTCGAGAAGCGGTGTGCGCGGCCGTCCCATGGATGTGCTCTCCCCCTGAAGGTCCGAGAAGGGCTTCCCGGATGCCCAGGAGGAGGCTACATTGCCGAAACCGAAAGCCTTTAGATTTACGGGTCCGGGGCGGCCCCAGCACTCCGTCCGCCCCGGGAACGCCGGTCATCCCGCACGCCCGGAACCCTCCTGTCCCGCCGCGCTCGAAGGGCTTCCCCATGTCCGACTCCACCCCCGAGCGGAGAACGCCGCCTCCCGCGGCCACCCTCCGCTCAGGTTCGCTCGGCACCTCCGACATCGCCTTCTTCGTCGTCTCCGCCGCCGCCCCGCTCACCGTCATGGCGGGCGTCGCCCCGCTCGCGATCCTGCTCGGCGGCATCGGCGCGCCGGCCGGCTACCTCATCGCCGGCATCACCCTCGCCGTCTTCGCCGTCGGCTTCACCACCATGAGCCGCCATGTGAAGAGCGGCGGCGCGTTCTACGCGTACATCACCCGCGGCCTCGGCCGGCCCATCGGCATCGGCGCCGCGCTGCTCGCGCTGATCGGCTACAACGGCATGGAGATCGGCGTCTACGGCCTCCTCGGCACCGCCGGCCGGGACACCGCGCAGGCGATCTTCGGCGCCGACGTCCCCTGGCTGCCGATCTCCCTCGCCGGCCTGCTGCTCATCGGCTACGGCGGCTACCGCTCCGTCGAGTTCGGCGCCAAGCTGCTCGGCGTCCTGCTCGTCGCCGAGACCGGGATCCTGGTGCTGCTCGCGGGAGGTGTGCTGGTCAAGGGAGGCGCGCACGGGCTGTCGGGGGCGTCGTTCGCCCCGAGCAGTGTGTTCGTGTCCGGCACGGCCGTCGTCCTGGCCTTCGCCTTCGCCGCCTTCACCGGCTTCGAGTCGACCGTCATCTACCGCCGTGAGGCCCGTGACCCCGAGCGGACGGTGCCGCGCGCCACGTACGCGGCCGTCGCCTTCCTCGGGCTCTTCTACGCCTTCATCGTGTGGATCGTCATCCAGGCCTTCGGGAACGACGAGGTGATCGCGGCCGCCGCCAAGGACCCCGGCGGGCTCTTCTTCTCCGCCATCACCACCTACGTCGGCGGCTGGGCGGCCGACCTCATGCACCTCTTCATCGTCACCAGCGTCATCGCCTCGCTCCTCGCCTTCCACAACGCCATCAACCGGTACGCGCTCGCCCTCGCCGAGGAGGGCGTCCTGCCCGGGGCGCTGGGGCGGATCCACCCCCGGCACCGTTCCCCGTACGCGGCGGGCATCGCCCAGACCGTGCTCGGCGCGGTCGTCGTGCTCGCGTTCTGGGCGGCGGGCGCCGATCCGTACGGGCAGCTGCTGCTGTGGGTCAACACCCCGGGAATGATCGGGCTGTTCGTGCTCCAGCTGCTCGCCGCGATCGCCGTGCCCTGCTACTTCCGGCGGGTGCGGCACCAGGAGGGCGTGCTGCGGACGGTCGTCGCCCCGGTCGTCGCCGCCGCGCTGCTCGCCACCGCGACAGGGCTGGTCGTCACCCATATCGACCTGTTCACCGGGGCTTCCAGCGCGGTCAACACCGTCCTGATCGTGCTCGCGCCCGCCGTGTTCGTCGCGGGGCTCGGTCTGGCGTGGTGGCTGCGCCGCGAACGGCCCCTCGTCTACGCGAACTTCGCGGCCGAGCCGGCCGAGCCTGTCCAGCCCGCCGAGCCTGTCCAGCCCGCGGAGTCCGCGGAGCCCGCCCCGTCCGTAGTCCCGCCCGCCGCGAAGGAGTTCACCGAGTCATGACCGCCCCCGACCTGATCCTCGCCGGCGCCGAGGTCCGTACCCTCGATCCCGCCCGGCCGTACGCCACCGCCGTCGCCGTACGCGACGGGACGATCGTGGCGGTCGGCGACGAGAGCGACGTACGCGACTGGCGCGGGCCGGACACCGAGGTCGTCCCGCTGGCGGGCGCGCACCTGGTGCCCGGGCTGGTGGACGCGCACAGCCATCCCGTGTGGGGGCTGGACATGGCGACCGGCGTGGATCTGTCGGGCGTGACGGACCTGGCGGGGCTGCGGTCGGTCCTCGCCGGTGCCGAGCGGGTCGACGGGTGGGTGGTCGGGTTCGGGCTCGACCACAACGCGTTCGAGGGGCGGGCCGTCGACCGGGCGCTCGTGGAGGACGTACTCGGAGGCGCTCCGGCCTTTCTGCGGCTGTACGACGGGCACTCCGCGCTCGCCGACGGCGCGGCGCTCGCCATGGCCGGCGTGACCGGGGCGCGGACCTTCGCCCAGCGTTCGGAGGTGGTCTGCGACGCCGGCGGACGGCCCACCGGGCACCTCGTCGAGCACGCCGCGATGGATCTGGTGGCGCGGGCCGTGCCCCGGCCGTCCTACGCCGTCCGGCGGGAGCGGCTGGTCGAGCTGCTCGCCGCGATGGCGGCCACCGGACTGACCGGGGCGCACGTCATGGACGCCGGGGATCCGGAACTGGTCGCGGCGGTGGCCCGGGAGACCGTCCTGCCGCTGCGGCTGCGCTTCGCGCCCTGGTGCATGCCGGGGGTCGACGGAGCAGGCCTTGCGGAGCTCGTCGCCCGGCAGGGGCGGGGCGGGCGGCACTGGGTGGTCGACGGGGTCAAGTTCTTCATGGACGGGACCGTCGAGGGCGGCACCGCCTGGCTGGAGCACGCGGACTGTCACGGACAGGGGACGGCCGCGTTCTGGCCGGACCCCGACGCCTACGCCGCCGCCGTACGGCAGCTGCACGCGGCCGGCGTACGGACCGCCACCCACGCCATCGGGGACGCCGCCGTCCGGCATGTCCTCGACGTGGTGGCCGGGCTCGGCGAGAGCGGCCGGGGACGGCACCGGGTCGAGCACATCGAGACCGTCCCCGACGCCCTGCTGCCGCGGTTCGCCGAGCTGGACGTGGCGGCGTCGATGCAGCCGCCGCACACCGCGTACACCCGGGCCGACGGCACCGACGAGTGGTCCCGTCGGCTGGGCGCGGGCCGGGCCGGGCGGGCCTGGCGGCTGCGGGACCTGCGGGACGCCGGCGCGACGGTCGCCCTGGGTTCGGACTGGCCCATCGCCCCGTACGACGTGCGGGGCGTGCTGGCCGACGCCCGTGCGCCCCGGGGCGCGGCCTCGGCGCGGGCGGGGCTCACCGGGCTGGAGGCGCTGGAGGGATGCACCACGCATGCCGCCCGGGCCGCGGGGGAGGGCGGATCGGCGGGCCGGGTCGCCGTCGGCTTCCGGGCCGACCTCACCGCGCTCGGTCTCGACCCGGTCGCGGCCCCGGCGGACGAGGTGGCCGAGGCGCCGGTGCGGCTCACGGTGACCGGGGGACACGTGGTGCACCGGGGAGAGCACTGAGCGTCGGACCCGGGTGCGCAGGGCAGAGCCCGTGGCACGCAGTGTCGAAGCCGCGACGAGCACGGTCGGAGTCGGGGTGCCGAGGGTCGGAGCCGGGGCGCGGTGACCGAAGCCGTGGCGTTGAGCGCCGAGCCATGGCGCCGAGCCGCGGCGCCCAGCGTCGAGCCATGGTGCTCAGCGTCGATCCATGGTGCCCAGCGTCGGACCACCGCGCCGAGCGTCAATCCACTGCGCCGAGCGTCACGCCTTGGTGGGGAGCAGGGGCCTGCCCTGCCCCTTCGGCGGCACCCGTCTCGGCAGGGCGTACGGCATGGTTCCGTACCAGACACGGGCCACCGCGAAGCCGAACGCGAGGCAGAGGAAGCCGCCCACGGCGTCCAGCCAGAAGTGGTTGGCCGTCGCGACGATCACCACCAGGGTCGCCGTCGGGTAGAGCAGGCCCAGGATGCGCACCCAGGGCAGCCTGGCCAGCGCGAACACCGTCAGACCGCACCACAGGGACCAGCCGATGTGCATGGACGGCATCGCCGCGTACTGGTTCGACATGTGCTTGAGGTCGCCGGAGGCCATCGAACCCCAGGTCTGGTGGACCATCACCGTGTCGACGAAGTCACCGCCCGGCATCAGCCGCGGAGGCGCCAGCGGGTACAGGTAGTAGCCGACCAGGGCCACGGCCGTGGTGGCGAAGAGCACCAGGCGCGTCGCCGCGTAGCGCCCCGGATGGCTGCGGTACAGCCAGACCAGGACGGTCAGCGTGACGATGAAGTGCAGCGTCGCGTAGTAGTAGTTCATGCCCACGATGAGCCAGGTCACCGAGTTCACCGCGTGGTTGACGGACTCCTCCACGGCGATGCCGAGGCTGTGCTCCACGCGCCAGATCCAGTCCGTGTTGCGCAGCGCCTCGGCGCGCTGTTCCGGGACCGCGTTGCGCACCAGTGAGTACGTCCAGTAGCTCACCGCGATGAGAAGGATCTCGAACCAGAGGCGGGGGCGTCGGGGGCTGCGCAGCCGGTCGAGGCGGCGCTGCCGGGGCACGGCCGTGACGGGGTCTGGAAGGGCCTGGTCACGGCCTTCCAATGGCGTCACAGTCGATTCACCCATGGACACAAAGTCTGCCAGAAAAGACCTCTTGGCCCGATCATCCCTCGGTCGGGTTCGGCCCGCACTTTCTACGACGGTGGGAGCGCCGCGTCTACTGCCGGCGGACCGGTGGGTGCCCGGGTGTCTCCGCCCTACGGACGATTCCGGTCCCCGGGCGCCGAAGCGGTCGAACCGCGCACCACCAGTTCCGGCATGAACACGAACTCGCTGTGCGGCGCCGGAGTGCCGCCGATCTCCTCCAGCAGGGTGCGGACGGCGGCCTGGCCCATCGCCGGGACCGGCTTGCGGACGGTCGTGAGGGGCGGGTCCGTGAAGGCGATCAGCGGGGAGTCGTCGAAGCCGACCACCGAGATGTCCTGGGGCACCGCCAGACCGCGCTGCCTGGCCGCCCGTATCGCGCCGAGCGCCATCATGTCGCTGGCACAGACGATCGCCGTACAGCCCCGGTCGATCAGGGCCGTGGTCGCCGCCTGGCCGCCCTCGAGGGTGTAGAGGGAGTGCTGGACCAGGTCGGCCTCGATCGTCTCCGGGGCGAGGCCCAGCTGTTCCTGGACCGTCCTGACGAAGCCCTCGATCTTGCGCTGGACCGGCACGAAACGCTTGGGGCCGAGCGCCAGCCCCACCCGGGTGTGGCCGAGCGAGACGAGGTGGGTGACCGCCAGGGTCATCGCCGCCCGGTCGTCGGGGGAGATGAACGGCGCCTGGACCTTCGGCGAGAAGCCGTCCACCAGCACGAAGGGCACGCCCTGCGCCCGCAGCTGCTCGTAGCGCTGCATGTCGGCCGTGGTGTCCGCGTGCAGGCCCGAGACGTAGATGATGCCGGCGACCCCGCGGTCGACCAGCATCTCGGTCAGCTCGTCCTCCGTGGAACCGCCCGGGGTCTGGGTGGCGAGGACCGGGGTGTAGCCCTGGCGGGTCAGTGCCTGGCCGATGACCTGGGCCAGGGCCGGGAATATCGGGTTCTCCAGCTCCGGCGTGATGAGGCCGACGAGCCCCGCGCTGCGCTGGCGCAGGCGGACGGGGCGCTCGTAGCCCAGGACGTCCAGAGCGGCGAGCACGGACTGACGGGTGGTGGCGGCGACACCGGGCTTGCCGTTGAGAACGCGGCTGACGGTCGCTTCGCTCACCCCCGCCTGCGCAGCGATGTCGGCAAGCCGTGTGGTCACAGGGGTGGACTGTACCGGTCGGGTGCTGCCTTGCACACCAATCGGACGCCGTGGGCGACCTGTTGAACGGCCCGCGGGCTGCTGCGTCATCGCGCTCCCTCATGAAAGTGATGGCAAGAGCTTGCAGAGTCTTGCACAGCGGCCCCGTGCCTCGCTGTGAGGCCCCTCAACCGCGACAACTACGGTCTCACAGCGGTCGAGGGGAGGTCACGCACGGGTCACGTGCGGATAACTTCGGCGTTCTCTTGCACTTTTTTTCTGCAAGGTCTTTCGTGCCGCTTACATCGCTGTTACGTTCACGTCGCCCGACGGCAGCAACGGCGCGGTCGGAGTCGGCAGGACAGCGGACGGGACCGCTTCCTGTAGCTAAACGGGCTCTCACCCTCAAGGAGAAACTCATGCGGCGTGGCATAGCGGCCACCGCGCTGGTGGCGTCCTTCGCCCTCGCGGCGACGGCCTGCGGCGGAGACGACAGCGGCAGCGACAACTCGTCCGGGCCGGTCACCATCACATGGTGGGACACCTCCAACGCCACCAATGAGGCGCCGACGTACCAGGCCCTGGTCAAGCAGTTCGAGGCCGCCAACAAGGACGTCAAGGTCAAGTACGTCAACGTGCCCTTCGACCAGGCGCAGAACAAGTTCGACACGGCGGCCGGCGCCTCCGGCGCCCCGGACGTGCTGCGCTCCGAGGTCGGCTGGACCCCCGCCTTCGCCAAGAAGGGCTTCTTCCTGCCGCTGGACGGCACCGAGGCCCTCAAGGACCAGGCCAAGTTCAAGTCGAACCTGATCGAGCAGGCCAAGTACGAGGGCAAGACGTACGGCGTGCCGATCGTCACCGACACCCTCGCGCTGGTCTACAACAAGGCCCTCTTCGCGAAGGCCGGCATCGAGGCGCCCAAGACCTGGGACGACCTGAAGACCGCCGCCGCCACCATCAAGGCGAAGACCGGCGTCGACGGCTACTGGGGCTCCACCCAGGCCTACTACGCCCAGTCCTTCCTCTACGGCGAGGGCACCGACACCGTCGACGCCGACGCCAAGAAGATCACCGTCAACTCGGCGGAGGCGAAGAAGGCGTACGGCACCTGGCTGGGCCTCTTCGACGGCAAGGGCCTGCACAAGGCCGACACCACCGCCGACGCGTACGCCCACATCCAGGACGCGTTCGTCAACGGCAAGGTCGCCGCGATCGTCCAGGGGCCCTGGGAGATCACGAACTTCTACAAGGGCAGCGCCTTCACGGACAAGACGAACCTCGGTATCGCCACCGTCCCGGCCGGCTCCGCCGGTACGGCGGGCGCCCCGACCGGCGGCCACAACCTCTCGGTCTACGCCGGCTCGGACAAGGCCCACCAGGCCGCCGCGCTGAAGTTCGTCAACTTCATGACCTCCGCGTCGAGCCAGGCGACCATCGCCCAGAAGAACTCCACGCTGCCGACGCGCGACGACGCCTACACCGCTGCCGTCAAGGCCGACCCGGGCATCGCCGGCTACCAGACGGTCCTGTCCGCCGCCCAGCCGCGCCCGGCGCTGCCGGAGTACAGCTCCCTCTGGGGTCCGCTCGACACCGAACTGCCCAAGATCGCGGGCGGCAAGGAGAGCCTCGACAAGGGCCTGAGCGCCGCTGAACTCGCCATCGCCAAGCTGGTGCCGGACTTCAGCAAGTGAGCCCGAGTGGCCGCCGGATCTCCCGCACACCTGGGGGGAGAGATCCGGCGGCCACCGGCCTGTGAGCCGTACCCCCCTCGACGATCCAGCGTGAAGATCCAGAAGGTGTCGAACCATGACAGTCGCCATCGACCGCGCGACCGGCAAGCGCCGCGGTGACCGTGAGCCGAAGCCCGGGCCCGCCGGGCGCCTGAGGCGCGGCTACCAGAAGCACTGGTACGCCTACGTCATGATCGCCCCGGTGGCGGTCGTCCTCGGCGTGCTCGTGCTGTACCCCCTGGTGTACGGCCTGTACCTGACGCTGACCGACGCCAACAGCCTGAACACCGCGCGCACGATCGGCGTCAACCACATCGACGCCACCTACAAGTTCATCGGCCTCGACAACTACGCCGACATCCTCTGGGGCCCGACGGCCTACGACCGCTTCTGGTCGCACTTCATCTGGACGATCGTGTGGACGGCGGCCTGTGTCGCCCTGCACTACGGCATCGGCCTGGGCCTCGCGCTGCTGCTCAACCAGAAGCTGCGCGGGCGGACCCTGTACCGGCTGATCCTGGTGCTGCCGTGGGCGGTGCCCACCTTCGTCACCGTCTTCGGCTGGCGGTTCATGCTCGCCGACGGCGGCATCATCAACTCCGCGCTCGACGCCCTGCACCTGCCCTCGCCCCTGTGGCTCGAGGACACCTTCTGGCAGCGGTTCGCCGCGATCATGGTCAACACCTGGTGCGGTGTGCCCTTCATGATGATCTCGCTGCTCGGCGGCCTCCAGGCCATCGACGCCTCCCTCTACGAGGCCGCGGAGATGGACGGCGCCAGCGCCTGGCAGCGCTTCCGGTTCGTCACCCTGCCGGGGCTGCGGTCCGTCAGCTCCACCGTCGTCCTGCTGGGCATCATCTGGACCTTCAACCAGTTCGCGGTGATCTTCCTGCTGTTCGGCAACACCGCACCCGACGCGCAGATCCTCGTCACCTGGGCGTACTACCTCGGCTTCGGACAGCAGCCACGTGACTTCGCCCAGTCCGCCGCCTACGGCATCCTGCTGCTGGCCATCCTGATCGTCTTCACCTCGTTCTACCGCCGCTGGCTGAACCGCAACGAGCAGCAGCTCGCGATCTGAGGCAGGAGTTCCCATGAGTAGCACCACCGCCGAGACCTCCGCCCCCGTGAGCGAGCAGCGTTCCAAGACCCCGCGCCGTCCCCGGCGCCGCGGCGAGAACAGCTTCGCCGGCTCCCTCGCCTCCCACGGCGTCCTGATCGTCGCGAGCGTCATCGCGCTCTTCCCGATCGGGTGGCTGGTCTATCTGTCCCTCGGCCCGGACACGGACGACTATCTGCACCCGGGCGGCATCTGGGACAAGATGACGTTCGACAACTACACGTTCGTCCTCCAGCACACCCAGTTCTTCGACTGGCTGAAGAGCTCGCTCATCGTCACGCTGGGCACCACGGCCATCGGCGTGCTCATCGCCGCCACCACCGGTTACGCCGTCTCGCGGATGCGCTTCCCCGGCTACAAGAAGTTCATGTGGATCCTGCTGGTCACGCAGATGTTCCCGGTCGCGGTGCTGATGGTGCCGATGTACCAGATCCTCTCGGACCTGCAGCTCATCGACAACTACTTCGGCCTGGTCCTCGTCTACTGCACGACGGTCATCCCGTACAGCGCCTGGCTGCTCAAGGGGTACTTCGACACCATCCCCTTCGAGATCGACGAGGCGGGACGCGTGGACGGGCTCACCCCGTTCGGCACCTTCTTCCGGCTGATCCTGCCGCTGGCCAAGCCCGGTCTCGCGGTGGCCGCCTTCTACAACTTCCTCACCGCCTTCAGCGAGGTCGCCTTCGCCTCGACGTTCATGCTCAGCGACGACAAGTACACCCTTGCCGTCGGTCTGCAGTCCTTCGTCAGCGAGCACGACGCCCAGCGCAACCTCATGGCCGCCACCGCGGTGCTGATCGCGATACCCGCCGCCGTGTTCTTCTACCTCGTGCAGAAGAACCTGGTGACCGGCCTCACCGCGGGCGGCACGAAGGGCTGAGCCGGTACGAGACTCCCGCGCGCCGCGAGGCGCGCGGGTGGCGGCCGCGGTGTCCATCCGACCCCGCCGGCACCGCGGCCGCCTCATCCACCGCCTCGACACCACTCGCCCCCGACGACGAAGCCGAGCCCCTACGCCCCCTGTCAGCAGCCCTTCCCCCCTCTCGAATGCGCTCGAGCGAGGGGACCCCCATCGCCCCAAGGAAGCCATGAGCCAGCAGCCCGCAGCCCCGGCCCCCACCCCCACCTCGGCTGTCGCCACCGTCACCGAGCGCCGTGACTGGTGGCGGGACGCGGTGATCTACCAGGTGTACCCGCGCAGCTTCGCCGACAGCAACGGCGACGGCATGGGCGACCTGGAAGGCGTACGCTCCCGTCTCCCGTACCTGCGCGACCTCGGCGTGGACGCCGTGTGGCTCAGCCCCTTCTACGCCTCCCCGCAGGCCGACGCCGGCTACGACGTCGCCGACTACCGCGCGGTCGACCCCATGTTCGGCAACCTCCTGGACGCCGACGCGCTCATCCGGGACGCCCGTGAACTGGGCCTGAGGATCATCGTCGACCTGGTCCCCAACCACTCGTCCGACCAGCACGAGTGGTTCAAGCGGGCGTTGCGGGAAGGCCCCGGCTCCTCCCTCCGGGACCGCTACCACTTCCGGCCCGGCAAGGGCGCGGACGGCGAACTCCCGCCCAACGACTGGGAGTCCATCTTCGGCGGCCCCGCCTGGACCCGGGTCACGGAGCCGGACGGCACCCCCGGCGAGTGGTACCTGCACCTCTTCGCCCCCGAGCAGCCCGACTTCAACTGGGAACACCCGGCGGTGGGCGACGAGTTCCGTTCCGTCCTGCGCTTCTGGCTGGACATGGGCGTCGACGGCTTCCGTATCGACGTGGCCCACGGCCTGGTCAAGGCGGCGGGCCTGCCGGACCTCGGCTCGCACGAGCAACTCAAGCTGCTGGGCAACGATGTCATGCCGTTCTTCGACCAGGACGGCGTCCACGAGATCTACCGCCAGTGGCGGCTCATCCTCGACGAGTACTCGGGTGAGCGCATCTTCGTCGCCGAGGCGTGGACCCCGACCGTCGAGCGCACCGCGAACTACGTCCGCCCCGACGAACTCCACCAGGCCTTCAACTTCCAGTACCTGGCCACCGAGTGGGACGCGGAGCAGCTGCGCGAGGTCGTCGACCGCACCCTGGACGCGATGCGCCCGGTCGGCGCCCCCGCCACCTGGGTGCTGTCCAACCACGACGTGACACGGCATGCCACCCGCTTCGCCAACCCGCCCGGCCTCGGCACCCAGATCCGCACGGCGGGCGACCGCGAGGTCGGTCTGCGGCGGGCGCGGGCGGCCACGCTGCTGATGCTGGCGCTGCCCGGCTCGGCGTACGTCTACCAGGGCGAGGAACTCGGCCTCCCGGACGTCGTGGACCTGCCCGACGAGGTGCGCCAGGACCCGGCGTACTTCCGCGGCGCCGGCCAGGACGGCTTCCGCGACGGCTGCCGCGTCCCGATCCCGTGGACGCGAGAGGGCTCGTCGTACGGCTTCGGCGACGGCGGCAGCTGGCTGCCCCAGCCGGACGGCTGGGGCGAGTCGAGCGTGGAGGCCCAGCAGGGGGTGCCCGGTTCGACGCTGGAGCTGTACCGCTCCGCACTCGGCATCCGCCGCGCGCGGCCCGACCTGGGCGCGGGCGACTCGGTGGAGTGGCTGAAGGCTCCGGCGGGCGTACTGGCCTTCCGCCGCGGGGAGTTCGTGTGCGTGGCGAACACGACGGGGGAGTCGGTGACGACCCCGGCCTACGGACGGGTGCTGCTCGCCAGCGACGAGGTGACCGAGACGAACGACGGCGAGGCGAAGCTCCCGGCGGACACGACGGTGTGGTTCACGGCCGTCTGACGACGCCTCTGAAAGTTCTTGCATCAACTTCACACGGCCCGCTGCCTTTTCAGGCAGCGGGCCTTTAACATCTCCGTCACCGCAAGTTTGCTGAAATGTTTCAGCAAGAGCCTTCAACGGAGAAGGACTTCCCCACATGGCAAGCAGCAGACCACTTTCGGGTGCCCTCGCTCTGGCCGCCGCGGCTGTCGTCATGGCCCCCACCGCCGTGTCCGCCACCCCGCCCGGCACCAAGGACGTCACCGCCGTCCTCTTCGAGTGGAACTTCGCCTCGGTCGCCAAGGAATGCACCAACACCCTCGGCCCGGCCGGATACGGCTACGTGCAGGTCTCCCCGCCCGCCGAGCACATACAGGGCTCGCAGTGGTGGACGTCGTACCAGCCCGTCAGCTACCGGATCGCGGGCCGGCTCGGCGACCGCACGGCGTTCCAGAGCATGGTGAACACCTGCCACACGGCCGGTGTGAAGGTCGTCGTCGACACGGTCGTCAACCACATGGCCGCGGGCAGCGGCACCGGCACCGGCGGCTCGTCGTACACGAAGTACGACTACCCGGGCCTGTACTCCTCGTACGACTTCGACGACTGCACGTCCCAGATCACGAACTACGCCGACCGCTGGAACGTCCAGCACTGCGAACTGGTCGGCCTCGCCGACCTGGACACCGGCGAGGAGTACGTCCGCAAGACCGTCGCCGGGTACATGAACGACCTGCTCACGCTCGGGGTCGACGGCTTCCGCATCGACGCGGCCAAGCACATCGACACCGCCGACCTCGCCAACATCAAGTCGCGGCTGACGAACCCGGGCGTGTACTGGAAGCAGGAGGTCATCTACGGCAGCGGAGAGGCCGTCCAGCCGACCGAGTACACCGGCAACGGCGACGTCCAGGAGTTCCGTTACGCCTACGACCTCAAGCGGGTCTTCAACAACGAGAACCTCGCCTACCTGAAGAACTACGGCGAGGGCTGGGGGTATCTGAGCGGTTCCGCCGCGGGTGTGTTCGTCGACAACCACGACACCGAGCGCAACGGTTCGACCCTCACCTACAAGGACGGCGCGAACTACACGCTCGCCAACGTCTTCATGCTCGCGTATCCCTACGGCGCCCCGGACATCAACTCCGGGTACGAGTGGTCCGACGCGGATGCCGGGCCACCCAACGGCGGTGCGGTCAGCGCCTGCTGGCAGAACGGCTGGAAGTGCCAGCACGCCTGGCCGGAGATCCTGCGCATGGTGGCGTTCCGCAACGCCACGCGGGGCGCGTCGATGACCGACTGGTGGGACAACGGGGGCGACGCGATCGCCTTCGGGCGGGGAAGCAAGGGGTACGTCGCGATCAACCACGAGAGCGGATCCCTCAGCCGGACGTACCAGACGTCCCTCGCCGCCGGCACCTACTGCAACGTGCAGAACAACACGACCGTGACCGTGAACGGCTCGGGCCAGCTCACGGCGACCCTCGCCGCCAACACGGCGCTGGCGGTCTACGCGGGCAAGTCGAGCTGCTGAGCTCCCTCCCCGGCCGCCACCGGAGCGCACCTGCGCTCCCGTGGCGGCCGGGACCGCTCACTTCCAGGTGTCGCTCGTGGAGTAGCCGGACGAACTGCCGGTCGTGTACGAGCGGTTCGTGCCGGACTCCCAGGTCACGTTCCCGGAGCCGTCCTTCTTGACGTACTTGTACTCGAAGGCCGTGCTCCTGGGGACGATCACCTTCCGGCTCCAGATCGGATACGCCGCCGGCGACAGCGGGATGGCGTCGGCGGTGTTCCAGGAGCCGAGGGAGGCGACGGACCCGACGACGTAGACGTCGGTGCCGAGGCTCGTCGTCGCGGTGACGTTGAAGGTCGCGTCGGTGGCGCTCGCGTTCGCCAGGTTCCAGGAGTTGTCGAGGGTGAGCGCCGAAGTTGCGCTCGTGGCGGCCCGGTTGGCGTTGGACTCCCAGGTCACGTTCCCGGCCGAGTCCTTCTTGATGTACTTGTACTCGAAGGACGTGTTGATCGGCACGCTCACCGCCCCCGACCAGATCGGGTAGCCGGCGGACGACAGCTGGACCGCCTTGGAGGTGTCCCAGCCGCCCAGCGCCGCGATCGAGCCGACGACGTGGACGCTGGTGCCGCTCGTGGTCGACGCGTACGCGTTGAAGGTCGCGCTCACCGTGGACGTCGATCCGCCGTCGTCGGGTTCGCAGGTGGTGCACGGGGTGAAGGCGCCGTCGTGGAAGGCGATCGCGCTCTTCGCCGGGACGGTGAGCGTGGCGTTGCCGCCCGAGACCGTCACGGTCGTCGCGCCGTTGTCGACGACGTCGGCGTACGTGCCGTCGGCCATGCCGGTGGCGAAGGTGTACGTGGCCGCCGAGGAACCGTTGTTGATCGCGATGTAGCCGCTGGTCCCGCGGGCGAAGCCGATCACGTTCGAGGACTTCGTCGACCAGTTGGTGACCGCCGCCGAGCCGACCGCGTTGTGCCACTTCACCATGCCGGCGATCGCGGTGTCGCGCTGGAGGCAGTACCAGCCGGAGGAGCAGTTCGTGTCCGTGACGAAGCCGTTCGCGTTCGGCGGGGCCTGATCGGAGGAGGACCACTCGAAGCCCGAGTAGACCGTCGGGGTCGCCCACTTGTAGGCCAGCTCGAAGACGTTGGCGAGCCGGTAGGTGTCGCCGTCCTTGTAGCTCATGTGCAGCCCGTTGCGCTCGGTGTCGTGGTTGGTCACGAAGGACACCGAGTTCGCGGCCGGGAGGATGCCGCTGCTCTCCAGGGAGGACAGGTCGCTCACGTTCCCCTGGAACGCCGACTTCAGCCTGCTCGCGTAGGTGAAGTCCAGGACGTCGCCGGAGGAGTAGTAGTCGGAGGCCGCCGGGGTCGAGCCCGGGTACACCTCCTGGAAGACGTACGGGTCGGCGCCCGAGGCGGTGTTGTCGAGCTTCGCCCAGATCGCGTTGAGGTCCCCGACCGGGATGTGCTTGGCGGCGTCGATGCGGAAGCCGTCGACGCCCAGGGCGATCTGCTTGTTCAGGTAGGCGGCGATGCCCGAGCGGACGTCGTCGTCCTCGGTCTCCAGGTCGGGCAGGCCCAGCAGTTCGCAGTTCTGGATCTCGCTCAGGTTCGACCAGTCGTCGATGATCAGGTCGGAGTCGTTGCACTCGGCCGACGTGTGGTAGTCGTCCGGGTCCCAGTCCGGGGTGTCGTACTTGTTGCTGATCGCCGTGCCGTTGTAGCCGACGCCGGTCTGCGCGGCGGTGTGGTTGATCACGGCGTCCGTATACACCTTGAGGCCGGCGTCGTGGCAGGCCGTGACCATCGACGCGAACTGGGCCGCCGTGCCGAAGCGGCCGTTCAGGCTGGAGGAGTAGGGCTGGTAGACGTCCCACCAGTAGGAGTTCGTCTGCTTCAGGGACTCGGCGGGCGGGGCGACCCACACCGCGCCGTAGCCGCCCGGGCCGAGCACGTCCGTGCACTCGGAGGCGACGGAGTTCCAGTTGTACTCCCACAGGTTGGCGATCACATCGCCGGAGGTCGTGGTGTCCGCGTGGGCGGCGGTGGCGGGCAGGGCGATCGCTCCGGCCAGGGCGAGTGCGGCGGCGGCCGTGGCGGCGGCGGTGCGCCGTAAAACACCCGGGGGGCGGTGTCCGGTGGTCATCTGCGGCTCCGAAAGGGGTTTCCTCGAGGGTTCGGGTTTCAACAAGGGGTGAGAGTGGGCCAGTCGGGAAGGGACCGTCAAGGTCCTGGTGAAAGTTCTTGCTGTGAGTTGCAAGCCTCTTGCTGTAAACCTTTCGTCAGCGATACGGTCACGCGGGCGCCCGGCGACGAAGCCGTCCCGCGGCGTTGGGGTCGGACCCAAGAGAGCCGCAATCGCAAGGAGTTCCCGCCTGTGATATCGAGATGGCCGGCGCCCCCGGCGCCTTCGACGCGCCGCATCGCGCCACCCGCCCGACGGGGCGCGGCCGTCGCCGTGGCCGCGCTGGCCGCAGCCCTCGTGCAGCCCCTCGCGGCGCACGCGGACAGCCCGCCCGCACCGCCGTCCGACGCGAAGCTGGCCGCCGCCCCGGCCCGCCACGACGACACCCGTGAGCAGTTCTACTTCGTCATGCCGGACCGCTTCGCCAACGGCAGCACCGCCAACGACAAGGGCGGACTGACCGGCTCACGCCTGACCTCCGGCTACGACCCCACCGACAAGGGCTTCTACCAGGGCGGCGACCTCAAGGGCCTGACCCAGCGGCTCGACTACATCAAGGGCCTCGGCACCACCTCCATCTGGATGGCGCCGATCTTCAAGAACCGGCCCGTGCAGGGGACCGGCAGCAACGCCTCGGCCGGCTACCACGGCTACTGGATCACCGACTTCACCCAGGTCGACCCGCACTTCGGCACCAACAAGGACCTGGAGACCCTCATCTCCAAGGCGCACGCCAAGGGCATGAAGGTCTTCTTCGACGTCATCACCAACCACACCGCCGACGTCGTCGACTACGAGGAGAAGTCCTACGACTACCTGTCCAAGGGCGCCTTCCCGTACCTGACGAAGGACGGCGAGCCCTTCGACGACGCCGACTACGCGGACGGCGGCACGAAGTTCCCGGCCGTGGACGCCGACTCCTTCCCGCGCACCCCGACGGTCACCGCCGCCCAGCGGACCGCGAAGGTCCCGTCCTGGCTCAACGACCCGACGATGTACCACAACCGCGGCGACTCGACCTACGCCGGCGAGTCGACCACGTACGGAGACTTCTCCGGGCTCGACGACCTGTGGACCGAGCGCCCCGAGGTCGTCACCGGGATGGAGAAGATCTACCAGCGCTGGGTGCGGGACTTCGACATCGACGGCTTCCGGATCGACACCGTGAAGCACGTGAACATGGAGTTCTGGACCCAGTGGGCCACGGCCCTCGACGCCTACGCGGCCAAGCAGGGCCGGGACGACTTCTTCATGTTCGGCGAGGTCTACTCCGCCGACACCTCGATCACGTCCCCGTACGTCACCCAGGGCCGCCTCGACGCCACGCTCGACTTCCCCTTCCAGGAGGCGGCCCGCCAGTACGCCTCCCAGGGCGGCAGCGCGCAGAAGCTCGCCTCCGTCTTCGCCGACGACTACAAGTACACGACCGACAAGGCCAACGCCTACGAACAGGTCACCTTCCTCGGCAACCACGACATGGGCCGCATCGGGTACTTCCTGAACCAGGACAACCCCAAGGCGACCGACGCCGAACTCCTCGCCAAGGACAAGCTCGCCAACGAGCTGATGTTCCTCAGCCGCGGCAACCCGGTCGTCTACTACGGCGACGAGCAGGGCTTCACCGGCTCCGGCGGCGACAAGGACGCCCGTCAGACGATGTTCGCGTCGAAGACGGCCGACTACCTCGACGACGACGAGCTCGGCACCGACCGCACCCACGCGAGCGACGCCTACGACACCGGCGCCCCGCTGTACCGGCAGATCGCGGCGCTCGCGAAGCTCCGCAAGGCGAACCCCGCGCTCACCGACGGCGTCCAGACCGAGCGCTACGCGGCCGACGGCGCCGGCGTCTACGCCTTCTCCCGCAACGGCACCGGCAAGGACACGACCGAGTACGTCGTCGCCTTCAACAACGCCGGCACGGCACAGGAAGCGACCTTCGAAACCGGTTCCGCGAACACCGCGTTCCGCGGGATCTACGGCACCGACAAGACGGTTGCCGCCGGCGCCGACAAGAAAATCACGGTGACCGTTCCCGCGGGCTCGGCCGTCGTCCTGAAGGCCGCCCGCAAGCTGCCGGCCCCGGCCACCGGGCCGACCGTCACCCTGCACGCCCCCGCCGCCGGCGCCACCGGCACCGTCGAGCTGAGCGCCGACGTGGAAGGCGGTCGGCTGAACCGGGTCGTCTTCGCCGCCCAGACCGGCAACGGCACGTGGCAGACCCTCGGCTCCGCCGACCACGCCCCCTACCGGGTCACCCAGACCCTCGGCGCGGAGGTGCCCGCGGGCACGGCCCTGCGCTACAAGGCGGTCGTCGTCGACTCCGCCGGACACACGGCGAGCGCCACCGCGGCCTCCGTCACCGGCACCCCGCCCGCCGAGGAGACCCCCACCGCCTCCTCGCGCGACTACGCGATCGTCCACTACAAGCGCACCGACGGCGACTACGCCGACTGGGGCCTCTACGCCTGGGGTGACCTCGCCGACGGCGAGTCGACCACCTGGCCGGACAGCCATCCCTTCGCCGGGCGGGACGCGTACGGAGCCTTCGCCTACGTCAAGCTGAAGCCGGGCGCCTCGTCCGTCGGGTTCCTCGTCATCGACAAGGACGGAAACAAGGACGTCTCCGCCGACCGCACGATCGACGTCACGAAGACCGGCGAGGTCTGGATCGAGCAGGGCAAGGAGGGCCTCCTCACGGAGAAGCCCGAGTACCCGGCCCAGGACACCGGCAAGGCCGTCCTGCACTACCACCGCGCCGACGGCGACTACACCGGCTGGGGTCTGCACACCTGGACCGGCGCCGCGAACCCCACCGAGTGGTCGAACCCGCTGAAGCCGGCCACGACCGACGCGTACGGGGCGGTCTTCGAGGTGCCGCTCACCGCCGGGGCCACCAGCCTGAGTTACATCCTGCACAAGGGCGACGAGAAGGATCTCCCGACCGATCAGTCGCTGGACCTCACGGGCAACGGGCACGAGGTGTGGCTGCTGAACGGCCAGGAGAAGTACCTGCTCCCGCAGCCGGCCGGCTCCGCTGCGGCCCTCGACCTGACCACGTCCAAGGCGGTCTGGATCGACCGGAACACCGTCGCCTGGAACGGCTCGGAGGCCGCCGCCTCGACCCAGCTGCTGTACAGCCGGAAGGGCTCGATCGCGGTCACCGACGGCACCCTCACCGGGGAGGCCCGGTGGCTGCGGCTGACGAAGACCACCCTCACCGACGCCCAGAAGGCCGCGTACCCGCACCTCAAGGCCTACACCGCCTGGTCCGTGGACCCGCGCGACCGGGACCGGGTGCGTGAGGCGCTGAGCGGTCAGGTTGTCGCCTCGCAGCGGGCCATGACCGGAGCGGTGTTGGCCGCGACGGGCGTACAGATCGCGGGCGTGCTCGACGACCTGTACCCCGGTGCGACGAAGGCGCGGCTCGGTCCGACCTTCCGCGACGGCCGGCCCACCCTGGCCGTCTGGGCCCCGACGGCCCAGCAGGTCTCCCTGGAGCTCGACGGCTCCACCGTGAAGATGAAGCGGAACGACACCACCGGCGTCTGGTCCGTCACCGGCCCCAGGTCCTGGAAGAACAAGCCCTACCGGTACGTCGTGACGGTGTGGGCGCCCAGTGTCGGCAAGGTCGTCACCAACAAGGTCACCGACCCCTACTCGGTCGCCCTCACCACCGACTCGGCGCGCAGTCTCGTCGTCGACCTCGACGACAAGGCCCTCGCCCCCGGCGGCTGGTCCACGCTCACCAAGCCGAAGGCCGTCCCGCTGAAGGACGCCCGGATCCAGGAGCTGCACGTCCGGGACTTCTCCGTCGCGGACCCGACCGTCCCCGCCGAGGACCGGGGCACCTACCGGGCCTTCACCGACCAGGGCAGCGACGGCTCGAAGCATCTGCGGGAGCTGGCGGCGGCGGGCACGTCGTACGTCCATCTGCTGCCCGTCTTCGACATCGCCACCATCGCCGAGGACAAGGCCGCGCAGTCGACCCCCGGCTGCGACCTGGCGTCCTATCCGGCCGACTCCGAGAAGCAGCAGGAGTGCGTGGCCGCGGCCGCCGCGAAGGACGCCTACAACTGGGGATACGACCCGTACCACTACACGGTCCCCGAGGGGTCGTACGCCAGTGACCCGGACGGGACCGCCCGTACCGTCGAGTTCCGCCGGATGGTGAAGTCGCTGAACCAGGAGGGCCTCCGGGTCGTCATGGACGTCGTCTACAACCACACGGCGGCGAGCGGCCAGGCGGCGACCAGCGTCCTCGACCGGATCGTCCCCGGCTACTACCAGCGGCTGCTCGCCGACGGCTCGGTGGCGAACAGCACCTGCTGTGCGAACACCGCGACCGAGAACGCGATGATGGGCAAGCTGGTCGTCGACTCGATCGTCACCTGGGCCAAGGAGTACAAGGTCGACGGCTTCCGCTTCGACCTCATGGGCCACCACCCCAAGGCCAACATCCTGGCGGTGCGCAAGGCGCTGGACGCGCTGACCCCCGCCAAGGACGGCGTCGACGGCAAGAAGATCATCCTCTACGGCGAGGGCTGGAACTTCGGCGAGGTCGCCGACGACGCCCGGTTCGTCCAGGCCACCCAGAAGAACATGGCGGGCACGGGCGTCGCGACCTTCTCCGACCGGGCGCGTGACGCCGTGCGCGGCGGCGGTCCCTTCGACGAGGACCCGGGCGTCCAGGGCTTCGCGTCCGGGCTCTACACCGACCCCAACTCGTCCACCGGCAACGGCACTTCGGCCGAACAGAAGGCCCGGCTGCTGCACTACCAGGATCTGATCAAGGTCGGCCTGAGCGGCAACCTCGCCTCGTACGGCTTCACGGACACCGACGGCAGGAAGGTCACCGGCGCCGAGGTCGACTACAACGGCGCCCCGGCCGGCTACGCGGCCGCTCCCGGCGACGCCCTCGCCTATGTCGACGCGCACGACAACGAGTCGCTGTTCGACGCGCTGGCGTACAAACTGCCCAAGGACACCTCGGCGGCGGACCGTTCCCGTATGCAGGTCCTCGCCATGGCCACCGCCGAGCTCTCTCAGGGCCCGGCCCTGTCCCAGGCCGGCACCGACCTGCTGCGCTCCAAGTCCCTGGACCGCAACTCCTACGACAGCGGGGACTGGTTCAACGCGATCCACTGGAACTGCGCCGCCGGCAACGGCTTCGGCCGGGGACTGCCGCCGGCCGTCGACAACGCCACCAAGTGGCCCTACGCCAAACCCCTGTTGACCGCCGTCGGGGTCGGCTGCCCGCAGATCACCTCGGCCTCCGCCGCCTATCAGGATCTGCTGAGGATCCGTACCACCGAGAAGGCGTTCTCCCTCGGGACGGCCGAGCAGGTGCAGTCGGCGCTCTCCTTCCCGCTGTCCGGGAAGGACGAGACGCCCGGGGTGATCACCATGGAACTCGGTGACCTGGTCGTCGTGTTCAACGCGACGCCGACCGCGGCGAAGCAGACCGTCGACGCGCTCGCCGGGACGGGATACCGGCTGCACCCGGTGCAGGCGGCGGGGTCGGACCCCACCGTCAGGGCCGCGTCGTACGTGACGCAGTCCGGCACGTTCGCCGTGCCGGGCCGGACCGTCGCGGTGTTCTCCCGGACGACCCCCTAGACAGGGGCATTACCTTGGTGGAGCAGACCTTGTGGCCGGTCTGCTCCACCGGTGAGTCCGAGGGTCGTCAGATGGATGTCAACGACAGACGGGCGGACACGACCGTGCTGGTCGTGGACCGCACGGCGGCCGGCCGGTTCGCCCTCGGCGTGGTGCTGCGCCGCGCCGGCCACCAGGTCGTCGCGGTCGGCACCGGCCACGAGGCACTCGTCGAACTGGACGTACGGCGGCGCAAGGGCGCCTTGCCGGACGTGGCCCTCGTCGACGTGGAACTGCCGGACATGAGCGGCTTCGAACTGTGCCGCCGGCTCAAGGCCCGGCCGCACATGGCCGGGCTGCCCGTCGTGCACTTCTCGGCCGGTGACGTGGCCCCGGGCGACCGCGGGCAGGGGCTGGACGCGGGCGGTGAGGCACACCTGGCGATGCCCGCCGAGCCCGAGGAGATCGACGCGGTGGTCCGGGCGGCCGTACGGGCCGCGCGACTGCGCGCCGACGACCAGGCCGCGGCACGGCGGCTGTCACTGCTGTCGGAGGCGATCGTCGGCATCCAGGCGGCGCGCTCCCCGCAGGAACTCGCCGACGCCGCCGCCGAGGGCACCGCACGGCTCACCGGCGCGCCCGCCGCCGCCTTCGTCCTCGGCCCGGACGACGCGCTGCACCGCGGCACCTCCCGGAACCGCACCTCGCTCGCGCTGCCGGACCAGGACGCTCACCAGGTCGTCGTGGCACTGCTGCGACGGCTCACCCACAGCCAGGCGGGGGTGCGGATCACCACGGTGCCCGCGCCGCTGTGGCCCGCCGGGTTCTTCCGGCCCGGGGTGCCGCACGACGCCCGTCTGGTGCTCATCCCCACCCAGGACGGCAGATCCTCGGTGTGTCTGGCCACCCCCACCCGCGGTGTCCGCCGGGTGGACCCCGAGACCGAGTCCCGGCTGGCCCGGCTCGCCCAGGCCACCGCGCTCGCCGCCGAGCCGCTGCTCATGTACCAGGTCGAGCGGCACGTCGCGCTCACCCTTCAGCACAGCTTCCTGCCGCGGCCGCACGAACTGCCCGAGCTGCCCGGGGTCGAGGTCGCCGTCCGGTACGTGCCCGCGTCCCGGGAGACGGAGATCGGCGGCGACTTCTACGCCGCCCTGCGCACCGGGGACGGGGTGCTGGCCGCGGTCGGGGACGTCGTGGGGCACTCGCTCGAGGCGGCCACCGTCATGGTCGAGATCCGGCACGCGCTGCGCGCCTACTGCGTCGACGAGAGCGACCCGGCCGTGCTCGCCGAGCGCCTCGACCGGATGCTCCAGCTCTACCACCCCGAGGTCACGGCGACCGTCTGTCTGGTCCTGATCGACCCCGCCACCGGGCGCACCCGCATCGCCAACGCGGGGCACATCCCGCCGCTGATCGTCCGGGACACCCAGGGCGCCGACTACGCCAAGGCGGCGGGCCCGCTGCTCGGCCTCGGCGTGCCCCACCCGCCGCCCACCGAGCTGTTCCTCGAGCCCGCCGACCGGCTTCTCATGGTCACCGACGGTCTGATCGAGACCCGCGGCGTCGATCTCGCGGTCTCGATGGAGCACCTTCGCGCGGCGGCCATCGGCGCCATGCCGGGCCTGGACGCGCTCTGCGACACGCTCCTCACCAGCTTCGGCCACGACCGGGAGGACGACATCGCGATGCTGGCCCTGCGGCTGACGACTTAGGCTGATCCTTGTTTCCCCGGAACAGGAGTGCGCCCATGCCGCAGATCACCGTCGACTACTCGACCACGATGGCGTCCGCCTTCGACCGGAACGGGTTCGCGCGGGCCCTGCACACCTCGGTCGTCGAGATCGCGGCCGCCAAGCCGGAAGCCTGCAAGACCCTGTTCCGTCCCGCCGAGTTCACCGCGTTCGGCTACGACGACCCCGAGGAGCGGGGGCACGCGATCGTCCACGTCACGCTGGGGCTCCTGGCCGGGCGTACCGACGAGACGAAGACGAAGCTGACCGAGGCCGTACTGGAGCTGGTGCGCGAGCACGTGGCGCAGGACGGTTTCGCGCTGCACGTCTCCGCCGAGGTGCGCGACCTCGACCCGTCGTACCGCAAGTACGAGAGCTAGGACCAGGGCTAGGGCCAGGGCCAGGGCCAGGGCCAGGGCGGGAGCCGGGACGGTGCCCGGGCGGCCTCAGGAGGCGAGGGCGATGAGCCGGGTGACCAGGTCGCCGAACGGCCCGTCGGCCGGCTCGTCGCCGAGCACGGGGCGCAGCAGTGTGCGCAGCTCGTCGTCGTGGGCCGCGCCGACGGCCGTCAGCGCGGCGAAGTCCTGCACGAGCTGGACCTCCAGCTCCTCGCGGGGGATGCGTCGGCCGTCCAGCCAGATCAGCGCGGTCGACTCGGCGAGCGAGACCCAGGAGCGGACGATCAGCTCCAGGCGCGGGGGCGCGTCGGTGATCCCCAGGTGCGACAGGATCTGCTCGTACGCTTTCTGGCGTACGGAGTCGATGAGGGCGTTCGTGGTCGAGGAGCCGACCGCCGGGCCGCCGCGCATGAGGGCGGAGAAACCCGGGCCGTGCGCGTCGACGAAGTCGAAGTAGCGGCGCATCACGCGGAGCAGCCGGGAGCCGAGCGGTCCTTCGTGCGGCTCGGCGAACCGGCCCGCCAGGTCCTCGGAGGCCCGCTTCAACGCGGCCTCGTACAGGCTGAGTTTGCCGGGGAAGTAGTGGTAGACGAGGGGGCGTGAGATGCCCGCGGCCGCGGCTATCTCGTCGATGGAGACCTCGTCGGGCGAGCGCTGGGCGAACAGTTCGAGGGCGACGCCGATCAACTGCTGCCGACGCTCCTCGACTCCCATTCTGCGACGAACCCCGGTAGTCATGCGAACACCTTACCGATCGGTTCCGGCCCAGAACGGACCGGACCGGTGCGGACGTTCACCCGATCCATCACTTTTCCGGCTACTTGTCCGGTCACATGTCAGTCAATTTTCGCATCGCCTTTCGAGTCATGTGCCGAGTCATGGGCTGGGTCATGGGCTGGGTCGTGCGCCGATTCATGCGATGGGGCGCGGGCCGGGGCGCGCCCCCCCGTCGCACGTCTCACATGTCCAGCACCAGGCGTTCGCCGCGCGACCGCGAGACACAGATCAGCATGGAGTCGTCGCGCTCCGCGTCGGTGAGCAGCTCGTCCCGGTGTTCCACCTCGCCCGCCAGCACCCGCTGTTGGCAGGTCCCGCAGAAACCCTGCTCGCACGAGTAGAGGGTGTCCGGCAGTTCGGCGCGCACGGCGGCCAGCACGGTCGAGTCGGCGGCGACCGTCACCACCCGCCCGGAGCGCCTGAGTTCGACCTCGAAGGGATCGCCGTCGCGGACGGTGCGCGCCGAGAACCGCTCGAGGCGGACGTGCGGCACGCGCTCCTCCACCGCCGCCATGAGCCCCTGCGGGCCGCAGCAGTACACGGCCGTCCCCTCGGGCAGATCCGTGAGCAGCGCGTCGAGATCGGGCCGTCCGTCCACCACCGTCACCCGGTCCTTCCCGCCGAGCTCGACGACCTCCTCCAGGAACGGCATCGAAGCCCGTGTCCGGCCGGCGTAGAGCAGCCGCCACTCGGCGCCCTCGCCGAGGGCCCGCAGCATGGGCAGGATCGGTGTGATGCCGATGCCCCCGGCGACGAAGACGTACGAGGGCGCCTCCACCAGCGGGAAACGGTTCCGGGGCCCCCGCACCTCGACCTCCGTCCCCTCCCGCAGCTGTTCGTGCACCTCGCGCGAGCCGCCCCGCCCGTCCGTGACGAGCCGCGTGGCGACGGTGTAGGAAGAGGCGTCCTCCGGGTCCCCGCACAGCGAGTACTGCCGCACCAGACCCGACGGCAGCACCAGGTCGAGATGCGCCCCCGGCTCCCAGCGCGGCAACTCGCGCCCCTCGAGGCGCAGTTCGACGACGCCGTCGGCGACCGTCCGCCGGGCGGTGACCTGCAGCCGCAGCGCCCGCGACCGGGGCCGGCCGGAGACGGGTTCCGCCAGCGCGGGCATCGGCCACAGCGGTGAGGACCGGATCCGGCGGCGCAGCGCCCGCCGGACGAGCAGCGCCGCACCCGCGACGGCCACGGCGGTCAGCGGCTTCGGCGTCACGAGGCCCTCTCCTCCGCGGCGAGCGCGGCCAGCGCGGCGGGGGAGGAGGCGAGGTAGGCGACCGCCTGCCGGGTGGAGCCCTCCTGTGAGGGGTGGTAGGCGCGGCTCAGATAGCGCGGGACCGACCTCAGCAGGTCGCCGGTCGCGGGCAGCGTGCCCCGTCTGCCGCGGACGTAGAAGTCCTTGAAGGAGGCGCGGCCGTCGACGAGGGTCGGGTCGTTCTCCATGAAGAACCGGGTTCCGCGCTGCCACAGGAACAGCAGCGCCGCGAACGCCGTCGCCCAGGTCCGCACCCGCCGCCGGTAGCCGCCGTCGACGTGGGTGAAGAGGTCGAAGGCGACGGACCGGTGCTCGACCTCCTCGGCCCCGTGCCAGCGCAGCAGGTCCAGCATGGTCGGGTCGGCGCCCCGCCGGTCGAGCTCCCGCGCGTTCAGTATCCAGTCGCCGAGGAACGCGGTGTAGTGCTCGATGGCCGCGATCAGCGCCACCCGCTCCATCAGCCACCAGCGCCGGGCCCGGCCCGGCGGCAGGGTCCGGTCACCGAGGAGCTTCTCGAAGAACCAGTCGACCTGCGCGGTGTACGGCGTCGGGTCGAGCCCCTGCTCCCGCAGATGCGGCAGCACCTCGTCGTGGGCCTGGGAGTGCATCGCCTCCTGCCCGATGAACCCGATGACGTCCTCGCGCAGCCGCTCGTCCCGGATGTGCGGCAGCACCTGTTTGTAGACGTGCACGAACCACCGCTCACCGGCCGGCAGCAGCAGATGCAGCACGTTGATGGTGTGCGTGGCGAACGGGTCCCCCGGCACCCAGTGCAGCGGGGTGCCCTCCCAGGAGAAGGACACCTTGCGCGCCTTGAGCGTGACACGCTCGTCCGGCCGCCCCTCGGGCTTGTTAGACATGACGTCAATGTACTGACGGGTAGGGCGGGGGTGAAGCCCTGTGCGGCAACTCGCCCGCACGACGTGGCCGGCCGGCTCCCCCGCCCGGCCGCCCAGCGCGACGGGCCCGCCCGGTATGTCCACCCGACAGGTTCGCCCGGTGGGCCCGCCCGCGAGGTGCCCGCCGACGGCTCAGCGCAGTCCGCTGACCGACCGCCCGTCCTTCAGCCTGCCCTCCAGGCTCGCCTGCGCGCCCTGCTTCGTCGGCACCGCCAGCAGATGGCCCTGCCCGGACCCGGTCACCCCGCCGGTCGCCCGGATGGAGGCCGTCGCCTTGTCGCCGGCGGCGAGGAGGTACCAGTCGCCGCCCTTCGACTTCCACAGCACCCCGGCCAGCACATGAGGATCACGCGGCCCGCACGCCGGTACGTCCCCGGCCTTCGCCACGGCCGCCCCCCACAGCCCGCCCGGCGTGTGGAACTGGGCCAGCACCCTGCTCCCGTCGCCCCGCCAGGTCTCGGCCCTGGTGCACACCCAGGTCGCCGCCCCGCTCGCGTCCGGCAGCTGCTGCCGGGTGTAGCCCCAGGCGTTGACCGTCCGTACGCCCTGTCCGCGGGCGTCGGCCAGCGAGCAGGCGAACGGCGCCCAGGTCCGCAGCGCCGCAGCGCCGCTCGCCTCCTCGGGGGCGTTCGGGCGCCCCGCGGTGAGGCGGGCGGGGACGAGCTCGCCGAGGTCGCTGAGCAGGTGGGTGCCGGAGGCGTCCGTCAGCTGGAGCACGTTCCACGTCGTGCACGTGCCGGTGTGGGTGGCCGGGCTGGCCAGCGGCGAGGTGATCCCGTCGGTCAGCGTCAGGTCCATCACCCCGGCGCCCGGCTTCGACAGGTCCCGCTCGCCGGCCTTCGTCACCCAGGGCGCCGTCAGATAACGGACGTTGCCGTCGGCCCGGCCCAGCACCAGCGCGGCCGCCTCGGCGCCGGTCGCGCCGTCGACCCGCGCGAAGTCGAGGGCCGCCCCGGCGGTGCCGTCCTGCGGCTCGGCGTAGCGGGCGATGCGCAGACCGTCGTAGAGGATCACCACGCGCGCGTTGTCGACCTCGCCCGCGTAGAGGAGCTGGGGCGGTCCCGCGGGGCCGCCCGACGGGGTGTCCGGGGTGGCGGAGACGTGCACGGCCTTCCCGGGGCGGGCCCAGACGGCGAGAGCGCGGCGCAGCAGCGCGCTGTCGCGGGTGAGCGGGCCGCGCGCGGGCCAGACGGAGAAGTCGGTGCGCGCGGAGGTCTTCCAGGCGGCGGGGGACACCTTCACCAGCCGCCCGGGGTCGAGGGCGGCCTCGGCGGCCGCGTTCTGCGCGTACGGCGGGGCCGCCGCGCCGTCGGGTCCCCAGCCGCCGCCCGGCAGCGCGACCAGGGTGCCGCACACGGCGAGCGCGGCCGCGGCGGCCAGCGCGGCCCTGGTGTACCGGCGGCGGCGCATCAGATCGGTGGGCCGGGCCTGGAGCGAGCAGGCGTCGAACTCGGGGGAGTCGAGCAGCGCGTACCGGGCGGCGGGGATCTGGCCCGCCTCGCGCAGGGCCGCCGTCACCTCGGCGGCCGCGACGCCGGAGCCGGTGAGCACCTCGCGGACGTCGCCGTCGGGGAGCCGCTCCAGTCCGCGCAGCACGTAGGCGGCCCGGGCCGGGCCCGACAGGGCGCCCAGGCGCTGGTCCAGGGCGAGCTCGTCGGCGCCGCCGGAGCGGGGGAACAGGCGCAGGCCCCAGACCTGGGGGAGCAGCGGCGGGAACTGCGCGCGCTTGGGCCGCGCCAGGAGCCTCAGCGGCAGCCCCGCCTCCAGCGCCGTACGCACCACCTGAAGGCGGATGTAGGCGTACCCGGGGTCGCCGTCACGGCCGTCCCCCGCGCCCCCGTTCTGGGCTGGGATGACGGGGGTCGAGGCGCTGCCGCGGGGCAGGGCGCGCTGGGCGAGGGCGTGCGCGGTCAGGACGCGCCGACTGCGGCCGAGGCCGGGCGGCAGCACCAGGTAGGCGAGCCGGACGAGCCGCGGGTAGTGCTCGACGAGCGCGGCCTCGGCCTGCTCGACGTCGACGATCCGGTCGGCGGAGGACCGGGGTGCGGGGCGCGGGGCGACATCCTGTGACTGCACGTCCAGCAGAACGAGCGAAACGGTGGATGGTCACCCCGGCCGGGTCAGTCCTCCCGGAGCGCCTTCGCGTAGTTGGCCATCGACCGCTGGTAGCGCGGCAGATGGGGGGCCAGGGCGCCGAGCACCAGGGACAGGCCCTCGCGGTCGCGGCCGAGGCTCGACAGGCACAGGGCCAGACAGGCGCGTACGGCGTCGTCCAACTCGTCGGACGGGGCGTTCAGTTCGGTGGTCAGCAGCTTGACGCCCTCCTCCGCCTGTCCGATGTTGCGGAGGGAGCTGGACAGTTGGATCTTGGCCCGCCTGCCCTTGTAGCCGCTCACCTCGCTGAGTCCGCGCGCGAGCGCGTCCCGGTACAGCGGGGCGGCCCGGTCCGAGTGGCCGGTCGAGTCCCAGGCGCAGGCCCGCTCGAACGGACCCAGCGGACTGTCCTCGGGAAGTTCGGCGACCAGCTCGTCGATCACGGCCCGGAACTCCGCCGCCCGCTCCTGCGGATACTCGTCGAAGCCGGCCCAGGCGGCGGTCACGCGATCTTCCCAGTCTTGGTTCACCGGCACACTCTCGCACGGGTGTCCCCACCGGGCACGGGTATTTTGAGCGCACCGCGCGTGAGAGCCGTATCCAGTGCGAGGCTCTTGCAGGGAGGAACGGATGAAGATGACCCGACCGATGCTCGCGGTGGCCGCCGCCGCCGCGGCGCTGGTGCTGACGGGCTGTGGTTCCGACGGGGCCGAGGAGACCGTCCCGGTGACGGCGACCGGCAGCCTGGAACACCTGGCCGCCGAGGTGAAGTGCACGCCCGACATGCAGACCGACGCCGACGAACTCCGCCAGGCGCTCTGCAAGAACGCCGACGGCAAGTTCATCCTGCTGACCTTCGCCACCGACCGCGGTCAGCGCGAGTGGATCAACGGGGCCAAGGACTACGGCGGCCACTACCTGGTCGGCCGCAAGTGGATCGCCGTGGGTGAGGAGACCAGCACCGTGACGGCGCTGCGCAAGACCCTCGGCGGTGACATCGAGGAGGGCACGGACCACTCCGCGCATGTGTCGGGCGAGCCCTCCGAAGGCGCCTCGCACTCCGGTCACTGACCGGACCCGCGCACCCCGCGCGGGCGACGCGCCCCGCGCACCCGGAGCACACCAGAAGGCCGGCGGTGAGGAATCCTCACCGCCGGCCTTCTCGGTCGGCTTCACCGTTCCGGTCTACCGGTCGGCTTCACCGGGTGTCCCGCTCAGCGGGTCACTTGCACTTCTTGCCGGTGTTGATGCAGTTGACCATCTTGTTCATCAGGTTCGTGGAGAAGAAGTTGATGAAGTCGTTGTGGTCGGTGATCGGCTTGTGCAGGTTCTCCGGGAAGCTGTCCACCGCGTACGGCTTCACGACCGTCCCGTTCTGGAGCTTCGGGGCCGGAACGTTGTAGACCAGCCGGACCTGGAGCTGGGGGATCGCCTTGAAGCCGTTGGCGCAGGTGCCGTCGGCCGCGGCGAACGCCACGTGCGTGCGGTGGTTGGCGCTGTCGATGTTCTGACCGTCCCAGCAGCTCTGGAAGTTGGTCGTCCGCACCACCTGGCTGCCCTGCGGGCAGATCGGGTACTGGGTCTCCAGCTGCACCTTGTTCTCGAAGCCGGTGCAGCTCCAGTTCACGTTCGCGTTGGCGTTGCCGTTGACGAAGGCCTTCGCGTCACCGGTGATGATGCGCAGGGCCGTCGGCATCGCGACGACCTTGCCCTTCTTGTTGCCGACGAACTTGATCTGCGCCTGGGCGGGCTGCAGGATCTTGCCGACGTTGCCTTCCTTGCCACCGCCGTCGTTGTTCTGGTCGAAGTCCTGGCTGCCGTCCTGGACACGCAGCACCGGCCAGAAGTACGAGGACTTGTCGCCCTGGTTCTGGCAGCTGGTGCCGGCGCCGGCCAGCTCCTGGTCGCTCGCGAAGGCGTCGTTGTTCTGGTTGCCGACGTAGTCGTGCAGGTGGTGCGCGCCGTTGGTGACACCGGGGGCGACGATCACGTTGTCCGTGTTGTGGTTGTCGTTCCCGTTGGTGCCGCAGCTCGAGGTGAAGGTGCCCCGGGAGCCGCTGTTGCCGTTGGCGGCGACGCCGTTCGCGCCCACGCCCAGCTGCGCGTTGGCCTGGACCTTCGTGATGTCCACGAAGTCCGCGGCGACCGGGCCGTTGCCGCCCTGGCCGTTCTGCGCCTGGCCGGCGTTGCCGTTGTTCTGCTGGCCGCCGTTGTTCTGACCGGCGTTGCCGGTGTTCTGGCCACCGTTGTTCTGGTTGCCGTTGTTGTTCTGGCCATTGTTGTTCTGGCCGTTGTTGTTGTTCTGCTGGCCGTTGCCCGCCTGGCCCGCGTTGGTGTTCGCCGCCTGCGTGGTGCAGGCCGCCAACTGGCTCAGCGAGCTGTTGAACTGGCCACCGGAGCGCTGGATGTTGATCCGGATCCGGTCGATCGTGGCGGCGCGCTTCTCCTTGAGGGGGCCGGTGATCGCGTTCTGCACGAAGCTGGCGTCGTTCGTCTGGGCCTGACGCGTAGAGGCGAGCCGGGTGTAGGCCTCGGTGATCTGCTTGTCGAGGTTGGCCAGCTCGGTCGCGACACCTTGTTTCGCACCCTGGGGTACATTCGTCAGCTTCTGCCCCACATCCGGGCAGGAGATGGTGGCGACCTGGGCGGCCGCCGTGGCGGCCTTGGTCGAGTTCTGGCCCGAGTTCGACTCGTGCGCCGAAGCGTAGAAGTTTGCCCAGATCAGCCCGCCCCCGCCGAGCGCTAGGGCCGCCGATGCTGCCACGGCCTTCGTGGCCATCGACGAACGGCGTTTACGTATGTTGCGTCCCATGGAACTCCTCTGACTTCCTTGCGGGGCAGCATCGAGGCGCCCGACAGGAGTGAAGCTGAAGCTGCCCCCTCCTTTACGCACCTCGCCTCACAGGTGTTCAGCCCGCTCAGAAATTGATGAGAGCTCCGTACGACAAAACAACCCCAACACCCTCACACGACACACCAGTTGCCCGGGTCATCGATCCCGGTCCAGATACGCCAGAACCGCCAGCACCCTGCGGTTGTCGTCGTCCGAGACCTCCAAACCCAGCTTCACGAAAATATTCGCGGTGTGCTTGGCGACGGCCCGTTCGGTGACGACCAGTTTGCCCGCGATCGCCGCGTTCGACCGGCCCTGTGCCATCAGCTCCATCACCTCCCGCTCGCGCGGGGTGAGCCGGTCCACCGGCCCCTGACCGTCACCCGAGCGCCGGGCCAGCAGCTGCTGGATCACCTGCGGGTCCATCGCCGTACCGCCGGCCGCGACCCGACGGACGGCGTCCACGAACTGCTCCGCGTCGAACACCCGGTCCTTCAGTAGATAGCCGATCCCGCCGGTGCCGTCGGCGAGCAGTTCGCGCGCGTACAGCTGCTCGACGTGCTGGGAGAGGACGAGCACCGGCAGCCCGGGTCTCCTGCGGCGGGCCCGGAGCGCGCACTGGAGGCCCTCGTCCGTGTGCGTGGGCGGGAGCCGGACGTCGACCACGGCGACGTCCGGCTCCAGTTCGGCGAGCGCCCGCTCCAGTTCGGGCCCGCTCTCGACGGCGGCGGCGATCTCGAAGTCGTAGGCCTCCAGCAGCCGGACGAGACCGTCCCGCAGCAGGAAGAGGTCCTCGGCTAGGACAACACGCAAGGGATCTCCATGGTCACCATGGTGGGACCGCCCGCGGGAGAGCTGACGGCCAGGACGCCGTCGAATGTACCCAGTCGCCGCTCGACGCCGGCGAGGCCCGAGCCCGCCCCGATCGCCGCTCCGCCCGAGCCGTCGTCGGTGACCGAGATCCGCAGCCGGCCCGACCCGTGATGGAGGTCGACCCAGATCCGGCCGGCGCCGGAGTGCTTGACCGCGTTGGTGAGCAGCTCGCTCACCGCGAAGTAGGCCGCCGACTCCACGGGCGCGTCCACCCGGCCGCCCTCGAGCTCGACGCTCACCTCGGTGGTGACCGGCAGTCGCAGCGCCAACGCCCGTACGGCGTCCCCGAGTCCACGCTCGGCCAGCACCGGCGGGTGGATGCCGCGCACCAGATCGCGCAGCTCGGCGAGCGCATCGGCGGACGACCGGCGGGCCTGCGCGAGCAGGGCCTTGGCCTTCTCCGGGTCCTTGTCGACGAGCATCTCGACAGTGCCGAGATCCATGCCCATCGCCACCAGCCGGGCCTGGGCGCCGTCGTGCAGATCCCGCTCGATGCGGCGCAGTTCGGCGGCCGAGGTGTCCACGGCGTCCCGCCTGGTCTCCGTCAACACCCTCACGCGCTCGGCCAGTTCGGCCTGGCTCGGGGTGAGCATGGCCTGGGTGAGGCGGAAGTGGACGTGGAGGGCGCTCACGGCGTAGCGGTGGGCGACGACGAGGAGGACCGCGCCCAGGGCCGCGGCGCCGAACGCGGACGCCTGGCCGGTGACCGGTACGAAGCCGTACCAGTACGCGACGCCGGGCGTCTCGACGTACACCCGCCACAGCCCGGCCGGCAGCGCCAGCCCCTCCACCGGATAGAGGACCAGGACGGCCGGCAGCAGCGCGGTCAGGAAGCCGGCCGGCATGTCCACCAGGAGCCACAGCAGGTCCCGCCAGGTCGCCGGGTCGCGCAGCAGCGCGAAGGTGCGCGTGAACGGGTTGAGGGTCTCGGGGGCGGGCCGGTACGCCGACGGGATGCGCACCCCGCCCCACCGCTCGGCGAGCGCCCGCCGCCACTCGGCGTAGGCGCGCACGCCCTTCACCACGTAGGGCGTGGTGAGGGCCCCGACCCCGATCGGTATCAGCGCCATGGACACGAGGGAGAGGCAGAAGCCCAGGATGCTCAGCGGCAGCGACCCGACGGCCAGCGCGAGCCCCCGTACGGCGGCGAGAGCCATCCCCCGTGCCCTCGAACCGCCGTCGCCGCTCTTCGTGTTGGTGTTCATGGCGTCAGTCTGGCCGAGCCGTCGACCGGCGGTCACTGGCCCGACGCCCCCGGTCGGAGGGTGGTGCCAGGTACACCCGCGGGGTCCGGTCAGCCGGAGCCCGCCGCGAGTACCTTCGCCTCCACCTCCGGGTCCAGGCCCTTGCGGGGGCGGTCGGGGCGCTGGGGCGCCGTACCGCCGATCGACCTCAGCCAGTCCCAGGTGTCGGCGACGGTCTCCCCGACGGGGCGGCAGGACAGCCCCGCCGCCACCGCCCGCGAGACGTCGGCCGCGTGCAGGGCGTCGTGCAGGTCGGTGCCCGGCGGCACCCACACGGGCAGTTCGGTCCACGGTTCGATGCCCGCGCCGAGGATGACCTCCGGCGCCGTCCACCGCAGTTCGGCGTCCGAGCCGGTGGCCCGCGCGCACGCCTCCAGCAGCTCGCCCATGGTCGCGTGGCCCTGCGGGCTCATCAGGTTGTACGGCCCGCTCAGCTCCCGCTCGACCGCGCCGAGGATCCACTCGGCGAGATCGCGGACGTCCACGTACTGCAGGGGCAGCTCGCGCGGGCCGGGCGCGAGGACCGGGCCGCCGGCGGCGATCCGGGTCAGCCACCAGGGCAGCCGGCCGACGTTCTCGTACGGGCCGAGGATCAGCCCGGCCCGTACGAGGACGGAGGCCTCCGCGCCGAAGGCGTCGACGACGGCCAGCTCGCCGCCGCGCTTGTCGCGGGCGTAGTCGCTCTGTCCGGCGTCGGGTTCGGCGCCCTCGACGACGGGCGCGTCCTCGCCGTACCCGGCGGGCGGGGCCCAGGTGTACACCGAGCAGCTCGACACGTACACATAGCGGCGGGCGCGGCCCCGCAGCAGCCGCGCCGCCTCGTGCACCGCGCAGGGCGCCGCCGACCAGGTGTCGACGACGGCGTCCCAGTCGCCCTCGGCCAGGGCGTCGAGGCCGCCGGGCGCGGTGCGGTCACCGGTCAGGGACCGGGTGCCGGGGGCGGTCGGGTGCCGCCCTCGGTTGAAGACCGTCACGTCCCAGCCGCGCCCGAGGGCCGCCTCGACGACGGCCCGTCCCGCGAACTCCGTACCACCCAGCACCAGAAGTCTCATACCGGTGACTGTGCCCGGTCCGGACGCGGGGCGGAACCGCGCTCTGCCGTCGGCAGACGAAGCGGGTCAGTCGGCGGTCGGCGGGGTGTACTTGTAGCCGACCCGGCGCACCGTCTGGATCGACTGGCGGTGCTGTGCGCCCAGCTTGCGGCGCAGCCGGGCGATGTGGACGTCGACCGTGCGGCCGTCGCCCACGTGCCCGTAGCCCCACACCGTGGTGACCAGCTGGTCGCGGGTGTGCACCCGGTTCGGGTGCGCGACCAGGTGCGCCAGCAGCTCGAACTCCAGGTAGGTGAGGTCGAGTTCCTGTCCGTCCACGGCGGCCGTGCGCTGTACGGGGTCGATCCGTACGAGCGGACGCCCGGCGCCCTCCGCCTCGGGGGCCTCCTCGGCCGCCGGCCGGTCCGGCACCGCCACCGGCAGGAACGGCGGCTGCTGGTCGGCGGGGACGAGCACGAGGTAGCCGACCATCGGCGGCTGGCCCGGCAGGGTGGGCAGGGTGTGCGGGGGAGCGGGCAGCCAGGTCGCGCCCGGCGGCAGGAAGTCGGCGACGTCGACCACCTCGTCCCGGTCGACGGCCCGCAGTCGGTGGCGGGCGGTGCCGTTCGGGGTGGCGGCGGTGAGGCTGGGAGCGGAGGAGAGGGAACGAGTGTTCGCCATGAGAGGTCAGCTCTTTCGCGCGAGAAGTTCGTCGGGAGGACGACGGCCGCGATTCGTGGTCGGGCTCGTCGAGGACGTACGTCGTGCGCGCTGGCCGAAGGCCGGGGTGTACGGCTTTAGAGGGCCGGCGCGTTCATCGCGCGGCAACACACCCGGTCGAAGTCATGGTGCTGACGGGAAGGCCAGAAGGGCTCGAGGTCGTGGCGACCTGTCGCGCTGCACTTCTTGAATCCGGCCATGGCCCCATTGAAGCAGACACCCGCCCGTTACAGGAGCCTCCTCTCACAGCTTGGACGTTTCCTGGCGTGAAGTCGACGTCGGCGCAGGCCCCGGGCGGTCGTTCGTCGTGGCGGCGCGGAAACGCGGAAGGGGCGCCCGCCGAGTCGGCGGGCGCCCCTTCCGGGAATTCCGGGAGGAACCGGGTTCGGTCCGGATCAGACCTGGCCGGCCTTCTCCAGCGCCGAGCAGCAGGTGTCGACGATCAGACGCGTCACCAGGTACGGGTCGACGTTGGCGTTCGGACGGCGGTCCTCGATGTAGCCCTTGCCGTCCTTCTCGACCTGCCACGGGATGCGGACCGAGGCGCCACGGTTGGAGACACCGTAGGAGTACTCGTTCCACGGGGCGGTCTCGTGCAGACCCGTCAGACGGTCGTCGATGCCGGCGCCGTAGTGCTTCACGTGGTCGAGCGGCTTCGAGCCCTCGCCGAGCGACTCGCACGCGGTGATGATCGCGTCGTAGCCCTCGCGCATCGCCTTCGTGGAGAAGTTGGTGTGCGCGCCGGCGCCGTTCCAGTCGCCCTTGACCGGCTTCGGGTCGAGGGTGGCGGCGACGCCGAAGTCCTCGGCGGTGCGGTAGAGCAGCCAGCGGGCCACCCACAGGTGGTCGGAGACCTCGAGCGGGGAGACCGGGCCGACCTGGAACTCCCACTGGCCGGGCATGACCTCGGCGTTGATGCCGGAGATCGCGAGACCGGCGGCCAGGCAGTTCTCCAGGTGCGCCTCGACGACCTCACGGCCGAAGATCTCGTCCGCGCCGACACCGCAGTAGTAGCCGCCCTGGGGGGCCGGGAAGCCGCCCTTGGGGAAGCCGAGCGGGTAACCGTCCTGGAAGAACGTGTACTCCTGCTCGATGCCGAAGATCGGCTCCTGCGACGCGAACTTGTCGGAGACCTCGGTGAGCGCGGCACGCGTGTTGGACTCGTGCGGCGTCATGTCGATGTTGAGGACCTCGCACAGGACGAGGATGTCGTCGCCGCCGCGGATCGGGTCGGGGCAGGTGAAGACCGGCTTGAGGACACGGTCCGAGGAGTGCCCCTCGGCCTGGTTCGTCGACGATCCGTCGAAGCCCCAGATCCCCAGCGCGTCGAGACCGGCGGGCTCGCCCGCGATGATCTTCGTCTTGGAACGGAGCTTCGCCGTCGGCTGGGTGCCGTCGATCCAGATGTACTCAGCCTTGAAGGTCACGGGCCACTTCCTTCGGGGTGTGTCTGACGCACTTGCGGGTGCTGCGGCGCTGCGGCACTGGGGCGCCGCCTTGTCTGCCGGGCAGACTGTCAACAGGCGATTTCCCGGTCATTGCTCGAATGTGAACCCCGTGTTACCTGGTGGTTCTGTGGTGAGGCTCACGGTGTGAGCGGCACCTCGGCGGTTCGTGCGCGAGGGCGCCGCGGGTCCGGAACGCACCGGTCCTGCTGCTCGTGGCCGCGAGCAGCAGGACCGGATGACACGTACACCCTTGTCGGGATGCGCCGGAAGGCGCCGCCGCCGGTTCACCGAGGTGCCCGGCGGCGGAGCCTCAGCCCACCTTCTCGATCAGGGCCCGGCGGATCAGGAACTTGCCGGGCTCACGGACCAGCTCGAAGGCCGCGTTGTTGAGCAGGGCACAGCTGCCGGAGACCGAGGTCACCTCGACGGTCGTGGACTTGTTGTTGTCCAGGTTGGTGACCTTCAGCTTGGTCCCCGCCGGGAACTGGTTGCTCGACGCGGCCGGGGCACCGCCCTCGCCGGAGAGCGTCACCGTGGAACCGTTGCAGACCTGCTGGCCGGAGGCGGCACCGCCGCCGTTTCCCGCGTTACCCGCGTTACCCGTGTTTCCCGCGTTGCCCGTGTTCCCGGCCGGTGCGGAAGCGGCCGGGGCGGAAGCCGCCGGTGCGGAAGCGGCCTGCGACGGCTGGGTCGCCTGGGAGTCCTGAGCCGACTCCCCAACGACGCAGCCGGACGCCTGCTGCTGGACCTTGATCTGTGCGAGGACCGCCTCGCGGTTGGCGATCCGGGCCGCCGACTGCGCGTCCGGGTTCGTCTTCTGGCCCTCGATGAACTTCTCGTTGTTGCCGAAGGCAGTGGCCAGTCCCGCACAGACGGTCGAGTCCCCGGCGGACAGCGTGTTGGCGTTCTGCGCGTCCTGCGAGGCGTTCGAGGTGGACGCCATGGCGAAGGCCCCGGCACCCGCCACCGCCGCGGCGCTGACGAGCAGCGCGATCTTCTTCTTCGGGCCGAGACTTCTCCTGCGCGACATGCGCGCCTCCTGAGGGGTAGGGGAGCGTACGCCGCTATGTACGAGATACCGAACGAGGTTACTCAGCGGTTACGGGAGTCAATCGAAGTGGCGTGCGTCACACCCGAGTCGGGGCGGAGGGCCGGAGTCAGCTCCTCCCCTCCTCGTACGCCGTCACCGTGTCGTCGGCGCGCTGGAGCAACCCCTCGGTCCGGGCCGCGAGTTCGGCCTCGTCGGTCTCCGTGCCGTCGCCCCACCGCCCGTTCGCGAACACCACCGACCGGATCGTCATCGTCCGCCGGAGGACCCCGGCCGAACCCGACGGGACCGTCGGCAGGCCGGCCTGCGGAGGCGGATCCAGCGGGACCACCCCGTACGTCACCGGGTCCGTCGAGGCCATCGTGAACACGCGGGAGGCGTCCGCCACCCGCTCGAAGCTCAGCACGGTGACCGTCACCTGCGAGCGCCGTTCGGTGTCCGTGAACAGGGCCGCCGTCGACCGGGCGCACCCGTCGCCCTGTTCGATCAACCGGGCGAGGCCGCGCGAGGTGCCCCGTGCGCAGTCGACGGTGGTGACCAGGTCGACGCGGGCGTACCGGGAGCCGTCCTTCAGCCGGACGCTCGTCGAGGGGAACGCCTGTTCCGGCCGGACGACCGGGCGGGCGAGCAGGGAACGGAGCGCGCTCGGGGCGTCGTACGGGAGGCCCGCGTCCGGTGACGGCACGGCCGCGAGGCCCGAGGCGGTCGCGGACGCCGTCGCCGGGGGAGCGGACCCGGGCCGGTGGCCGTCGTCCTCGTCCGCGATCAGCGCGGTGCCGGCGGCGACGGCGGCGACGAGGGCCACGCAGGACCCGACGGCCGCCGAGCGCCGGGTCGGCCGGCGCCGTCGTGTGCGCCGCTGCCCCGGAGGGGACCCGAGTCCTTGATCACCGAAGGTCATGGCGGCGGAGGGTAGCAGTGCCCGGTGCGCGGGCTCCCGCCGCCGGACGAACCGTCGGCTGTCCGGCCAGGGCGGGTCCTACCGGGACAAGGCGTCCCGTACGGCCTCGTCGGTGCGGGCCACCAGCGCGGTGCCGTCGTCCGCCGTGATGATGGGGCGCTGGATGAGCCGGGGGTGCGCGGCGAGCGCGGTGATCCAGCGTCCGCGCGTGCTCGCGTCCCGCGCCCAGTCCTTCAGGCCGAGCTCCTTGGCCACGGCCTCCTGGGTGCGGGCGATGTCCCAGGGTTCCAGGCCGAGCCGGTCGAGCACGGCCGCGATCTCGTCCTCGCTCGGCACGTCCTCCAGGTAGCGGCGGACGGTGTAGTCGGCGCCCTCGGCGTCGAGGAGCGTGAGGGCGCTGCGACACTTGGAACAGGCGGGGTTGATCCAGATCTCCATGCGGCACACGGTAGCCGTTCGAGGCGGCGAAAACCCCTGTGATCAGGGGCGTTTGTCAGTGGTGGGCGGTAGAATAGAAGCAGTGTTCGAGGGTTCGCCGGAGGTTCCGGACCGGGCCCTGACCGCGACAGGAGGATGCCTGTGCCCGCTGCCGCACTGAAGCCGAAGCCGTTGCCGACCCAGTCCACCGCGAAGCGTTCCGTCCAGCTCGATCTGCCCTATGTGCCCGTCGAGAAGCGGCCGTTGCCGCCCGGGCGTCCGCGCGAGTGGTACGCCACGCACAACCGTCGCCTCAAGGCGATGCGTCTCGCCATCGCCCTGCTCGACCTGGGCGTGTATATGCCGAACCAGGCCCGCAACGAGAAGATCCGCAGCACGGCGGAGCTGATCGGCGTTCACGCGCCGTCGGACACGACGTGCCACATGGTGCGGGCGCTGCTGCGGTACTCACGGTGAACCGGGCGCCGGGTGCCGTCCCAGGTGACGGCATCCGGCGTCGGCGCCCCCGTCCGGGGCCGGGGTCGGGACGGGGGCGGGGAAGAGAGCAGAGGCCGGGTCAGACGCCGGGCCGGGCGCCGGGCCGGGGCGGGCCGAGGAGTCAGCTCACCAGTTCCTTCTCCACCGGCGTGCGGAACCTCGGTGTCACCCGGGTCGTCCCCAGCCACGCCTCCAGCCGCGCCGCCTCCGCCCCGATCGCCGCCCTCGCCTCGCCGCCCAGGCCCTCGCCCTCGCCGTCGGGCTTCCCCCCGCCCTCGCCGGCCAGGATCCGCCACACGATCTCGCCGTCGGCCCGCTGGGCCCAACCCCCCACCACCCGGCCGTTCCACCACACCGTCGGGCCCACGTTCCCGCTGTAGTCGAACAGGCCGGGGCGCAGTTCCGGGGCCAGATACCAGTCCCGGCCCTGCCAGCCCATCGCCGTCGGGTCGAGGCCGGGCAGCAGGGCCGCCCACGGTCCGCCGGGGGCGGGCACGGCCTCCACGTCGTCCTCGACGACGTACCCCGTCCCCTCGTCCAGGGCCACCGCCCGCGCCCCGATCGCCGTCAGCGCCCGGCGTACGTCCGTCACCTTCCACCCCGTCCACCACTTCAGATCGGCCTCCGTGGCCGGGCCGCACGCCGTCAGCCAGCGCCGCAACAGCTCCGACTGGGCCTGCGCCACCGGCAGTTCGGCGTGCGCGGGGGCGAGGGCCCAGCGGAACTGGCTCGACGTCCACGAGCCCAGGGGGCGCCCCCTGATCACCTTGCCCTCCACGCCCAGCACCCTCAGCAGCCGCGTCACGACGGTGTGGACGCCCTCGTAGGGCTTGCCCGCCGCGTACACGAACTGCTCCCGCAGACGCGGCTCCTCGCGGGCCAGTTCGGCCGCCGTCGCCTGGCCGAGCCGGGCCAGCGCGGCCAGCGCCGACTCCTCGACCTCCTTCAGCCAGGCCGCGTCCGGAGCGCCGGCCTTCGCCATGTCCTTGACCAGGCCGGCCCGCTCCCGCGCGGCGACCGCGAGGCCGGTCGAGGCGTGCACGACCGCCGTCGACTCCGTCGGGAACACGAAGACGGTGTGCCGCATCCCGTGCATCCGGACGAGGGTCCGGTCCGCGTACAGCGCCCGGTCGGTTTCCGGCACCGTCGCCGCCGGGTCGGCGAGGCGGGCGCCGACCGCCAGGTACACCGTCGCCGGGTCCGAGCCGTGCAGGGCGACAAGCGCGCCGGCCACCGCCTCGGGCGTCGCGACCCGCGCCTCGGGGGCCAGCCGGTGCCGCAGGGCCAGCCGCGCCCGCCGCTCCGCCACACCGATGTACCGCAGCCCGTCGCCCATTGCCGGCCTCCACCCGTCGTCGCCGCCGTCGCCGTCGCCCCGTGGCTCTGTCGCCGTCCGGCACTCGTCCCTTCCCGCCATCCTGACCGACACCACTGACAATCGGGTCCCGCCGCCCGTGTCACCCGTTCGACGTACCCGACATGCGGACGCTCCCCTCGCGGCCTTCACTGCGAACAGGAGGCCGGGAAGTGTCGTGAACCGGGAAGTGTCGTGGACCGGGAGGCGGATGTGGTGCGAAGGCGACGCGGATGACCACCCCCACCGACCGTGCCGGGCGCGGCCGGGACGCCCGTAAGCGCGTCGCCCGTTCCGCCCACGCCCTCTGGCTCCCGTCCGTCGACCGGCCCGACCCCGTCGCCGTGCTCGAGCGGCAGGGCCGGGACCGGCTCCCCGAGCTGCTGCCGATCCGGTACGGGCGGATGGCCGCCTCGCCCTTCGCCTTCCTGCGCGGCTCGGCCGCCGTCATGGCCGCCGACCTGGCGTCCCAGCCGCACACCGGGCTGACGGTCCAGCTGTGCGGCGACGCCCATCTGCTCAACTTCGGGTTGTACGCCTCCCCGGAGCGGGGGCTGCTCTTCGACCTCAACGACTTCGACGAGACGTTCCCCGGGCCCTTCGAGTGGGACGTCAAACGGCTCGCCGCCTCCGTCGCGGTGGCCGCCCGCGAGAACGGCCACCCCGAGCCGAAGGTGCACCGCGCCGCCCAGGAGGCCGCGGCCGCCTACCGCACCGCCGTGCGGCGGCTGTCCCGGCTCGACGAGCTCGCCGTCTGGTACGAGCGCATCGACGCCGAACAACTGCTGCCCCTGCTGCGCTCCGCCCGGCACCGCGGACGGGCCGAGGGCAGCCTCACCCGCGCCCGCCGCCGCACCAGCCTCCAGGCCCTCGGCAAACTCACGGAGGTCGTCGACGGACGCCGCCGCATCATCCACGACCCACCGCTGATCGAACCCGCCGGCGCCTCCGACAGCGCCGCCCTGCGCAAGATCTTCAGCGACTACCGCTCCACCCTCACCGAGGAGCGCCGCCTGCTGCTGGACCGCTACCGCTTCGTCGACGCCGCCCGCAAGGTTGTCGGCGTGGGCAGCGTCGGCACCCGCTGCTTCATCGTGCTGCTCGCCGGACGCGACACCGACGACCCGCTGTTCCTCCAGATCAAGGAGGCCCGCGCGTCCGTCCTGGAGGAGTACTTGCCGAGCGGCCCCTACGCGCATCCCGGCCACCGGGTCGTCGCCGGGCAGCGGCTGCTCCAGGCCGCGGGGGACGTCTTCCTGGGCTGGATGACCGGGCCGCAGAGCCGCGCCTTCTACTGGCGTCAGCTGCGCGACCCGAAGAGCTCCGCGGGCGTCGCCGGGATGTCCCCGGCCGACCTCGCGGCGTACGCCCGGCTGTGCGGCACCGCCCTGGCCCGCGCCCACGCCCGGTCCGGCGACCGGATCGCCATCGCCGGCTACCTCGGCGGCGCCGAGACCTTCGAACGCTCCGTCGCCGACTTCGCCGTGGCCTACGCCGACCGGACCGCCGCCGACCACGCCACCCTGGGCGCGGCGGTCGCGGCGGGCGTGGTGAGCGCGGCGCCGGGCGTCTGACGCCTCCGGCCGCCCGGCCGCCCGCCGCCCGTCACCCGGCCGCTCAGGACCGCGTCGCCGTCCGCCCGCGCTCGTCCGGGCCGGCCAGCACGGCGGTCACGAACGCGCGCCGGTCGTCCGGGTGGTCCTGGAACCACAGGCCCAACCGGTGTCCCGCGGCGGGCAGTTCGAACCTCGTGTACCGGGCGCGGGTGGCGAGTGCGTCCTGGACCGCCTCGGTCACCTGCGGCGGGATCACCGTGTCCGTGCCCGGCACGGCGAGCACCGCCCGGCCCTCGTACGCGCGCAGCACGTCGAGTGCGGGCGCCTCCCGCCAGCTCCCGGGCCTGCGGATGATCGCGCTGAACTCCCCGTCTCCCGAGCCGAAGGGGACGTCCCACGCCCGGGCCGCGTACACCGCGGGCGCGCACAGGCCCAGGGCCGTCACCCGGTCCCGGTAGAACGCGGCCAGGTCGGCCACCGTCTGCCCGCTCATGCTGAACCCGACGAGCACCAGCGTCCCGTCCGCGGGGACACGCGCGTCGATCACGGAGACCGCCTGCTCGAAGCGTCGACGCAGGCTCAACTCCCGCAGTTCGCCGCTGCTTTCGCCGTGGCCGGAGAAGTCGAGGGTGAGGACGCGGCAGCCGTGGACGGCGAACTCGTGGGCCAGCGGCAGGAGCCGCTCCTTGCTGCCGTTGCCGGCGCCGTGCAGCAGAACGGCGGTGACCGTTGCCGGACCACCGCCGTGCACCCCGCTGAGCCGTTCACCGTCGTACTCGTGCGTGAAAGGGGACAGTTCGCTCATGGGACCCATTCACTCACGGGCTTGACGCACCCACGGGCTTCACGCGGCACCCCTGGGTTTCACGCGGCATCCCTGGGCTTCACTCCGGGGCGGTCTCCGCCCGGGCCGCCTTGATCGCCTCGCGGAGGTGGTCCTCCTCGACCTTGCTCAGCGAGGTCTGCACCAACTGGCCGCCGAACGGCGTGAGCTGAGGGATGACCTTGTCCTCGGCGGCGTGCTTCACCAGGACGAACAGGGCCGCGGCGCCCGGGCGCAGGTTCTGGCTGAGGTCCTTCATGAAGGTGTCGTTGATGCCCGTGTCGGTGAGCGCGCCCCCGGCCGCGCCGGCCGCCGCACCCACCGCCGCGCCGAGCAGCGGCGCCAGGAAGAGCAGCCCGATCACCCCGCCCCACACGGCGCCGCCGGCCGCGCCCACCGCCGTGTGGTTCACCGCCTGGTGCAACTTGATCCCGCCGTCGCCGCGCCGCTCGACGACCACCGCGTCCTCCAGCTCGACCAGATGCTCCTTCGACAGCTCGAACAGCTTCTCGCGCACCTGGTTGGCGGTGGCGAGGTCGTCGTAGGCGACGACGAAGAGATTGCTCATCCGGGCACCCCTCATGGCAGTCGATGAACTGTTGAGTCCGTTTGGCCCGACTCTAGGTCCGCCGAAAAGGAGATGCACGTTGAGTGACGGACTCCGTACGCTGAAGGCATCCCCCCGCCCCTCTCACCACGCTCAGTCACCGTCCCTGCCCAGGAAGGAGGTACACCATGGGCACCGTCGTTCTCTCCGGGGCCGTCGTCCTGGTGGTCCTGGGATTCGGAAACCCGCTCTACTGGCTCGCCGCGGCCGCCGTGCTGTTCCTGTACGTGCGGTACGGGCTCGCGTCGTCCGCGTCGTCCTCGCCCGCCGGCCCCGCGCCGGGCGCGGGAACCCCGCCGACGTCGTACAAGGCGTACCGCGACCGCCGTGACAAGCAGGCCAAGTGGGAGCGCCGCTACCGTCGCGAGCGCCCCCTGGAGTCCCGCCGCCAGGAGCGCGAGCGCAGCAAATAGCAAGCAGCAGGCAGGCAAGCAGCAGGCAGGCAAGCAGCAGGCAGGCAAGCAGCAGGCAGGCAAGTGGCAGGCAGGCAAGCAGGCAAGCCCGATCCGCCTACAGGCCGGGGGCTCCCCACACCGGGAACCAGCGGCCCAGGTCCTGCTCGATCCGCAGGTCGCTCGCGAGGGCGGCCTGCACCTGCAGCTCCAGTGCGCCGTCGCGCCGCTGCCCCGTACCGGGCAGCGGCGCGAACGGGTAGAAGGCCCCGCGCTTGTACAGGTACACGAGCGCCAGCCGGCGACCGCCCGGCTCCCGCGCCCCGCCCCGCTGTTCCTCGAACCCGGCGAGGGAGCACAGCAACTGCGGCCCGAAGCCGTTGACCTCCATCGCGCTGTTCACCGCGTGCAGGTCGTTGACCAGGAGCGGCAGCTGGTCGGGGGTGCGCTGCGAGACCAGCCAGGAGTACCCGTAGTCGTCCCGCACGAGCCGCACCGGGGCACCGGTGCGCTCGGTGTCCGCGTCGAGGAGCGCCTGGACCTCGCGGTGCGTCTGGTCGAAGGCCGAGCCCTCGACGGTCGCGAAGCACACGGCACCCTGCCCGGTCGGGGTGAACCCGGCCGCCGCCTCCAGCGTCACCGCCGCCGAGGGCAGCGCGAACAGCTGGTCCAGATCGGGCACGACCGGCTTGGTCCGGCCGAGCAGGATGTCCAGCAGCCCCATGATCAGCCCGCCTTCCCCGGAGCGGCCGCCTCGCCCAGCTCGGCGGAGATCCGCCCCAGCTGCTCGAGCCGCTGCTCCAGGCTCGGGTGGGTCGAGAACAGTCCCGCCACACCGGGCTCGGCGCCCAGCGCCGGGGTGAAGTAGAAGGCGTTGAAGGCCTGGACCGTCCGCAGGTCCTTCGTGGGGATACGGGCGAGGTCGCCGGAGACCTTCGTCAGCGCGGAGGCCAGCGCCGAGGGCCGGCCGGTCAGCTGTGCCGCCGCCCGGTCCGCCGCCAGCTCCCGGTACCGGGACAGGGCCCGGATGAGCAGGAAACTGATCGCGTACACGGCCGCCGAGACACCCATCACGGCGGCGAACACGACCGCGGCGTTCTGGTCCCTGCGCGCGCCGCCGAACACCTGCGAGTAGAACGCGAACCGCACGATCAGCCCCGCGATCACACCCAGGAACGACGCGACCGTGATCACCGCCACGTCCTTGTGCGCCACATGCGACAACTCGTGCGCGAGCACACCCTCCAGCTCGGCCGGCTCCAGCCGCCCCAGCAGCCCGGTCGTCACGCACACCACCGCGTGGTCGGGATTCCGCCCGGTCGCGAACGCGTTCGGCATGCCCATCTGGGAGACGGCGACCACCGGCTTCGGCATGTCCGCGAGCGCGCACAGCCGGTCGATCACGGCATGCAGCTCGGGATACTCCTCGCGTTCCACGACCCGCCCACGCATCGCGAACAGGGCGACCCGGTCGGAGAACCAGTACTGGGCGCCCAGCATCGCCACCGCGACGACCGCGACCAGCACCCACGACTTCAGCAACACGATCAACGCGGCGACGAACGCCACGTACAACAGCCCGAGCAGGAACAACGTGACCGTCATCCGCACGGTCAGCCGCCGGTCGCTCCGGAAACGGCTCTGCATCTGCATCACCCCGCAGTCAGGCACTCGTCCCACTGCAAGTGTGCACCGCCGCACCCCCATGAACGGTCCCCGAACGGACCTAGGCGGAGCAAAAGCTCCCTGTGAACGCATGCCGCGAACACCGGCGCGCCCGCACTCCGGCCTCAGCGCCGTGCGGGCCGCGTCGCCCGCCGCCGCAGCTCCTCGTCGGGATCGTTCCGCAGCGCGATCAGGGCACGCTGCTCCGCGGCTCCGCCCTGCTCCGCGAGCAGCCGGAACGCGGCGATCCGCACGGGCCGGGGCCAACCGGCGCCGAGCCGCTCGACGAGCCACTCCTCGGGCACCAGCCCCGCCGAGGGCAGCACCGCGGCGGTCACCTCCCGCACCACTCCCGGCGCGGGATCGTCGAGCAACGGGAACAGCCGCCGCACGTCGACCGCGTCCAGCACGCGCAGCCCGCCCACGGCCCGCGCCCGCACACCGGCGGCCGGATGCCCGACCAGCGACCACAGCACCTCGGCGTCACCCCGGTCCCCGCACTCCGCGAGCCCGGCGACGGCACCCGGCGGCAGGGCGTGACCGCCCCGCTCCGCGCACCGCTCCCGGTACCAGGACAGCGGATCGCCCCCGTGCTGCCGGACGACGTAGCGCGCGCAGGCCCGCACGAGCCCCGCCCGGTCGGCCAGGAACTCCACGGCCCGCTCCGCCCGCCCGGCCCGCCGCAGCGCGGTCACCCCGGCGGACCGGACCCGCGAGTTGCGCGCGGTGAGCAACGGCCGGAGCACGTCGTCGACGTCCCCGTCCGCGACGGCGGCCAGGGCGGCCAGAGCGGCGTCCGCGCACAGGTTCTGGACGACGGTGTCGAAGTCGCCGGCGGCAGCCCGGGCGAGCCGACCGGGGGAGAGGAGCCGCTGCTCGATCGCGAGCCGGTACGCGAACCGACGTACGACGCGATCGGCGTGCGGGTACAGACACGCGAGCCGTTCCGGGGGCGCCCCACGGAGTACCTCGGCGAGCAACTCCGTCGCGAAGGCGCCCTGGTGCCGGCGCCCGAGGAGCAGGATCAGCGGCGCGAGAGCGACGGCGGCACCAGGATCGAGCGCCTCGCGGAGCACCTTCCGGGCGCGCTCGCGCACCGGTGTCACCCAGTCGCCGCAGCGCAGGACGACCAGCGGCAGCAGGTCGGGGTACCGAGCCGCCGGCCCCAGCGCCGCCTCACGTGTCCAACCGTCACGATGACAGAGGGCGAGTGCCAGCCGGGGCTCGTCGAGCAGCGACAGATCGGCCGGCAGCTGGGCGGCCTGCTCCCACTGCGGCAGATCTTCGAGATGGTGTGGGAACACCACCCGCGCCGCCTCGTCCAACGCGAGCCAGGCCCGTGGATCGGCGACGACGACCGCGTTCCTCAGGGGCATGCCCCCGGCGAGCCGCACCGCCGCCGCCTCCGCGCCCCGCCTGTCCTCCCGCACCCCCGCCGCCCCTCTAGTACGGCGCCCGGAACCGCGCGTATCCCAGCAGCAGGATCACCGCGGCCACGCAGCCCAGGACGAGTGCCGTCGACAGCCATGACGACCGGGGCGATGCCACCCGGTCCGGGCCGCCGCGGAACGGGACCGGCCCCGGTGGGTTCTCCTTCCAGCGGGCGGCCAGCATCCGGGCCCGCGCCGACGGCTCCTTGTGCGCCGCCCCGTCGGCCCACTTCAGGTCGAACTCCCGCTCCACATCGTCCTGTTCGGACATTCCCGTATCTCCCCCGTCACCTCTGTCGAGGTCTTCCCGTCGAACAGCAGTGCCAGGAACCATACGACGACGCCCCCGTCCCTGAAAAACAGGAAATGGGGGCAGCGGGGCTGCTGTACTTCGCTGCTGTACGGAACCGACCGAGTCCTGATGCGATCTTGCGACAAGCCTCCCTCCGGCGATCTAATGGCCCGCCGTGGATTCCGGGATAGCGGCAGTGTGCGGCGCGGCACTGGGCGCGGTAGGTGAGATTTGATACCGCGATGGAAGCGATTCAAGCTCCCAGAGCAGGCTTTCGGCAGGCTGCTCGGGAAGCGCTGGATACCGATCAGCGAGGCGGGCGACGCGCGTAACACCCACCGCGGGTGAACGGCCCCTGACCAGGCGAATCGGTCGGGGCTGTCGTCATGGGCAGTCTGGATAAGGCCTCGACAAGTCCGGGGCACCTGTACGCCGGATCATCTCCACAACCTGCACCGCCTGCTGCGCGCGGGCCCACAGCCGTACCGGCCCTCGAGACGATTCACACTCGATCACCAGCGCGCCCGGCGCGATCCACCACGCTTCGCCGGACGTCGCATGACGTGTGCGGACATAGCGCAGATCTGTCGGGAGTTCGCGCAGCCGCGTCCACGCCCAGCGAGGCTCCCATCGGAACTCGCGTCCGGTTCGCACCCGGCCAACGCTGTATCGGCGTCCCTCGTCCGGCCGGTTGGCCCCAACCAGGAAGAGAACCGCTTCACCTGCCGCAGCCCGCGCGGCAGCCCGCCGGGCTCGCCGTGCCACGAGCACTGTCCCGATCGCCCAGCCGAGTAAGACGTAGATCGTGGGCATCATGCGCGAAGTCAAGCACCCGTCGACGCAGGGGAGAAGGTCAAGGCCCTGGCCGAGTACCGCGGTAACTCGGACCCGGGGTCCACGCTGCGGACGTACGCACGCCTGATGCCGAACAGCGGGGACCGGGCGCGTCGGGCCATCGACCCGGTGTTCGGCGAGGGAGCGTCTCCCGGGCCGTGAGCGCGAAAGGCCGCCGGCCGCGCGCTTCCCGGAGTGGGAAGAGCGCGGCCGACGGCCCACAGACGGCCCAGGGGAGCGGGAACCCGCTCCGACCTGGGGCGATATCACACGTCGAAGTACAGCTCGAACTCGTGCGGGTGCGGACGCAGCTGGAGCGGGGCGATCTCGTTGGTGCGCTTGTAGTCGATCCACGTCTCGATCAGGTCGGACGTGAAGACGTCACCGGCGAGCAGGAACTCGTGGTCCGCCTCGAGGCGGTCGAGGACGGCCGGGAGCGAGGTCGGGACCTGCGCGACGCCCGCGTGCTCCTCGGGGGCCAGCTCGTAGAGGTCCTTGTCGATCGGCTCGGCCGGCTCGATCTTGTTCTTGATGCCGTCCAGGCCGGCGAGCAGCAGGGCGGAGAACGCCAGGTACGGGTTGCCGGAGGAGTCGGGCGCGCGGAACTCGACGCGCTTGGCCTTCGGGTTGGAGCCCGTGATCGGGATACGCATGGCCGCGGAGCGGTTGCGCTGCGAGTACACCAGGTTGACCGGAGCCTCGAAGCCCGGGACCAGACGGTGGTAGGAGTTCACCGTCGGGTTGGTGAAGGCCAGCAGCGACGGGGCGTGCTTGAGGATGCCGCCGATGTAGTAGCGGGCCATGTCCGACAGGCCCGCGTAACCGGCCTCGTCGTAGAAGAGCGGGGAGCCGGCGGTCCACAGCGACTGGTGGACGTGCATGCCCGAGCCGTTGTCGCCGAAGATCGGCTTCGGCATGAAGGTCGCGGTCTTGCCGTTGCGCCAGGCGACGTTCTTCACGATGTACTTGAAGAGCTGGAGGTCGTCGGCCGCGGCGAGCAGCGTGTTGAACTTGTAGTTGATCTCGGCCTGGCCGGCGGTGCCCACCTCGTGGTGCTGGCGCTCGACCTGGAGGCCGGACGCGGCCAGCTCCAGGGAGATCTCCGCACGCAGGTCGGCGAAGTGGTCGACCGGCGGGGTCGGGAAGTAGCCGCCCTTGTAGCGGACCTTGTAACCGCGGTTGTTCTCGACCGCACCGGTGTTCCAGGCGCCGGCCTCGGAGTCGATGTGGTAGAAGGACTCGTTCGCCGAGGTCTGGAAGCGCACGCTGTCGAAGACGTAGAACTCGGCCTCGGGGCCGAAGTACGCGGTGTCGGCGATACCGGTCGACGCCAGGTACGCCTCCGCCTTCTTCGCCACGTTGCGCGGGTCACGGGAGTACTGCTCGCCCGTGATCGGGTCGTGGATGAAGAAGTTGATGTTCAGCGTCTTGTCACGGCGGAACGGGTCCACGCGCGAGGTCGACAGGTCGGCGCGCAGCGCCATGTCGGACTCGTGGATGGCCTGGAAACCGCGGATCGACGAGCCGTCGAAGGCCAGCTCCTCGTCCGGGTCGAACGCCTCGACGGGCAGCGTGAAGTGCTGCATCACGCCCGGCAGGTCGCAGAAGCGGACGTCGACGAACTTGACGTCCTCGTCCGCGATGAACTTCTTGGCCTCGTCGGCGTTCTGGAACATCCAGCTCCTCCTACTCCCGGCCGTCGAGCCGGGGTGGTAGTTCGTTCGTGCGGCCAGTGCGGTGGCACACGCTGTCATCGACCCTAGGGACGGGTGATTTCTCGGGCGTGACCCATTTGTTTCGCACAAGTTAACCGGAGCCAGCCCGGTGTACCCCACCTGTCCGTATCGCGAAACGGGCGCAGTACCGTGGTCGGGTGGACAACAGGGATGCAATCGGCTCGTGGCTCTCGGGCCCCCGCGCGGCCGCCGAGGAAGCCGGTGTCGACTTCGGATACAGGGGCGAGCAGCTCGGTCTGCCGGAGCACGGGCCGGGTTCGATCGCCCGCCCCGGCCGACGGCTCGGAGCGCTGGCCGTGGACTGGGGTTTCGGCGTCTTGATCGCATACAGCTTGATCACGGACGGCTACCGCCCGGCGACGAGCAACTGGGCTCTGCTCGTCTTCTTCGTGCTGAGCGTCCTGACGGTCGGCACGATCGGCTCCACCCCGGGCAAGCGTCTGTTCGGTCTGCGTGTGGTGTCCGTCGAGACCGGCACGGTCAGCCCCCTGCGCTCCGTGGCGCGCACGATCCTGCTCTGCCTGGCCCTCCCGGCCCTGATCTGGGACCGCGACGGCCGCGGCCTGCACGACCGCCTGGCCCGCACGGTGGAAGTCCGCATCTGAGCCTCCGGCCGGGCCTAAGGGTCTTCGGCGGGGCCGGGGTCTCCGGCAGGGCCGACGGGCCTCGGGCACGGTCGAGGAGCCTCCGACCCGCGGCCGAGGTGCCCCCGACGCGACCGAGGGGCCTCCGACCGCGCGGCGGAGAGGCCTCCGGTAGGACCGGGTGTCTCCGGTACGGAACGGGGGGCCTCCGGTAGGGCCAGGGGTCCCTGGTAGGACCGGGAGTCTCCCGCAAGGCCGAGAGGCCCCCGGCGCGGCCGAGGAGTATTCGGCAGGGCGAGCGCCTTCCGGCACATGCGAGGGCCTTCGGCAGGGCGAGTGCTTCCCGTGCGGCCGAGGGACTCCGGCACAGCCGAGGGGCCTCCTGCAGGGCGAAGGGCTCCCGGCACATGCGAGGGCCTCCGGCAGGGCGAGTGCTTCCCGTGCGACCGGGGGACTCCGGGACAGCCGTGGAGCCTTCGGCTGGGCGAGCGCCTTCCGGTGCGGCCGAGGGACTCCGGCAGGGCGAGTGCTTCCCGTGCGGCCGAGGGACTCCGGCACAGCCGAGGGGCCTCCCGCAGGGCGAGCGCTCCCGGCACAGCCGAAGAGCCTTCGGCAGGGCGAAGGGCTCCCGGCACGGCCGAGGCGTTCGTACGACGAAGGGGGCGCCCGGAGTGATCCGGGCGCCCCCTTCGTGACGTGGGGAGGCGATTCAGCGGGCCTTGCCGCCGCCTTTCGGCAGGCGCATGCCCTTCGGCATCGGGCCCTTCGGCAGCGGCATGTTGCTCATCAGGTCGCCCATGGCGCGCAGCCGGTCGTTGGTGGCGGTCACCTGGGGGCCGGCCAGGACCCGCGGGTACTTCAGCAGGGTGGTGCGCAGCTTCTTCAGCGCGACCTGGCCCTCGCCCGTACCGACGATCACATCGTGCACCGGCACGTCCGCGACGATGCGGTTCATCTTCTTCTTCTCGGCGGCCAGCAGGCTCTTCACCCGGTTCGGGTTGCCCTCGGCGACCAGGACGATGCCGGCCTTGCCGACGGCCCGGTGCACCACGTCCTGGCTGCGGTTCATCGCCACCGCGGGGGTGGTCGTCCAGCCCCGGCCGATGTTGTCGAGGACGGCCGCGGCGGCGCCCGGCTGGCCCTCCATCTGGCCGAATGCGGCCCGCTCGGCCCGGCGTCCGAACACGATCGCCGTCGCGAGGAAGGCGAGCAGGAAGCCCAGGATGCCCAGGTAGACCGGGTGACCGATCAGGAAACCGATCGCGAGAAAGACGCCAAAGGTGATGAGGAAGACGCCCGCGAGGACAAAACCGATCGTCTTGTCGGCCTTGTGGGTCATCTTGAACGTCAGGGCGATCTGCTTCAGTCGCCCGGGGTTAGCGGCGTCCGCCGCACTGTCACTTCTCGCCATGCCACGAAGTCTACGTGGCCCCGGAAGCGCCTACGACGGCAGGAGGGGAGGTGTGGGGAGTGTGGGGAGGGGGTGGGTCAGGGGCGGGCGGAGGTGACCGCTTCGAGGACGCGCTGCGCCTCGACCCGGTCCTTGGCGCGACGGCGGTCCTCCAGGACGGAGGTCCAGGCGTTGCGACGGGCGGTGCGCTGGCCACTGCTCATGAGCAGCGACTCGACGGCGCGCAGTGCGGTGCTGAAGGTCGGGATCGCGGTGGCGCGAACGGGCGCGGCCTGCATGGTGGATGTCCCCCTCGGACGGCTTCGGGTACGGGGCTGTGTTCTGCGTGACGTGATAGCAGCGTCACTGTTCGGTGTTACCAGGGCGTGACCGACCGGTCAAACACGAATGAAACCTTGATGCGCAGGGCCGAAACGCTGACGCGACCCCGGCGTACGCCCTCATCTGCGAGGACGGCCGGAGCCGCGTCGAATCGGTCACTACTGGCGAGTAGCAGCTTGTGCGTGAATTCACACACTCGGCCCGCGGCCGTACGGAGCAAGGAAGCTGACGTGGCGTCAGACGGCCTGCGAGGCGATGAACGCACCACGCTTCTCGACGGCCATCTGGTACAGGCGCCCGGCACGGTAGGAGGACCGTACCAGCGGGCCCGACATCACGCCGGAGAAGCCGATCTGCTCGGCCTCCTCCTTCAGCTCCACGAACTCGTGCGGCTTGACCCAGCGCTCCACCGGGTGGTGACGCACGGAGGGCCGCAGGTACTGCGTGATGGTGACCAGCTCGCAGCCGGCCTCGTGCAGCTGCCGGAGAGCGTCGCTGACCTCCTCGCGGGTCTCGCCCATCCCGAGGATCAGGTTCGACTTGGTGACGAGCCCGTAGTCGCGGGCCGCCGTGATGACGTTCAGTGAACGCTCGTAACGGAAGCCGGGCCGGATCCGCTTGAAGATCCGCGGGACGGTCTCGACGTTGTGCGCGAAGACCTCGGGCCGAGAGGAGAAGACCTCGGCCAGCTGCTCCGGAACGGCGTTGAAGTCGGGGGCGAGCAGCTCCACCTTCGTGCGCCCGGCCTCCCGCTCGGCGGTCTGCAGGTGGATCTGCCGGACGGTCTCGGCGTAGAGCCACGCCCCGCCGTCCGCCAGGTCGTCGCGCGCCACGCCGGTGATGGTGGCGTAGTTCAGGTCCATCGTGACGACGGACTCACCGACGCGCCGCGGCTCGTCACGGTCCAGCGCCTCGGGCTTGCCGGTGTCGATCTGGCAGAAGTCGCAGCGCCGGGTGCACTGGTCGCCGCCGATCAGGAAGGTCGCCTCACGGTCTTCCCAGCACTCGTAGATGTTGGGACAGCCGGCTTCCTGGCACACGGTGTGCAGTCCCTCGCTCTTCACGAGGTTCTGCATCTTCGTGTACTCGGGACCCATTTTCGCCCGGGTCTTGATCCACTCGGGCTTGCGCTCGATGGGGGTCTGGCTGTTGCGGACCTCCAGGCGCAGCATCTTGCGTCCGTCGGGTGCGACTGCGGACACGTCGGCTCCCTGCCTGTCTGCTTAGACTTTCGATTCTTCGGCGTACACCAGGGTACGCCCGTGCTTACCGAGCCCTGCTGTGAGGCCAACCTCAGAGCCGAGGGGGCCATTCCCGTCAGACGGTCGCCTTCTCGATCTCCCGCGGCTTGGGCTCCGCGTTGCCGAGGACGTCCTCCAGGTGCCGCTCCACCACCGGCAGCACCTCGTGGATCGTGACGTCCCGGCCCAGCTCGTTCGCCAGCGAGGCGACGCCCGCGTCCCGGATCCCGCACGGGATGATCCGGTCGAACCACTTGTTGTCGGGGTTCACGTTGAGCGCGAAGCCGTGCATCGTGACGCCCTTGGCGACCCGGATCCCGATCGCCGCGATCTTGCGGTCCTCGCGTCGCTGGCCCGCGTTCGAGGGGGCGTACTCGGGGCCGTTCAGCCGCGGATCGAACTCCTCGTCGGTGAGCCGGGGGTCGAAGTCCAGCGACAGGCCGCCGAGCGAGGGGCGCTGTTCCACCGGATCGCCGAGCACCCACACGCCGCTGCGGCCCTCGACCCGGGAGGTCTCGAGGCCGAACTCCGCGCACGCCCGGATCAGGGCGTCCTCCAGACGCCGCACATGGGCGACGACGTCCACCGGCCGCGGCAGCTTCAGGATCGGGTAGCCCACCAGCTGTCCCGGCCCGTGCCAGGTGATCTTGCCGCCGCGGTCCACGTCCACGACCGGGGTGCCGTCCAGGGGGCGCTCGTCATCGGCGGTGCGCCGGCCCGCGGTGTACACCGGGGGATGCTCCAGGAGCAGCACGGTGTCCGGAACCTCGTCGGTGAACCGCGCCGCGTGCACGCGGCGTTGCTCGTCCCACGCCTCCTGGTACTCGACGGCGTCCCCGCCGAACCCCATCCGGACGAACCGCAGCTCGCTCACGGCAAGCGCCTCCCTGGAAAGTCGTCAGGCACGTAACGCGCCCACGCCACTGTACGTCCGCGCGCCCCGCGTCAGCCCTGGGGTCAATCCTCACACGATCGGATGAATGAACGTCGATATGTGCGACCGGCTGCTTACGCTCCGCTACATTCGCGCCGTTCACGAGGCCAAAAGGGCTGCTCACCGCAGCAGGGCACTTCATCCGGGCACGTCAAAGGCCCGGGAGGCAGGAGACCGCACCGCAGATGACGGAACGACCCGCGCAGCGCACGCCCAACCGCCAGCTCGCCGCGCTCATCGCAGAAGCGGGCTTCTCCAACGCGGGACTGGCCCGTCGCGTCGATCAGCTCGGCCTCGAACACGGGCTGGACCTCAGATACGACAAGACGTCCGTCACCCGGTGGCTGCGTGGGCAGCAGCCCCGGGGCACCACCCCCGCGCTCATCGCCGAGGTCTTCACCCGGCGTCTGGGCCGGCGCCTCACCGCCCAGGACCTCGGCCTGGACGCCTGTGCCCCCGTCTACGCGGGCCTGGAGTTCGCCGGCACGCCCGAGGAGGCCATCGACATCGTCGGCGGCCTGTGGCGCAAGGACTCCGGCAGCCACGCCGAGCTCCGCAAGATCGCCTTCACCCCGGCGGGGCTCGTCGTGCCGAGCCGCGACTGGCTGATCGGGCGGGCCGACGAGAAGGTCGCCCGCAGCGAGCCGCCCGCCCGGGTACCCGTCCAGGGCCGTCCGGCGCACCGGCCCGCCGTGCTCCAGCAGCCCTCGTCCACGCAGCCCACGGTGGCGCCGGTCCAGGTGCTGCCGGGTCCGGCGGCCGTCCCCCGGCAGCGCGGCCAGGGCAGTGACCGCGGCCTCGGCCAGCGGGTCACCGGCGGCGACATCTCCGCGCTCCGCTCGGTCGGCGAGCTCTTCCGCACCCTCGACGACCGGTACGGCGGCGGTCACGCCCGCCAGGCCCTCGTGCGCTACCTGGAGCACGAGTGCGAGCCGATGCTGCGTGGCGCCTACGGCGAGCAGACCGGCCGACGTCTGTTCGGCGCGGCCGCCGACCTGACCCGCCTCGCGGGCTGGACCTCCTTCGACATCGCCGCGCACGGTCTGGCCCAGCGCTACTTCGTCCAGGCCCTGCGCCTCTCCCAGGCGGCCGGGGACCGGGCGTACGGCTCCTTCGTGCTCGTCACCATGAGCCGCCAGGCCGTCTATCTCGGCCACGGGCGCGAGGCCGTGCAGCTCGCGCGGGTGGCCCAGCAGGGGGTCGGCACGGGCGCCCCGGCCGTCGTGCAGGCGCTGCTGCACGCGGCGGAGGCGCGCGGGCACGGGGTGCTCGGCGAGGTGCGTGCCTCGACCGCCGCCCTCGTCCGCGCCGAACGGGCGCTGGAGGCCGCCAAGTCCGGCGACGAGGTGCCGCACTGGGCGCGCTTCTTCGACGAGGCGCAGCTCGCCGACGAGTTCGGGCACTGCCATCGCGACCTTCAGCAGTTCCGGGCGGCGGCCCAGCACGCCGAACGCTCGCTCCAGCTGCGTCCCGCCGCGCACGCCCGCAGCCGGCTGTTCTGCCGGGTCGTCCTCGCCTCCGCCCGGCTCGGCCTCGGCGAACTCGACCAGGCCTGCCAGCTGGCCGCGGAGGCCGCCGGGCAGGCCGCGGAGATGCGGTCCGTCCGGGCGCTGGAGTACGTCCGGGACTTCGAACGCAGACTGGAGCCGTACAAGGACGCGGCCCCGGCCCGCACCTACCGCGACAAGGTCGCGGCCCTGGGCTGACCCCCACCCGGCCCCGAGGGGGCCCCGCCGACCCGAGGGGGCCCCGCCCCGCCGCCCCCCGCCGTCCCCAGGCCCCCGAACGCCGGTCGGGCTCACGTGTCCTGACGCTGCCTTGCGACCTACGGGGTCGGGTGGTGGGCGGTCTCGGCCGGGGCCCCGGGGCCGGAGCCCCCGGGGCCGGGGCCGGTCATGCCGCGGCCCGCTCCTGGCGGGCCGTCGGCAACGGTTCGGCGGCGTGCAGGGAACCGGCGGCGCCCAGATCGCAGACGATCGCCGTCGCGGCCCGGTGCGCCGAGTGCAGCGCGCCCTGCACGGTGCTGGTGTCCCGGTGGTCGCCGCACACGTACAGGCCCGCCAGCAACCGCACCGCCCGCCGCAGGTCGTGCGGCGCCCGCATCGCCGGCACCGCCTCGGCGGTGTGATGCACGGCCAGCGTCTCCCAGCGCGCGGTCGAGGTGCCGTACAGCCGGGACAGATGCATGCGTACGGCGGTGTCGACGCCCGGCGGCGGTGTGCCTAGGACGGTGGACGAGATCAGCGCGCGTCCCGCGGGCGCGCGGCTGGGGTCGACGCGGCTGACCACGGCCGTGTGCGCGACCGGCCCGCCCCGGTCGGCGTCGAGGAGCAGCGACGCACCGGTCGCGGGCGGGTCGTCCGTCGTGTGGTGGACGACCGTCACCGGATGGAAGTCGGGCACCCGCAGCCCGGGCAGCAGCACCGCCGCGGTGCGCGCGTCGGTGGCGACCAGCACGGCGCGGCAGCGGAACTCGCCGTGTTCGGCGGTGGTCACGGAGGTCGTGGAGACCGACGTGACCCGCACCCCGGTGTGCACGGTGCCCGGCGGCAGCGTCCGCGCGAGCAGCTCGGGCAGCACCTCGGCCCCGCCCTCCGGCAGCGCCAGCCGGCCGGCCGCGAACGCGCGCAGCGCGAGGTCCGCGCACCGGCTGGAGGTGGTGAGGTCCGGGTCGCAGAGCAGCGCGGCGAGCAGCGGACGCAGGAAGCCGTCGATCGTGCGGGCGGGCAGACCACGGGCCGCGAGGGCCTGGGCGGCCGCCGACTCAGGGCGGCGCATCAGCCGTTCGGCGGGGGTGACCGCGAGCCGGGTGAGCGCGGCGCCCAGCCGGGCCTGGTCCACGGCGGTGCCCAGCGGCGCGCCCGCCCGGACCCTGGGCGGGGGCGCCGGCCGTACCTGCGCCGCCGGGGAGCCGCCGGCGCGCGGTCTGGGCAGCGCGCCCGGCCGGGGAACGCTCGCCAGGGCGCGTACGGCGTGCAATGCGCCCCTTGCGCTCCCCGCGCCCGCCTGCGCTCCCGCGCGGTGGTGGCGCCCGTCGCTGTGCAGCAGGACCCCCGGCGCGAACGGACGCAGCACGAGCGCGTCCAGCCCCGGTGTCCCGGCCAGTTCCGGATACGCCGTGGACAGCAGCTGCCCGATGCGGTCGAGCCGGAACCCGTCGACCTTCTCCGTCGACATACGGCCGCCCACGTAAGGAGCGGCCTCCAGGACTGCGGTCGTTACTCCTGCGCTGGCCAGTCGGTGCGCGGCGGAGAGTCCGGCGACACCGGCTCCCACTACGACGACGTCTGCCTGATACGCGGGCTCAAGCACGTGCCCCTCCTCGAGGTTGCGCGGCCGGTGGAGACGTCATGCCCCCAACAGCCGTCCCGGATACCCGAGTTCGGGTCGAGGTTAGGGCCGTGATCGGTCAGGAACAGTCGCGCATGGACAGGGCACGGTCGCACGCCGGTCGCATACGGTCACGTGAAGGATCAGGCTGCCCGGATGGCGTCCTCGATCCCGGGGAACGCGAAGGTGAACCCGGACTCCAGCAGCCGCTTCGGCACCACCCGCGCGCTGCCCAGCACGTCCCCGGCCATCTCGCCCAGCACCGAGCGCAGCACCGGCGCCGGCACCGCGAACAGCGTCGGCCGGCGCAACACCCGCCCCATCGCCTCGGTGATCTCCCGGTTCGTCAGCGGCTCGGGCGCGGTCAGGTTGAACGGTCCCGACAGATCGTCCCGGCCGAGCAGATGCCGGATCGCCGCCACCTCGTCGTGCAGCGCGATGTACGACCAGTACTGCCGGCCGTCGCCCATCCGTCCCCCGAGCCCGGCCGTGAAGAGCGGGAACAGCTTGCCCCAGGCCCCGCCGCCGCGCGCCACGACCAGCCCGGTCCGGGTGAGGACCGTACGGACGCCCGCCTCCCGGGCGGGGTCCGCGGCGGCCTCCCACTCCACGCACAGCTCCGGCAGGAAGCCGCTCCCGGCGGGCGAGTCCTCGTCCACGACCCGCTCGCCCGTCTCGCCGTACAGGCCCATCGCGCTGCCGTTCACGAAGACCCGCGGCCGTTCGTCGAGCGAGGCGACGGCCTTCGCCAGCGCCGTCGTACCGTGCACCCGGCTGTCGTGGATCCGCTTCTTGTACGCCTCGCTCCAGCGCCGGTCGCCGACCCCCGCCCCGGCCAGGTTGACCACGGCGGCGCACCCGGCGAGCCCGGCCGTGTCCACCTGCCCCCGCTCGGGATCCCAGCGCACCTCGTCCGCGCCCCGGGGCGCATGCCGCACCAGGCGTACCACCCGGTGCCCGTCCGAGGTCAGGGACCGCACCAGGGCGCTGCCGATCAGGCCGGAAGCACCGGCCACCGCGATTCGCTCACGTTCCATGCGGCCATCCTGCCCGGTGGCCGGAGAAAACCCCGGTCCGGCCACCGGCTCCCCGCCATAGGGTGACGGCCATGCCCGAACCCTCCGCGCCCCGCATCCGTACCGCACGGCCCGCCGACGCCGAGTCGCTGGCCCTCGTCGACCGGCTGACCTGGTCCCCGCTGCACGCGGTCATGCCCGAGCCGGAGCCGCCGTACGACCCCTTCTTCGACGAGCGCCACGTCCCCGGGGACTATCTGGTCGCCGAGCTGGACGGCCGTGTCGTCGGCTACGTCCGCCTCGCCCTGTCCACCTCGCTCGCCTGCAACGCGCACGTCCGGCAGATACAGGGCCTCGCCGTCCTCGACGAGGGGCGCCGCCGGGGCGTCGGACGGGCGCTGATCCGGGCCGCCCTGGAGGAGGCCCGCCGGCAGGGCGCCCGCCGGATCACCCTGCGCGTCCTCGGCCCCAACACCCCGGCCCGGCGGCTCTACGAGTCCGAGGGGTTCGTGGTGGAGGGCGTCCTGCCACAGGAGTTCTGGCTGGGCGGCGAGTACGTGGACGACGTGTTCATGGGGCGCCCGCTGTAGAGCGCCGCGCGCGGCTCAGGAGGTCGTCAGTCTCCCCGTGTCCACCGGCTCGGTCGCCTTCGCCGCCCGCTCGGCGTCGCCGGCCACCTCGGCCGCCGTGAGCACGTACCCCGTCTCGTCGTCTGAGGTGGAGCGGGCGAAGACGACGCCGTAGACCCGGCCCGCGGTGGTCAGCAGGGGGCCGCCGGAGTTGCCGGGGCGGACGGTGGAGCGGATCGAGTAGATCTCCCGGGTGACGATCTCGTCGTTGTAGATGTTCCGGCCGGTCGCCTTCACCCGGTTCGCGACCGTCGCCGCCTGGAGGTTCAGGTCACCGTCCTGCGGATAGCCGGCGACGACCGCGGAGTCCCCGCGCGAGGCGGCGTCGTCGAAGCTCAGGACCGGTGCCCTCAGGTCCGGCACGTACAGCACGGCCACGTCCTTGTCCGGGTCGAAGAGCACCACGCGCGCGTCGTACGACCGGCCCACGCCGCCGATCCGCACGGTCGGGTCGTCGATGCCCGCCACCACGTGCGCGTTGGTCATCACATGCTCGCTCGCGTACACGAAGCCGCTGCCCTCGCGGCCCTGGTCGCCCGAGACGCCCTCGATCTTCACCGTGCTCCGCTTGGCCGCCTCGGTCGCGCTCGGCGTGACGCTGTCGCCGGTGGGCTTGGCGACCTCGGCCGTCGACTCGTTCTCGAAGGGGTTGAAGACCTGCGGGAAGCCCGCCTGGGTCAGCGCCGAGGTGGCCCGCGCGAACCAGGTGGGCGTGGTGTCCGGCATGGCGTCCTGCACGGCCCCCAGCAGCCGGGAGTCCCGTATGGACGACGTGACCACCGGGGACGAGGACGCGCCCAGCACGCTCGCCGCGACCCACGCCACGATCAGTACCGCCACCGCGTTCGCCGCCGCCCCGCCGACCCCGTCGGCCACCCTGAGCGGCCCACGGTCCAGCTCGCGCCGCAACCGCAGCGCCAGCCGTCCCGCCAGCTCGTGGCCGGCCACCGCGGGGAGGAGCACCGTGAACACCGCCGTCACCGTCGCCGCCGTGGTCCCCGGCGTCACCAGATCCATCAGCCACGGCAGGACCCACACGCCGATCACCGCGCCGCCCACGAACCCGGCGAGCGAGACGCAGCCGGCCACCAGTCCACGCCGGTAGCCGGAACCGGCGTAGGCCAGGATCACCAGCACCAGCAGGATGTCGAGCAGGTCCACACGGCCGCCTTTCTCTCGGAGCCCCTGGTCGGTGAGTACGTGCGGGAAGGGCCCAGTGATCAGCTACCCATCGATCACGCGCGCGTGACCGTCCGAATCGGCCACGCGTGCGTGTACCCCGAAAAACGTCGTGGACCGGGAGGATGGTTCCACCGGGTGGCACAGCACACATCGCGGGCGGACCGGAACCGGTCGACAGTGGGTTCATGTGTCCCCTCCGACCGGCCGCCCGCGGCGCGCGGGGAACGAGAGGACGGCGCCCGGTGCGGATACCGGGCCCGCTCCTCGTGTTCCTGGGCTGCCTGCCCGGGCTCGCCGCCGTGGCCGCCCTGGGGCTGTGCGCGGGCGGTGTCGACCACGCGGCCACGGCCGCGTCGGGAGCCCGCCCGCCGGCCGCCAGGCCCGCCGCCGCCCACCCGGCGCTCCGGCCGCCCGTCGTGCCCCGCGCCGCCTGGCTCGACGACCTCGCCCGGCAGGCGCAGCCGCCCCCGCGCTACGACGACAAGGTCGTCGCCGTCTTCGTGCACCACACCGACTCGCCCAACGGCTATGCCTGCGCCGACGCGCCCCGGATCATCCGCTCCCTGTACGCGGGCCAGACCGGCGCCCGGGACTGGGACGACATCGGCTACAACTTCCTCGTCGACCGCTGCGGCACCATCTACGAGGGCCGCGCGGGCGGCGTGGACCGGGCCGTCACCGGCGCCCACACCCAGGGCTTCAACCACCGCACGGCCGGGATCGCCGCTCTCGGCACGTTCACCGCCGGGGTACCGGTGCCGCAGGTGATGGTCGACGCCATCGCCGCCCTGACCGCGTGGAAGCTCGGGCTGTCCGACGTCGACCCGCGCGCGGACGTCCGGCTCACCTCCAGCAACAGCCGCAGCCGGTTCGCCGTCGGCATCACCGCCACGCTCCCCGCGCTGGCCGGTCACCGGGACGGCTACATGACCAGCTGCCCCGGGGCCGCCCTCGCCGCGCGGCTGCCGGAGATCCGTGAAACGGCGGCCCGGCTCCAGGGCAGGTCGGCCGCCCGGGCCGTCCGGAGTCTCACAGGAACGCCTTAGGCGGCGTTCAGGGTTCTCCCATCCCCGCGTCCTACGGTCATGCACAACACAAGCCGACTGGAGGCGGGGATCATGAACAGCAGTCGTAACCACCGGTCCGCAGGAAACTCGGGGAACACGGGGAACACGGGGAACACGGGGCACTCGGGGAGCACGGGGCACTTCGGGAACACGGAAGCCACGGGCAGCACGGGCGGCGCGGGGACCGCGGGCGGCGCGGGGACCGCCGAGCAGAGCCCGGGCTGGTCCAGGGCCGCGCGCAGCCCCTGGACCGTGCTCTGCGCCGTCGCCGCGGTCGTCCTGGGTCCGGCCGCGACCACCGCCTCCGCCCTGGAACAGGCCAACAAGGCGCCGATGCACCACGCGGTGCGGGTCGATCAGTCGCAGGCGTACATCCCGACGGACAGCACCCGCCGCAGGCTCGCCGCGTGACCTCCGGCCCGGGTCGCCCGGGTCACTCCTTGAAGCGCTGCCACAGCCGGGGATACCGCTCGGCCAGCGCTCCCTCGTTCTCGAAGGCGACCGGCGTGCCCTCCGGTTCGGCGGACGCGGGCGGAATGCCCAGGTCCGGGGCGACGGTCCCGGTGAGCTGCTCGTAGGCCTCGTCGGCCGCGTAGCCGAGTTCCTCGGCGTCCCCGTCGATCTCCTCGTCGAAGTCGTCCAGCAGATCGGCGAGCGAGTCCGGGTCGCCGTGCAGGGCCCCCTCGAAGACCTCGCGGCCCTGTCCGATCAGCCAGCACCGGAAGAAGTCGAAGGCGTCGTCGCTGGCCCCGTCCAGCAGCAGCCAGGCAGCGCCCCACAGGTCCCAGCGGTAGGCGCGGTTGTAGCGGGACTCGAAGTGCCGGGCGAAGTCGAGCACGGACTCCGGGTCCAGCCGGACCAGCCGCTCCACGAGCAGATCCGCCTGCTCCTCCGGGTCGCCCCCGGCGGCCTCGCGGGAGGCGTCGACCAACTCCCAGAACTCCGTCTCGTCCATCACGCGTCCAGCATCGTGCCTCGCAGGGCGCCACGCACCCGGAGTGCCGGGTATTCCAGCGGGATCCTCACCCTTCCCGACGCCCGTAGAGCTCCGTCAGCCGTATCGCCTCCGCGGCGAACCGCTCCCGCAGCGTGGCCGGGGAGAGCACCTCGGCCTCCGGCCCCAGCGCCGCGAGCTGTGTGCGCGCCACCTCCTCCGACTCGACCCGCAGGGCGACCGTCACCCAGCCCGTCCCGTCCGGCTCCTGGGCACTCGCCAGCGCGTCCCGGGCGGCCACCGGGTCCACGGCGTACGCCAGGTCGCGCACCCCCGCCGCGGAGAGCCGCAGGACCACCTCGGTCCGCAGGATCGACCGCGCGAACCGTTCGGCCTGCGCGCCCCAGAACTCGGGCAGATCGAAGTCGTCGTCTCTGCTGAAACGATCCTCCAGGACGTCGGCCCCGACGAACCGGTCGATGCGGTAGGTCCGGAACGTCCCCGTGCCCGCCCCCGTCCCCGTTCCTGTCCCCGCCTTTGTCCCCGTGCCCGCCCCTGTCCCCGTCCCGCGGACCCGGGCGCACAGGTACCAGACCCCTGCCTTGAGCACGAGCCCGTACGGCTCCAGCTCCCGCACCACCTCGCTCTCCCCGCGCCGGTAGCGGGCACTCACACACCGGTCGTCCCACACCGCGTCCGCGATCACCGGCAGCAGGGCCGGCGCCGCCGGTTCGCTGAACCAGGCGGGCGCGTCCAGATGGAACCGCTGCGCCGCCGTACGCGGGGCGTCCCGCAGGGAGGGCAGCAGAGCCGCCGACACCTTCAGCCGCGCGGCCGACGCGATGTCCTCGAGTCCCATCTCCCGCAGCGCCCCCGGCACCCCGCTCAGGAACAGCGCCTCGGCCTCGCCGCGCCCCAGCCCCGTGAGCCGCGTCCGGTATCCCCCGACGAGCCGGTAACCCCCCGCCCGCCCCCGCTCCGCGTACACCGGCACGCCCGCCTCGGACAGCGCCTGCGCGTCCCGTGTGACGGTCCGCTCCGACACCTCCAGCTCCCGGGCCAGCTCGGACGCGGTCATGGTGGGCCGGGACTGGAGGAGGAGCACCATCTTGATGAGGCGGGCAGCGCGCATGCGCTCATCTTGCCGGTGGTCGGGTGCGCCTGTCCGGGGCTGTGTCGCACAGTGGCCCGCGCCACCGCGGAACAGGCCCGCCCGGCGTGCCCCTTCGGGGGGCGCGGGGACCCGCGCGACCAGCCGCATCGGGCCCGCCACCGTCCGGTCGGGGGAAAGGCGAAGGGCCCGGCGGGTTTCGGCCGCCGGGCCCTTCACCATCGAAACCCTCTGGGCCTACAGCCCGTAGCGCTCGCGCGCTTCCTTCACCGCGGTCGCCTTGACCTCGCCGCGGCGGGCGAGCTGGGCCAGGGCCGCGACGACGATCGACTGCGCGTCGACGCCGAAGTGGCGGCGGGCCGCCTCACGGGTGTCGGAGAGGCCGAAGCCGTCCGCGCCCAGCGAGGACCAGTCCTGCTCGACCCACTGCGCGATCTGGTCCGGGACCTGGCGCATGTAGTCGGAGACCGCGAGGACCGGGCCCTCGGCGCCCTGGAGGGCCTGACGGACGTACGGCAGGCGCTCCTCGCCGCGCAGGAGGGCCGCGTCGGCCTCCAGCGCGTCGCGGCGCAGCTCGGTCCAGGAGGTCGCGGACCATACGTCGGAGGCCACACCCCACTCCTCGGCGAGCAGCCGCTGTGCCTTCAGGACCCAGTGGATCGCCGTGCCGGAGCCGAGGAGCTGGATGCGCGGCGCGTTGGCCGCCGCCACCTCCACGCCCGCCGACTCCGCCGTGTTGAAGCGGTACAGGCCCTTGAGGATGCCCTCGTCCACACCGGTCGCGGACGGCTTGGCCGGCTGCGGCATCGGCTCGTTGTAGACGGTGAGGTAGTAGAAGACGTTCGGGTCCTCGCCCGGTGCCGCCTCGCCGTACATCCGGCGCAGACCGTCCTTGACGATCGTCGCGATCTCGTACGCGAACGCCGGGTCGTAGCTGAGGGCGGCCGGGTTGGTCGCGGCGATGACCGGGGAGTGGCCGTCGGCGTGCTGGAGGCCCTCGCCCGTCAGGGTCGTACGGCCGGCCGTGGCGCCGACGAGGAAGCCGCGGCCGAGCTGGTCGCCGAGCTGCCACATCTGGTCGGCCGTGCGCTGCCAGCCGAACATCGAGTAGAAGATGTAGAACGGGATCATCGCCTCACCGTGCGTGGAGTACGCGGTGGACGCGGCGATGAAGTCGGCCATCGAACCGGCCTCGGTGATCCCCTCGTTGAGGATCTGGCCGTTCTTGGCCTCCTTGTAGTACATCAGCTGGTCGCGGTCGACCGGCTCGTACGTCTGGCCCTTGGGGGAGTAGATCCCGAGCGACGGGAACAGGCTCTCCATGCCGAAGGTGCGTGCCTCGTCGGGGACGATCGGCACCCAGCGCCTACCCGTCTCCTTGTCGCGGACCAGGTCCTTGACCAGCCGGACGAAGGCCATGGTGGTGGCGATGTTCTGCGCGCCGGAGCCCTTGTCGAAGGAGGCGAACGTCTTGTCGGCGGGGGCCGGCAGCGGGGCGAGCGCGTGCGTACGGCGGGCCGGGGCCGGGCCGCCGAGGGCCGCGCGGCGCTCCTGGAGGTAGCGGACCTCGGGCGAGTCGGCGCCCGGGTGGCCGTAGGGGACCACGCCGTCGACGAACAGGCTGTCCGGGATCGGCAGCTCCAGCAGGTCGCGCATCGCCTTGAACTCGTCCACCGAGAGCTTCTTCATCTGGTGGTTGGCGTTCTTCGACGCGAAGCCCTCGCCGAGGGTGTGGCCCTTGACCGTCTGGGCCAGGATGACCGTCGGGGCGCCCTTGAACTCCACGGCCGCCTTGTAGGCCGCGAACACCTTGCGCGCCTCGTGACCACCGCGGGAGAGGTGGAAACACTCGAGGATCTTGTCGTCGCTCAGCAGCTTCGCCAGTTCGGCGAGCGCCGGGTCCTTGCCGAAGAAGTCCTCGCGGATGTAGGCCGCGCCACGCGTCTGGTACGTCTGCACCTGGGCGTCCGGTACCTCGCGCAGCCGGCGCACGAGCGCGCCGGTGGTGTCGAGCTGGAACAGCTCGTCCCAGGCGGAGCCCCACAGCGACTTGATCACGTTCCAGCCCGCGCCGCGGAACTGGGCCTCCAGCTCCTGCACGATCTTGAAGTTCGCGCGGACCGGGCCGTCGAGGCGCTGGAGGTTGCAGTTGATGACGAAGGTCAGGTTGTCGAGACCCTCGCGGGAGGCGAGTGCGAGTGCCGCCGTCGACTCGGGCTCGTCCATCTCGCCGTCACCGAGGAACGCCCACACGTGGGACGCGGAGACGTCCTTGATGCCGCGGTTGGTGAGATAGCGGTTGAAGCGCGCCTGGTAGATGGCGGAGAGCGGGCCGAGGCCCATCGACACCGTCGGGAACTCCCACAGCCAGGGCAGCCGGCGCGGGTGCGGGTACGACGGGAGGCCTTCGCCGCCCGCCTCCTGGCGGAAGTTGTCGAGGTGCTGCTCGGTCAGCCGGCCGTCGAGGAAGGCGCGGGCGTAGATGCCGGGGGAGGCGTGGCCCTGGATGTAGAGCTGGTCGCCCGAGCCGTCGGCCTCCTTGCCCTTGAAGAAGTGGTTGAAGCCGGTCTCGTAGAGCCAGGCGGCGGAGGCGAAGGTGGCGATGTGGCCGCCGACGCCGTGTTTGCTGCCCCGGGTCACCATCGCGGCCGCGTTCCAGCGGTTCCACGCGGTGATCCGCCGCTCCATGCCCTCGTCACCGGGCGCGGACGGCTCGGCGGCGGTGGGGATGGTGTTGACGTAGTCCGTCTCGAGCAGCTTGGGCAGCGCGATGCCGTTGCCCTCGGCACGCTCCAGCGTGCGGCGCATCAGGTATGCCGCACGGTGCGGCCCGGCCGCCTTGGCGACCGCGTCCAGGGAGGCCTGCCATTCGGCGGTCTCCTCCGGGTCCCGGTCGGGGAGCTGGTCGAGCGCGCTCGGCTGGATGGCCTGGGGGTCGGTCATGTCGCCGCCTTCCTCAGTCGAAGGGGGTTCCCTGTGAGGTGTTTCGGGGGTGCCCTTGGTCTTTGGCAGGACAGGGCGTGGGGCTTCGGTGCGGCGCCGTGTGTGGCTCCGTCCGTGGCCCGTCGGCGACTGTAACCCCCTGATCGATGATCGATCAAAGGGTTGAAGGGCAAAACCTCTCGATTGCGAGAAAGTAGGCACGGGGTGCCTTTCGGGCAGGCACCCCGTGCCGCCTAAATCAGCGGTTCTCGCAGGTCGGAGCCCACGTATGAGCGCGTGTACGCTCCACTGAACCAGGGCGGGGCCTACGCCCGGGGAGCACACCCGAGGACATGCGCCTTCACCAGCTCGGCGATCCTCGGATCCCGCCGCCGGAACGCCTGGACGAGCTCCTCGTGCTCCTCCGCGTACGACTGCTGCACGGTCCCCAGCCAGCGGATCGACAGCGCCGTGAACACCTCGATGCCGAGGCCCTCCCAGGTGTGCAGCAGCACCGAGTTGCCGGCCGCCCGGACCAGCTCCCGGTGGAAACCGACGGTGTGCCGCACCTGGCCGGTGCCGTCCGCGGCGCGGTCCGCCTCGTACAGCGCGGCGACATGCGGTTCGAGGGCCGAGCAGTCCTCGGCCAGCCGCTGCGCGGCCAGCTCCGCCGCGATCGCCTCCAGACCGGCCCGGACGGGGTAGCTCTCCTCCAGATCGGCGGCCGTGAGGTTGCGCACCCGCACGCCCTTGTTCGGCGCGGACTCGATCAACCGCAGCGACTCCAGCTCGCGCAGCGCCTCCCGCACCGGAGTCTGGCTGACCTCCAGCTCGGTCGCGATCCGGCGCTCCACGATCCGCTCGCCCGGCTTCCAGCGCCCGCTGACGATCCCCTCCACGATGTGCTCGCGGATCTGTTCGCGCAGCGAGTGGACGACGGGCGCGGTCATGAAGGCTCCTTCGAAGAGGGGCCGCACGGGCCTCCGGGGGCGTTTGACGTTTAGACAATACGGCCGGGGGCCCGCGCAGGAGAGGCGCACGGGGGCGCTTTCGAGCAGGTGAGACGAGACTTACACGTTCACACCGGGACTTGCCTGTAAAGACCAGTACCGGACAGGTCCCGCCCGGAGCGGACAGACGGAAGCCCCCGCCCGGAGAGTTCCGGACGGGGGCACCCGCTGTCGAGCCCTGGGAGGTCAGAGGCCGAGTTCGACCTCGAACTCGCCGGCCTCCAGGATCGCCTTGACCGCGGTCAGGTAACGGGCCGCGTCGGCGCCGTCGACCAGACGGTGGTCGTAGGACAGGGTCAGGTACGTCATGTCGCGGACGCCGATGACCGTGCCCTCCTCCGTCTCGATGACGGCCGGACGCTTGACCGTGGCGCCGATGCCGAGGATCGCGACCTGGTTCGGCGGCACGATGATCGTGTCGAACAGCGCGCCGCGCGAACCGGTGTTGCTGATGGTGAAGGTCGCACCGGACAGCTCGTCCGGGGTGATCTTGTTCGCGCGGACCTTGCCCGCCAGGTCGGCCGTGGCCTTGGCGATGCCGGCGATGTTCAGGTCGCCCGCGTGCTTGATGACCGGGGTCATCAGGCCCTTCTCCGAGTCCACCGCGATACCGATGCTCTCGGTGTCGAAGTAGGTGATCGTGCCCTCGTCCACGTTGATCCGGGCGTTGACGGCCGGGTGGGCCTTCAGTGCCTGGGCCGCCGCCTTCACGAAGAACGGCATCGGGGAGAGCTTGACGCCCTCGCGGGCCGCGAAGGAGTCCTTCGCCTGCGCGCGGAGCTTCATCAGCCGGGTGATGTCGACCTCGACGACCGAGGACAGCTGCGCCTGCTCGTGCAGCGCCTTGACCATGTTGTCGCCGATGACCTTGCGGATGCGAGGCATCTTGACCGTCTGGCCGCGGAGCGGAGAGGCCTCCAGCGTCGGGGTCTTCCTGGCTGCCGGGGCAGCGGCGGCCGGAGCCGGAGCCGGAGCCGCGGCGGCGGCCTTCGCGGCCTCGGCGGCGGCGAGGACGTCCTGCTTGCGGATACGACCGCCGACACCGGTGCCCTTGACGGCGGCCAGGTCGACGCCGTTCTCGGCGGCGAGCTTGCGCACCAGCGGGGTCACGTAGGCGCCGTCGTCACCCGCGGGAGCGGCGGGCGCGGGGGCGGCCGGGGCGACCGGAGCCGGAGCGACCGGCGCGGGGGCCGGGGCGGCCGGAGCCGGGGCGGCGGCGACCGGGGCGGGCGCCGGAGCGGCCGGAGCCGGAGCGGGGGCGGCCGGAGCCGGTGCCGGGGCGGGCGCCGGGGCAGCGGCGGCGGGGGCCGGGGCCGGAGCGGCGGGGGCCGGGGCGGCGGCCGGAGCCGCGCCCGGGGCGCCGATGACGGCGAGCTTGGCGCCGACCTCGGCGGTCTCGTCCTCGCCGACCGTGATCTCGAGCAGCACACCGGAGACGGGCGCCGGGATCTCGGTGTCGACCTTGTCGGTCGAGACCTCGAGCAGCGGCTCGTCCTCCGTGACCTCCTCGCCGACCTGCTTCAGCCAGCGGGTGACGGTGCCCTCGGTGACGGACTCGCCGAGCGCGGGCAGGACGACGTCCGTGCCCTCGGCGGAGCCGCCGCCGGCTGCGGCCTCGGCGGTGGGAGCCGGGGCCGGGGCCGCCTGCTCGGTGGAGGGCTGGGCGGCCGGGGCCGGCTCGGGGGCCGGCGGCGCGACCTCCTCGGCGGCCGGAGCCGGGGCGGCGGCCGGGGCGCCGGTGCCGTCGTCGATGACGGCCAGCTCGGCGCCGACCTCGACCGTCTCGTCCTCGGCGACCTTGATGGAGGCCAGGATGCCGGCGGCGGGGGAGGGGATCTCGGTGTCGACCTTGTCGGTCGACACCTCGAGCAGGGGCTCGTCGGCCTCTACGCGCTCACCCTCGGCCTTCAGCCAGCGGGTGACAGTGCCCTCGGTGACGCTCTCGCCGAGCGCCGGAAGGGTTACGGAAACCGCCATGGTTTCGGTTGCTCCTTACGAATTGCGGAAGTCTGAGTCGTCGCTTGGTCGACCGAGGGTCAGTCGTGCGAGTGCAGCGGCTTGCCCGCCAGGGCCAGGTGGGCCTCGCCGAGCGCCTCGTTCTGCGTCGGGTGGGCGTGGATGAGCTGCGCGACCTCGGCGGGCAGCGCCTCCCAGTTGTAGATCAGCTGGGCTTCGCCGACCTGCTCGCCCATGCGGTCGCCGACCATGTGGACGCCGACCACGGCACCGTCCTTCACCTGGACGAGCTTGATCTCGCCCGCGGTGTTGAGGATCTTGCTCTTGCCGTTGCCCGCGAGGTTGTACTTCAGAGCGACGACCTTGTCCGCGCCGTAGATCTCCTTGGCCTTGGCCTCGGTGATGCCCACGGAGGCGACCTCGGGGTGGCAGTACGTCACCCGGGGGACACCGTCGTAGTCGATCGGGACGACCTTCTGACCGGCCAGACGCTCCGCGACCAGCATGCCCTCGGCGAAGCCGACGTGCGCGAGCTGGAGGGTCGGGACCAGGTCGCCGACGGCGGAGATGGTCGGGACGTTGGTACGCATGTACTCGTCGACCAGGACGTAGCCGCGGTCCGTGGCGACGCCCTGCTCCTCGTAGCCGAGACCGGCGGAGACGGGCCCGCGGCCCACCGCGACGAGCAGGACCTCGGCCTCGAACTCCTTGCCGTCCGCCAGCGTGACCTTGACGCCGTCGGCGGTGTAGTCGGCCTTGGAGAAGAAGGTGCCCAGGTTGAACTTGATGCCGCGCTTGCGGAACGCGCGCTCAAGAAGCTTGGAGGAGTTCTCGTCCTCGACCGGGACGAGGTGCTTCAGGCCCTCGATCACGGTCACGTCGGAGCCGAAGGACTTCCACGCCGAGGCGAACTCGACGCCGATGACGCCGCCGCCCAGGATGATCGCGGACTTCGGTACGCGGTCCAGGACGAGGGCGTGGTCCGAGGAGATGATCCGGTTGCCGTCGATCTCCAGGCCCGGCAGCGACTTCGGCACGGAGCCGGTCGCGAGCAGCACATGACGGCCCTGGACGCGCTGTCCGCCCACGTCGACGGAGGTCGGGGAGGACAGACGGCCCTCACCCTCGATGTACGTCACCTTGCGGGACGCGATCAGCCCCTGAAGGCCCTTGTACAGACCGGAGATGACACCGTCCTTGTACTTGTGGACGGCGGGGACGTCGATGCCCTCGAAGGTGGCCTTGACGCCGAACTGCTCGCTCTCGCGGGCCTGGTCGGCGATCTCGCCCGCGTGCAGCAGGGCCTTGGTGGGGATGCAACCCCGGTGCAGGCAGGTGCCGCCGACCTTGTCCTTCTCGATCAGGGCGACGTCCAGGCCCAGCTGCGCCCCGCGCAGGGCCGCGGCGTACCCGCCACTACCACCGCCGAGGATCACTAGGTCGAAAACGGTGCTGGCGTCGTTCGCCACGTCACGTCCTCCATGCATGTGTGCCGTGCGCCGGTCGTCGCTGACCGCCGGCGGCTGGTGTCCGGCCGCTCTTTCTTCGGCCCTGTGGTGGGGGCCCTGTCCTGCCGAGGCCCATCTTCGCACTTGCGGGAGGCGAACGAGACGCGGGGCCGGGGTGTGAGACACCCCACGCTCACTTGTGACAGGGGGACCGGCCCCGCCCGGGGGCGCGGGGAACTGCGCGACCGGCCACGATCGGGCCGCACCCGCCGCATGACGGATGCGGCCCGAGTGATCAGGCGCACAGTCCCCTGCTCCCGAGGGACTAGCCCAGGTCGCCGGAGGCGGTCAGCTCGGCCAGCCGCACCAGCGTCCGCACAGCGGTACCGGTGCCGCCCTTCGGCGTGTACCCGAAGGGTCCGCCCTCGTTGAACGCGGGCCCGGCGATGTCCAGGTGCGCCCAGGTGATCCCCTCGCCCACGAACTCGCGCAGGAAGAGACCGGCCACCAGCCCGCCGCCCATCCGCTCACCCATGTTCGCGATGTCCGCGACGCTGGAGTCCATGCCCTTGCGCAGGTGCTCCGGCAGTGGCATCGGCCACGCCGGCTCACCGACCTCCTCGGCGGCCTCGTGCAGCACGGAGCGGAACGCGTCGTCGTTCGCCATGATCCCGAAGGTCCGGCTGCCCAGCGCCAGCATCATCGCGCCGGTCAGGGTCGCGACGTCGACGATGGCGTCCGGCTTCTCCGCGGAGGCCGCCCACAGCGCGTCCGCGAGGACCAGCCGGCCCTCGGCGTCCGTGTTGAGGACCTCGACGGTCTTGCCGCTGTACATGCGCAGCACGTCACCCGGGCGGGTGGCGGAGCCGGAGGGCATGTTCTCGGCCAGCGCCAGCCATCCGGTGACGTTCACCTCGAGCCCGAGCCGCGCGGCGGCGACGACCGCGGCGAAGACCGCCGCGGCACCGCTCATGTCGCACTTCATCGTCTCGTTGTGCCCGGCCGGCTTCAGCGAGATGCCGCCCGAGTCGTAGGTGATGCCCTTGCCGACGAAGGCCAGGTTCTTCTTGGCCTTGGAGGAGGTGTAGGAGAGCTTCACCAGGCGCGGGGCCGAGGCCGAGCCGGAGCCGACGCCGAGGATGCCGCCGTAGCCGCCCTTGGCGAGGGCCTTCTCGTCGAGCACCGTCACCTTGATGCCGTGCTCCTTGGCCGCCGTCTGGGCGAGAGCGGCGAACGCCTCGGGGTCGAGGTCGTTCGGCGGCATGTTGATCAGGTCGCGGGCGCGGTTGAGCTCCTCGCCGACGGCGGCGGCACGCAGCAGCGCGGCCTTGTGGGCGGCGTCGCGCGGCTTCCCGCCGAGCAGGGCGGCCTCGGCGAGCGGCGCCTTGCCGTTCTTGGCCTTGGCATCGTTGCCGCTCTGCTTGTACGTGTCGAAGGAGTACGCGCCGAGCACCACGCCCTCGCCGATCGCGCCGATGTCGGCGGCGTCGGTCACCGGCAGGGCGAAGGCGGCCTTCTTGGCGCCGGTGAGCGTGCGGGCGGCCGCGCCGGCCGCCCTGCGCAGCGCCTCGGGGTCGAAGCCGGCGTCCGTCCCGGGCTCCTGGCCGAGCCCCACCGCGAGCACGAGCGGTGCCTTGAAACCTGCCGGTGCGGGCAGCTTGGTCACCTCGCCCTCGGCGCCGGAGGCACCGAGGGTTTCCAGGATGCCGGCGAGCCTGCCGTCGTAGGCCTTGTCGAGGGCTTCGGCGCCTGGGGCAACGATCGGGCCTTTCGCGCCCTTGGCGACACCGATCACGATCGCGTCGGCCCGGAGGCCGGGCGCCGCGGCGGTGCTGAGAGTGAGAGCAGTCACGGTGGTGAAATCTCGCTTCCGATGTGGAGTTGCGGTGGCCGGAATGTGTGGGTCGACCGGGCCCGACAACCGACCCTAGATCCGGGTCGTGGGTGCGGTCGTATCCGGGGGTGTGCCTCACCGGCGCGGCGAACCGGCGTGGCGAATCCCGGAATGAGCGTACGCGTGCGTGTGCGGTCGCTCATGCACGCGCGTGTTCACCTGTCGGTGGCGTCGTAGCCACTTCTCGATCCTCGCATTCCATGAGCCGGGGCACACCCGTCGGGTCGGACCGGGGAGACGGCGGGCGGCGGACATGGGCGATCGTCGTGGGGTGCCGGACGGCGGGCCGGGCGGAGGGCCGGGCGGCGGGTCGGGCGGCGGGTCGGGCGGCGGGTCGGACGAGGAGGGCGCCGGTCGGCGGGTCACCGTCGCCGACCAGCTCCGCTGAACCGCCTCATCGCCGAACTCGCCCACGACCGGGGCGTGTCGGTCGGACTGAAGGACGACCTCGGCCAGATCCCGGAACTCGTCGACGACTTCGACTTCGCGGTCGACGAACAGTGCGCCGAGTACGAACTCCCCATGAGCGAGTTCTGCGCCGACTCCCGCAGACTGCGCCTGAGTTCACTGCTGAAGAAGTACGAGCCGGGGGTGTGGCGGGAGGCGTGCTGACCCGCTAGCGCCCCAGGCAGAACACCACGAGCGCGGTGGTCGCCGCCGTCTCCGCGAGGCCGCCGAAGACATCCCCGGTGACCCCGCCGAAGCGCCGCGTGCAGTGGCGCAGCAGCAGTTCGGCGACGGCGAGGGCGGCGAGGACCGCGAGCGCCGGCTGGACGGCGTCGTACGGCTCGAAGAGGGGGCCCGGCCCGACGTGCCCGATCAGGACGACGACACCGCCCTCGTACGGTCCGCAGCACGCTCCCGCGACCGCCGCCGCCAGCGTGACGGCGACCGCGGTGAGCACCGCGCCCCGCACCGGGACCACACCGGCGACCGCCGCCCCTAGCCCCTCCGGCCGCGCGGCCGGCACCCCGGCGCGGGCCGCCAGGGTCAGCGCCAGCCGGGCGGTGGCCGCCGAGACCACGGCGGCCACCGCGCCCAGCGCCCACGAGGTGTCGTAGAGCTGTGTCAGCGCGGCCACCTGGGCGAGCAGCACGAGGAGCAGCGTGAGCACGCCGAACGGGCCGATGTCGGACTGCTTCATGATCCGCAGCGCGTCCTCGGCGGGCTTGCCGCTGCCGAGCCCGTCCGCGGTGTCGGCCAGCCCGTCGAGGTGCAGACCGCGGGTGAGGACGGCGGGCACGGCGGCGGAGGCGACGGCGGCGAGCAGCGGGCTCGCGCCCAGGTACAGCAGCAGCAGGCCGAGGCCGGCCGCGCAGCCGCCGACGACCAGCCCGACCAAGGGGGCGCCGAGCATGCCCCCGCGCGCGGCCTCCCGGTCCCAGCGGGTCACCCTGACCGGGAGCACGGTGAGGGTGCCGAAGGAGAAGCGGAGGCCGTCGAGGGGCGAGGTCTGGGACACGGCGGCAGAGTAGCCCGGACGCCCCGCCCACGAGGCAGCCCGCCCCCCGCCCCGGGAGACTGGCGACATGGGCGAGTGGGTGCAGCGCAACATCGTCGAACCGGGCAAGGTCCCGCTGCTCGTCGCCCTGACGGCGTTCGTCCTCACCTTTCTGATCACCCGGGTCATCACGCGTCTCATCCGGGCGGGCAAGGGCCCCTTCGGCAACATCAGCTCCGGCGGGGTGCACATCCACCACGTGGTCCCCGGCGTCGTCCTGACCGTCGCGGGCGGTTTCGGCGCGGTGGCGAGCGGCCGGTACGGCTTCGGGGCGGTCGCCTTCGCGGTGGTCTTCGGTATCGGCACGGGCCTGGTCCTCGACGAGTTCGCGCTGATCCTGCATCTCGACGACGTGTACTGGACCGAGGCGGGCCGCAAGAGCGTGGAGGCCGTGGTCCTCACGGCGGCGCTGGGCGGACTGCTGCTGGTGGGCTTCTCGCCGTTCGGTGTCAACGACATGACCCAGGACGAACTCCAGGACCGGGGCAGCGTCATCTCGACCGTCGTGCTCAACCTCCTGTTCTCCCTGGCGGTGCTGAGCAAGGGCAAGGCCAAGATGGCCGTGTTCAGCGTCTTCATCCCGTTCCTGGGCCTGGTGGGCCTGGTACGGGTGGCCAGGCCGGGCTCGCCGTGGGCCCGGCGGCTCTACCGGCGGCGGCCGCGGGCCCGGGCGAAGTCGGTGCTGCGGGCCTACCGCCACGACCGCCGCTGGGCGGGCCCGCGCCGGGTCGTGGGGGACTGGCTGGGCGGGAAGACGACCGCGGAGCTCGCTCAGTCCGAGGAGCGGAACTGAGCGACCCGGTCCGCACCGGACGGGTGGGCCGTACGACGGCTGCGGGGCTTCGTGGCCGGTCGCGCCCCGTGGCGCAGCCGTGAACCGGTACCCCCGCCCCGCGTCCCCCGGCGGAGCCGTGCGCCGGTGCCGCCCCGCGGCCCCCGGGCGGGCCGCCCGGGCCCCCGCGAGCGCCGGCGGGTCTCGGCCACCGCGCACAGCACCAGCACCGCCGCGATCGCCGCCAGATGCTCCTTGCCCGCCAGGTTGTCCTTCAGCAGGACCTCCACCACCATCGCGACGATCACCGCCCCCGCCGTCACATGGGCGCGGTAGCGCCAGCCCAGGAACACCGCGAGGCCGACCACGGCCGCCGACGGGCCGGTGTCCACGATCCGGGCGTCGGCGGCCGGCAGCCCGAACGGGCTGCCGGGGCCGAGGGCGATGCCCACGCGCGCGTACAGGGTGCCGGCGAGCGTGGCGGCGTAGGCGATGACCAGGGTCCGCCACCAGCCCAGACAGAGCTCCGCGATCCCGAACACCAGCAGGATCTGGGCGAGCGCGCCCCAGACCGGCAGGTCGAGCGCGGGCACGAACAGGGACAGCGGGGTGCGCAGCAGGGCGAGCCACAGGGGGTCCTCGGCCCGTACCGCTCCGGCCGCCTGGACCGGTCCGTAGCCCCACGGCCGGTTCTGCACGACCTGGGTCACCGATGTCAGACACACCGCCCCGAGGGTCATCGGGACCGCCCGCCACCGCCGCCGCGCCAAGGGGGTGCGTACGGCCTCGTACAGCGGCCCCCATTCGGCGCGGGCCCGGCGGGCGACCACGTTCACCGGTGGGTCTCCAGGCGCCCCCGGCGCAGCCACTCGGGCAGCCCCGGCGCCTCCAGGAATCCCTCCGCCCGCGCCGACGCGACACCGATGCGGGGCAGGTCCGCGCTCTTCTCGAAGAGCAGGAAACGGGGTTCCCAGATGGGCCGGTACTTGGCGTTGGCGCGGTACAGCGACTCGATCTGCCACCAGCGGGAGAAGAAGCTGAGCAGCGACCGCCACAGCCTCAGCACCGGTCCGGCGCCCAGGCGCGCGCCCCGTTCGAAGACCGAGCGGAACACGGCGAAGTTCAGCGAGACCTGCGTGACCCGGACCGCCCGGTCCTCCCGGGCGCGCCGGAGGAGTTCGATGACCATGAACTCCGTCAGCCCGTTGTCGCAGTCGCGGTCCCGGCGCATCAGGTCGAGGGACAGCCCGTGCGGCCCCCAGGGCACGAAGGAGAGCAGGCCCCTCAGTTCACCGCGGGCGTCGGCGCACTCCAGCATCACGCAGCGCCCGTCCTCCGGGTCCCCGAGCCGTCCCAGCGCCATGCTGAACCCGCGCTCGGTGGCCCCGTCGCGCCAGGCGTCGGCGCGGCGGAGCAGTGATGCCATCTCGTCGGCCGGGATGTCCTCGTGCCGTCGTACCCGGACCGTGTACCCGGCCCGCCGGACCCGGTTGTAGGCCTGCCGGACGGTCCGCATGGCCCGCCCCTCGAGGGTGAACTCGGCGACCTCGACCAGGGCCTCGTCCCCGAGTTCCAGCGCGTCCAGTCCGTGCCGGGCGTAGACGGTGCCGGCCTCCTCGCTCGCGCCCATCACCGCCGGGATCCACCCGTGCGCCCGCGCCTCGGCGAGCCACGGCACGATCGCCCCCGGCCAGGCCTCCGGATCCCCGAGCGGGTCCCCGGAGGCCAGCGACACCCCGCCGACGACGCGGTAGGCGACGGCCGCCTTGCCCGTGGGCGACCAGCACACGCTCTTCTCCCGCCGCAGCGCGAAGTAGCCGAGCGAGTCCCGCTCACCGTGCAGGTCGAGGAGCTCCCGCAGCCGTTTCTCGTCGTCCTCGGTGAGCGGGTCGACGGCCCGCCGGGAGCGGAAGGCGGCGTACAGCACGGCGAGGACGAGCGCCGTGCTCAGCACGTTGACGGCGACGTCGACCCAGGTGGGCGGGGCGATCCCGGGGACGCGGTACTCGTCGGCGGCCACGGAGACCAGCCGCAGCGTGCCGTAGCGCCAGCGTTCGAGGAAGGTCGAGGGGACGGACGCCCGGTCGGTGACCGTCACCAGCAGCGCGGCCAGCAGCGAGGCGCCCAGCAGCCCGCCGGCGCCGACGGCCGCGGCGAGCCTCGGATTGGACCGGTCGCCCTTCGCGTAGAACTCCCCCCGGCCGGCGAGCAGCGCGACGACGAAGGCGGCGGTCAGCACGAGCGAGACCCAGTTCTGCGGGTGCCGCCGGATCTCCGGGAACGCCATGGCCAGCATGAACAGCCCCAGGAACGCCCCGCTCAGACCGAGGTTCAGGATCCACGCGGCCCGCTTGCGGCGCCGCATCGTGACGGCCAGGAACGCGGTGAAGACCCCGGAGGCGAAGCCGGCCGTCAGCAGATACGGCGTGAAGAGGTTCTCCTGGTTGTGCCGCCGGACGTCCTGCCCCAGGGAGACCCACACCGCACTGAGGAAGTTGACGAACGCGACGGCACGCAGGTACCAGACGGCGAAGGCGGCGGCGCCCCGGGTGTTGCCCATGAGTGGTGATCATATGGGTGCACTTCAGGGAATCCGCTCTTTTGGCGCCGCCTGTCCCTTTCGGCCGCTCGGTTACTCCGTTTCCCGCTTCCCGTCGGCCACTTCGGCGGCCGCGGACACCTCGGTGGCTTCGGTCACCTCGGTGGCTTCGGCGGCGGCGGATGCCCCGGACGCTGCCGGCTGCTCGGGCTCCTCGGGTTCCTCGGGCTCTTCCGGCTTCTCGGGCCGCTCGGGGAGTTCCGCCGCCAGTGCGGCGGCGGCCTGCACCAACGGGAGCGCGAGCAGGGCGCCGGCGCCCTCTCCGACCTTCACGCCCTGGTCCAGCAGCGGTTCCAGGGCCATCCGGTCCAGCGCCTTCGCCTGTCCCGGTTCACCGCTCTTGTGTGCGGCCAGCCACCAGTCCGGCGCCCGGAACGCGACCCGCTGGCCGACGAGCGCGCACGCCGCGGCCACGACGCCGTCCAGGACGACGGGCAACTTCCGTACCGCGCACTGGAGCAGAAAGCCCGTCATGGCGGCGAGGTCGGCCCCGCCCACCGTCGCCAGCAGTTGCAACTGCTCCCCGAGCACCGGCCGCGCCCGCCTGAGCGCGTCCCGGACGGCCGCGCACTTGCGCATCCACGCCAGGTCGTCGATCGCCTCGCCGCCCCGCCCGGTCACCACGGACGCGTCGGTCCCGCACAGCGCGGCCACGAGCACACCCGCGGCCGTCGTCCCGCCGACGCTGATGTCGCCGAGCACGACCAGGTCCGTGCCGGAGTCGGCCTCCTCGTCCGCGACGGCCACGCCCGCCCGGAAGGCCGCCTCGGCCTCCTCGAGCGTCAGGGCGTCCTCGATGTCGATACGGCCGCTGCCGCGCCGCACCCGGTGCCGTACGACGTCCTCGGGGAACGTGTCCGGATCGCAGTCCAGTGCCATGTCCACGACGCGCACGGGCACGCCGAGGCGACGGGCGAGCACGGAGACCGGACGGCCGCCCTCGATGACCTCGCGCACCAACTCCGAGGCGCTGCCCGCCGGTCGGGCGGAGACGCCGAGCTCGGCGATGCCGTGGTCGCCGGCGAACAGCACCACCCGCGGCCGCTCGACCGGCCGCACGGGCGACGAGCCCTGCGCCGCCGCCAGCCACTCACCCAGGTCGTCCAGGCGCCCCAGCGATCCGGGCGGCACGATCTGACGTTCCCGACGCGCCTCCGCGTCGCGGCGTACCCCACCGTCGGGGCGCTCGATCAGATCGGTGAAGTCGTCGAGATTAAGCGAGCTCATTCGCCGAACAGTACCGGCACCGATCGAACGGTTCCGCGCCACATCGCCACCACACCCGCGTGACGTCATTGCACCCAAGATCGGGATCCCATACGTTCCGTTTTGCAGCTAATTGTCGTTCGTTCTCGATGTCATCCCCGGAGCCGCTCATGCCCCCCAGGCCCGTCCACGAGCCGCGCCGAGACGACTGCCCCTGGTGCGGCTCGAAGCGCCTGCGCACCCGGCTGCGCGCACCGGACCTGCGCCACCGCAGGCCGGGCACCTTCGTGGTCGACGAGTGCCGGGACTGCGCGCACGCCTTCCAGAACCCCCGCCTGACCGCCGAGGGCCTGGCGCTGTACGGCGCCGAGGGCGAGAAGCGGTCCGACCGCGGGCACCTCAGGGCGACGGCCCGGGCGATGCTGCCCTTCCCCGAGCCGGAGAGCTGGCTGGACGTGGGCACGGGGGACGCGGCCTTCCCCGAGGCGGCGCGGGAGGTGTTCGCCTACACGGCGTTCGACGGGGTGGACCCGACCCCGAGGGTGCAGCGCGCGCGAGCGGCGGGCCGGCTCGACGAGGCCCACCTGGGCCCGCTGACGGCGCCGGAGGTGCTGTCCCGCCTGCACGGCCGCTACGACGTGGTCAGCATGCTCCACCACCTGGAACACACCCGGGACCCGAAGCGCGAACTCGCGGCGGCGCTCACGGCCCTGCGGCCGGGCGGCCACCTCCTCGTGCAGCTCCCGGACCCCGCCAGCGCGTCCGCGGCCGTCCTGGGCAAGTGGTGGCACTCCTACGACCAGCCCCGCCACCTCCACCTGATCCCGATGGCCAACCTCCGGGCCGAACTCGAGGCCCAGGGCTGCGAGATCGTCGTGACGGACCGCCGGACCCCGCACACCCCGCACGACCTGGCGACGGCCGCCTCGCTCTGCCTGAACAGGACCCGGCTGCGCCGGACGGCCGCGCCCCTGACCGCCCTGGCCGCCGTACTCGACCACCTGCTGGCCCCCGCCCTGCGCCGCACGCGCTTCTCGAACGCCTACCAGGTCATCGCGCGCAGGAACTGACCGTCAGGCGCCGCCCGCCGTCCCCCGCAGCACCAGTGCCTGGCCCGCCACCACCAGGACCACCTCCTCGCACTCGGCGGCGACGGCCGCGTTCAGCCGCCCCAGCTCGTCCCGGTACCGGCGGCCCGACGCCGTGGCCGGCACGATCCCCGAGCCCACCTCGTTCGAGACCAGCACGACGGTCCGCCGGGCCGAGCGCACCGCCTCCGCCAGTTCCACCACCCGCGCGCGCAGCGCCCGTTCGCCGCCGTCCGCCCACTGCGCGTCGTCCCACGCCCCGACGGAGTCCATGACGTCCGTCAGCCACAGCGACAGACAGTCGATCAGCAGCGGGGCACCGTCCCGCGCCACCAGAGGCACCAGGTCGCAGGTCTCCACGGTCCGCCACGAGCCCGGCCGCCGGTCGCGGTGCGTCGCGACCCGGGACGCCCACTCGGTGTCGCCGCCCCGGGTCCCGCCGGTCGCCACGTACAGCACGTCCGGGAAGGACTCCAGCCGGCGTTCCGCCTCCACCGACTTGCCCGACCGGGCCCCGCCCAGCACCAGCGTCCGCCGCGGCACGTCCGGCACGTCCTCGTACACCCCCACCATCAGGGTCGAACCGTCCGGCACCGCCCGCGCGCAGGCCGCCGCGAGCCGTCGGCGCAACTCCGCGCCCGGTGGCACGCCGTGGTCCAGATGGACGGCGACCACGTCGGTCGTCGGCCCCACCGCGCCCACCGCCCGCAGCTTCGCCAGCGCGTCCGGGCGCCCCACCAGATCCGCCAGGACCATGTCGTACCGCTCGGCGGGCTCCGACCCCTCCTCCAGGCCGGCCGGCGCGCCACCGGGCGGCAGGTACAGCAGCCGCTGCCCGTCCGGGCCGGCCACCGCGTACCCGGTGCCGGGCGAGTCCATCGCCACCGCCCGCACCCGATGCCCCGTCAGCAGCGCCGACTCCCGCCCGTCCGGCACCCGGCCGGGTTGCGGCAGCCCGGCCGGCACCTCCACCGGGGGCCCGTCGTGCGGGTGCGTCAGCAGTACCTGCCGCACCCCGCCCAGCGAACGGCCCGCCCGCGCGGCCGCGAACGCCGCACCCGGCGTCAGATCGAGCAACAGGACCCCGTCGACGAGCAGCGCGGTCGCCGCCCGCGCATCAGCCCCCAGCGAGGTCGCGCACACGGCGCAGGAGCAGTCGGGGCGGGGTAGTCCCGCGGGGGCGCCGGTACCGAGCAGAGTGACTTCCACGGAGCTGATTTTCGCGTGTCTGACCAGGTCTTGCGCATCCGACTAGGCTGCACAGCAGAAGCCGGACCAAGATCCGGCTTCTGCTCTGCACGTGGTCACAGCTGGGAGGCGTACATGGCGGCATGGACGTGGCGGTTCGAGAAGGCCGACGGGACGGAGGTCCAACCAGCGGTGGAGCCCGAGGAGTTCACCACGCAGGGGGACGCCGAGTCCTGGATCGGGGAAGTGTGGAAGGACCTCCTCGAAGGCGGCGCGGACCAGGTGCGGCTCTTCGAGGACTCCACCGAGATCTACGGCCCGATGAGCCTGCAGGCGAACGAGGCGTAGCCCTCCGTCGGGGTGGTCGCCGTACGGCCACCCCGGCCACCGCTCACCCGGACGAGTGAAGAACGCCGGTCCGGCTCAGCCGCGCACTCCGCACAGGTGCAGCAGCGCCGCCACCTGCCGGTAGGGGTCGGTCCGGCCGGCCCGCTCCTCGGCGGACAGCAGGCTCTCCCGCTGCTGCGGGTCCTGCGGGATCTCCGTCCCGTCCGGTGCCGTGTCCGTGAAGACCCGCACGCCGTACCAGGCCTGGAGCGGCGCCCCGATCCCGGCCAGCGCGCCGGTCAGCGTCACCAGCCGGTCCGCCCGCACGTCCAGCCCCAGCCGGTTGCGGTACGCGACGGTGTCGAAGGCGCCGAGCGCGCCCGCCCAGTCGCCGGACAGCCCCGGCCGCATGGCCAGCGCGTCCGCGTTGCGCACCAGCAGCGACAGCAGCCCGCCCGGGGCCAGCATCCGCGCGAGCCCCGCGAGCAGCGCGTCCGGCTCCTCGACGTACATGAGCACGCCGTGGCACAGCACCACGTCGAAACTGCCGGGCAGGAAGTGCACCCCGGTGTCCCGGCCGTCGCCCTCGATGATCCGCATCCGCTCCCGGATGCCCTCGGGCTCGCCGCACAGCGCGTCACGGGCCGCGGCGATCATCGTCGCGTCCCGCTCCAGCCCGGTGACCTGATGCCCGAGCCGGGCCAGCCGCAGCGCCTGCGTGCCCTGGCCCATTCCCACGTCCAGCACCCGCAGCCGCTGCCCGACCGGGTAGCGGCCCGTTATCTGCTCGTCGAGCTGCCGGGCCACCAGCTCTTGTCGTACGACGTCACGCAGCCCACCCAGCCTGTTCAGCCAGGCCTCGGCCGCTCCCCCGGAGAAAGCCGCAGTGCTCAGGGCCGCGCTCCGCGCTTGACCTGCGGCTTGGGCAGCCGGAGCCGACGCATCTGGAGGGAGCGCATCAGCGCGTAGGCCACCGCGCCCCGCCGGTTCTGGTCGGGGAAGCGCTCGGCGAGCTGCTTGCGCAGCCGGAAGCTCGTGACGAACGAGTCCAGCACGATCAGCACGATCACGACCAGCCACAGCAGCAGCGCGATGGTCTGGAGCGAGCCCACCCGCACCATGCTCAGCACGAGGATGACCACGGCCATCGGCAGGAAGAACTCCGCCACGTTGAACCGGGAGTCGATGAACTCGCGCGCGAACTTGCGGACGGGGCCCTTGTCGCGGACCGGCAGATACCGCTCGTCCCCGCCGGCCAGCGCCTGGCGCTGCCTGTCCATCTGGGCACGGCGCTCACTGCGCTGACGCTTGGCGGCGTCCTTGCGGGACGTCGAGGTGTTGGCGACGCTGCGGCGCTGGGACTGGGCCTCACTGCGCTTGGGCGTGGGCCTGCCCTTCTTGGCCTGCGGGTCACGGGGCTGCATGGAGTCGGTCACCACGGCCTTGTCGGCGGGGGCCTTCTCTTCCTTGGCACGGCTACGGAACACAAAACCCAAGGGTAAGCGCTCGCGGGCATGGACCCCAGCCCGGACGGGAACGATCCGGCAACACCAGTCGTCTGTACAGGGGACAGACCGGGACAGGAGCAGGGAAGAGGGGGCGCAGGGTGACCTATCGCTCACCCTGAAGGTCACCTACTCCCTACGCCGGAGCAAGGTCGTGGTCAGTCGTCCTTGGGGATGAGCGCATCCGTCCCCGAACAGTGCGTCAATGGATGCAGGGCCCGTACTGTGGGTTCTGTCGCAGAGCTGGAGCTGGACGTCAGAAGGGGGCGCGCGAAGCCCATGAGCGGTGTCATGAAGCGTATGGGGATGATCTTCCGCGCGAAGGCGAACAAGGCCCTTGACCGGGCCGAGGACCCGCGCGAAACCCTCGACTACTCGTATCAGAAGCAACTGGAGCTCCTCCAGAAGGTCCGCCGCGGCGTCGCCGACGTCGCGACCTCGCGCAAGCGCCTGGAACTCCAGCTGAACCAGTTGCAGTCGCAGTCCTCCAAGCTCGAGGACCAGGGCCGCAAGGCGCTCGCCCTCGGCCGTGAGGACCTCGCCCGCGAGGCGCTCTCCCGCCGTGCGGCCCTCCAGCAGCAGGTCACCGACCTCGAGACGCAGCACTCCACGCTCCAGGGCGAGGAGGAGAAGCTCACCCTCGCGGCCCAGCGCCTGCAGGCCAAGGTGGACGCCTTCCGTACGAAGAAGGAGACCATCAAGGCCACCTACACCGCCGCCCAGGCCCAGACCCGCATCGGCGAGGCCTTCTCCGGCATCTCCGAGGAGATGGGCGACGTCGGCCTGGCCATCCAGCGCGCCGAGGACAAGACCGCCCAGCTCCAGGCCCGCGCGGGCGCCCTCGACGAGCTCATGGCGTCCGGCGCCCTGGACGACCCGACGGGCATCGCGAAGGACGACCTCCAGGCCGAGCTGGACCGGCTCTCCGGTGGTACGGATGTAGAGCTGGAACTGCAGCGCATGAAGGCCGAGCTCGCCGGGGGCACCTCCCAGGCCATTGGCTCTGGGGGAGGCAGCTCGGCCGGGCAGCAGGCCATCGAAGGCGGCGCGAAGCAGTCGCAGTCCCAGCAGCAGCCGCAGGACACCCCGCGCTTCGACAAGCAGTAGCCCGGCGCCGGGGACCGGAGCCGAGGAGGGCGACATGATCGTTCGGATCATGGGGGAGGGCCAGTGGACGCTGGCCGACTCCCATCTCGTCGAACTGAACACGCTGGACGACGAACTGCTCGCGGAGATGGAGAGCGGCGACGAGGACGGCTTCCACCGCACCCTCGGCGGCCTCCTGGACGCCGTCCGCCGCCTCGGCGAGCCCCTGCCGGACGACGCCCTGGAACCCTCGGAACTGATCCTCCCGGCCCCGGACGCGAGCCTGGAGGAGGTCCGGGAGATGCTGAGCGACGACGGGCTGATCCCGGGCTGAGGGCGCCGGCCTCTCAGCGCCGGGCACGGGCTTCCGGCCCGTCCGGCGATCGAGGACGAGGCCCGTGCAGGGCCGACAACGGGGTCTGGGGGCGGCAGCCCCCAGCTACGGCGAGGAAAGCGACGGCAACTAAAAAGTGACCCTCCTTTCCCGGGCCGAGTGCAGGCTCAGGGCCCACCCCCTGGCTCTGGACGCCGCGCTCGCCGCAGGCGTACTGCTCTGCATGCTGGCCGGCTCCTTCGTCGACCCGCACGGAGAGCACAGCGTCAGCTGGAGCATCCGCAGCCCGGACCCGCTGAGCCTGCTGCTGATGACCCTCTCCGCCGTCGCCCTCGTCTTCCGCCGCAGCGCCCCCATGACGGTCCTCGCCCTCACCGGCGCCGCCTCCGTGACCGAGTCCGTCACCGGCGACCCCCGGGCCCCCGTCGCCATGTCCGCCGTGATCGCCCTCTTCACGGTCGCCGCCGGCACCGACCGCCCCACCACCGTGCGCGCCGGCCTGCTCACCATGACGGTCCTCACCGGCGCGGCCATGCTCGCCGGACCGCTGCCCTGGTACGCCCAGGAGAACCTGGGGATCCTCGCCTGGACCGGCATCGGCGCCACCGCCGGCGACGCGGTCCGCAGCCGCCGGGCCGTCGTCCAGGCCATCCGGGACCGCGCGGAGCGCGCGGAACGCACCCGCGAGGAGGAAGCCCGCCGCCGGGTCGCCGAGGAGCGCCTGCGCATCGCCCGCGACCTGCACGACGTCGTCGCCCACCACATCGCCCTGGTCAACGTCCAGGCCGGAGTCGCCGCGCACGTCATGGACAAGAGGCCGGACCAGGCCAAGGAGGCCCTCGCGCACGTCCGCGAGGCCAGCCGCTCCGCGCTCAACGAACTGCGGGCCACGGTCGGCCTGCTGCGTCAGTCCGGCGACCCCGAGGCGCCCACCGAACCCGCACCCGGCCTGGACCGGCTCGACGAACTGGCCGGCACCTTCCGCAGCGCCGGCCTCCAGGTCGAGGTGGCCCGCACCGACCACGGGACCAAGCTCCCGGCCGCCGTCGACCTGGCCGCCTACCGGGTCATCCAGGAAGCGCTCACCAACGTCCAGAAGCACGCGGGATCCGAGGCGAAGGCCGAGGTCAGCGTCGTGCGCGTAGGACCGAACATCGAGGTCACGGTCCTCGACAACGGGCATCCCGCGGACGACGGGCCCCCGGCGGCCGGCGGCGGCCACGGTCTGCTCGGCATGCGCGAGCGGGTCACCGCCCTGCGCGGCACCCTCACCACCGGTCCCCGCTACGGAGGCGGCTTCCGCGTCCATGCGATCCTGCCGGTCAAGACCCGCACGACCACCACGGGGGAGAACGCATGACCATCCGTGTCCTGCTCGCCGACGACCAGGCGCTGCTGCGCAGCGCGTTCCGCGTGCTCGTCGACTCCGAGTCCGACATGGAGGTGGTCGGCGAGGCGTCCGACGGCGCCGAGGCGGTCCGGCTGGCCAGGCAGGAGCGCGCCGACGTCGTCCTGATGGACATCCGCATGCCCGGCACGGACGGTCTCGCCGCGACCCGGATGATCAGCGCCGATCCCTCCCTCGCCCATGTCAGGGTGGTCATCCTGACGACCTTCGAGGTCGACGACTACGTGGTGCAGTCGCTGCGGGCCGGCGCCTCCGGCTTCCTCGGCAAGGGCAGCGAGCCGGAGGAGCTGCTGAGCGCGATACGGGTCGCCGCCGGCGGGGAGGCCCTGCTCTCGCCGGCCGCCACCAAAGGCCTGATCGCCCGCTTCCTGGCCCAGGGCGGCGCGCTGGACGACGACCACGACCCGGCCCGCTCGGCCCGGCTGGACGCGCTCACCGTGCGCGAGCGCGAGGTCCTCGTGCAGGTCGCGGGCGGCCACTCCAACGACGAGATCGCCGAACGCCTCGAGGTCAGCCCGCTCACCGTGAAGACGCACGTCAACCGGGCCATGGCCAAGCTGGGCGCACGCGACCGGGCGCAGCTCGTGGTGATCGCGTACGAGTCGGGGCTGGTACGTCCGAGGGTGGAGTGAGCCCCGCGCTCCCGTACTGCACCCGGAGTATGCGCGGGATAAGTAAATAGACCTGGAGCGTACGGATCGCCGTACCGGCATGGCCCAGGGTGAAGAGGCCACAGGTGTCACACCCGTCACGCCTGTCGCACCTGTCACACGTGTCCCACACCCGCCACGCCTGGCACCGCTTCTGCCGCTCACAGAGACGAGACCCGTACCCATGTCCTGGCTGTCCCGCTTCAGCCTCGCGCAACGGGCCCTGATAGGCCTCATGTCCATCGTCGCGATCGCCTTCGGCGCGATCGCGATCCCGCAACTGAAACAACAGCTCCTGCCCACCATCGAACTCCCGATGGTCTCCGTCCTCGCGCCCTACCAGGGCGCCTCCCCGGACGTCGTCGAGAAGCAGGTCGTCGAGCCGATCGAGGACAACCTCGAGGGAGTTGACGGCATCACCGGCGTCACCTCCACGGCGAGCGAGGGCAACGCCGTCATCGTGGCGTCCTTCGACTACGGCAACGACACCAAGCAGCTCGTCGCCGACGTCCAGCAGGCCGTCAACCGGGCCCGCGTCCAGCTCCCCGACGCCGTGGACCCGCAGGTCGTCGCCGGTTCCACGGACGACATGCCGACCGTCGTCCTCGCGGTCACCTCCGACAAGGACCAGCAGGCCCTCGCCGACCGGCTCGACCGGAGCGTCGTCCCGGCGCTGCGGGACATCGACGGCGTCGGCCAGGTCACCGTCACCGGCGTCCGGGACCTCCAGGTCTCCGTCACCCCGGACGACGCGAAGCTGGCGAAGGCCGGACTGACCACGCAGTCCCTCGCCCAGGCGCTCCAGGCGGGCGGCGCGACCGTCCCGGCCGGCTCCTTCGACGAGGCGGGCAGCAACCGCACGGTCCGGGTCGGCGGCGGCTACACCACCGTCGCCCAGATCGAGGACCTGCGGATCCCGGGGCTCGGCGGCGGGAAGCCGGTCCGGCTCGGTGACGTGGCCGCGGTGCGGCAGGAGGAGGCCCCGGCCGACTCCCTCACCCGCACCGACGGCAGGCCCAGCCTCGCCGTGATGGTCACCATGGACCACGACGGCAGCGCGGTCGCCATCTCCGACGCCGTCGACGCCGAGCTGGCCGACCTGCGCCAGGACCTCGGCCCGGGCGCGACGATCACCGTCGTCAGCGACAACGGTCCGGCCGTCGCCAAGGCCATCGAGGGCCTGACCACGGAGGGCGCCCTCGGTCTGCTCTTCGCCGTTCTCGTCATCCTGGTGTTCCTGGCGTCGATCCGCTCGACGCTGGTGACGGCGGTCAGCATCCCGCTCTCCGTGGTGCTGGCGCTGATCGTCCTGTGGACGCGGGACCTCTCGCTGAACATGCTGACGCTGGGCGCGCTGACCATCGCGATCGGCCGGGTCGTCGACGACTCGATCGTCGTCCTGGAGAACATCAAGCGCCACCTCGGCTACGGCGAGGAGCGGCAGTCCGCGATCATCACGGCCGTCCGCGAGGTGGCCGGCGCGGTCACCTCCTCCACCCTCACCACGGTCGCCGTGTTCCTGCCGATCGGCCTGGTCGGCGGCATGGTGGGCGCCCTGTTCGGCGCGTTCTCCCTCACCGTGACGGCGGCCCTGCTGGCCTCCCTGCTGGTGTCGCTGACGGTCGTCCCTGTCCTGTCGTACTGGTTCCTGCGCGCCCCCAAGGGCACCCCCGAGGACGCCGAGGAAGCCCGTCGCGCGGCCGAGGAGAAGGAGGCGAAGAGCCGCCTCCAGCGCGTCTACGTCCCCGTCCTGCGCTTCGCCACCCGGCGCCGCCTCACCAGCGTGGCGATCGCGGCCGTCGTGCTGATCGCCACCTTCGCGATGGCGCCCCTGCTGAAGACCAACTTCTTCGACCAGGGCGAGCAGCAGGTCCTGACGGTCAAGCAGGAGCTGAAGCCGGGCACCAGTCTGGCCGCGACCGACGCCCAGGCGAAGAAGGTCGAGCGGCTGCTCGCCGGCACCGAGGGCGTGAAGGACTATCAGGTCACCATCGGCTCCTCCGGCTTCATGGCGGCCTTCGGCGGCGGCACCGACACCAACCAGGCCTCCTACCAGGTGATGATCGAGGACTCCGCCTCGTACGAGGACGTCCAGGAGCGGATCGAGGCCGGGCTGAAGAAGCTCGACGGCATCGGCACGACCACCGTCGCCGCCGGTGACGGCTTCGGCAGCCAGGACCTGCGCGTCGTCGTGAAGGCGGCCGACGCAGGTGTGCTGCGCACGGCCGCCGAGCAGGTCCGCGGGGCCGTGGCCGGCCTCGACGAGGTCACCGACGTGACCAGCGACCTCTCGCAGAGCGTGCCGCGCATCTCGGTCCGGGCCGACGCCAAGGCCGCCGCGGCCGGCTTCGACGACCAGACGCTCGGTGCGGCGGTCGCCCAGGCGGTCCGCGGGACGACGGCCGCGAAGGCGATCCTGGACGACACCGAGCGCGATGTCGTCATCACCTCGGCGAAGCCCGCCACCACGCTCGCCCAGCTCCAGGACCTGCCCCTCGGCAAGGTGAGGCTCGGTGACATCGCCACCGTGGAACTGGTCGACGGCCCCGTCTCGATGACCCGCATCGACGGCCGGCGGGCGGCCACCATCACCGCCAAGCCGACCGGCGACAACACCGGCGCGGTGAGCGCCGACCTCAGCTCCGAGCTCGACGCGCTGAAGCTCCCGGCGGGCGCCACGGCCGAGATCGGCGGGGTCTCGCAGGACCAGGACGACGCGTTCAAGAACCTCGCCCTGGCGATGCTCGCGGCGATCGCGATCGTCTTCATGCTGCTGGTGGCGACCTTCCGGTCGCTGGTCCAGCCGCTGATCCTGCTGGTCTCCATCCCCTTCGCGGCGACCGGCGCGATCGGCCTGCTGCTCGTCACCGGCACCCCGATGGGCGTCCCGGCGATGATCGGCATGCTGATGCTCATCGGCATCGTGGTGACCAACGCGATCGTCCTGATCGACCTCGTCAACCAGTACCGCAAGCAGGGGTACGGCGTGGTCGAGGCCGTGATCGAGGGCGGCCGGCACCGGCTGCGCCCGATCCTCATGACGGCGCTGGCGACCATCTTCGCCCTGCTCCCGATGGCCCTGGGCGTCACCGGCGAAGGCGGATTCATCGCCCAGCCGCTGGCGGTGGTCGTGATCGGCGGTCTGATCACCTCGACCCTGCTCACCCTGCTGCTCGTCCCCACGCTGTACGCGATGCTCGAACTCCGCAAGGAGCGCCGGGCGAGGAAGCGTGCCGCGAAGCGGCAGCCCGCACAACCCGAGAAGACCCCGGAACCGGCCGGAGTCTGACGCCGCCGCGCCGGTGTCCTTCCCCCGTTCGGGTTTCATATCCTGTGAACTCGGATGTGCTCGACGGGGGAAGGGAACCGGGCGTTGCCGCTGCACAAGGACGACCCGAAGGCGCTCGGCGGATACCGGATCGTCGACCGGATCGGATCCGGTGGCATGGGCGTCGTCTATCTGGGCCGGTCCCGTTCGGGGCGTGAGGTCGCCGTCAAGGTGGTGCACGCCCAGTACGCGGAGGACAAGGTCTTCCGGGCCCGCTTCCGGCAGGAGATCGACGCCGTCCGCAAGGTGAGCGGCGCCTTCACCGCGCCGGTCGTGGACGCCGACCCGGAGGCCGTACGGCCCTGGATGGCCACCCAGTACGTGCCGGGACCGGCGCTCTCCGCCCGGATCCGGGGCGCCGGCCCGCTGAAGGGGGCGGAGCTGCGCCGACTGGCCCTGGGCCTGGTGGAGGCGCTGCGCGACATCCACCGGGCCGGGGTCGTCCACCGCGACCTCAAGCCCGCCAACGTCCTGATGGCCGAGGACGGCCCCCGGGTCATCGACTTCGGCATCTCCCGCGCCACCGAGAACCAGACCCTCACCGAGACCGGGCACGCGATCGGCACCCCGCCGTTCATGTCCCCGGAACAGTTCAAGGACGCCCGCTCGGTCGGCCCCGCCTCGGACGTCTTCTCCCTCGGCGCGCTGCTGGTGTTCGCGGCGACCGGCCGCGGTCCCTTCGACGCCGACAGCCCCTATCTGACGGCGTGGCGGGTGATGCACGAGGAACCGACGGTGGACGCGGTCGCCGAGCCGCTGCGCGCGGTCCTGACCCGATGCCTGGCCAAGGACGCCGCGGACCGGCCCGGACTTGACGAGCTGGCCGGGGAGTTCGCGGAGGCGCTGCCCGAAGCCGCGGCGGGCGACCCGGAGACGGTGACCCTGCGGCTGCCGCCCGCGCCGGTGCCCGCGGCGAGTGAGGAGCCGGGGCCGGCCGCCGCCCCGTCCCACACCGGCCGCCGCTCCCGGCTGCGCCGGTGGCCGGTCCTGGCCGGAGTGGCGGGCGTCCTGGCCGTGTCGCTCACCGGATACCTCCTGCTCGACCCGTTCCGGCGCGGGGACGCGAGCGCGGCGTCCGACGGCACCGCCCCGAGGACCTCCCGCTGGGACCCGCTGCCCGCCGACTGGAAGCCGTGGCGGACCTCGGTCTACGGGGCCGCGCTCTCCGGCGTGACCCAGCCGATGAACGGCGACGGGAGTTCCTACGGCACCACGCTGTCCTGCGCGACGGGCGAGGGCGCCCTGTACTGCGGGGGCAACGGTGTCCTCCCCGTGCGCGTCGACGCGACCACCGGTCGGCTCGCCTGGCGCGCGGATTCCGTGCCCTCGGGGGTGCGACGGGAGGAGTACGACAGCGCGGTCCTCGGGGAGCACGACGGTGTGCTGCTGGTCAGGCAGTCGGTCGTGAGCAGCACCGGCGACGACACGACGATGAAGGTAGTGGCCCTCGACTCCGGCACCGGTGAGCGGCTCTGGTCGCGTCCCATGGACAGCCGGGCCGTCCAGCCCGCCGTGGTCGGTGATCTGCTGCTGACCCCGGACGGCCGACGGGTGACGGCCCGCGACCCGCGCGACGGAACCGCGCGCTGGACCACGGACCTGCCCGCCGGGCCGACCTACTCCTGCGAGTTCCACGACATCGGCGGCCTCCCGTACGCCGGCTGCGGCGACGCGGGCTCGCCGTCGCGCACCGTGTTCTACGCCGTGGACCCGGCGGACGGCTCGACCCGGAAGGTGAGCGTGCCGGACGGCGACCTCGAGCATGTCGGTGACGTCGACGGTGATCTGGTCTTCCTGGCGTTCGGTGGACGGGACGAGCCGATGTCCGGGGACTCGACGTACACCGAGGTCCTGCTGATCGACCCGGAGACGGGGGCCGTGCGGCGCAAGAACCTGCCGGGCAGCCCACGGGGCGAGGCCGCGCTGGTCGGCGGGGTGCTCTGCTTCGCCGCCTCCAGCGGCCTGGTGACCGCGCACGAGCCCGGGACGGGAAAGAGGGTGTGGGCCACCTCGACCACTCTTCAGCAGCCCGGCAGGCCCGTCCCCGACGCGCGGGGCCGGACCCTGTTCGCGGCCAGCGCCGCCGGGCGGGTGGCCGCGCTCGACACGGCGACGGGCCGGCTGCTGTGGGAGTCCCCGGCGCGTGCCGAGCAGGTCTTCCCGACGAGTTTCCACACCGCGCGGGTGTTCCGCGACGAGGGCGCCCTGGTGGTGCTCGCCCCCGACGGGACCGTCTTCACGCTGGACCCGGCCCACCCCGACCAGGAGCCGCTGTCGGGGTGATCCGGGCCCACGGCGTCCGGCGACGTCGGGTGCCGGCGGGCCAGGGCGGGTGCTGCTACGGCAGCGCCAGCATCCGCTCCAGGGCCAGCTTCGCGAACGCCTCGGTCTCCTGGTCGACCTCGATCCGGTTGACCAGCTTGCCCTCGGCGAGGGACTCCAGGGTCCAGACCAGGTGGGGCAGGTCGATGCGGTTCATCGTCGAGCAGAAGCAGACCGTCTTGTCGAGGAAGACGATCTCCTTGCCCTCCGGCGCGAAGCGGTTCGCCAGCCGGCGCACCAGGTTCAGCTCGGTGCCGATGGCCCACTTCGAGCCGGCCGGGGCCGCCTCCAGCGCCTTGATGATGTACTCGGTCGAGCCGACGTAGTCCGCCGCGGCCACGACCTCGTGCCGGCACTCGGGGTGCACGAGCACGTTCACGCCGGGGATCCGGGCGCGGACGTCCTCGACCGACTCCAGGCTGAACCGGCCGTGCACCGAGCAGTGGCCCCGCCACAGGATCATCTTCGCGTCGCGCAGCTGCTCGGCGGTCAGCCCGCCGTTGGGCTTGTGCGGGTTGTACAGGACGCAGTCCTCCAGGGACAGGCCCATGTCCCGGACGGCGGTGTTGCGGCCGAGGTGCTGGTCGGGCAGGAACAGGATCTTCTCGCCCTGCTCGAACGCCCACTCCAGGGCCCGCTGGGCGTTGGAGGAGGTGCAGATCGTGCCGCCGTGCTTGCCCGTGAACGCCTTGATGTCCGCGGACGAGTTCATGTACGAGACGGGCACGACCTGCTCGGCTATGCCGGCCTCGGTCAGCACGTCCCAGCACTCGGCGACCTGCTCGGCGGTGGCCATGTCGGCCATCGAGCACCCGGCGGCGAGGTCGGGGAGGACCACCTTCTGGTCGTCGGACGTCAGGATGTCCGCGGACTCGGCCATGAAGTGCACACCGCAGAACACGATGTACTCGGCCTCCGGGCGGGCGGCCGCGTCCTTGGCCAGCTTGAAGGAGTCGCCCGTGACATCGGCGAACTGGATGACCTCGTCGCGCTGGTAGTGGTGGCCGAGCACGAAGACCTTGTCACCGAGCTTCTCCTTGGCGGCGCGGGCGCGCGCGACCAGGTCCGGGTCCGAGGGCGAGGGCAGGTCGCCGGGGCACTCGACGCCCCGCTCGCTCTTCGGGTCGGCCTCACGGCCGAGCAGCAACAGGGCGAGCGGAGTCGGCTGTACGTCGAGCTCCGTGGTCTGGGCGGTGGTCACGGCACGCACCCTTTCTACTTTTCGTCGATCTGACGTTATCTATCATAACCCGCTTCATGTCACTTTGACGATGGTCATCGCGTCGATGTGACGTGAATCCCGCCGCCCGACCGGCGCCGCTTCGAAGGCCGCTGTTCGCCGCATCGCACGTGTGCGAGCATGAAAGGCAAGAAGAGGAAGAATTGGAAACACGACTCCTCGGCCCGGAATGAATCCGCGGCCCCGACGGTTGGAAACGTCGGCAAGCAGTCTCCGTACAACCCGGGAGAGATGTAGATGTCCGTATCGGACGAGAAGACCACTGTCAGCGACGGCATCCTCCTGTCCGACGCCGCCGCGGCGAAGGTCAAGGCCCTGCTCGACCAGGAAGGCCGCGAGGACCTGGCGCTGCGCGTCGCCGTTCAGCCCGGCGGTTGCTCCGGCCTGCGCTACCAGCTCTTCTTCGACGAGCGTTCGCTCGACGGCGACGTGCTGAAGGACTTCGACGGCGTCAAGGTCGTCACCGACCGCATGAGCGCCCCGTACCTGGGCGGCGCCTCCATCGACTTCGTCGACACCATCGAGAAGCAGGGCTTCACGATCGACAACCCGAACGCGACGGGCTCCTGCGCCTGCGGCGACTCCTTCAGCTAGGGCCTGTCCGGCGGATCAGGTTGCAGGGAATCGACGGCGCCTCATCATCGCGGGTGAGCGGGGCTCGGTGCGTCGAGCTGCAAGGCGGAGGAGGGCGTCAACGCGGAGCGTTGGCAACCGACGACAACGCCACAGATCGGCGTGACGGGTCCCGCGTCTGCGGCATGATCTGCCGGAGAGGCCCTGGGTCGCCCGTTCGCACCGCTGAACGACACGAAGGCGGCGGTCCCCTCCAAGGGGGCCGCCGCCTTCGCGTTCGCGCCGCGCGAACCGCTGCCGCCGGGCGTTACCGGGCCTGCGGCAGCCGCGCCCCCGGCTTCTCCAGCGGGATCGCGCCGCCGTCCGACCCGACCACCTTCCGGCTGCCCAGGGACTCGTCCAGGTGCACGGTCTGGTGGTACTCCTTGGCGATCAGGATGCAGATCTTGTCCGGCCAGGGCGTCTCGGTCACGGTGACCTTCACCTCGTCGCCGCTCTCCGCCGCCGTGGCCTTGTAGTCGCCGCACACCCCGCCGGTGAAGCTCACGGTCAGCTCCTCGCCCGCGACGCTGTAGCCGTCCACCTTCACGTCACGCGTTCCCGAGGAGGCGCTCGGCGTCGGCGTGGGTGTCGTGGCGGACTTCAGGTACGCCGGCTCGACGGCCGGCTGCGTCACCGTCCAGCCGCCCGCGACCCCTGCGGCCTTCACGTCGAACAGCCAGGAAGGTACGAGCACCTGCCGTCCGCCGGAGGTGTGCGGGGCGAGCCCGAGCACCGCGTCCTCGACGGTCGCCGTCTGCGCCTGGGAAGCGGTCGTGGACGCACCGCACGGGCTCTCCAGCCGGTCCTTCAGCGGCACCGGACTGGCGCAGCCGCCGATGCCCATCCGGTGGTCCGTCCCCGCCGCCGCGTTCAACGCGTCCAGCGCCTCGCGCGCGCTCAGCAGGGGGTACGTGTCGCCCTTCACCGGCGTTTCCAGCTGCCCGTTCCCGGCGACGACCTCGCCCTGGGCGCCGACGCCGATCCCGGTCGTCCAGCCGTAGGTGGGCAGATCGCCGAACACCGGGTCGGCGTTCACCATCCGCTGGCTGCCCATGACCTGGCTCGCGTCCGTCTGGGCACCGTCCAGTCCGACGGCCTTCAGGACCGGCGCCGCCGCCTTCTTCGCGGCCGCCTCGCTCACCGGGACGGCGGCCGGGGTCGCGGGTTCCACGGCACACTTGTCGGTGCCGGCCGTGCAGTTGTCGGTGCCGGGCGCGTACCGGGTGAACGTCCACATGCCCGGCGCCTGCCGGTTCACCCGCAGCACCGGGCCCGAGCCGTCGTTCCCGGCGCCGACCTTCCAGGCCTCCCCGTCGACGACCGGCGTCCCCTCGGCCCCCAGCGCCTTCGCCAGCCGGGCCACCTCGTCCTTCGTGACCTCGCCCTTCGCCCAGTAGACGGGCGCGGAGCCGGGACCGTCGGGGAGGGCGCCGTCGGCCGTGTAGGTCACCCCGTAGGGGTTCGGCTCACCGGGCGCGATGCCGCTCGTACCGCCCTCGGGGGTACCCGTACCCCCGGCGTAGTCGTCCAGCGGGAGCGCCGCGGGCGTGCCGCCCCCGGACGGAGACCCGGAGCCCGCACCCCCGCCGGAGCCGCCGACCGCACTGGAGGTCAGATAGGCCCCGCCCCCGCCCACCAGCAGCACGGCGGCCGCGACGGAGGCGATGAGCACGGGGGAGCGGCGCCGCGGGTGGGCCGGGGGCGCGTCCTCGGCCACCGGCGCGACGAGGTGCTCGTCCGCCCCGGAGTCGGGATCGGCGGGCGCCTCGTCGGTGCCGGCGGTGGTGTCGACGGGGGCGTCGGCCTCGGCCGCGGCGGCCCGCGGACCGGCGTCGGCGGTGGCGTCGGTCTCGGAAACGGCGGGAGCCGCGGCGTCGGAGCCCACGGGAGTGCCGGGCAGGCCGGCCTCCTTCTCCGGGACGCCGGCCTCGCCGGCCGGCGCGTCCTTGACCGGCGCGTCCTCGGCCCGCGCGTCCTCGGCCCGCGTCTTCCGGCCCTCGGCCTCTTCGGCCTCGGCCGTCTCCGAACCCGTCTCCTCCGGCTCGCGCGCGGCGTCGTCGTTCTCGGGTCGCTCGGTGTTCACCGCATCGCTCCTTCGGCTGCCCTGGTGGCGTACCTCACGTCCCCTTTACGGGGGACGGCGATGGGACGCGACGGGGGAGCGCACGGTTCCCTCCCGAGCGCCGTCCGAAGGAAATCGAAGGGATTACCCCTAGTTGCCGTAGTCCGGCATCGCCTCCAGCAGCCGCGCCGACGCCGCCGGGACGGTCACGCCGAGGATGAGTGACGGGGAGACAGGGCGGGAAGTGATCTTCTCCGGGGCGGCCCAGTGCCGCGCCATCCGGGCGCAGTCACCACGCAGCGACGCCAGGTCGCCGTCGAGGTCGGCCGGAGAGGGGGCGTGGACCTTGAGGTTCGTCATAGCCGAACCGTATGCACGCCTGAGCCCGCGAAGAAAGATCTACTATCGGGTAGTTTCCACTGCTTCAGTGGCGCGGGTCCACCGGGTAGCGTGAACTGTCAATCCCCCTCCCCACAGGAGAGTCCACGCCGTGCGCATCGCAGTCACCGGCTCCATCGCCACCGACCACCTCATGACGTTCCCCGGCCGCTTCGCCGACCAGCTCGTCGCGGACCAGCTGCACACGGTCTCGCTCTCCTTCCTGGTCGACAACCTGGACGTGCGCCGGGGCGGCGTGGGCGCGAACATCGCCTTCGGCATGGGACAGCTGGGAACCGACCCCATCCTGGTCGGCGCAGCCGGCGCGGACTTCGACGAGTACCGGGCCTGGCTGGACCGGCACGGCGTCGACACCGGGTCGGTCCGCATCTCCGAGACCCTGCACACGGCCCGCTTCGTGTGCACCACCGACGCCGACCACAACCAGATCGGCTCCTTCTACACCGGCGCGATGAGCGAGGCCCGCCTCATCGAGCTGAAGACGGTCGCCGACCGCGTGGGCGGCCTGGACCTGGTCCTGATCGGCGCCGACGACCCGGAGGCGATGCTCCGCCACACGGAGGAGTGCCGCACCCGCTCGATCGCCTTCGCGGCCGACTTCTCCCAGCAGATCGCCCGTATGAACGGCGACGAGATCCGGATACTGCTGGAGGGCGCGACCTACCTGTTCTCCAACGAGTACGAGAAGGGCCTCATCGAGTCCAAGACGGGCTGGAGCGACGCCGAGATCCTCTCCAAGGTCGGCCACCGCGTCACCACCCTCGGCTCACGCGGCGTCCGTATCGAGCGGGCCGGCGAGGACCCGATCGAGGTCGGCTGCCCGGAGGAGGAGGCCAAGGTCGAGCCGACGGGCGTCGGTGACGCCTTCCGCGCCGGCTTCCTCTCCGGCCTGGCCTGGGGCGTCTCCCACGAGCGTGCCGCGCAGATCGGCTGCATGCTCGCCACCCTCGTGATCGAGACGGTCGGCACCCAGGAGTACCAGCTGCGCCGCGCCCACTTCATGGACCGCTTCACCAAGGCCTACGGCGACGAGGCCGCCACCGAGGTCCGCAAGCACCTGGCGTGACTCAGGAGAGCCGGCGGACCACATAGGCCGAGCCCCGGTCCGCCGGCTCCTCACCCACGTACTCCTGCTCCCGCATCTCGCACCACGCGGGGATGTCCAGGCGGGCCGCCTCGTCGTCGGACAGCACCCGCACGGTGCCCCCGACCGGCACCTCCCCGATGACCTTCGCCAGCTCGATGACGGGAATCGGACACCGCTTGCCCAGCGCGTCCACGACGAGCGCGTCGCCGCGTACGGCGGCATCGGCCACCGCGACGGGCGCCCCGAGCTTCTCCCGCACCCCCGCCACCGCCCCCGGCAGCACGGCGAGGAACCGCTCGACGTCCTCCTCGGCGACCCCCATCGGCAACGAAACCCGCACGTTGCCCTCACTCAGCACCCCCATCGCCTTCAGCACATGGCTGGGCGTCAGCGTGCTGCTGGTGCAGGACGAGCCGGAGGAGACGGAGAAGCCCTCCCGGTCCAACTCGTGCAGCAGCGCCTCCCCGTCGACGTACAGACAGGAGAAGGTGACGATCCCCGGCAGCCGCCGCAGCGGATCCCCGACGACCTCCACATCCGGTACGACGGCCCCCACCCGCGCCCGGATCCGCGCCGTCAGCTCCCGCAGCCGTACCGCCTCGGCCGCCGCCTCCGCCCGCACCGCCCGCAAGGAGGCCGCCGCGGCCACGATGGCCGGAAGGTTCTCGAACCCGGCCGCGCGCCCCGACTCCCGCTCGTCCACCGGCCCTTGGACGGCGAACCGCACCCCCTTGCGCACCGCGAGCAGACCGACGCCCGACGGCCCGCCCCACTTGTGCGCGCTCGCCGCCAGCACCGACCAGGGACCCTCCACGGGCCCCCACCCCAGCGACTGGGCCGCGTCCACCAGCAGCGGCACCCCCGCCTCCCGGCACAGCTCGGCCACGGCGCCCACCGGCTGCTCGGTCCCCACCTCGTGGTTGGCCGACTGGAGACAGGCGAGCGCGGTGTCCGGCCGCAGGGCGTCGGCGTACGACTCGACGGTGACCGCGCCGGTCCTGACCACCGGCACCCGGGTCACCGTCCCGCCCTCCGCCTCGAACGCCTCGGCCGAATGGAGTACCGAGGAGTGTTCGACGGCTGACACGATCAGGTGACGTCCGACCCGCCGGCGCCCGACCAGCGCGCCCGCGATCCCGGAGTGCACGGCCCGGGTGCCCGAGGAGGTGAAGACCAGTTCGTCCGGTCGGCAACCGGCCGCCTCGGCGGCCGCCTCCCGGGCGGCGTCCAGCAGCATCCGCGCCCGCCGCCCCTCCCGGTACAGCCGGGCGGGATCGGCCCACCCCTCGTCGAGCGAGGCCAACAACGCCTGACGGGCGACGGGATGCAGGGGAGCGGCGGATGCAGCGTCGAAGTAGGACACACGCCAACGGTAAGGCGACGGTGGGGCGAGCAGCCCGGGGGCGCGGGATCTGCGCGACAGCCGCAGGGGGCCGGTAGCCGCCATACAAGCCGCATTGACGAGCTATTAGGCGCTATCAGGCGCTCTCCCCACCCCTTCGGGGTGACCCGCGGCGCGTATGCCACCCTCCCCGCGAACCCCCGGAGGGCGTCGGCTAGGGTTTGGTCCGCATAAACATCCAAACCCCTGCCCGACGCAGGGCGGCGACCGACCCGCGAGAAGGCAGGCCGCAGCCAACCGCGCGGGCGAGACTCTCGGGAAGGCGCTACGTGAGTCCCAACGGCTCCGACCGCTCGCCGCGGCGCCCGATGCGGCGGAAGCTGCTCCAGGCAATGACCGCGGGCCTGGTCCTGGCGACCGCCACCGGTTGCACATACAAGGACTTCCCCCGCCTTGGTATGCCCACCCCCGTCACAGAAGAGGCTCCGCGGATCCTCTCCCTGTGGCAGGGCTCCTGGGCAGCCGCGCTGGCCACCGGCGTGCTGGTGTGGGGCCTGATCCTGTGGAGTGCTTTCTTCCACCGGCGCAGCCGCACAAAGGTCGAAGTTCCTCCGCAGACCCGGTACAACATGCCCATCGAGGCGCTGTACACGGTGGTTCCGATCATCATCGTCTCGGTGCTGTTCTACTTCACGGCCCGTGACGAATCGAAGCTGCTCAGCCTCGACAAGAAGCCCGATGTCACGGTGAACGTGGTCGGCTTCCAGTGGAGCTGGTGCTTCAACTACATCGAGAACGTCGACGGTTCCGACGGGGACGCGAAGACCGACAAGAACCTGGCCGCGATCCCGGACCGGTTCAAGACGGACTTCCCCGACAACGCCGGCGGCGTCTACACCTGCGGTACTCCCGGTGAGCGGAACCCGCAGACCAACAACCCCGGCCCGACCCTCTGGCTCCCTGAGGGCAAGACGGTCCGCTTCGTCCTCACCTCGCGTGACGTCATCCACTCCTTCTGGGTGGTGCCGTTCCTGATGAAGCAGGACGTCATCCCGGGCCACACCAACTCCTTCCAGGTGACCCCCAACAAGGAGGGCACCTACCTGGGCAAGTGCGCCGAGCTCTGCGGCGTCGACCACTCGCGGATGCTCTTCAACGTGAAGGTCGTCTCCCAGGAGCGCTACGAGCAGCACCTCAAGGACCTCGTGAAGAAGGGGCAGACCGGTTACGTTCCCGCGGGCATCGAGCAGACGAGCCACGAGAAGAACCGGGAGACGAACAACCTGTGAGCATCCTCAACGAACCCCAGGGTGCCGCCGCAGCTGAGGACTCGTACGAGAACGAGCTGCCGGTCAGGCGCAAGCAACCCGGCAACGTCGTGGTGAAGTGGCTGACGACCACCGACCACAAGACCATCGGTACGTTGTACCTGGTCACGTCGTTCGCGTTCTTCTGCATCGGTGGCGTGATGGCGCTCCTCATGCGCGCCGAGCTCGCCCGGCCGGGCTTGCAGATCATGTCGAACGAGCAGTTCAACCAGGCGTTCACGATGCACGGCACGATCATGCTGCTGATGTTCGCGACGCCGCTGTTCGCCGGCTTCACGAACTGGATCATGCCGCTCCAGATCGGCGCGCCGGACGTCGCCTTCCCGCGGCTGAACATGTTCGCCTACTGGCTCTACCTGTTCGGCTCGCTCATCGCCGTCGCCGGCTTCCTCACCCCGCAGGGTGCCGCCGACTTCGGCTGGTTCGCCTACGCCCCGCTGTCGGACGCGGTCCGCAGCCCGGGCATCGGCGCCGACATGTGGATCATGGGTCTGGCCTTCTCCGGCTTCGGCACCATCCTCGGCTCGGTCAACTTCATCACCACGATCATCTGCATGCGCGCGCCCGGCATGACGATGTTCCGGATGCCGATCTTCACGTGGAACGTCCTGCTGACCGGTGTCCTGGTCCTGCTGGCCTTCCCGGTCCTCGCGGCCGCGCTGTTCGCCCTGGAGGCGGACCGCAAGTTCGGTGCCCATGTCTTCGACGCGGCCAACGGCGGCGCGTTGCTGTGGCAACACCTCTTCTGGTTCTTCGGCCATCCAGAGGTGTACATCATCGCCTTGCCGTTCTTCGGGATCATTTCCGAAGTGATCCCGGTGTTCTCCCGCAAGCCGATGTTCGGCTACATGGGCCTCATCGCCGCGACCATCTCGATCGCCGGTCTCTCCGTGACGGTGTGGGCTCACCACATGTACGTCACGGGTGGCGTACTGCTGCCGTTCTTCTCCTTCATGACGTTCCTCATCGCCGTCCCGACGGGCGTGAAGTTCTTCAACTGGATCGGCACGATGTGGAAGGGCTCACTGTCCTTCGAGACACCGATGCTGTGGGCGACGGGCTTCCTCATCACCTTCACCTTCGGTGGTCTGACCGGCGTCATCCTGGCCTCGCCGCCGATGGACTTCCATGTGTCCGACTCGTACTTCGTGGTGGCGCACTTCCACTACGTCGTCTTCGGCACCGTCGTCTTCGCGATGTTCTCCGGCTTCCACTTCTGGTGGCCGAAGTTCACCGGCAAGATGCTCGACGAGCGCCTCGGCAAGATCACCTTCTGGACGCTGTTCGTCGGCTTCCACGGCACCTTCCTGGTCCAGCACTGGCTGGGCGCCGAGGGCATGCCGCGCCGGTACGCCGACTATCTGGCGGCCGACGGCTTCACCGCCCTGAACACGATCTCGACGATCAGCTCGTTCGTCCTCGGTCTGTCCGTCCTGCCGTTCCTCTACAACGTGTGGAAGACCGCCAAGTACGGCAAGCCGGTCGGCGTCGACGACCCGTGGGGCTACGGCCGCTCCCTGGAGTGGGCGACCTCCTGCCCGCCGCCGCGCCACAACTTCCTCACCCTGCCGCGGATCCGCAGTGAATCCCCGGCGTTCGACCTGCACCACCCCGAGATCGCCGCGCTCGAGCAGCTGGAGCACGCCGGCCACGGTGCCAGTGCCATCTCGGGCAGCAAGGAGGCCGGCAAGTGAAGATCCAGGGCAAGATGTTCGTCTGGCTGAGCGTCTTCGTCCTCGTCATGGCGATCGTCTATGGCGTGTGGTCGAAGGAGCCGGCCGGTACCACGGCCCTCTTCCTGGCCTTCGGCCTGTGCATCATGATCGGCTTCTACCTGGGCTTCACCGCCCGGCGGGTCGACGCGGGCGCGCAGGACAACAAGGAGGCGGACGTCGCGGACGACGCCGGCGAGCTGGGCTTCTTCAGCCCGCACAGCTGGCAGCCGCTGTCGCTGGGCATCGGCGGCGCCCTCGCCTTCCTGGGGGTCGCTGTCGGCTGGTGGCTGCTGTACTTCTCCCTGCCGCTGATCCTCATCGGTCTCTGGGGCTGGGTCTTCGAGTACTACCGCGGTGAGAGCCGCACCCAGTAGCACGCGCCGGACGCAGGCTGAGCCCGGACACTCCGTCAGGAGCGTCCGGGCTCACGCTTTTGCCGCAACGAGGCTCCTCCGTCCGTGTCACTCAGCGCGCCGCCGCCGACACGGCTCCCTAGCGTGAAGCCATGAGCCACCAACCCCGCCCTCGCACCGTCGTCGGCTGCACCCTGCTGGTGATCGCCCTGGGCGCGGTCGCCAGCGCCTGCGGCTCGGACGGCAACCCGCTCTCCGCGCGCCCCTACGACGCGACGGACCAGATCTCCTTCAACAACCTCGCCGGCGACGGAAAGAAGACCGACCCGGACAAGCCCCTGGAGGTCACGGCGGAGGACGACGACCGCATCACGGACGTCACCGCCGTGGACGGCGCGGGCCGCTACGTGGCGGGCGAACTCGCCGCCGACGGCAGCCGCTGGCACAGCACCGAGCCGCTGGCCGCGAACGCCCACTACACGGTCCGCGTGAGCACCGAGGACGACGACGGCGCCCCCGGCCGCCGGGTGCTCACCTTCGACACCGGCAAGCCCACCTCGAAGAAGCGCCTGGCGGTCGAGTTCGGCCCCGACGCGGGCGAGTACGGCGTCGGCCAGCCCGTCACCGCCAAGCTGGACCAGCCCATCAAGGACCCCGCCCAGCGGGCCGTCGTCGAACGCGCCCTCAAGGTCGACTCCACACCGTCCGTGCAGGGCGGCTGGCACTGGGTGGACGACAAGGAACTCCACTACCGGCCCCAGGAGTACTGGCCCGCCCACGCCACCTTGCGGGTGCACAGCAACCTGGACGGCATCAAGATCAGCGACCGGCTGTGGGGCGGTCCCACGAAGGACCTCAAGCTCACGATCGGCGACCGGGTCATCGCCGTCACGGACGCGTCGTCGCACTCCATGACGGTCTTCAAGAACAACGAGGAGATCAACCAGATCCCGGTCACCACCGGCAAGCCCGGCTTCGAGACCCGCAACGGCGTCAAGGTCGTCCTGGGCAAGGAGTACTTCGTACGGATGCGCGGCACCAGCGTCGGCATCGCGGAAGGCTCCTCGGAGTCCTACGACCTGCCCGTGTACTACGCCACCCGCGTCACCTGGAGCGGCGAGTACGTCCACGCGGCCCCCTGGTCCGTGGGCTCACAGGGGTACGCGAACGTCAGCCACGGCTGCACCGGCATGAGCACGTCCAACGCCGAGTGGTTCTTCGACAACATCCGCCAGGGCGACGTCGTCCAGGTCGTCAACAGCTACGGCGACACGATGGAGACCTTCGGCAACGGCTTCGGCGACTGGAACCTGGACTGGAAGAAGTGGAGCAAGGGCAGCGCGCTGACCGGCGGCAAGCAGAAGGCGGAGCAGGACACGTCGAGGCTGCGGCCCGCGGCCGTCTAGGCACGACCGGGGGCGCGGGGGAACCCCACGCCCCTCCGCCCCCGCTAGGCGCTCTGCTGAAGGCTCTTGCGCCGCAGCAGGGACGCCAGGGCCGCAGCGAACTCCACGGGCTCCACAGGCAGCGTCACAGCCGCTTCAGCGCGGCTCCAGGTGGCGAGCCAGGCGTCCTGGGGCCGCCCGATGAGCAGCAGCACCGGCGGGCACTGGAACACCTCGTCCTTGATCTGCCGGCACAGCCCCATGCCGCCCATGGGCGCGGCCTCGCCGTCCAGGACGACGACGTCGACGCCGCCCCTGTCCAGCTCCCGCAGCACCGCCGCAGGCGTCGCGCACTCCAGGAACTCCACCACGGGGACGTCCGGCGCGGGCCTGCGCCCGGTCGCGAGCCGGACCTGCTCGCGGTGGTTGGCGTCGTCGCTGTAGACCAGCACCGTGGCGGTCGCCTGCATGCTTCCTCCGTGACATCAGCGTCGTACGGACAGAACCGATGTCGCGGATGCTACTCCCTCGGACACGTCGTCAACACCGCTTGGAACACCACTTCGATGGGCCATACGGGCAGTACACACGGTGCGAACACTCCGAACGGCACCCCCCGGAGTGAGGGCGGGATAAGGGACCGACATAATGTCGGTCGTGGCGACAGCAACGACAGTAGAAACCGGGCACGCGCACCCGTCGGTCAATCGGCCGAACCTCACCAGCGTCGGAACCATCATCTGGCTGAGCTCCGAGCTGATGTTCTTCGCGGCCCTCTTCGCGATGTACTTCACCCTGCGATCAGTGACGGGTCCTGATCACTGGAAGGAAATGGCCGAGGCCCTGAACTTCCCGTTCTCGGCCACCAACACCACGATCCTGGTGCTCTCCTCCCTCACCTGCCAGCTCGGCGTCTTTGCCGCCGAGCGCGGTGATGTGAAGAAGCTCAGGATGTGGTTCATCGTCACCTTCATCATGGGTGCGATCTTCATCGGCGGTCAGATCTTCGAGTACACGGAGCTGGTGAAGAAGGACGGGCTCTCGCTCTCCTCCGATCCGTACGGCTCGGTGTTCTACCTGACCACCGGCTTCCACGGCATGCACGTGACGGGCGGCCTCATCGCCTTCCTGTTCGTCCTCGGGCGCACCTACGCGGCCAAGAGGTTCACCCACGAGCAGGCGACCGCGGCCATCGTCGTGTCCTACTACTGGCACTTCGTCGACGTCGTCTGGATCGGCCTCTTCGCCACGATCTACATGATCAAGTAGCCGGGCACGCTCGCTCCCGCACATCCCACGCATCGACGCAGAAGATCCTGACACCGGGGTAATCCGTGAAAAAGCTCTCCGCACGACGACGCCATCCGCTGGCGGCGCTCGTCGTCCTACTCCTCGCGCTGGCGGCTACCGGGGGGCTGTACGCCGCGTTCGCGCCCGCGAGCAAGGCGCAGGCAGACGACACCGCCCAGTCCCTCGCCATCGACGAGGGCAAGAAGCTCTACGCCGTCGGCTGCGCCAGCTGCCATGGCACCGGCGGTCAGGGGACCTCCGACGGTCCGAGCCTGGTCGGCGTGGGCGCCGCGGCCGTCGACTTCCAGGTCGGCACCGGGCGTATGCCCGCGGCGACCTCCCAGGGCGCCCAGGTGCCCGCGAAGAAGGTCATCTACACGCAGGCCGAGATCGACCAGCTCGCCGCGTTCATCTCCTCCCTGGGCGCCGGCCCGTCCGTCCCGACCGACGCCGAGTACGGCCCGGAAGGCGCGGACATCGCCAAGGGTGGCGAACTGTTCCGCACCAACTGCGCGCAGTGCCACAACTTCACCGGCAAGGGCGGCGCCCTCACCAAGGGCAAGTACGCCCCGACCCTCGAGGACGTGGACCCGAAGCACATCTACGAGGCCATGCAGACCGGCCCGCAGAACATGCCTTCCTTCCCCGACACCACCCTGTCGGAGCAGAACAAGAAGGACATCATCGCGTACCTGCACGCGGTCAACAGCGACGATACGAACAACCCCGGTGGTCTGGAACTGGGCGGCCTCGGGCCGGTCAGTGAGGGACTTTTCGCCTGGATCTTCGGTCTCGGTGCCCTGATCGCGGTCGCCGTCTGGGTCGCCGCTCGGACCGCAAAGGCCAAGAAGTCATGAGTAGCCAAGACACTCCAGAAGAGAACCTGCCCGCTGAGCAGGGCCACGCACACGGCAGCGCCGTAGGCGTCGCGGACGAGCAGAACCCGTTCGCGGACCCGGGGCTGCCGCCCCACGAGCACCGCATCCAGGACATCGACGAGCGGGCCGCCAAGCGGTCCGAGCGTGCGGTCGCCTTCCTGTTCACGCTGTCGATGCTCGCCACGGTCGGCTTCATCGCCGCGTACGTGGCGATCCCCGCCGACAAGTCGATCTTCGTGTTCCCGATCGGCCACCTCAGCGCGCTGAACTTCGCGCTGGGTCTGACGCTGGGCACGGCGCTGTTCACCATCGGCGCCGGCGCGGTCCACTGGGCCCGCACCCTGATGTCCGACGTGGAGGTCGCCGACGAGCGGCACGCGATCGCCGCGCCCCCCGAGGTCCGTGCGAAGGTCCACGCGGACTTCAAGCAGGGTGCCCAGGAGTCCGCGCTCGGCCGTCGCAAGCTGATCCGCAACACGATGTTCGGCGCGCTCGCCCTGGTGCCGCTGTCGGGTGTCGTGCTGCTGCGCGACCTCGGCCCGCTGCCCGAGGACAAGCTGCGTCACACGCTGTGGGCCAAGGGCAAGCTGCTCGTCAACATGAACACGAACGAGCCGCTGCGTCCCTCGGACGTCGCCGTCGGTTCGCTCACCTTCGCCAAGCCCGAGGGCCTGGAGGAGCACGACGAGGAGTTCCAGAACGAGATCGCCAAGGCGGCCCTGATGATCGTCCGGCTCCAGCCGGACAACATCAAGGACAAGCAGGAACTCGACTGGTCCTACCAGGGCATCGTGGCGTACTCGAAGATCTGCACCCACGTCGGTTGCCCGATCTCGCTGTACGAGCAGCAGACGCACCACGTGCTGTGCCCCTGCCACCAGTCCACCTTCGACCTCTCCGACGGTGCCCGAGTGATCTTCGGTCCCGCCGGCCACGCCCTGCCGCAGCTGCGCATCGGTGTGAACGACGAGGGCTATCTCGAGGCGCTCGGCGACTTCGAAGAGCCCGTCGGTCCTGCTTTCTGGGAGCGCGGATGAGCACGAACGAGTACACCGAGAGCAACGAGTCCCGTGACCGCGGGAAGGCTCCGGCCGGCGAGCGGATCGCCGACTGGGCCGACGGCCGGCTGGGGATCTACTCCCTCGCCAAGGCCAACATGCGCAAGATCTTCCCCGACCACTGGTCGTTCATGCTGGGTGAGATCTGCCTCTACAGCTTCATCATCATCATCCTCACGGGTGTGTACCTGACGCTGTTCTTCCACCCGTCGATGAACGAGGTGGAGTACCACGGCACCTATGTCCCGCTCCAGGGACAGCTGATGTCGGAGGCGTTCAGCTCGACCCTGCACATCTCCTTCGACGTGCGCGGCGGTCTGCTGATCCGGCAGATCCACCACTGGGCGGCGCTGATCTTCCTCGCCGGCATGTTCGTGCACATGATGCGGGTGTTCTTCACGGGCGCGTTCCGCAAGCCGCGTGAGGTCAACTGGCTGTTCGGCTTCCTGCTGTTCGTCCTGGGCATGTTCACCGGTTTCACCGGTTACTCGCTCCCGGACGACCTGCTCTCCGGCACCGGTGTCCGCTTCACCCAGGGCGCGATCCTGTCGATGCCGATCGTCGGCACCTACATCTCGTTCTTCCTCTTCGGCGGGGAGTTCCCGGGCCACGACTTCGTGGCGCGGTTCTACTCGATCCACATCCTGCTGCTGCCGGGCATCATGCTCGGGCTGGTGGTCGGCCACCTGATCCTGGTCTTCTACCACAAGCACACGCAGTTCGCGGGCCCCGGCAAGAGCAACAAGAACGTCGTCGGCATGCCGCTGCTGCCGGTCTACATGGCGAAGGCCGGAGGCTTCTTCTTCCTGGTCTTCGGCGTGATCGCGGCCATCGCGGGCATCGCGCAGATCAACCCGATCTGGGCCATCGGCCCCTACCGTCCGGACCAGGTGTCCACCGGCGCCCAGCCCGACTGGTACATGGGCTTCGCCGAGGGCCTGATCCGCTTCATGCCGGGCTGGGAGATCAACTACTGGGGTCACACGCTGGTCCTGGGCGTGTTCATCCCGCTGGTGCTCTTCGGTGTGGTCCTCGCGGCGCTGGCGGCGTACCCCTTCATCGAGGCCTGGCTCACCGGCGACAAGCGCGAGCACCACATCCTGGACCGTCCGCGCAACGCGCCCACGCGTACGGCGCTGGGCGTCGCCTGGGTCACGATGTACATGATCACGCTGGTCGGTGGTGGCAACGACCTGTGGGCCACGCACCTGCACCTGTCGATCAACGCGATCACCTGGTTCGTCCGGATCTTCTTCTTCGTCGGACCGGTCATCGCGTACGTCTTCACCAAGCGGATCTGCCTCGGCCTCCAGCGCCGGGACCGGGACAAGGTGCTGCACGGTCGTGAGACCGGCACCATCAAGCGCCTGCCGCACGGTGAGTTCATCGAGATCCACGAGCCGCTCAGCCAGGAGCAGCTGCACACCCTCACGTCGCACGAGCAGTACGAGCCGGCCGCGATCGGCGCCGCTGTCGACGAGAACGGTGTCGAGCGCAAGGTGAAGAGCAAGGAGAAGCTGCGCGCCAAGATCAGCGGGGCGTACTTCGGTGAGGACCAGCAGATTCCGAAGCCCACCGTGGAGGAGTACAAGGAGATCACGAGCGGCCACGGCCACCACTGATCGCTGAGGCGTCGCCACGCCACAGGAAAGGGCCCCGTCCGGTCTTCGGACGGGGTCCTTTGCCGTGCCCACAGGCTGGATAGGGTGGGGTGGCGCCTTGTCACGAGGCGCACGACGGCATACGACGCACACGACGACACACGCAGGAGCGGCTATGAGCGCTGTGACCCCCGCTGGAGGCGACACCGCGGCGGGCCGTTCCTGGCCCGAGGTGCTGAACGGTCTGCTGTACGGCCGTGACCAAGACGCCGACGCCACGTTCTGGGCGCTCGACCGGATCATGCGCGGCGAGGCGACCGACGCGCAGATCGCCGGGTTCGTGGTGGCGCTGCGGGCCAAGGGCGAGACCGTCGCGGAGATCAACGGGCTCGTCCGGGCGATGTACGAGCACGCCAATCTGATCGAGGTGCCCGGCCCGACCGTCGACATCGTCGGCACGGGCGGCGACGGCGCGAAGACGGTCAACATCTCCACGATGTCGGCGATCGTCGTGGCCGGCTCGGGTGCCACGGTCGTCAAGCACGGCAACCGGGCCGCGTCCTCCGCGTCCGGCGCCTCGGACGTCCTGGAGAAGCTCGGCGTCAATCTGGAGCTGACCCCGCGGCGGGTGGCCGAGGTGGCCCAGGAGGCCGGGATCACCTTCTGCTTCGCGGTCAAGTTCCACCCGGCGCTGCGTCATGTGGGCGCAGCGCGCGGTCAGTTGGGCATCCGCACGGTGTTCAACGTGCTCGGCCCGCTGACCAACCCCGCCAAGGTGCGGGCCCAGGCGGTCGGGGTCGCCGACCCGCGCATGGCGCCGGTCGTGGCGGGCGTCTTCGCCGAGCGCGGCAACTCGTCCCTGGTCTTCCGGGGCGACGACGGCCTCGACGAGCTGACCACGACGGCCACGTCCCGCGTGTGGGTCGTCCGCGACGGCAAGGTCACCGAGGAGTCCTTCGACCCGCGTGACGTCGGGCTGGAGCTGGTCCCGGTCGAGGCCCTGCGGGGCGGGGACCCGTCGTACAACGCGGAGGTCGCCCGCCGGCTCCTGGAGGGCGAGGCGGGCCCGGTGCGCGAGGCCGTGCTGCTGAACTCGGCGGCGGCGCTCGTGGCGCTGGAGCCGGGCACCGGGACGCTGGCGGAGCAGCTGCGGGCCGGGATGGACAGGGCGGCGGAGTCGATCGACTCGGGCGCCGCCAAGCGGGCCCTGGAGCGCTGGGTGGCCGCCAGCAACGCGTAGCGCCGTCCCCGACGACCGTCCCGCGATCCGGACACGGGTTGCGGGACGGCGATCACTTCACGTACTTTCCTGTGTCAGGTCATGAGTGACAGTCATGAGGCCCCGGCCGACTGTCCGGCAACCCTCCGTCCGTGGCGGGGTGCCCCGGGTGAAGACCAGGCCGTAGGCAGCGAGGTCTACGGCAAGCGCGGACCCCTCGCACTCTTCTGAGTGAGTACCGCCAGGGGTCCTGGTCGTCGAGGGAGCCTTCCGTGAGCAAGCGAATGCGATAGGGCGTAGAGCCCCGCCTCCGCGTACCCCTTTCACTTTCCTCCGTGCTCGAGCCGTATCCGCTCGCACGGCGGTTCCCCCTTGCCTCTCACGGGAGTTCGCCATGTCTGTCCCCACCGCTGCCGCCGCCCGTACCGTTTGTGCACAGCTGCCCGTTCTCGGCCGGGATGTGACGGTCCCGCTCGTGACGGGCGGCGAGGTCAGCTACGCGGCGCTCGACTACGCGGCCAGCGCCCCCGCCCTCCAGCGGGTCTGGGACGACGTGGCGGCCTACGCCCCGTACTACGGCAGCGTCCACCGGGGCGCCGGCTACCTCTCGCAGCTGTCCACGGACCTCTTCGAGAACGCCCGCAGGACGGTGGCCGAGTTCCTGGACTGCCGTCCCGACGACCAGCTGGTCTTCACCCGCTCGACGACGGACTCCCTCAACCTGCTGGCGCGCGCCCTGCCCGCCGGCTGCCAGGTCTTCGTCTTCGAGACCGAGCACCACGCCTCGCTGCTGCCGTGGAAGGACGCCCGGGTCACCTACCTCAACGCCCCGCGCACCCCGCGCCAGGCCGTCGAGACGCTGGAGCGGGCCCTCGCCGGGCGTGACCCCTACGGTCCTGCCCTGGTCTGCGTCACCGGCGCCTCGAACGTCACCGGCGAGCTGTGGCCGGTACGCGAACTGGCGGCCGCCGCGCACGCGCACGGCGCCCGGATCGTCCTGGACGCGGCCCAGCTGGCCCCGCACCACCCGGTCTCCGTCCAGGAGCTCGACGTCGACTGGGTGGCCTTCTCCGGGCACAAGCTGTACGCGCCCTTCGGCGCCGGTGTGCTGGCCGGCCGCGCCGACTGGCTGGTGGCGGCCGACCCGTACCTCGCGGGCGGCGGCGCCAGCCGCAAGGTCACGCGGCGCGAGGACGGGGGAGTGGACGTGGAGTGGCACGAGAACGCCGCCCGCCACGAGGCCGGCTCCCCGAACGTGATCGGCGCCTACTCCATCGCCTCGGCGTGCAAGGCCCTCACCGAGGCGGGCTTCGACAGCCTGGTCGCCCGGGAGGAGTACCTGATCGCGAAGGTGCGGGACGGTCTGGCCGAGGTCCCGCAGGTGAAGGTGCTCTCCCTGTTCGGCGACGACGCCCCGCGGGTCGGAGTGATCTCCTTCGTCGTCGAGGGCTGGAACAGCTCCCACTTCGCCGCCGCCCTCTCCGCCGAGTACGGCATCGGGGTCCGCGACGGCCTCTTCTGCGCCCACCCGCTGGTCCGCACCCTGCTGGGCAGCGACCCCCAGACCCAGGGCGAGTGCGGCGCCCCGGAGGCGGCTCCCGGAGAGAAGTCCCTCAACGCGATCCGGGTGAGCTTCGGCGCGGGAACCCCGGACGAGCACGTGGAGCGCTTCGTGAACGCGGTGCGCGAGCTGGTCAGCGAGGGCGCGCAGTGGCAGTACCGGACGGAGGACGGCCGCTGCGTGCCCGCGGTCTGAGCGACGGTCCCGCCGGAGGCGGTGGTCAGGCGGTCAGGAGTCCAGCCCGATCGCGAACGCCGCCTCCAGGTCGTGCTGCGAGTAGGTACGGAAGGCGACGTGCGTGTCCGTGCCCTCCACCCCGGGGATCTTGCTGATGCTGCCCGGGATGACCTCCGCCAGGTCCTCGTGCTCCTTCACCCGCACCATGGCGATCAGGTCGTACGTCCCGGTGACGGAGAAGACCTCGCTGACGGAGTCCAGCGAAGCGATCCGCTCCGCGATCTCGGGAATCCGGTCCACGCTGGTCTTGATGAGGACGATCGCGGTGATCACGGCTGGTTCTCTCCCTCGGGAGCCGGAGCTGGGGCGGGCTTCACTCTAGCCGCCCGCCCGTCTCGCACCGCCGCCCTCCCGGGGCCGCCCTTCCGGCCCCGCCTGCTCCCGAAACGGGCCCACGCGTAGAGGAGCCCCAGGCCGAAGCCCACCAGGTGCGCCAGATAGGCCACCCCGGGCCCCTGGGCGGCCTGCCCCGCCGCCACCCACTGCAGAGCCGCCCAGAAGGGCAGCACGACCCACGCGGGGAAGCGCAGCGGCAGAAAGAACAGGAACGGCAGGAGGCTGGTCACCCGCGCTCGGGGGAACAGGTACAGAAACGCGCCGAGGACCGCGGAGATCGCCCCGGAGGCGCCCACCAGGGACTGCGACGACTCGGCGTTGGCGGCGGCGTAGCCCAGCAGGGCCAGGTAGCCGCAGCCGAGGTAGAAGAGCGTGAACTCGACACGGCCCATCCGGTCCTCGGCCATCGTCCCGAAGACGTAGAGGAAGAGCATGTTGCCCAGCAGATGCACCCAGCTGCCGTGGACGAAGAGGGCCGTGGCCGGGGTCAGGGCGGCTCGTGGCGCGCCCTCGAAGAGCTCGCCGGGCACCACGCCCCAGCGCCGGAAGTAGGCGCGCTGCGCGGCCAGCAGCTCGTCGCCGGAGCCGTACGCCGGATTGAAGCCCGAGGCGGGCCCGATCAGGAAGATCAGGCAGCACAGGGCGATCAGTGCGTAGATCACCGGCGCAGGGCGGTCGCGGACCGCCCTGCCTACCGTCCCGTTCCAGTTGCCGATCACGGGAACAAAGCATGACGTAACCGGACGCACTCGCCCGGACCGCCTCGCCGCCGCGGACGGGTGGGCGGCGAGTACCCGCCAGGCCGTAGGGTTACGAGCCATACGCGCGGGGGAGCCTCCGGCCCGACCCCCACAACCGGAAGCACGACACTAGAAGGAAGCGGAAAGCCACGATGACGGTTCCCCTGCCGACCGCCGCGACGCGGTGGCGCTGCACGCTCTGCGGCAACCTGACGCGGTTCGACGTGACGCGCTCGTCGAAGGTCGTCGAGTACGTGCACCTCGACCTCGCCGGTGAGCCGAAGGTCGAGGAGCGCGAGGTGGTCAGTGAGACCATCGAGTCGGTGCGGTGCCGCTGGTGCAACGCCGTGGACCAGGTGGAACTCGTGGATCGGCCGGGCGCCGGTTCCTGACGACGGGGGTCCCCCCGCTCGAGCGAAGTCGAGGGCGGGGCGGACCTCGCACAGTATTGGGGTGTGACGGATGGTGGAGAGCGCAGGCGGGGGGCCGGGCGACGGCGCCGCCGAGATGCTCGACCGTCCGCTGCCGGACGGCGTGCGGCGCAGGGTCGTACAGATCGTCTCCGACGGCTTCGGCGGACTGACCGTCGGCGAACTGCCCGCCCAGTTGCGGCAGTACGCCCGGTTCGCGCCGAACCGGCGGGCCAAGTTCGCGGGCAACGCGATGGCGGCCGCGCTGGAGACCGATCCGCTCTTCCGGCAGCGCATCGCCGAGAAGTTCAGAGAGACCCAGCCGGAACTCGCCGGCGCCCTCGACTCCGGCTCGCCGACCCCGGCCGCGGACCCGCACGAAGTTGCGGCCGCGGCCTACGTACTGCGGCCCACCGGCTGGGTGAAGCTCGTCACCGCGGCCGGCGAGGAGGCCCAGCGGGCGGACGCCGAGCGCGCCGGCGAGGAGAGCCGGGCCGAACTGGAGCGGCTGCGCGAGGAGCTCGACCGGGCCCGTGAGCAGACCCGGGCGGGCACCGAGGGGCTGCGCACCGAACTGGACGCGGCGCGGAAGGAAGCCGAGTCGCTCCACCGCAAGCTGCGTTCGGCCCTCAGCGACGTCAAGCGGGGCGAGGCCGCGCTGCGCAAGGTGCGCGGCGAGCTGGAGACCGTGCGCGCCGAGGGGCAGGCCCAGGTGTCCGCCGCGGAGAGCGAGGCCCGGCGTCTGAAGGGGCGGCTCGGCGAGGTGGAGGCGTCGCTCGAGGCCACCCGGCGGGCGGCGCGCGAGGGCCGCAGCGTCGAGGACATGCGGGTGCGGCTGCTGCTGGACACGGTGCTCGACGCGGCCCAAGGGCTGCGGCGGGAGCTGGCGTTGCCGCCGGTGTCGGTGCGTCCGGCGGAGACCGTCGACGCGGTCGAACCGGGACGGATGACGCCGAAGGACATCGCCACGCGTGCCCTGTCGGAGAACGATCCGGCCATTCTCGACCAGCTGCTCGCGCTGCCCCAGGCCCATCTCGTGGTCGACGGCTACAACGTCACCAAGACCGGCTATCCGCAGATGCCGTTGGAGAAGCAGAGGCTCAGGCTTCTCGGGCAGCTCTCGCAACTCGCCGCGCAGACCGGCGCCGAGGTCACCTGTGTCTTCGACGGGGCCGAACTGGCCGCTCCGGTGCTGCTCGCGCCGCCGCGCGGGGTGCGGGTGCTGTTCTCGAAGCCGGGTGTCACGGCCGACGAGCTGATCCGTCAGCTGGTGCGTGCCGAGCCGCCGGGCCGGCCGGTCATCGTCGCCTCGACGGACCGCGAGGTGGCCGACGGGATCGCCAAGGCGGGTGCCCGACCGGTGGCTTCCGCGGTACTTCTGAAGCGACTGTCCTGAACGTAGAAGTTGCGGGTTTAATGACCGAATTGGCGGGATCGTCACGCAACGTAGCGTCAATCGAGCATGACTGCACGTGAGTTGTATGAAAAAACTGCGTTGCGTGATGTGTTTTTTTCTTCTGAGGATTTGAACTGATCACGGCGAGGTCACTAAGGTCAGGGCTCGTATCTCCAAACGGGTGATCACTCAAAAGAAGGAGCCCGTCTCCGTGGCGTCCCACCGTCGACCGAAGCAGCCGAGTCGCGCGCGCGTGACCGTGCTGACCACCGCAGCCGCCGCTGCCGTTGTTCTGAGCTCGCAGGCCGCCAACGCGGCGCCCAGCGAGAAGCTCACCAAGGACGAGGTCAAGACCAAGGTCGACAAGCTCTACGAAGAGGCGGAGCAGGCCACCGAGACGTACAACGGCGCCAAGGAGAAGCAGGAGAAGCTCCAGAAGGAGATCTCCACCATCCAGGACAACGTCGCCCGGGGTCAGGCCGACCTCAACGAGCTGCGTGACTCCATGGGTCTGGCGGCCGCGGCCCAGTACCGCACCGGGTCCATAGACCCCTCCCTGCAGCTGCTGCTCTCCTCGAACCCGGACGACTACCTGGACAAGGCGTCCGCCGCCGACCAGCTCAGCGCCCAGCAGGTCGAGGCGCTGAAGAAGATCCAGGAGAAGCAGCGCGAGCTCGCCCAGGAGCGCAGCGAGGCCTCCACCAAGCTCAAGGACCTCGCCACCACCCGTACCGAACTGGGCAAGAAGAAGAAGGAAGTCCAGGGCAAGCTCACCGAGGCGCGCAAGCTCCTCAACACGCTGACGGCCAAGGAGCAGGCGGCCCTCTCCGCCGCCGACGCCCGCGCCAGCCGCGACGCCGGCGACCGCGTGGACCTGGGCGACTCGCCGACCGGCTCCGGCCGTGCCATGGCCGCCTTCCAGGCCGCGCAGAGCCAGCTCGGCAAGCCGTACCAGTACGGCGCCACCGGCACCGCCACGTACGACTGCTCGGGTCTGACCTCCTGGGCCTACGCCCAGGCCGGCGTCTCCATCCCGCGCACCTCGCAGGCCCAGGCCAACGCCGGCACGCGCATCTACTCCCAGAGCGCCCTCAAGGTCGGCGACCTGGTCATCTTCTACGGCGACCAGCACCACGTCGGCTTCTACGCGGGCAACGGCCAGGTGCTGCACGCCCCGCGCACCGGCACCGTCGTGCGCTACGAGTCGATCAACAACATGCCGTTCCAGTTCGGCGTCCGGATCTGATCCGTCTCAAGATCGGGACACCACGCCGCCCGAACGGGCGAATCGTGACAACCAAAAGTGACCCCACGCCCCGCCGGTGACCTGCGTCAGCGGTGGGGCGTCACTGTGCGTTGCCGCCGAGGTCTTTGGCCCACCCCCTGTCACGGGGCTACTGTCTGCCGCGTTTCCCTGTCCGCCAGTGGAAGGAGCGCGGCTTCCCGTGGGGTCCCATCGCCGCCTTGCACAGTCCGGGTTCGACCGGGGCGCCGGCAGCGCCCTGAGCGTGCTGTCCGTCGCGGCCGCCGCACTCGGCGCCGTGTCCGCCGTACCGGCCACGGCCGCTCCGCACGACGACACCCGCGCCGAGGTGGACCGTCTCTACGAGGAGGCGGAGAAGGCCACCGAGGCCTACAACACGGCCGACGAGCGCGCCGACACCCTGCGGGGGCAGGCCGGCGTGGCCCAGGACCACATCGCCCGGCAGCAGGAGCGCATCAACGGGCTGCGCGAGCAGCTCGGTTCGCTGGCCGGCGCCCAGTACCGCTCCGGCGGCCTCGACCCCTCCCTGGCGCTGCTGTTCTCCGACGACCCGGAGGACTACCTCGCCAAGGCGTCCGTCCTCGACCGGATCACCGCCCACCAGGCCGGTGAGCTGAGGGAGCTCCAGAGCGCCATGCGGGAACTCACCCAGGAGCGCGCCGAGGCCGCGGACAGGCTCGCCGAGCTGGAGAAGAGCCGCAAGGCCGTGGTGCGGCACAAGCGGACCGTGGAGGAGAAGCTCGCCAGGGCGCGGGAACTGCTCAACGCCCTGCCGTCCGCCGAGCGCGCCGCCTTCGACCGGGCCTCCCGCTCCGGCCGCGGCGCCATGGCCGACCTCTCCTCGGGCGCCGTGCCGGCCTCCGGCCGCGCGGCCGCCGCCGTGGCCGCCGTGCGTTCCGCGCTCGGCATGCCGTACGTCTGGGGCGCCAACGGGCCCACCGGCTTCGACTGTTCGGGCCTCGTGCAGTGGTCGTACGCGCAGGCCGGGATCTCGTTGCCGCGGACCTCGCAGGCCCAGGCGCACGCGGGCCGGCGGGTGCCGCTCTCCCAGGCCCGGCCCGGCGACATCGTCACCTATCGCTCGGACGCCAGCCATGTCGGCATGTACGTCGGCAACGGTCAGGTCGTCCACGCCCCCTATCCGGGCGCGCCGGTGCGCTACGACCCGGTCGGGATGATGCCGGTCTCGTCCGTCACCAGGCCTTGAGCGGAGCCCGTGCGGGGCCGCAGCCGTAGGATCGGGAGGATGGCTGGTCGAGGGCGGGCGCGCGGACCCGGGGTGCTGGGGCTCTGTCTGCTGCTCGTATCGCTGCTGGGCTGTCTGGTCGGCTGCGGCGGGCGGGCCACGGCGGACGACGCGAAGGCCGCTGTGCAACGGGTCCTCGACCGGCGGGCCGCCGCGGTCCTCGGTCACGACCAGGGCGCCTACGCGGCCACCGGCGCCGCCACCGGGTACGCCGCGGTACGGGCGGTTCCGCTGGCGGCCTGGTCCTACCGCGTGACCGCCCTCCATCGCAGCGGGGACACCGCCATCGCCGACGCCGAGCTGAGCTACCGCGTCGACGGCCACGACATGGCCCCGGTGACCACGGCCCGCGTCCTGCGCCTGACCCGTGACGGGTCCGGCCGGTGGTCGGTGACCTCCGACAGGCCCGCGACGAAGGCCGGCGAGCAGCTGTGGGACCAGGGCACGGTGAGCGTCGTACGGGGCGCGCACAGTCTCGTGCTGGGGGTCGGGCAGTCCGACACGCGGCTGCGGTCCTTCGCCGAGCTGGCCGACGACGCCGTCCCCGAGGTCTCGGCGGCCTGGGGCACCGACTGGGCGGGGCGCCTCGTCGTCCTCGTGCCGAAGTCGCTGGAGGGCATGGCGGGGCTGCTGGGCTCGCCCGCCTCCTCCTACCGGGGGATCGCCGCCGTCACCACGGGTGAGACGGGCGGCGGGGCCAGGACGCCCGCGGACCGGATCATCGTCAACCCGGACTCGTACGGCATGCTCGGCCGGGTCGGCCGGCAGGTGGTCCTCACCCACGAGGCCACCCATGTCGCCACGCGCGCCCACACCAACGCGGCCACCCCGCTGTGGCTGTCCGAGGGGTACGCCGACTGGGTGGGCTACCGCGGCACCGGCCGCACCCCCTCCGAGGTCGCCCCCGAGCTCCAGCACGCCGTCACCGACGGCGCCGTGCCGGCCGCGCTGCCGGCCGACGGCGACTTCGGCTTCTCCGGCGACGCCGACCGGCTGGCCCAGGCGTACGAGGGCGGCTGGCTGGCCTGCCGGATGATCGCCGAGCGGTGGGGCGAGGTGAAGCTGGACGCGTTCTACCGGGCGGTGGGGGAGCACCGGAAGCGGCCGGGCGCGGTGGAGGGCGCGCTGAAGAGCGTGCTGGGCCTCTCCCTCGCGGAGTTCACGGCGGACTGGCAGGGGTATCTGAAGGAGCGGCTCGCCTGAACGGATCACTTCGCCTGAGATCGGTTCGCCTGAATGGATCACTCCTTCGAGTGGCGTTGCTCTGTTCCCGCACCAGGCGTCAGGGAGAGACCGCGGGCTCGTGGGTGCGGGCGGCCCGACCGGCCGGGGGAGCGGGGGCGGTCCTCGGCACCGTCGAACGCCACAGCCGGACGGCCGCGGTGAGCGCGGCGGCCACCAGCAGGCCGTTGCGCAGGAACAGGAGGGTGACGCCGAGCGGGCTGCTCGCGACGACGTCCGCGAAGAAGACGGGGAACTCCAGCACGGTCACGAAGGAAGCGGCCAGGACCAGGACCGCGGGCAGGGCCATCCGGCCGGCGCGGAAGCACAGGCAGACCGACGCGAGGCCGATCAGCCACACGAGGTACTGCGGGCTGATCACCCGGCTGGTGACGGTGAACAGCAGGACCGCCGTGAAGGCCGCCTCCGCGAGCGTCTGCGGCGCGAACCGCCTCGCCGTCAGCCGCCACAGCAGCAGCCAGCCGAACGCGACCGCCGTCAGCCCCAGGGCCACGTCGCTCACCACGCCGACGTACGGGCCGAGGAACTCCAGCGAGCCGTAGTTCATCCGCACTTGGCCCTGCCAGCCGAACTGCCGGGCCACATGCAGGGCGAGGGCGCCCACCGACTCCACCTCCGTACCCCGGTCGCGCTGGAAGGTCAGGAAGGCGAAGGCGCCGGGCATGGCCAGGGCGAACAGCGCGGCCAGGGCGCCGACGGTCACCGCCGCCGCGCCCCAGGCCCGCCTGCGCACGGCGCCCGCCAGCAGCAGCACGGGCCACACCTTCAGCAGCACCGCGAACCCCGTCAGCGCGCCCATCACCCGGGGCCGCCGGACGCCGGCGACCAGCGCGGCGACCGCGACCGCCGTCACCATCACGTCGTAGCGGGAGTAGACCGTGGGACCGAGCAGCGGCACGCCCGCCACCCACATCCAGGCGCCGCGCAGCGACCGGCCGGGGCGCAGGCCCGTGTTCAGCAGCAGCATGAGGACGGCCAGGTCGGCGAGGAAGGCCAGGACGAAGAAGGCCGACGCGTAGTCGAGGAAGGGCAGCAGGCCGGGGGAGAGGACGGCGAGGGCGGCGGCGGGCGGGTACTGCCAGGTGACGTCGGCGGCCGGGAACGTGCCGGTGCGCAGCACCTCGTACCACCCCTGGTAGGTGACCCAGATGTCGCTGGTGACGTCCGGGCCGGGGAAGAGGAACACCTTGAAGACGAAGAGCAGCAGCACGAGCCGGGTCACGCCCCAGGTCGTCAGCAGGCAGGTCAGGGGCCGTCCCGCGGGCGTCGTCTCCATGGCCCACATGTTCTCCCGCCGGGCTGTGAGGCGCGGCCGGACGCGGCTGTGAATGGCGTTTGGATAGGGTCGGCTGCGATGCACAAGACCCTGATCGTGACGAACGACTTCCCGCCCCGCCCGGGCGGCATCCAGGCGTTCCTGCACAACATGGCACTCCGGCTCGACCCCGACCGGCTCGTCGTCTACGCGTCCACCTGGAAGCGTTCCCGCGAGGGTGCCGAGGCGACGGCCGCCTTCGACGCCGAGCAGCCCTTCACCGTCGTACGGGACTCCACGACGATGCTGCTGCCGACCCCCGGGGCGACCCGCCGGGCCGTCGGGCTGCTGCGGGAGCACGGGTGCACGTCGGTGTGGTTCGGGGCGGCCGCGCCGCTCGGACTGATGGCTCCGGCGCTGCGGAAGGCGGGCGCCGAGCGGCTGGTGGCCACCACCCACGGGCACGAGGCCGGATGGGCGCAGCTGCCCGCCGCCCGGCAGCTCCTCGGCCGGATCGGCGAGAGCACGGACACGATCACCTACCTGGGCGAGTACACCCGCTCGCGGATCGCGACCGCGCTGAGCGCCGGGGCGGCCGGGCGGATGGTGCAGCTGCCGCCGGGCGTCGACGAGAAGACCTTCCACCCGGGATCGGGCGGCGAGGAGGTACGGGCGCGGCTCGGGCTGACCGACCGGCCGGTGGTGGTGTGCGTCTCGCGGCTCGTGCCGCGCAAGGGCCAGGACACGCTGATCCACGCCATGCCGCGGATCCTGGCCGCCGAGCCGGAGGCGGTCCTGCTGGTCGTCGGGGGCGGGCCGTACGAGAAGGACCTGCGCAGGCTCGCCCATGAGCGCGGGGTGGCGGACGCGGTGCGCTTCACCGGGTCGGTGCCCTGGTCGGAGCTGCCCGCCCACTACGGCGCCGGGGACGTCTTCGCGATGCCGTGCCGGACGCGGCGGGGCGGACTCGACGTCGAGGGGCTCGGGATCGTCTACCTGGAGGCGTCGGCGACCGGGCTGCCCGTCGTCGCCGGGGACTCGGGAGGGGCGCCCGACGCGGTGCTCGACGGGGAGACGGGGTGGGTCGTGCCGGGCGGTTCCCCGGCCGACGCGGCCGAACGCATCATCGCCCTCCTCGGTGACGCGGAGCTGCGCCGCCGGATGGGGGAGCGGGGGCGGGCCTGGGTGGAGGAGAAGTGGCGCTGGGACCTGCTGGCGGAGAAGTTGAAGACGCTGCTCTAGCTTTCCGGAACCGATGGAGCGGCCGGTGGCCGGTGACCGATGGCCGATCGCCGATGGCCGGTGGCTGGTGGCCTGCTGCCGGGGCGTCACATCCCGGGCGGGGCGGCACTCCGCACGGCGGCCGCGCCCGTCTTCGCCGACGGCTCGCCGGCGCCCGACGCCCGGCGGTATCGGGGTGAGCCCGTTCGTCACCATCGCCGCGCTCGCCGAACGCACGATGGCGCGGGTCCTCGTGGAGGACTCCGCGCCATGACGCTCCGTCAGGAGGCTTCGGCTTTGCGCAGCAGCTGTCAACGCCGCTGTCGCAGCAGCTACTTGGCGTAGATCGCCTCGATCTCGCCCGCGTAGTCCTTCGCCACGACGTTGCGCTTGAGCTTCAGCGACGGCGTGAGGTGGCCCGAGTCCTCCGTGAACTGGGCGGAGAGAATGCGGAACTTCCGCACCGACTCCGCCTTCGAGACCGCGGCGTTGCCGTCGTCGATCGCCGACTGGATGGCGGCCTGAAGGTCGGCGTCACCGCGCAGCGACGCCGCGGTCGAGCCCGTCGGCTTGCCGTGGTCGGAAGCCCAACGGCCCAGGAACTCCTCGTCGATGGTGACCAGCGCGCCCACGAACGGCCGCCCGTCGCCCACCACCATGCACTCCGCGACCAGCGCGTGCGCCCGGATCCGGTCCTCGATCACGGCCGGCGCGACGTTCTTGCCGCCCGCGGTGACGATGATCTCCTTCTTGCGCCCGGTGATCCGGAGGTAGCCGTCCTCGTCGAGGGTGCCGATGTCACCGGTGTGGAACCAGCCGTCGGCCAGCGCCTCGGCGGTCGCGGCCGGGTTGTTCCAGTACTCCTTGAACAGGTGCTCGCCGTGCAGCAGCACCTCCCCGTCGTCCGCGATCCGCACGACCGAGCCGGGCAGCGGCTGACCGACCGTGCCGATCTTCTGCCGGTCCCACGGGTTGAAGGCGGTGGCGGCACAGGACTCCGTCAGGCCGTAGCCCTCCAGGACGGTGAAGCCGATGCCGCGGAAGAAGTGGCCGAGGCGCTCGCCCAGCGGGGCGCCGCCGGAGATCGCGTACTCGCCCTTGCCGCCCAGCACCGCGCGCAGCTTGCTGTAGACCAGCCGGTCGAAGACCTTGTGCTTGATCTTCAGACCGAGCGGCGGGCCCGCCGGGAGCTCCAGCGCCTTGCTGTAGGCGATCGCGGTGTCGGCCGCCTTGTCGAAGATCGCGCCCTTGCCGTCCGCCTGCGCCTTGGCGCGCGCCGAGTTGTAGACCTTCTCGAAGACCCGCGGCACGCCCAGGATGAGCGTCGGCCGGAAGGCGGCCAGCTCATCGGTGAGGTTCTTGATGTCCGGGACGGTGCCCAGCTTGATCGGCGCCATCATCGGGGCGATCTGCACCAGCCGGCCGAAGACGTGCGCGAGCGGGAGGAAGAGCAGCACGCTGCACTCGCCCGTGCGGAACAGCGGCCGCAGCCGCTCCACGACGTTCCCGCACTCGGCGAAGAAGCTGCGGTGGGTCAGCACACAGCCCTTGGGGCGGCCGGTCGTACCGGACGTGTACACGATGGTCGCCGGGTCGTCGGCCTTGGCCTGCGAGCCGCGCTCCTCGACCGTCTGGTCGGAGACGTCCTTGCCGAGCCGCCCGAGCTCCTCGACACCCCCGGCCTCGATCTGCCAGACGTGTTTCAGCGCCGGCAGCGACTCGCGCACCGACTCCACGGCCGCCGCGTGGCCGTCCAGTTCGACGACGACGGCGGTCGCGCCCGAGTCGGAGAGGATCCACTGCACCTGCTCGGGGGAGCTGGTCTCGTACACCGGCACCGTGACCGCGCCCGCGCACCAGATCGCGAAGTCGAGCAGCGTCCACTCGTAGCGGGTGCGCGACATCAGGCCGACCCGGTCGCCGGGCTGGACGCCGGAGGCGATGAGGCCCTTGGCCGCGGCGTGCACCTCGGCCAGGAAGGCGGTGGCCGTCACGTCCTGCCAGGCGCCGCCCACCTTGCGGGCGATGACGGCGACGTCGGGATGCTGCGCGGCGTTTCTGCGGACGATGTCGGTCAGGTTGCCGTCCGCAGGGACCTCGTACAAAGCCGGAAGGCTGAACTCGCGCAAGACTGCTGCTCCTCATAGGGCGCCGGCGCCACGACGTTGTGTGCTGCGACGATGCGGTCCAAGGCTCGGGACTGTGCTCGGGACCTCGGTGGATCTCGATGGTTGAAATCCTGAGCACGACTGGACTGCCCGGACGTTACCCGTCGGTATGGCGTCTTCGACAGGGGGGTCCGACGAGATGTTCGCTGCGTCACACAGATTGGTGTTTCCCGGCCGACAGTAGTCCACCGCTTTACTGACTGGCCAGTAACCGGTATCCCGGTCGCCACTGTTCACGTATGCCGCACACGCCTACCCTTGATCGACATGGCATCCACACCGCCCGGAAACCGCCGGACACGCATCCACGTGGTCAGCGACGTGCACGGCAACGCGCGCGACCTGGCCCGGGCCGGAGAGGGCGCGGACGCACTGATCTGTCTGGGCGACCTGGTCCTGTTCCTGGACTACGCGGACCACTCCCGCGGGATCTTCCCCGACCTCTTTGGCGTGGAGAACGCCGACCTCATCGTCGAACTGCGCACCGCCCGCCGCTTCGACGAGGCCCGTGAGCTCGGCGCCCGCCTGTGGGGCGGCATCGGCGGCGACCGGGCCGCGCTGATCGAGCAGGCGGTCCGCAAGCAGTACGCCGAGCTGTTCCCGGCGTTCCCGAACCCGACGTACGCCACCTACGGCAACGTCGACATGCCGAGGCTGTGGCCCGAGTTCGCCGGACCCGGCACCACCGTCCTGGACGGGGAACGGGTGGAGATCGGCGGCCGGGTCTTCGGCTTCGTCGGCGGCGGCCTGAAGACCCCCATGCGCACGCCGTACGAGATCAGCGACGAGGAGTACGCGGCGAAGATCGAGGCCGTGGGCGAGGTGGACGTGCTGTGCACCCACATCCCGCCGGAGGTGCCGGAACTCGTCTACGACACCGTCGCCCGCCGCTTCGAGCGGGGCAGCCGGGCGCTGCTGGACGCCATCCGCCGCACCCGGCCCCGCTACGCGCTCTTCGGGCACGTACACCAGCCGCTCGCCCGCCGGATGCGGGTCGGCGCGACCGAGTGCGTCAACGTGGGGCACTTCGCCGGAAGCGGGAAGCCGTGGGCGCTGGAGTGGTGACCCGGTGCCGTCCGGACGGCGGCCCGACTCCGGGTGAAGGCGGCAGGTCGGGCGCGGGGTAGCCTTCACGCTGCACACACGTGCGCGGCGGCTGGCGCACGGTGTCCTCTTCTCTACCTTTACCGGCCCGCATCTGGAGGAGCCACGGCGATGGCGGAACACACCAGCTCGAGCATCACGATCGAGGCGGCACCGGACGAGGTCATGGCGGTGATCGCCGACTTCGCCCGCTACCCGGACTGGACCGGAGAGGTGAAGCAGGCGGAGGTCCTCGGGACGGACGGACAGGGCAGGGCCGAACAGGTCCGCCTGGTCATGGACGCCGGCGCCATCAAGGACGACCAGGTCCTCGGCTACACCTGGACCGGCGCGCACGAGGTGTCCTGGACGCTGGTCAAGTCCCAGATGCTGCGCCAGCTCGACGGCTCCTACCTCCTCAAGCCGGCCGGCGCCGGCGCGACCGAGGTCACCTACCAGCTGACCGTGGACGTCAAGATCCCCATGCTGGGCATGATCAAGCGCAAGGCCGAGAAGGTCATCATCGACCGCGCACTGGCCGGCCTGAAGAAGCGCGTGGAGTCGGGCGAGGCCGGTATCGAGGCGCCCGAGAAGTAGCGCCGGCCGCGGGTCCCGGGAGCCGGCAGGTCCGGGGGCGGGGTGAGGAGGTCGGGGCGCTGCTCCGACCTCCGTTACGGTTCACCCTCATGCGCACCATCCTGATCACCGGCCCTGGCGGCAGCGGACGCACGACCGTGGCGGCCGCCACCGCACAGCGCGCGGCAGCGGAAGGCACCCGCACCCTCGTCCTCAGCGCCGACCGCACCGACACCCTCGGCGCGGCGCTCGGAGTGCGGACCGGCGCGAGCCCCGTCCCGGTCGCCCCGCGCCTGACCGCCTGGCGTCCCGACGCCACCGCCGGCTTCCGGGACGACCTCACCGGTTTCCAGGACCGTGCCTCCACCGTCCTCGACCTGCTCGGCGCCTCCCGGCTCGACCCGGAGGAGGTCACCCCGCTCCCCGGCGCCGAGGAACTGACCCTGCTGCGCGCGCTGCGGGACGCCGCCCTCGCCGACGGCGGTGAGCTGCACGAACTCCTCGTCGTCGACCTGCCGCCCGTCCCGCAGGCCCTCGCCCTGCTGGCCCTCCCGGAGGAACTGCGCCGCTACCTGCGCCGCCTGCTCCCGCCGGAACGGCAGGCGGCCCGCGCCCTGCGCCCGATGCTCGGCCGTCTCGCCGGGGTGCCGATGCCCGCCGAGTGGCTGTACGAGACGACCGCCCGCTGGGACATGGAGCTCGCCGCCGTCGAGGCCGTCCTCGCCGACCCCGGCACCGCCGTACGCCTGGTCGCCGAGCCGGGACCGGCCGGTGCCGACGCCGTCCGCGACGCCCGCCTCGGCCTGGCCCTGCGTGCCCTGCCCGTCGAGTCGCTCGTCGCCAACCGCGTCCTGCCGGAGGCGGCCGGCGACGACGACGGTCTGCTCGGCCGGCTCGTCACCCAGCAGCGCAAGGCCCTGGGGGAGTGGGACGAGGGGGCCCGCCCCGTCGCCCACCTCGGGCACGACCCCCGCGGCGCCGACGACCTCGCCGCGCTCGCCGTGCCCGCCGTCAACCCGGCGACCTCCCCGGTCGAGTGGCCCGTGGCCGACCGGCTCGCGCAGGACGGCGTGCTCGTCTGGCACCTCCCGCTGCCCGGCGCCATACGCGACGAGCTCGACCTCGTCCGGCGCGGCGACGAACTGGTGGTCACCGCCGGACCGTTCCGTCGTATCGTCGCGCTGCCCTCCGTGCTGCGCCGCTGCACCGTCGACGGCGCCGCGCTGCGCGACGGCGAGCTGTGCGTGCGGTTCGCGCCGGATCCCGGGCTCTGGCCACGGAGCCACTGAACGACGTTCCGCCGTTCGGGTACCGTCGTAGGGACGAGCCGTCATCAGGCGTCGTCGACCAGGAGTCATCAGGAGTCCGTCATGAGCGAAGAGCGCCCCACGCCCGACGCCGCCGGGGAGCCCGCCGGGACAGCAGGCTTCGACGAGCAGCCCCGCGCGACCGACGCCGACGCCTGGGCCACCGCCGCCGCCGAGGACCTGGCGGCGGAGAAGGCCCGCCGCCGTGCCCAGGACGACCGGCCGCCGGGCTCGGCCGCCGAGGAACTGCGCAAGCTCGTCGACGCCGTCGGCGACAAGCTGTCCTCGCTCCAGTCCCCGCTGCTCGGGGCGGTCGCCGGACCCGCCGCCCAGCAGGTGGTCCGCCAGGTCGTCCAGCAGGCCAAGGCCGCCGTGGAACCCGTCATCGAGCGCAACCCGGATGTCTTCGACCACCTCGCGGCCGCCGGCACCGAACTCCTCGCCGCGTACCGCTCCGCCGTCCAGGCCCAGGAACAACGCTGGACGACCGGAGCGAACGACCCGGGGAACACCCCGCGCGACCCGGGCCGCGACGGCGACGACACCGGTCCCGGCCAGCGCATCGACTTGGACTGAAGCCCTCCGGGGGCAGGGCCTCGGGTACGGTTGGCCGTAGCGGGGCTCGACCGAAACTGAGGGATTCATGGGACTCACCATCGGCGTCGACATCGGCGGCACGAAGATCGCGGCCGGCGTGGTCGACGAGGAAGGCAACATCCTCTCGACCCACAAGGTGCCGACCCCGGGCACGCCCGAGGGCATCGTGGACGCCATCGCCTCCGCCGTGGAGGGAGCGCGTGCCGGGCACGACATCGTCGGTGTGGGCATCGGCGCCGCCGGCTATGTCAACCGCCAGCGCTCGACGGTCTACTTCGCGCCCAACATCGACTGGCGCCAGGAGCCGCTGAAGAACGAGGTAGAGGCCCGCGTGGGTCTCCCCGTCGTGGTGGAGAACGACGCCAACGCCGCGGCGTGGGGCGAGTACAAGTTCGGCGCGGGCAAGGGCCACCGCAACGTCATCTGCATCACCCTCGGCACCGGCCTCGGCGGCGGCATCATCATCGGCAACAAGCTGCGCCGCGGCCACTTCGGCGTCGCCGCCGAGTTCGGCCACATCCGCATGGTGCCGGACGGCCTGCTGTGCGGCTGCGGCTCGCAGGGCTGCTGGGAGCAGTACGCCTCCGGCCGCGCCCTCGTGCGCTACGCCAAGCAGCGCGCCAACGCCACCCCCGAGAACGCCGAGATCCTGCTGTCGCTGGGTGACGGCAACCCCGACGGCATCGAGGGCAAGCACATCTCGATGGCCGCCCGCCAGGGCGACCCGGTCGCCGTCGACTCCTACCGCGAGCTCGCCCGCTGGGCCGGCGCCGGCCTCGCCGACCTGGCGTCCCTGTTCGACCCGTCCGCGTTCATCGTCGGCGGCGGTCTCTCGGACGAGGGCGAGCTGGTCCTCGACCCGATCCGGAAGTCCTACAAGCGCTGGCTGGTCGGCGGCAACTGGCGCCCGGTGGCCGATGTCATCGCGGCCCGGCTGGGCAACAAGGCGGGCCTGGTGGGGGCGGCGGACCTGGCGAGAGAACCCGACCCGATCATGTAGTCGTACTGCTCGCACTGCTTGTACTGCTCATATCTCGCACATCTCGCACATCTCGTATGTATCGCACATCTCGTACGGCTGGTCGTACTGCTCCTTGTACGGCCGGTCGTACTGCACATGGCGTCAACACGGGGGCCGTTCGCGGCCCCCGTTCGCTTTTCCGGACGTAGGGGACGGAGCGGCGTATCTTGATCGCTATGCCGACGACCTCGCCGCTACCCAACTCCCGCACCGAGCCCGACGGTTCGGCCGTCATCCGGGTCCTCAGCTACAACATCCGCTCCCTGCGGGACGACACCGGTGCCCTGGCCAGGGTCATCACGGCCTGCGCCCCCGACCTGACCCTCGTCCAGGAGGCCCCCCGCTTCTTCCGCTGGCGCAAGAAGCTCGCCCGACTCGCGGCCGCCTCCGGCCAGGTGATCCTCACCGGCGGCGGCACGGCGGCCGGTCCGGCCGTCCTGTGCTCGCTGCGGGCGACCGTCGAGCGCACCGAGGACGTCCTGTTGCCGCTCACCCCCGGTGAGCACCGCCGGGGGTTCGCGACCGCCGTGGTCCGCTTCGGGGGCGCCCGGCTCGGCGTGGCCGGCTGCCACCTCGGTCTGACGGCAGCCGAGCGTTACGAGCAGGCGGGCATGCTGCTCGACCGCCTCGCCGGGATGGGTGTGGAGCACGCGGTCGCCGGCGGCGACATCAACGAGAGCCCCGGCGGCCGTACTTTCGGCCGGCTGACCACCGCCCTCCGGGACTGCCGCACCGCCGCCCCCTGGGGCGCCGAGGACAGCTTCCCCTCCACCGGGCCGAACCGCCGGATCGACGGGATCTTCGTGACGAAGTCCGTGGAGGTGCTGGGCTGCGGGGTGCCGATCGGGCTTCCCGGAGTCACCGGGAGCGACTTGAGGGCGGCCACGGACCACCTTCCGGTCCTCGCCGCCCTCAGGATCCCCGCGTCCGCGGTGTGATCCGCAGGAACAGGCCCTAGACGACCGCTCCCCGCCCCGGATCCCCGTCCTCCTCGTCCTCCGTGCGCATCCGCATCACCAGCGTGGCGAAGCCGCCGAGGAAACCGCCGATGCCGACGGTGGACAGCCACCACGTCATCTCCCAGCCCAGCAGCACCGCGAGCAGGAGCAGCAACGGCCCGCCGATCACCCCGAGCCAGGCGAACTTGGCCGTGGTGTCGGCGGCGGGCAGCGGCGGCGGCTCCGGCGGGACGAAGTGGCCCTCGTCGTCCCCGTCGAAGTCCTCCTCCGTCGGCTCGGGCGCCTTGTAGTCACGCGGGCCGACCCCGGGCGCGAAGGCGATCGAGCTGCCCAGCGGCTTGGCCGGTTCCTTCTCCTCGTCGGGCTCCTCGGCGGCGTCCTTCGCGGGTTCCTTGCCGGATTCCGCGCCGGACCGGGCCCCGGACTCCGCGACGGACTCCCCGTCGTTCGTCTCGACCTCGAGGAGCGCCAGGTCCTCGACCGACTTGAACGGCTTGGCGCCCGGCGGGTCCGCCGGCTCCTCGCCGTATCCCGCGACGATCGCCGCCCACGCGGCGGCCTCGTCGAAGGGCACGCTCTGCTCCTCCGGCGCGCGGCCCTCCGGGCCGTCCCGTTCGTCCCGGTTCTCCCGGTCCTCACGGTCGGAGTCGTGCTCAGCCACCTACGGCCGTCCCTTCCTTGCCGACACTGGGCGCGATCCGGGCGATGAACGCGTAGCTCTCCTCGAAGATCCGGTCCGCATCGTGGTCCAACGTTGCCACGTGGTAGCTCTGTTCCAGCAGGATCTCGGTCACGTCCGCCGACGAGACCCGGCCGAGGACCCGGGCCGAGTCGGCGGGCGGCACGACATGGTCCTGGGTGCTGTGCAGAAGCAGCAGCGGCTGCGTGACCTGCGGCAGTTCACCGTCGACCTTCGCCAGGAAGGTGCGCAGGGAGTGCGCCGAGTGCAGCGGCACCCGGTCGTACCCGTTCTCCAGCACGCCCTCCTTCGCGATGTCGCTGGCGATCCCCTTCGTCGTGCGGACGAGATGGCGGGCCACCGGAAGGGCGTACGCGGACAGGCCGTGCACCTTGTTCGCCGGGTTGACGACGATGACGCCGTCCACCCCTTCGCCGTGCTTCGCGGCGAGCCGCAGGGCCAGCGCGCCGCCCATGGACAGACCGGCCACGAACACCCGGGAACAGCGGTCGCGCAGGGCGCGCAGCTCGCGGTCCACCTCCGCGTACCAGTCCGGCCAGCCGGTCAGCGCCATGTCCTCCCAGCGCGTGCCGTGTCCGGGCAGCAGCGGCAGCGAGACGGTCAGGCCCTGCCCGGCCAGGTACCGCGCCCAGGGGCGCAGCGACTGCGGGGAACCGGTGAAGCCGTGACAGAGGAGCACCCCGACCTCTCCGCCCTCATGGCGGTACGGCTCGGCTCCAGGAAGGACCGGCACCTTCGGTCTCCTGTCTTCGTCTGTTCTTCGTGGGAGGGACGTCTGCTTCACCGTACGCGACCGCACTGACACCGACCAGGGTCGTCGGAGCCTTTGCGGCCACTCCGGGTTAAGGTCTGTGCGACACAAACAGGAGGCACTCGCTTGTTGTACGGCGCGATGAAGGTCGCTATCGGGGGACCGCTGAAGGTCACCTTCAGGCCCTGGGTGGAAGGCCTCGAGAACATTCCCGCCGAGGGCCCCGCGATCCTGGCGAGCAACCACCTGTCCTTCTCGGACTCGTTCTTCCTGCCCGCTGTCCTCGACCGCAAGGTGACCTTCATCGCGAAGGCCGAGTACTTCACCACGCCCGGTGTGAAGGGCCGGCTGACGGCGGCCTTCTTCAAGGGCGTCGGCCAGCTCCCGGTGGACCGCTCCGGCGGTCGCGGGGCCGGCGAGGCGGCGATCCGGAGCGGCATAGAGGTGCTCGAGCGGGGCGAGCTGTTCGGGATCTACCCGGAGGGCACACGGTCGCCCGACGGCCGGCTCTACCGAGGCAAGCCGGGCGGTCTCGCGCGCGTGGCGCTCGCCACCGGCGCGCCCGTGATCCCGGTCGCGATGATCGACACCGAGAAGATCCAGCCGCCCGGGAAGGTGCTGCCGAAGGTCATGCGGCCCGGCATCCGCATCGGCAGGCCGCTGGAGTTCGCCCGGTACCAGGGCATGGACCACGACCGCTTCGTGCTGCGCGCCGTGACCGACGAGGTCATGTACGAGATCATGAAGCTCTCCGGCCAGGAGTACGTCGACATCTACGCCACCGCTGCCAAGCGGCAGATCACGGAGGCGGCGAAGGCCGACAAGGAAGCGGAGAAGGCCGCGAAGGCGGCGCTCGCGCAGGCCGAGAAGGACCAGGCGAAGAAGGACAAAGAGCAGTAGGTCGGTGGGTGGCGGTCAGCAGGCGGGGCCCGGGGGCGGGGGACGGATGGCCAGGCGCGAGAGAGTCATGACGATGTCGGTGGAGCTGCCGCTGTGGCGTGCGCTCGCCGGCTACCGGGTGCTCACCATGCTGTACGCGGTGGGCTTCTTCGCCACCGCCTACGACGGGTTCGCCCGGCCCTGGGTGGCCGTCGGCTACTACTGCGTCCTGTTCGTCTGGACCGTGGCCACCCTGCCCAAGGTCGCGAGCGCGGCGAGCTGCACCAAGCGCTTCCTCGCCGCCGACCTCACCATCGCGCTGACCGGCATCATGCTCACGACCGTGGCCGACACCCACGAGCGCATCCAGTCGGGCGGCCCGACGCTGCCGTCGATATGGACGGCCGGCTCCGTCCTGGCGTTCGCCATCAAGGGCGGCTGGCGCTGGGCCGCGTTCGCGTCCACGGCCGTAGCGGTCGCCAACCTGGTCGAGCGCGGCACCCCGGCCCGCGACACCATCCACAACGTGATCCTGGTCTGGGTCGCCTCCATCGCCATCGGCTACGTAGTCGAGGTCGCCCGTGCCTCCGAGCGCACTCTCGCCCGCGCGCTGGAGATCGAGGCCGCGACCCGGGAGCGGGAGCGACTCGCCCGGGACATCCACGACGGTGTGCTCCAGGTGCTGGCCATGGTGCAGCGGCGCGGCGCGGTCCTCGGCGGTGAGGCGGCCGAACTGGGCCGGATGGCCGGCGAGCAGGAGGTCGCGCTGCGCACCCTGGTCGCCGGCGGTCTCGTGCCCGTCTCGCGGGTGTCGCAGGACGCGGCCGAGGGCGCCGTCGTACGGGTGGTGGAGGAGCCGGCGGAACAGACCGGTCCGGTCGACCTGCGCTCGCTGCTCGCCTCGTTCGCCGCCGCCCGCGTCCATCTCGCCGAGCCGGGCGCCCCGGTGCTGCTGCCCGCGCCCGCGGCGAAGGAGCTGGCCGCGGCGGTCGGGGCCGCCCTGGACAACGTACGCAGACACGCCGGGGAGGACGCCCGGGCCTGGATCCTGGTGGAGGACGAGCCCGACGAGGTGATCATCACCGTGCGGGACGACGGGCCCGGCATCCCCGAGGGGCGGCTCGCGCAGGCCGAGGGCGAGGGGCGGCTCGGGGTCGCCCAGTCGATCCGGGGCCGGCTGCGTGACCTCGGCGGCAGCGCCGAGCTGATCTCCACCCCGGGGCAGGGCACGGAGGTCGAACTGACGGTGCCGAAGGAGAAGAACGTGCGACGGGGGAAGGCGGGACAGCGATGAGCAGGCAGCAGGATCCGATCAGGGTCATGGTGGTCGACGACCACCCCATGTGGCGCGACGCCGTCGCCCGGGACCTCGCCGAGGCCGGCCTCGACGTCATCGCCACCGCGGGCGACGGCGAGCAGGCCGTGCGCCGGGCCAAGGCCACCATGCCCGATGTGCTGGTGCTGGACCTGAACCTGCCGGCCAAGCCCGGCGTCCAGGTCTGCAAGGAGGTCGTCGCCGCGAACCCGGCCCTGCGGGTCCTGGTGCTGTCGGCGAGCGGTGAGCACGCCGACGTGCTGGAGGCGGTGAAGTCCGGCGCGACCGGCTACCTGCTGAAGTCGGCGTCCACGGAGGAGCTGCTGGACGCGGTGCGCCGCACGGCCGTCGGCGACCCGGTGTTCACCCCGGGCCTGGCCGGACTGGTCCTCGGCGAGTACCGCCGGCTGGCCTCCGACCCCGGCCCCGCCGCCGGCGGCGCCGGCGAACCCGACGCGCCCCGGCTGACCGACCGGGAGACCGAGGTGCTGCGGCTGGTCGCCAAGGGTCTGAGCTACAAGCAGATCGCCGAACGCCTCGTCATCTCCCACCGCACGGTCCAGAACCACGTCCAGAACACCCTCGGCAAGCTCCAGCTCCACAACCGGGTGGAACTGGTCCGGTACGCGATAGAGCGCGGCCTCGACGACGAGTGAGGGCGCCGCGGTCAATCCCCGGGTGATTCAGCGGAATTGGACCCGCCCAGCCATATCTGTGTGACCTGGATCACCATTACCGTGACCTTCGTCGGCCAACCGCGGCGAAGGGACACTTCCATGCGCGTCGGAGTACTGACCGGAGGCGGGGACTGCCCCGGCCTCAACGCCGTCATCAGGGCGGTCGTCCGCAAGGGCGTCCAGGAGTACGGCCATGAGTTCGTCGGGTTTCGCGACGGCTGGCGGGGCCCCCTGGAGGGGAGGTCGATCCGCCTCGACATCCGTGCCGTGCGCGGCATCCTGCCCCGCGGCGGCACGATCCTCGGATCCTCGCGGACCAACCCCCTCAAGGAGGAGGACGGCATCCGCCGGATCAAGGACACCCTCGCCCGGCAGGGGATCGGGGCCCTCATCACCATCGGCGGCGAGGACACCCTCGGGGTCGCCGCCCGTCTCTGCGACGAGTACCAGGTGCCCTGCGTCGGGGTCCCGAAGACGATAGACAACGACCTGTCCGCCACCGACTACACCTTCGGCTTCGACACCGCCGTGGGCATCGCGACCGAGGCCATCGACCGGCTGCACACCACCGCCGAGTCCCATATGCGCGTCCTCGTCGTCGAGGTGATGGGCCGTCACGCCGGCTGGATCGCCCTGCACTCGGGCCTGGCCGGCGGCGCCAACGTCATCCTCATCCCCGAACAGCGCTTCGACATCGAGCAGGTCTGCGCCTGGGTGACCTCCCGCTTCCGGGCCTCGTACGCCCCGATCGTGGTCGTCGCCGAGGGCGCGATGCCCAGGGACGGCGACGCGGTGCTGAAGGACGGGTCGCTGGACTCCTTCGGACACGTCCGGCTGTCCGGCGTCGGCGAGTGGCTCGCCAAGGAGATCGAGCGCCGTACGGGCAAGGAGGCCCGTACGACGGTCCTCGGTCATGTCCAGCGCGGCGGCACGCCGAGCGCCTTCGACCGCTGGCTCGCCACCCGCTTCGGCCTGCACGCCATCGACGCCGTCCACGAGGGCGACTTCGGCAAGATGGTCGCCCTGCGCGGCACGGACATCGTCCGCGTACCGATCGCCGAGGCCACCGCGAGACTGAAGACGGTGAACCCGGAGCTGTACACGGAGGTCGGCGTGTTCTTCGGCTGACGGACCGCTAGCGGGCCGGCCGCGGCTCGGCGCACACCCGGGCCACCAGCTCCCGCACCACGGACGCCCCGTTCAGCGTCAGCACGGACTCCGGATGGAACTGCACCCCGGCGACCGCGTTGAGGGGGGCGCCCTCGGCGTGCCGCGGCCCGCGCAGCGCGTGCACCTCACCGTTCGCGGCCCGGCTCACCTCCACGCCGTGCGCGGCCAGCTCCCGGAACGCCTCGTCGTCGCACAGCGCCACGAAGCTGTTGTAGAACCCGACGGTCTCCGGCCGCCCGAACAGGTCCACGGTCGTCTGCGCCCCCTGGTACGGCACCTCCTTCCGTACGATGTCCAGCCCCAGCTCCGCCGCGATCAGCTCGTGCCCGAGGCAGACCCCGAGGACACCGTGCCGGTGCTCCCGGATCACCCGCGCGGTCAGGTCCCGCAGCAACCGCATCTTCGGATCGGTCAGGTCGCGGGGGTCACCGGGGCCGGGGCCCAGCACGACCGGCCCCTCGTGCGCGAGCACCGACTCGGTCAGCCCGGGCTCGTCGTAGCGCCGGACGCTCACCTCGAGACCGCTCGACCGCAGCACATGGGCGAGCATCGCGGTGAAGGTGTCCTCGCCGTCCACGACGAGCGCGTGACCGGTCAGCTCCTCCGTCCGCTCCTGCATCCGCAGCCAGAACGGCGCCAGCGAGGACCGCCGTCCGTCCAGTGCCGCCCGCACCCGGGGGTCGTCGGCCAGCCGGGGCCGCGCGTCGTCCGTGCGCGGCCTGCCCGGCCGGACACCGAGCGCGGCCAGGACGCCCGCCGCCTTCGCGTGCGTCTCCGCGACCTCGCCCGCCGGATCCGACCCACGGACGAGCGTGGCGCCCACCGGCACCCGCAGCCGTCCGGCCGCGTCGATGTCGGCGGTGCGGATGAGAATGGGGGAGTCGAGGGTCTGCGCCCCGCCCGGGTCCCGGCCCAGCAGCGCCAGCGCGCCGGCGTAGTAACCCCGCCCGACACCGTCCCGCCCGAGGGGCTCGTACCGCTCGATGACCCGGCAGGCGTTCTGCACGGGCGAGCCGGTGACGGTCGCCGCGAACATCGTCTCCTTCAGCACCTCCCGCACATCCAGCGAGGACCTGCCGCGCAGCTCGTACTCCGTGTGCGCGAGATGCGCCATCTCCTTCAGCCGGGGGCCGATCACCACCCCGCCCATGTCACCGACGGTGCACATCATCTTGAGCTCCTCGTCGACGACCATCGACAGCTCCTCGATCTCCTTGCCGTCGGCGAGGAAGTCCAGCAGCCGCTCGGGCGTCGGACCCTCCGCGGGATACCGGTAGGTCCCGCTGATCGGGTTCATCACGACCGTGCCGCCGGACATCCGCACATGCACCTCGGGGCTGGCTCCCACCAGCGTCCGGTCCCCGGTGTGCACGACGAACGTCCAGTAGGCGCCCCGCTCGCCCTCGAGGAGCCGCCGGAAGAGGGCCAGCGCGTCGGCCCGGCCGAACCCCGGGATCCGCCCCTGGTACGTGCGCCGGATCACGAAGTTCGCGCCCTCGCCCCGGCCGATCTCGTCCCGCAGCACCCGCCCGACGATCTCCTCGTACTCCTCGTCGGCCACGTCGAAGCCACCGTCCTCGACGCGTACGTCCCGGGCCGGTAGCTGGGCCAGGGCATCCGCCAGGGGCAGGACGTGTGTCTCCTCGGGAACCAGCACCGCCAGCGGGGTGCCGTCGTCGCGGACGTCGAAGCCGCGTTCGCGGATCTGCCGGAAGGGGATGAGCGCCAGGCACTCCTCGGGCAGGTCGGCGAGCCGGTCGTACGTACCGACCGGGCCGAGCAGCACCTCCACCGTGTCCGCGTCATGGCCGGGGGTGCGGCGGCGGAGCAGGGCGAACGGGCGGTCGTCGTGGAGCAGCCGTGCCAGGTCCATGGGTTCCTCTTCCGTCGATCTCGGTCACGATCGATGTCGGTATCGGTGAGGAACGGCCCCGGACACGCCGAAGGCCGCCCCTCGGGCGGCCTTCGCGAAGTCTTGCGTACGCGCAGTTCAGTGGGCCGCCGGATGAGCGGTCCACCACCAGTTCTGGGTCGAAAGCGCGAACATGCGACGCACCCTATCCCACGCGCACCTGAGCGGGAGGGCGTCTCACCTGTCGAGCCGGGCGAAAACGACTCGACACGACCCCGTAATGTTGAGGGCGTGACCGTGAACGCTAAGACCAGCGCGAGCGCTGGCAACACCTGGCGAGACCTTCCCGCGGCGCAGCAGCCCGAGTACCCCGACACCGAGGCTCTGCGCGCAGTGATCGCGGACCTCGAGTCGTATCCGCCGCTCGTCTTCGCGGGCGAGTGCGACCAGCTGCGCGCCCGGATGGCGGCCGTCGCCAAGGGAGAGGCGTTCCTTCTCCAGGGCGGCGACTGTGCCGAGGCCTTCGACGGCGTGTCCGCCGATCACATCCGCAACAAGCTCAAGACGCTGCTCCAGATGGGCGCCGTGCTGACGTACGCGGCCTCGGTGCCGGTCGTCAAGGTCGGCCGGATCGCCGGCCAGTACTCCAAGCCGCGCTCCAAGGGCACCGAGACCCGCGACGGCGTGACCCTGCCGACGTACCGGGGCGACTCGGTCAACGGCTTCGACTTCGACGAGGCGTCCCGTATCCCGGACCCCGAGCGGCTGAAGCGGATGTACAACGCGTCCGCCTCCACGCTCAACCTGGTGCGTGCCTTCACCACCGGCGGCTACGCCGACCTGCGCCAGGTGCACGCCTGGAACCAGGACTTCGTGAGGCAGTCCCCGTCCGGTCAGCGCTACGAGCAGCTCGCCCGTGAGATCGACCAGGCACTGAACTTCATGCACGCCTGCGGGGCCGACCCGGAGGAGTTCAAGACGGTCGAGTTCTTCTCCTCGCACGAGGCGCTGCTGCTCGACTACGAGTCCGCCCTGACCAGGGTCGACTCCCGCACGGGGCGGCTGTACGACGTCTCGGCGCACATGGTGTGGATCGGCGAGCGCACCCGGCAGCTGGACCACGCGCACATCGAGTTCGCCTCGAAGATCCGCAACCCGATCGGCATCAAGCTCGGCCCGACGACCACGGCCGAGGAGGCGCTGAAGTACATCGAGCGCCTCGACCCCGACCGTGAGCCGGGCCGGCTGACCTTCATCGTCCGTATGGGCGCCGACAAGGTCCGCGACAAGCTGCCCGAGCTGGTCGAGAAGGTCAGTGCCTCGGGCGCGACCGTGGCCTGGATCACCGACCCGATGCACGGCAACACCTACGAGGCGGCCTCCGGTCACAAGACCCGCCGGTTCGACGACGTGCTCGACGAGGTCAAGGGCTTCTTCGAGGTCCACAAGGGCCTCGGCACCCACCCGGGCGGCATCCATGTGGAGCTGACCGGTGACGATGTCACCGAGTGCGTGGGCGGCGGCGACGAGATCTTCGTCGACGACCTGCACCAGCGCTACGAGACGGCCTGTGACCCCCGCCTGAACCGCAGCCAGTCCCTGGACCTGGCCTTCCTCGTGGCGGAGATGTACCGGGACCAGTGACCTTCGGTCATGGCGGTGGGGCGCGGATCACATACGATCCGCGCCCCACCGCACTTTTGCGTCCACCGGTCGCCGGGTAAGGTTAGGTTAGCCTTATTGATCTCGGCGGGAGGTGAATCCGCGTGTTCGTATGCAGCTGCTTCGGCGTGACCGAGGCGCAGGTCCAGCAGCACGCGGACAACGGAGCCTGCACACCCCGCCAGATAGCCTCCGCCTGCAAGGCGGGCACGGACTGCGGGTCGTGCGTCCGTCGCATCCAGGCGATCCTCGGCCGGGGCGCCGGTTCGCGCCGGGACCTGGCCGACCAGGGCAGGACGGTCCTCGCCGGAATCGAGCGGTTCGAGGAGTTCGAAGAGCTCGACGAAGCCGCCTAGGCAGGGCCTCAGCTCTCCGGCTGCTCGATCAGCTGCGCGAGGTACAGAGCCTCGCCGAGCTTCTCCACCAGGTCGAGCTGTGTGTCGAGGTAGTCGATGTGGTGCTCCTCGTCCTCGAGGATCGACTCGAAGATGTTCGCGGACGTGATGTCACCCTTCTCGCGCATCACCTTGATCCCGCGCTTCAGCCGGTCGATCGCCTCGACCTCCACCTGGCGGTCGGCCTCGAACATCTCCTTGACCGTCTGGCCGACCCGCACATGGAAGAGCCGCTGGTAGTTCGGCAGCCCGTCCAGGAACAGGATCCGGTCGGTGAGCACCTCGGCGTGCTTCATCTCGTCGAACGACTCGTGCCGGGTGTACTTGGCGAGCTTCGTCCAGCCGAAGTTCTCCTGCATCTTGGCGTGCAGGAAGTACTGGTTGATCGCGGTGAGCTCGCCGGTGAGCTGCTCGTTGAGGAACTCGATGACCTCGGGGTCGCCCTGCATCGCAGAGGCTCCTTCCGCATGGGGATCAGGATGGGGAATCGGGGAGGCTGCCGCCGAATGATTGCACCGGTGTCGAAGATCGTCCAGTAAGTGCGTACTTAGTAAGTTAGTGCATGCTTAGTAGCAGTTGCCCGATTCGGGATATGCCCGGTCATCGCTGGTCATGTGCACCGTCCGGGGTCTGTCAGGATGGAGTCATGGGTCAGCCGGTGGAGCGCGAATCTGGAGAAGAAGCAGTGTCCGAGCTTCCGCCGGGACAGCGACTCCAGCGCGGATGGCCCGTCACGCACTACGGTCCGGTGCCCAAGTTCCGGCCCGAACGCTGGGAGTTCAGGGTCTTCGGCGCCACCGCCGACGGTGAGAAGCGCTGCTGGAACCACGAGGAGTTCACGGCCCTTCCGTACGCGTCCGTCGTGGCCGATCTGCACTGCGTGACGAAGTTCAGCATGCTCGGCGCCGAGTGGGGCGGGATCCCGGCCCGCACCATCCTGGAGAGCGCCCCGCCCGCCCCGAACGTCACCCATGTGATGGTGTGGGCCGAGTACGGCTTCAGCTCGAACCTGCGCCTGTCCGACTTCGCCGCCGAGCGCACGATCTTCGCCACCCACAAGGACGGCGAGCTGCTCACCGCCGAGCACGGCTTCCCGCTGCGGCTGGTCGTTCCGCACCTCTACGCCTGGAAGGGCCCCAAGTGGGTCCGCGGCGTCGAGTACATGACCGCCGACCGCCGTGGCTTCTGGGAGGAGCGCGGCTACCACAACCTCGGCGACCCCTGGAAGGAACAGCGCTACTCGTACCAGGAGGGGCCCGGCGACGGCCCGGAGCTCTGATCCCCCCTCCGGTACGGCGGGAGCGTCAGCCGTCCCGGAGCTTCTTCAGCCGCTCCACGTCGGCCGCGTGCCCCTCCTTGCCGCCGGGCGTCTCGATGATCAGCGGTACGCCCGCGGTTGCCGGGTGGGTCATCAGCGCCCGGAACGGGTCCTCGCCGATGTGACCCGCGCCGATGTTCTCGTGCCGGTCCTTGTGGGCGCCGACCACGTCCTTGGAGTCATTGGCGTGGATCAGCTTCAGCCGCCCCTCGCCGACCGTGTCCACCAGCAGATCGAGGGTCTGGTGCATGCCGGCCGGGCCGGTCAGATCGTGCCCGGCCGCGAAGATGTGGCAGGTGTCGAGGCAGACGCCCAGCTTGGGATGGGCGTCCAGCGCCTCGAAGTACGGCCCGAAGTCCCAGGTCCGGGAGCAGAGCGAGGCGCCCTGTCCGGCGGTGGACTCGAGCAGCAGGAACGGGTCGTCGTCGTGGGTCAGCTCGTCCAGCAGCGGCAGCAGGTACTCACGCACCTGCTTCAGCGCCACGGACCGGTCCCGCCCGCCCGTCGCGCTCCCCGTGTGCACGACCACGCCCAGCGCGCCGATCTCCCGCCCGCGACGCAGCGAGTGCCGCATCGACTCCACCGACCGCTCGGCCGTGGCCTCGGTGTGCGAGCCGAAGTTGATCAGGTACGGCGCGTGGACGTACGCCGGGACCGACCGCGTCGCGCACGCCTCCCGGAAGGCCTCGTCCTGCCGCGGGTTGCCGACGGGGGTGGCCCAGCCGCGCGGGTTGGCGACGAAGACCTGGACCGTCTCGGCACCGAGATCGTGCGCGTACGACATGCCCACGTCGTGCAGACCGCCGGCCACGGGGACGTGACCGCCGACGGGGTTGCGGGAGGGGAAGGGGGCTCGAGAACTCACCCGTTCAGGGTGTCATGCCCCGCGCACCGCCCCGCACCGCCCGGTCACCTGATGGTGATCGTGATCGTCGATCCCTTGGGGGCCGTGTCGCCGCCGTCCACGGACTGGCTCTTCACGGTGTCGCCGAAGATCCCGAGCAGTCCCCGGTCCTCGTCGACCTCGAACCCGGACTGCTCCAGGAGCGACTTGGCGTCGTCGACGCTCGCGCCGACCACGTCCGGCACCTCGACCATCTCCGGCCCCTTGGACACCGTCAGCGTCACCGTGTCGCCCTCGGCGGCCTCGCTGCCCTCCTCCGGGGTCTGCGTCGCGACCAGGCCCTTGTCGAACTCGGAGTTGACCTGCCCGGTGGCGACCTTCACCTTCAGGCCGGCCTCCTCCAGCTCGGCCCTGGCGTCGTTCAGGGCGTCACCGGTGACGTCCGGGATGTCGACCGGGCTGCCCTTGCTGACCACGATCGCGACCGCGGTGCCCGCGCGGCGCTCCGTGCCCGCCTCCGGGTCGGTGCTGATCACGAAGCCCTTGATGACATCGTCGCTGAACGCCTTGGTGACCAGACCGGGCTCCAGGCCGTCCGTCTTCAGCAGTTCCTCGGCCTTGTCCAGCCGGGAGCCCGCCACATCGGGCACCTTCACGATCTCCGGGCCGTCGGAGACGGTGAGCGTCACGGAGTCGTGCTTGCGGATCCGGGCGCCCGGGTCGGGGTCGGTGTCCATGACGGTGCCGCGCTTCACGGTGTCGCTGTGCTGGTGCCGCACCTTGCCGACCTCGAGCCCCGCGGCCTCCAGCCGGGTCCTGGCCTCCGCCTCCTTCTGCGTCAGCACCGCGGGGACCTTGGTGAACTGGCCGGAGTTGATGTACCAGACACCGGCGCCCACGCCGAACACCAGCAGGACGGCGGCGATGAGCGCGACCACCCCGCGCCGGGGCCGCGCGGAACGGCGCCGGGGCGGCAGGGGCGGCCCGCTCTGGAAGCGCGAGGTGCGGTTGAGCGGGTCCTCGCCGTCGGCGGGGTCGTCCTCGTTGACGGGCAGCGGGCGGGGCACGGTGAGCGAGCGCGGGATCACGCTCGTGCGGTCCTCCGCGTTGTCGTGTGCCGCGGAGACGGCCTGCGGCGGCAGCGCGTCCAGCTGGTCCACGCTGAGCGGAGCGCGCGCCTCCCGCACCCGCCCGAGCAGCGCGACGGCGTCGTACGGCCGGACGTCGGGGGTGCGGGCGGTGGCCGACGCCACGAGCTCGTCCAGTTCGAACGGCAGCCCGGGAACGAGGGCGGACGGCGCCGGAACGTCCTCGTGGAGGTGCTTGTAGAGCACGATCGCGGGGGAGTCGCCGTCGTGAGGTTTCTCACCGGTGAGCATCTCGTAGAGCACCACCCCGCACGCGTACACGTCGACGCGGGGGTCGGCGGCGCCGGGCTGCTCGATCTGCTCGGGAGCGAGATAGGCGACGGTGCCGAGCACGGCTCCCGTGGTGCTGGTCACGGTGTCGACGGACCGCACCAGTCCGAAGTCGGCGACCTTGACCCGCCCGTCGTCCCCTATGAGCACGTTCTCGGGCTTCATGTCCCGGTGCACGAACCCGGCCCGGTGCGCGGCGCCGAGCGCGGCCAGCACGGGCTCCAGGATGTCGAGCGCGGCCCGCGGCTGGAGCGCCCCGCGCTCCCGCAGCACATCACGCAGCGTGCACCCGGCGATGTACTCCATGGCGAGATAGACGTACGACCCGTCGGCACCCTGGTCGAACACCTGAACGACGTTCGGGTGTGCGAGCCGGGCGACGGACTTGGCCTCCCGGATGAACCGCTCGACGAACGCCCCGTCGGCGGCGAGCGCCGGGTGCATCACCTTGAGCGCGAGCACGCGGTCCAGGCGGGTGTCCACGGCCCGGTAGACCGTGGCCATCCCGCCGACCGCGATCCGCGCCTCTACGCGATACCGGCCGTCGAGCAGCTGCCCGACCAGAGGGTCCTGAAGGGTCGTGTCCACGCAGGTGAGTGTACGAGCCGCCGCTGACACCTCCGCCGGTTCCGCCGCGATCGCAGCGCTACTGGAGCCGACCTGTGACGCAACCCACGGGTCCCGCGACTCCCGTATCCGGAGACCGGACGGTAGCGCGGGCGGCGGTCAGAACGCGGGGCGCTCGGGGTCCAGCACGGCCCGGCCCTCCACGGGCGAGGACGCCTCCGCGAAGTAACGGGGCGGGATCCGCCCGGCCAGCCTCGCCAGCCTCCCCGCCTCCACGCCGGCCCGCATGGCCGACGCCATCCGCTCGGGTTCCCGCGCCCGTGTCACCGCCGACGCCAGCATCACCCCCGCGCACCCCAGCTCCATCGCCAGCGCCACGTCCGACGCGGTGCCCGCCCCCGCGTCCAGAATCACCGGCACGCGCGCGTGCTCGACGATCAGCTGGAAGTTGTGCGGGTTGCGGATGCCCAGGCCGGAGCCGATCGGAGAGCCCAGCGGCATCACCGCCGCGCACCCCACGTCCTCCAGCTTCCTGGCCAGCACCGGATCGTCGTTCGTGTACGGCAGCACCGTGAACCCGTCGTCCACCAGCGTCTCCGCCGCCTCCAGCAGCTCGATCGGGTCCGGCAGCAGCGTGCGCTCGTCGGCGATGACCTCCAACTTGATCAGGTCGGTGCCCAGCGCCTCCCGCGCCAGCCGGGCCGTCAGCACGGCCTCCCCGGCGGTGAAGCACCCCGCCGTGTTCGGCAGCACCCGGATGCCGAGCCGCTCCAGCACCGACAGCACGGAGCCGTGCACCGAGGGGTCCACCCGGCGCATCGCGACCGTCGTCAGCTCGGTCCCGGACGCCACCAGTGCCCGCTCCAGCACCTCCAGGCTGGGCGCACCCCCCGTACCCATGATCAGACGGGACGACAGGGACCTGCCTCCGAGGACGAAGGGATCGTCGGCCATGGCTCAGCCTCCCTGGACCGCGGTGAGGACTTCCACCCGGTCGCCGTCGCGCAGCGCGGTGGACGGCCACTGGGTGCGCGGGACGACGGTCTCGTTGAGCGCGGCGGCCACCCCGGAGGGCGCCGGCGTCAGGGACCGTACGACGCTGTCGAGCGCGGTACCGGGAGCGAACTCGCGCCGCTCCCCGTTCACCGAGACGCTCACGGGGGCGTTCCCCGGTGCGTTTGCCTGGGCGTTCATGCGGGCTGCTCCGAGAGTGCGGCGGCGGCGAAGCGCCGGGGCGTGAAGGGACGGGCCTCGTCCGGGAGCTCCCCGGTGGCCAGGGCGTGCGCCATCGCGTCACCCGTCACCGGCGTCAGCAGCACGCCGTTGCGGTAGTGCCCGGTGGCCAGCAGCAGCCCCGCCAGCTCCGTGGGCCCGAGCAGCGGCGCGTTGTCCGGGGACCCGGGACGCAGCCCCGCGCGCGTCTCCGTGAGCGGCAGCTCGGTGATCCCCGGCACCAGCTCATGGGCGTCGCGCAGCAACTCGTACACGCCCCCCGCCGTCACCGTCGTGTCCCAGCCCAGCTCCTCGCTGGTCGCGCCCACGACCAGCTCGCCGTTCTCCCTGGGGACCAGGTAGACCTGGCTGCCGCGCACCACGGCCCGCACGGTCCGGCTCAGGAACGGCGCGTACCGCGGCGGCACGGTCAGCCGCAGCACCTGGCCCTTCACCGGCCGTACGGGAGGCAGCACGTCCTGCGGCACCCCCGCGAGCCGTCCGCTCAGACTGCCGCCGGCGAGCACCACCTGCCCCGCCTCCAGGGCCGTACCGTCCCCCGTGACGACCCCCCGGGCGCGCCGGCCCACGACGGACAGCCGCTCGGCGCGCACCCGGTGGAACACCACCCCGGCCCGCTCGCACGCGGCCACCAGCGCCCCGGTCAGCCGCCGCGGGTCGATCTGGTGGTCGCCGTCCACCCGCAGCCCGCCCCGCACCCCGGGCGCCAGCAGCGGCTCCAGGCGGCGGCACTCGCGCCCGGACAGCCACTCGGACTCCAGCCCCGACTGCTGCTGAAGGGCGTGCAGTTCGCGCAGGTGGGCGCGGTCGTCGGAATCCAGCGCGACCGCGAGCGTGCCGCAGCGCCGGTAGCCGAGGTCGTGCCCGGTCAGCTCCGTCAGCTCGGCCGCGAAGTCCGGATAGCGGCGGGCGGAGGCCAGGTTGAGGCCGAGCAGGGTCTGCTCGCCGTGGTGCAGTTCCGTGACGGCGGCCAGCATCCCGGCCGCCACCTGGGCGGCCCCGCCGCCCGGCGCCGGGTCGGCCACCGCCGTGGTGAAGCCGCGCTGCGCGGCCCGCCAGGCCGTGACAAGGCCGATGATCCCGCCCCCGATGACGAGGACGTCTGACGTACGTGGAGACGACATGGGCGTCCAGCCCCTCCCTTCGCCGGCATGACCCGGATCAGGTTCGACGGTCGGAGGCCGCCAGCCTCCCTCTCAGCCCGGTACGTCCGGACTCCCGCGTGTGCTCTAGGTTGGCCACCCTAGCCCGTGGTCCGGCACGTCTGTAAGGGAGCCTTTCGTCATGCCCCGCTCGTTGGACGGCCTCGTCCTCGCACCCGTCGCCGACCAGGCCCCGGGCCAGGTCGGCACCCGCACCCGCTTCACGTACCACGAGCGCGGCGGCGAGATCTGGGCGGAGTACACGGGCGGTGACGTCGTACGCGGGCATCTGGTGGGTACCCGCGAAGGGAACCGCCTCGACTTCCGGTACGTACAGCTCAAGCACGACGGGACGACGTCCTCGGGGCACTGCGTCTCGACGGTCGTGGAGCTCGCGGACGGACGGGTGCGGCTCGAGGAGACCTGGGCGTGGGAGTCGCAGGAGGGCAGCGGCACCAGCGTTGTGGAGCAGGTCACGGCGCACGACCACTGACTGACGATTCGTCAGCCGCCTAAGGTGATCAGGTGAGTGAGCAGAGGCAGGAAGAAGGCGGCCCGGCCGGGCGGCGCGTGGTGGTCGTCGGCGCGGGCATGGCCGGGGTGCAGACCGCCGTCGCGCTGCGGGAACAGGGCTTCGACGGCACCGTGACGCTGATCGGCGCGGAGCCCCATCAGCCCTACGACCGGCCCCCGCTGTCCAAGGCCGTCCTGCTCGGCAACGCCGAGGGCTCCGCCTTCGACGTCGACTTCGAGGGCCTCGGCATCGAGCTGGTGCTCGGCCGCGAGGTCAGCGGCCTCCGTCCCGCCGACCACGAGCTGGACACCGAGGCCGGGCCCGTCCCGTACGACGTCCTCGTCCTCGCCACCGGCGCCGAACCGATCCGGCTCCCCGGCGCCGAGGGCGTGCCCGGCGTGCATCTGCTGCGCACCCTGGACGACGCCGAACGGCTGCGGCCCGTGCTCGCCCGGCAGCACGACGTCGTGGTCGTCGGCGCGGGCTGGATCGGCGCCGAGTTCGCCACGGCCGCGCGGGAGGCCGGCTGCGCGGTCACCGTCGTCGAGGCGGCCGACCGGCCGCTGGCCGGGGCCCTGCCCGCCGAGGTCGCCGCCCCGATGGCCGCCTGGTACGCCGACAGCGGCATCGATCTGCGCACCCACGCGCGCGTGGAGCGCGTCGAGGCCGGCGCGGTCGTCCTGGACGACGGCTCCCGGCTGCCCGCGGGCGCGGTCGTGGTGGGCATCGGCGCCCGCCCCGCCACCGCCTGGCTGGCCGGCTCGGGCGTCGCGCTCGGCGCCCACCACGAGGTCGTGGCCGACGCCCAGCTGCGGACCTCCGTGGCGGATGTCTACGCGGTCGGCGACTGCGCCTCCTTCCCCTCGGGGCGGTACGGCGAGCGGCTCCTCGTCCACCACTGGGACAACGCCCTCCAGGGGCCGCGCACGGTCGCGGCGAACATCGTCGGCGCCGCCACCGACGAACCCCTGGCCGTCTACGACCCCGTCCCGTACTTCTGGTCCGAGCAGTTCGGCCGCTTCGTCCAGTACGCCGGGCACCACGCCGACGCCGACCGCGTCCTGTGGCGCGGCGACCCCTCGGGACCGGCCTGGTCGGTGTGTTGGCTGCGCGAGGACCGGCTGGTCGCCCTGCTGGCCGTGGGCCGGGCGCGCGACCTCGCCCAGGGCAGGCGGCTGATCCTGGCCGGCACGACCATGAACCCGCGGCTCCTCGCGGACCCGGCGAGGCCGATGAAGGCGGCCACGGCCGCGGCCTGACTCCCTGGTCGGACCGGCCCGGCTTCCGACTGTCAGTGGCAGATGGCAGGCTTGTTCCCGTGACCGAGATTGACGCAAAGACCGATGCTCTCGTCCCCGCCTGGCTCACCGTGCCGGACATCGCGGAGATGCTCGATGTCGACGTGATCCGCGTGCGACAGCTGATCAAGGACGGCCAGCTCATCGCCGTACGCCGGGGGGAGAACCGTGCGCTGCACATCCCCGCCGCCTTCATCGACGAGGACAAGGTGGTGAAGGGCCTGGTCGGGACCCTGACGCTGCTGCGGGACGACGGCTTCAAGGACGAAGAGATGCTCGAGTGGCTCTTCACCCCCGACCCGAGCCTGCCCGGCACGCCCGCGCAGGCCCTGAGTGAGAATCGCGGCACGGAGGTGAAGCGCCGCGCCCAGGCGCTCGCCGTCTGAACCGCGTATTCGAACCGACACATCCGGCGTACGGGGGCGCTCGCTCCCGTACGCCACCGCCCCGGGGGGACCTTCGTATGCCCGACACCGCCCGCACCGGCCTGGCCGGCGCCCTGCTGTACCTCTGCACGGACGCCCGTACCCGTCAGGGCGACCTCCCGGAGTTCCTCGACGCGGTCCTCGCGGGCGGTGTCGACATCGTCCAGCTGCGCGACAAGGGCATCGAGGCGGCCGAGGAACTGGAGCGCCTGGAGGTGTTCGCCGACGCCTGCGCCCGGCACGGCAGGCTGCTCGCGGTCAACGACCGCGCGGACGTCGCGCACGCGGCCGCCGCCGGCGTGCTCCATCTCGGCCAGGGCGACCTGCCGGTCCCCGCGGCCCGCGCGATCCTCGGCGAGGACGTCCTCATCGGCCGTTCCACGCACACGGAGGCGGAAGCCGAGGCCGCCGCGGTCCAGGAGGGGGTCGACTACTTCTGCACCGGCCCGTGCTGGCCCACCCCCACCAAGCCCGGCCGGTCCGCCCCCGGCCTCGACCTGGTCCGGCACACGGCCGCCCTGGGCACCGACCGCCCGTGGTTCGCCATCGGCGGCATCGACCTCGGCAACCTGGACGAGGTGCTGGCGGCGGGCGCCCGCCGGGTCGTCGTCGTCCGGGCGATCACGGAGGCGGACGACCCGGGCGCCGCGGCCGCGGAGTTCGCCGAGCGGCTGCGCGGGGCGTGACGTCCAAGGGGTGGACAACAAGTCGACAATGCGGGCAAATTTCCCGCATCCGGTTGGGGGACCGCCCGCCCCTGACTAACCTGCGGGTATGGCCCTAGGAACCGCATCCACCAGGACGGACCGCGCGCGCACCGTGCGCGACATCCTGGCGACCGGCAAGACGACGTACTCGTTCGAGTTCTACGCGCCGAAGACGCCCAAGGGTGAGCGGAGCCTGTGGAACGCGCTGCGCAGGGTCGAGGCGGTCGCCCCCGACTTCGTCTCGGTGACGTACGGTGCCGGCGGCTCCACCCGGGCGACGACGGTCAGGGAGACCCAGCAGATCGTCGTCGACACCACCCTCACGCCGGTCGCGCACCTCACCGCCGTGGACCACTCCATCGCCGAGCTGCGCAACATCATCGGCCAGTACGCCGACGCCGGGATCCGCAACATGCTCGCCGTGCGCGGAGACCCGCCCGGCGACCCCATGGGCGCGTGGGTACCGCACCCCAAGGGGCTGACGTACGCCGCCGAACTCGTGCGACTCATCAAGGAGTCGGGCGACTTCTGCGTGGGCGTCGCCGCCTTCCCCGAGATGCACCCGCGCTCCGGCGACTGGGACACGGACGTCGCGCACTTCGTCGACAAGTGCCGGGCCGGCGCCGACTACGCCATTACGCAGATGTTCTTCGAGCCCGAGTCCTATCTGCGGCTGCGCGACCGGGTCGAGGCGGCCGGCTGTGTGACTCCGGTCATCCCCGAGGTCCTGCCGGTGACGAGTGTGAAGATGCTGGAGAGCCTGCCCAGGCTCAGCAACGCCCACTTCCCGGCCGCCCTGAAAGAGCGGATCCTCACAGCCAAAGACGATCCGGCCGCTGTACGCTCCATTGGCATCGACTTCGCCACGGAGTTCTGCGCACGGCTGCTGGCCGAGGGAGTGCCCGGACTGCACTTCATCACGCTCAACAACTCCACGGCGACGCTGGAAATCTACGAGAACCTGGGCCTGCACCATCCGCCGCAGGCCTAGACCGGTCGCATCCACATACGACACACTGCGTAGCGGCCACTGGGAGAGGGGCGTACATGGGCTGGACGGTCCTCTACATCGCGTTCGGCATCGTCGCGCTGTGGCTGCTCGGCGAGGTGCTGCTTCAGTACAAGGCGCGGCTGCGCTGGCGACTGCTGGCCTTCGTGGGCTTCCTCGGCGTCGTCCTCGGTGTCCTGATCCCGTCGGTCGTCGTCATCGCGCTGGGCGCTGCCGCCTTCGCGGTCGGCCAGACCTACGTCACGCTGTCGTTCCGGCGCGGATTCGCCGAGGGCTGGGCCTTCCGGCGCGGGGACGCGGACACGGAGGGTGAGGGCGCGGCCGTTCCCAAGCGCCGCCGCGGCAAGGCCGAGCGCAAGGACCCGACGCTCGAGGTCTCCGGCCTCGAGGCGGGCGAGGCCGGTTTCGGCGCCGACCCGCAGTACGGCACCGACGGCGTCGCGTTCGGCCACGACACGAACGCCTTCGGCGACAAGGGCGCCTACGGCGACGACGACTACGACCGCGACGACGTCTTCACCCCCGCGGCCCGCACCGCCGACCCCTCGGCCGCCGAGACCACGTCCGTGTACGAGCCGCAGCCCCTGCCCGACGACACCGGCTCCTACGGCGTGTACAGCGACACCGCGTACGCGGCCGCGACCGGCCAGGGCCAGTCGCAGGGCCAGCCCCAGGACCAGTACGCGACGGCCGCCCAGGGCGCGGACCAGAACTACGGCTACGACACGTACTCCGGCTACCACCAGCAGCAGTACGGGTACGACGCCAACGGCGAGCAGCAGTACGCCGCCTACTCCGACCCGTACATCGGCACCCAGACCTACGGCGGCGGCTCCTACGACGCCGGCTACGGCCAGCAGCAGTACGGGCAGCAGGGCTACGGTCAGGAGCAGTACGGCACCGGCGGCTACGGGGAGACCCCGGCCGGCGGCGTCTGGGTCCCGCAGCAGCGCAGCACCGACGACCCGCTGGGCGGCGAACTCCCGCCCGAGCAGCAGCAGTACCCGTACCAGGGCGACGGGCAGCAGCAGGGGCACGGTCAGGGCACGGGCTACGACGAGCAGTATCGGTTCTGACGGCCGCGTCTTCCCGGGCACGCCTCCTGCCGGAGGCGCCTGGAGCACCGGACGCTCACTGTGAGCCCCGGAACCGCGGGCCCTCCACGATCAGCCCGGAGACCAGCGCGCCCGACATCCCCGCGTGCGGCAGTCCGCCGCCCGGGTGCGACCAGCCGCCGACGGTGAACAGGCCTTGCAGAGGCGTGGAGTTGGCGGGATGCAGCAGCCGCCCCCCGGCCGCGGCCAGCGCCGGCGCCGGGACCGCGCCGCCCGCCGCGCCGGTCTCCCGCGCGATGTCGGCCGGGGTGCGCACCTCGCGCCACAGGACGCGGTCGCGCAGACCGGGGACGGCTCGCTCGGCGACCGCGACCAGCGCGTCCACGTGCTCCCCGCGCACCTCCGCCCCCGCGGGGACCACCGCACCGAGCGTGACCGCCTCATGGTCGCCGTCCGGGACCAGGGCCGGGTCGCCGGGCCGCAGAACCGTCACCGTCGGCCGCGCGGGCACGGACGGCGCCGTACCGAAGAGGCTCTCCAACTCGCCGTCGCGGTCCACCGTGTGCACCACCGTCCGGTGCGCGGTCCCGTCCGGCCGGGCGCCGCGCAGCGCGAGCAGTACGGTCAGCCGGCTCGGCAGGCCCCGCTGGGGCGCGACCTCGCCGTTCGCGCGGGCGGGCAGACCGCCGGCGCTCCCGGGAGCGACCACGAAGTCCGCCTCCCGCACCGCACCTGCCGCAGAGCCGAAGGCCTGGGCGGTGCCCTCGGCGAGTTCCACGCCCACCGCCCGGCCGTCCTTCTCCAGGACCCGGGTGACCTCGGCGCCGAAGACGAACTCCACCCGGCGGGCCAGACACCGCTCGTAGAGGGCGCGGGCCAGCTCCCGCATCCCCCCGCGCACGTACCAGGTGCCGAAGGCGTGCTCCATGTACGGCAGCACGGCCGCGCTCGCCGGGGTGACCCGCGGGTCAAGGCCGTACGCGAGCGCGTGGCCCTCGAGCAGCGCGGTGAGCCGGGGGTCGCGCAGCTCCCAGGCGCCGACCTCGGCGAGGGTGCCCGCCCGGCGGGTGCGCAGCAGGCGCTTGTGCGGGACCGCCGGGTAGGGCTCGCGGGCGGCCAGCACCGACCAGTCGTCCCACAGGGGCTCCTCCAGGAGCGGACGGCGGGTGCGGTCCCAGGCCTCGCGGGCCCGGACCAGGAAGTCGCCCCAGCGCTGTCCGGCGGGTGCCCCGAGCGCCTCGTCCAGCGCCGTGACGACCCCCGCGCGCGAGGCGTTCGGCAGCGCCACCTCGGTGCCGTCCGCGAAGACGTGCCGGGCGCTGGGATCGACCTGGACCAGCTCGACGCAGGCCTCCAGCGGCTCCTTGCCGGTCTTGACGAAGAGGTCGCGGTAGACGGCCGGGAGGGGCAGCAGACCGGGTCCGGTGTCGAACCCGAACCCGTCCCGCTCGAAGCGGCGCACCGCTCCGCCGTACGTCTGCGTACGCTCGTACACCGTCACCCGGTGGCCCGCGACGGCCAGCCGGGCGGCCGCCGTCAGCGCGCCCGTCCCGGCGCCGATCACCGCAATCCGTGCCATGCCCGCGACTTTATCGGCCGCCACCGACAGTCACGCCGTCAGCCCGGTGGCGGCGGCCAGGGGAGCCGTGTGAGCCTGCGTTCCTCCCGTCGCTGGGCCCTGCGCCGCAGAAACCGGCGGATCCGGGAGACCAGGAGGAAGAGGACCGTCAGACCGGCGAGCAGCAGCGCCCCCGCGATGACCGAGGCGGCCACCGGATGGAATATCGCGAACGTCACGATCCCGGCGACCCCGAGATCCTCGGCCAGGCTCACGAGCACGTTGCTGAACGGCTCGGGGGAGGAGTTCACCGCCATCCGGGTGCCGGCTTTGACGGCATGGCTGGCCAGCGCCGTCGAACCACCGAGCAGGCCGGCCGCCGCGTCGGAGAGCGAACCGCTCTGCCCGGCGAGCACCGCCCCGATCCAGGCACCCGCCGCCGGCCGGACGACCGTGTGCACGGTGTCCCAGGCCGAGTCCACGTAGGGGATCTTGTCGGCGACCGCCTCGCACAGGAACAGGACGCCCGCGGCGATGAGCACCTCGGGACGCTGGAGCGTCTCGGGGACGTCGTCGCTCAGGCCGGTCGCGCCGAACACGCCGAGCAGCAGCACCACCGCGTACGCGTTGATGCCGCTGGCCCAGCCGCTGGTGAACACGAGGGGGAGTACGGACACGGACGCGATCGTAGCCAGTCGGCCGCCCGGCGTCCTGGGGATGAGTACGCAGAGCTGAGTACACGTACCTAGTGGGTGAGTTGAGTACGCGCGCGGATGGGGGCGGACCTGCGCGAACGAGACAGTGGTGGCACGGAAAGAGGCGCGGCTCCGGCACCGGCGACACGGGGCGCCGGAACGGAGCGGCCCTCGATCCGCTCCTTCCGCCGGCCGGTTCGGCGGGAGTGAGGCGCGGGGGGCACCCCGGGGGAACGACCGAACGGGGGACAACGGGGGAGGGAACGGGGGAACAGGGGAACGGGGGAGCACGAGGAAGCGCCGGTTCGAGGCGGCCCACGGGGGACGTGGCCACCACGGACCGGCGCTTTCGTGCGCCCACGCGCGCAGCGGCGACGCGGTTCGGTGCCGCACCCGCGCGTGCGCGCTACCGGCGACCGCTCACCCGCCCCTGGAGCAGCCGGGACAGCGCCGAGTGGACGTCGTCCAGGGACCGCTCCGGCTGGAAGGCCTGCCAGTCCAGCGCGGCCACCAGCACCATGCCCACCAGGGCGGCCGCCGTCAGCTGGACATCGATCTCGTCGCTGAACTCGCCGTTCTCGACGCCCTCGCGCAGCACCCCCTCGACGACGGCCACCGCCTCCTGCCGGACCACCATGAGGGTGGACTGCCAGGCCCGGTTGGTGCGCCACAGTTCGGCCACGTAGAGCTGGGTGAAGGACGGGTAGCGGTCGATGAAGACAAGGCCCGCGCGGACCATCGCGTCCAGGGCGTCGACCTTGCTGCCGCCGTCCCGCGCGGTGCGCTCGGCCGCCTCCCGCAGCGAGGCGGTGAGGAGGCCCACGCCGTGCCTCAGCAGTTCCTCGAAGAGGACGGACTTGCTCGCGAAGTTGTAGTAGACCGTGCCCTTCGCGACGCCGGCCCGTTCGGCGATCTCGTCCACTGTCGTCGCGGAGAAGCCCTGCTCGGCGATGAGGGTGACGGCCGCTTCGTAGAGCTTCTGCCGGGTGGCCTCGCGGCGGGTGCGGCCGCCCGGGGTGGTGCTGCTTTCCATGGTCCTGATTGTCACAGGAACCGGGCCCGCCGGACGCCGGATCCTCACAGGCTCAGCTCCGGGTGCAGCCGGTCCAGGGTCCACACCTGGCGGCGGCGCGCCGACAGCGCGGTCAGCGCGAGGGCGCCCGCGGTGAAGGCGACGAGCACCACGCACGCGTGCCACACCGGTGCCAGACCGCCGCCGGTGATCAGCCTCCGGAGCGCCTCGACGACGTGACTCATCGGCAGGTAGGGGTGGATCGCGTTGAAGAAGCCGGGGCTGGTCTGCACGGGATAGGTGCCGCCCGCCGACGTCAACTGCAGCATGAGCAGGGCGAGTACGAGGATCCGGCCCGCTGCCCCGAAGCGCGCGTTGAGCCACTGCACGAGGGCCGCGAAGCACGCCGTCACCAGGAACAGGAAGCCCACCGTGCCGGCCGCCCGCGCCATCTCCAGGCCGATCGCCCAGTGCAGCACGGCCATCAGGGCCGTCGTCTGGAGCACCCCGATCGCGACCACCGGCAGCCAGCCCGCCAGCGCGATCCGCCACGCCGGGGCGCCCGCGGCGAGCGCGCGCCGGTTCATCGGCGCGATCAGCATGTACGCCACCATCGCGCCCACCCACAGCGACAGCGGGATGAAGTACGGGGCGAAGCCGGTGCCGTAGTTGGGCGCCTTGTGCAGGTCCTGGGAGGCGAGCTGCACGGGGTCGGCCATGACGGCGGTGCGCGCGTCGCGCTGCCGTGCGTCGTAGTCGGGGATCTGCGCGGCGCCGTCGTGCAGGCCGTCGGCGAGCTTTCCGGAGCCGTCGGAGAGCTTGAAGATGCCGCCGTTGAGGTCCTGGGCGCCCGTCTCGAGCTTGGTGACGCCCTCGTCGAGGTCGACCGACCCCGTCTTGGCCGTGCCGAGCCCGGTGTGCAGCTTCTTGGCGCCCTTGGCCACCTTCGAGGCGCCCGTGTTCAGCGCGTTGACCTTGGTCACGGCGTCGTCGAGGTCCTCGGAGAGGTGCGGGGCGCTGTCGGCGAGCGACTGTGCCTGCTTCTGCAGGGTGGCGAGGTTCGTGCGGAGCGTCTTCAGGTCGCCGTCCTGGTCGGCGACCAGCGTGTCGAGGTCGTCGGCGACCTTCACCACGTCGGCGGCCGCGTCCTTGGCCTTCTTCAGGTCGGCGCACGCGGGGTCGGGCAGTACCGGCGTCTCGCAGCGTGCCTCGTGGACGGCGGCGAGGGTGTCCGAGGCCGTGTGGGCGCCCTCGGCGGCGGTCGGCGCCAGCTTCACCAGGGTGGCGAGGTTGTCGCGGATCACCTTGGCCGAGTCGGCCACCAGTTGGGCGGTGTCGCCGATGGTCTTCTCGTTGTCCTCGACGAAGGGCCCCAGCGCGTCGGCGACCCCGTTGACCTTGTCGGCGAGCGTCTGGGTGCCGTCCGCGACCTTCTGCGAACCGTCCTCCAGGTTGTCGGCGCCCTTGTCGAGCTTCTTCAGGCCCTTCGCCAGCTCGCCGCTGCCGTCCTTGGCGTCGCTCAGCCCGTCGGCGAGGTCCTTGGAGCCCTTCTCGGCCTTCCCGATGCCGCCGGTGAGGTCGTCGGCCCCGTCGGCGGCCTTCGCGGTCGCTCCGTGGATGTCGGAGAAGGAGACGAAGATCTTGTCCAGGAAGGACCGAGAGGTCTTCGTGGACGCGGCCGTGCGCACCTCGCTGAACACCGTTCGCGAGATCTGCCCGACGATGTAGTTGTTGGCGTCGTTGGTGCGCACCTGGAGGGCGCTCGTCTCGGGCGAGTCGCCGGCGCTGGACGCGATCCGCCCGCTGAAGTCGGCCGGCATGGTCAGCGACAGGTAGTACCTGCCGTCCTCCACGCCCGCGCGTGCCTCGGCGGCACTCACCTCGTGCCAGTCGAAGACCTCGCTGTCGCGCAGGCCCTTGGTGATGTCGTCCCCGGCGCTGATCCTCTTCCCGTCGGCGGTGGCCCCCTTGTCGTCGTTCACGAGCGCCACGGGGATGCGGTCGAGGCGGCCGTACGGGTCCCAGAAGGACCACAGGTACAGGGCGCCGTACAGCAGGGGCAGCAGCAGGAGCGCGACGAGGGCGGCCCGGGGGAGTTTGCCCCGGCCGAAGCGCCGCAGCTCAAGCGCGGCCAGTCTCGGCGATCGCATCCGCCTTCTCCTCTTCCTGCTCGGTCCCGGTGGTCCCGGTGGCCTCGGTGGTCCCGGTCGTCCCGGTGGCCTTCGTGGGCTCGGTGGGCCGGGTGGCCTCGGCGGGCTCGGTGGCCTCGGTGGGCTTCGTGGTCCCGGCTGTCTCCTGGGCGGATCCGGCGGCGGGCTCGGCCGGGTCCTCGGCGGTGTCCTCCCGGGCGGGGGTCTCGACGGCGTCCTCCCGGCCGAGCGGGACGGTCTCCGGGCCCGTGGAGACCGTGACGGTGCCCTCGGGGGCCTCCCCGCACACGGCGAGGACGGTCGTCCCCGCCCCGGCGAGGGACCTGAGCAGCGCCCAGACCTCCTCCCGCTCGGCGTCCGTCAGCTTCAGGTCGATGTCGTCGACGCCGAGCAGCCCGGGGCGGCCGATGAGCGCCAGCGCCACGGACAGCCGCAGCGCTTCGAGGCGCTCCAGATCGCGGACGGCGGTCCGCGACCCCTTGGGCAGGGCCTCCCGGTCGAGCCCGGCGGCGGAGAGCGCGGTGTCGATCCGCAGCCCCACCCCGGCAGCCCGCTCCGCGCGAGGTCGCAGCAACTCCCGTACGGGCCCGCCGAACCGCCGCTCCAGCAGCGCGCGTTCGCGCAGGTGCTCCCCGACGGTCAGGGCCGGGTCGAGGTCGGTCACGCCGGCGACGTGCGCGAGCGCGCTGACGCGCCGCACGGCGGCCAACTGCTTCGGCAGCCGCGCCCCGCCCACGGCCGCCGTCCCCTCGGTGGCCTTCATCCGCCCGGTGAGGGCGAGCAGCAGGCTGGTCCGGCCGGAGCCGGACGGCCCCTCGACGGCGATCAGCGAGCCCGGTTCCGCGTCGACGCCGATGCCCCGGAACGCCCATCCGCGTGGGCCTCGGAGCCCGAAGCCGTCGGCGGTGACACCGACTCCGTCCACAGGTCCCCCTGGTTGACAACTATTTGAACTGACTGGTCAGTGCAAAAACTAGCCCGAACCTTCGATCGAAGCAAAAGCCCAGGTCAGAACGGATTGTCAGTGCCATACCCCACGATGGGCACATACGGCAGCCCGTATCAGGGCGTGCCGTCACACAGACGACAGGAGGTTCGTCATGGCCACCTACCACGCAGCCGCCGCAAACCGGCGCCGCGCCACCGGCCCTGCCCCCTCACTGAACGGCCCTGCGAACGACGTGCACCCCGTGCTGCGCCGCACCACGGCCCCGCCCGCCGCCCTCGACCTGCTCGCCCAGGCCCGCGCCGGGCTGGACGAGGTGGCCGTCCTCGAAACCCCCAACGAGCGCTACGCCACGGCTCATCTGGCGGCCCTGCGCACCGCGGCGGCCGTGCTCGCAGCCCGGGGCCGCCCGGATCCCTCCCCGCGCCGCCGGGCCCGCATCCGGAGCGCCTGGGAAGTGCTCCCCGAGATAGCGCCCGAACTCACCGAGTGGAGCGCGCTGTTCGCCTCCGGGGCCCCGCGCCGGGCCCGGGCCGAGGCGGGCATCCAGGGCGCGGCCACCCGCCGGGACGCCGACGACCTGATCCGCGACGTGGCGATGTTCCTGCGCCTCGTCGAACGCATGCTGGTGCTCCAGCCGGTGCTCCCGCAGCCGCGCCAGGAGGGGGACGATCCGGCCGGCCCCGGTACGGGGCGCGACCTGCCGGACGCGGGCTGACATGCGCCGCCGCCGGGGCGTACCACCGTGACCGGGCAAACGCGCCGGAGGCAATAGGGTGGAAGACGCCTGAAGCCTTCCCTCCGCCCGTCCGCCCGCCCACCGGGCAGGTCGGATCAGGCCGGGAAGGCAGCCCGTTCGCCCCGCCGCGCAAGAGGCGGTGCCGCGCCGAGGAGTCAACTGCCGTGTCGGACCCGATGCGCCCGCCCGTCTCCCCCCACAGCCCGCACCCGACGCCGCCACGCGCCGACCCCCCTCGGCCCCGCGCCGCGCTCCGTACGGCCGTGGTCTGGGAGGTCCTCCAGGAGGCACTGGAGCGCCGGGTCAAGGCGACCGGGCGTGCATCGCTCGACGTCCTCGACACCGGCGGCGGCAGCGGCAACTTCGCGGTGCCCGTCGCACTCCTCGGGCACCGGGTCACCGTCGTCGACCCCAGCCCCAACGCGCTGTTCGCCCTGGAGCGCCGCACCGCCGAGGCCGGCGTCGCCGACCGGGTGAAGGGCGTCCAGGGCGACGCCCACGGGCTCTTCGACGTGGTCGAACGGGGCGGCTACGACGCGGTCCTGTGCCACGGCGTCCTGGAGTACGTGGACGACCCGGCCGAGGGCGTTCGCAACGTGGTGGCCGCGCTGCGCTCCGAGGGTGTCCTCAGCCTGCTCGCCGCCGGTCTCGGCGGAGCCGTGCTCGCGCGCGCCCTCGCCGGCCGCTTCAAGGAGGCCCGGCAGGCCCTCACCGATCCGGACGGCCGCTGGGGCGAGGGCGACCCCGTGCCGCGCCGCTTCACGGCCGAGCAGCTCACGGCACTGGTCGAGGGCGCGGGTCTGCGGGTCGGGTCGGTGCACGGCGTGCGCGTCTTCGCCGACCTCGTCCCGGGTGTGCTCGTGGACACCGAGCCCGGCGCCCTCGAAGCCCTGCTGAAGCTCGAGGAGGCCGCCGCCGAACTCGCCGCCTTCCACTCCGTGGCGACCCAGCTTCACGTGCTGGGGGAGACGCGGGGGGCCGACGGGACCTGAGCGCCTCCTGTGGTGCACCGCTGATCAGGGGCTTGGCTGCGCATGGAGTACGCCACAGGCCCCCCGTTCGGGCGCAGTGCGCCGTATGATCGAGGGAGACCGCCCGGCATGACGGGTCGGCTCCTGGGGAATGGAATCCTCAGCGGGCCGGGACGTCCATGACGGGCTCCGGTTGGCCAATTGGCGTAGAGGGGCGGGTTTCACGGGGGCGATTCCCTGCCTATCCTGAAGGGACCCCCCGGGTCGCCCCGGCGACTGCACGATGAGGAGGACTCCGTGCCGCTCTCGGAGCACGAGCAGCGCATGCTCGAGCAGATGGAGCGAGCGCTGTACGCCGAAGATCCCAAGTTCGCGTCGGCGCTCGAGGGAAGCGGGCTGCGTACGTACACCCGGCGGCGGGTCTACCAGGCGGTCGCAGGCTTCCTCGTGGGTATCGCGCTCCTCATGGCCGGTATGGTCGCCAAGCAGGTCTGGCTGAGCGTGGTGGGCTTCCTCGTCATGCTGGGCTGCGCGGTTCTCGCCGTGACCGGCTGGCGCAAGGCGCCCAAGCCGGGCGAGCAGCCCGCGGCAGGAGCCGCAGGAGCCCCGGGTACCCCGCAGGGTCGAGGCCAGGGCCGGCAGAAGCGCTCCATGATGGACCGGATCGAGCAGCGCTGGCAGCGCCGCCGTGACGAGCAGGGCGGTCACTGACACCGCGGCAGCACCCCCATGCGAAGAAACGTTGAGGGGGCGACCACCCGGCCGGGTGGTCGCCCCCTCAACGTCGTGCCCTCACCGTCGCGCGTCCCCGGCCTTCGCGGAGCTTCCACGAGCCCCCGCACAGTTCCTCCTCGGCACGAATCCGGGCCCGTGCCCGGCCCGGTGCCCGGCCCGTACTCAGCCCGTACTCGCTGGCTGCTCAGGCCTTGCTCGGGCCGAGCTCGGCGCCACCTGGACGCCGGCTCGGCCCCGCCGCCTCAGCCGCCCTGCTGCTGGCCCTGCCGCTCGGACGGCCGCCGCACGAGCGTCGCCAGACGGGCCGCCCAGGACGCCTTGAGGGCCGTCCAGCGGTCGTTGACGTCCCAGACCGCGCGGATGGCCGAACGCGGCGCCACGACGGCGCGCACGCGCGTGGTCCAGCCGACCTGCTCGCGCAGGGCCCCCCGCACCGTGCGCACGTCGTCCGCCAGGCCGGCCTCGGCCCTCGGCTCCGGAGCGAACAGCACCTGCTCCACCGCGCCCGCGACCCGGTGCACCGAACGGCCCACCGTCTCGTCCAGCTCCGCGATCCGGACGATCCGCGCGGCTGCCCGCCGCGGGGTCAGCGCGTCGTCCGGCTCGATGCCGTAGTCCCAGGCCGTGTCGGTGAGCTCGCGCCACACCGCCAGCACATGCCCGACGGCCGCCTCACCGGCTTCCTGCGGCGGCACGTCCAACAGCACCGCGGGAGCGGGGTCGCCCGGCCGCCGGCCGTCGCCGCCGTCCTCGCGTCCGCGCGGGGGCGCACCGGCGGGCGAGGACGCGGAGTGCTGGGCGGACGCCAGCCGCACCGAACGCCGTCTCAGCCGCCACAGCATCGGCAGCAGCGGCAGGGCGAGTGCCGCCGCCCCCAGCAGCGTCCATCCGGCGACCGCGTACCAGGGGGTACCGCCGCCGTCCTGCTCCGTCGGGTCCAGCGGCAGCGCGGCGGCGCAGCCCTCGAGCTTCTTGTCCTGGGCCGAGCAGCTGGTGCTCGCCGAGGGCTCGGTCGAAGGCGCCGCGTCCGCCGAGCGGGTGGCCTGCGGCAGGTCGGGGACGGTCGTGCCCGAGCTGTCCGGCAGCGTGTACGTGGGCGTGCTGCCCCGGGTCGGGGTCGGCTCGAAACGGGTCCAGCCGACGCCCTCGAAGTACAGCTCCGGCCAGGCGTGCGCGTCCTTCAGACCCACCGCCACCGAACCGTCCGCCTGCGGGGAACCCGGAGCGAAGCCCACCGCGACCCGCGCCGGTATCCCCAGCGTGCGTGCCATCGCGGCCATCGCGAACGAGAAGTGGACGCAGAAGCCCTGCTTGTCCTTCAGGAAGCGGGCGATCGCGTTGGGGCCGCTGCCGACCTCGACCTCGGTGTCGTACTCGAAGCCGCCCGTCACCGCGAAGTAGTCCTGGAGCGCGACGGCCTTCTCGTAGTCGCTGGTGGCGCCCTTGGTGATCTCCCGGGCCCGCTGTGCCACCACCGCGGGGAGGGAGTCCGGGACCTTGGTGTAGGTGCTCTTCACCGAGCCGGGCGCCTCGGGCGCCGAGGCCAGCTGCTCCGCCGTCGGCTGCACGTCGAGGCTCGTCACCTGGTACGTCTTGCCGCTGGTCTTCTGGCCGTGGTCGCCGACCAGGGTCATGCCGACCGGCTCGTACCGCCAGTTGCCCTTGATCTGCACGCTGCTGGGCGGGTACGGCATCGGCAGCCAGTCCTGGCCGTAACCGGTGGCGGCCGCGATCCGGGTCGTGATCTCCGTGCGCTTGACGTCCTGGCCCAGACCGGTGGGCGAGGGGAACTCGTCCGGCACGGCGATGATGTGACGCTTCGCCGGTTTCCACGTCGTGCCGTCGAAGTCGTCCAGCGACACGATCCGCAGGTACATGTCCGAGAGGTTGCTCGTGGTGGTGCGCAGGGTCAGGACCGTGCGGTCCTCGTCCACGTTCAGGCTGTCGCGCAGCGACACGAGCGGGTTGACGGCGGAGATCGTGCCCCCGCTGCCGTTGCCCGCGCCCACGCCGGTGCCCGCCCCGTCCAGCAGGCCGCCCTGTATCGCGGGCAGCGGCAGGAGCGGCACCACGAGGGCGACGCCCAGCGCGGCCATGCCGATGCGGCGGCCGGTGCGCACCGGCGCGACCGGGCCGGGCTGTCCGCCAGGACCGCGCGGCGCCCCGCCGAAGACGCGGCCCCACTGCGAGAGCCGTTCCCGGCCCTCGGCGAGCAGCAGCATCAGATAGCCGGCCGCGGCGACCAGGAACCACAGCCAGTCGGTCACGCCTTCGGACAGGCCCGCGGCGACCGAGTACAGCGCCAGCAGGGGCAGGCCGGCCGGGGCCGCGTTGCGGTAGGTCACCGCGAGGGTGTCCACCGCCAGGCCGATGACCAGCACCCCGCCGATCACCATCAGCCGGATGCCGTCGGAGAGCGGGGCCGGGATCGCGTACCGGCTCACGTCGTCGGTGCCCGTCTGGAGCAGGTCGCCGAAGTGGCGGAAGGCCTCCGGGCCGGGGACCAGGCCGATCAGGGCGTGTTCCCGGGCGAAGAGCAGGGTCAGCAGCACCAGCGTGACCAGGGCCTGGGCACCCGCGGTCAACGGCCGGGCCAGCGGCACCCGCCGGGTCGCCGCGCCCACTCCGGACTGGACGGCCAGCAGGAACGCCGCCTGGAGGAGCCAGGTCGCCGGGGTGACCAGGGGCAGCAGGGCGCACGAGGCCAGCAGTGTCGCCGCCGCCGAGCACAGCGTCAGTCGAGCCCGCCCGCTCATGACCGTCCCTCCCCGCCGCTCGCCCCGCTCGCCGTCATCACGCCCGCCCGCTCGCGGTCCGCCTGGCGCCACAACTCGTTCAGCGGAGCGCCCCGCGGCACGCTCAGGGCCGTCCAGCCCGCCTCGCGCAGCATCCGCAGCCGCTCCTCCTGCCTGTTCATCGGATCGGGTGCGCCGTTCGGTTCACCCGCCCAGCCGGCGCCGTCCAGCAGGAAGGCGACCGCGCCTCCGCTGCGCTGGCGCATCTTCGCGGCCACCGCCGCCTGCTCCTCGTCGAGATCGCCGAGGAAGGCCACCAGCAGTCCCTCGTTGCCGCCGCGCAGCACGTCGTAGGCCCGGGACAGGCCCGTGCCGTCGGAGTGGTCGACCACCGCGAGGGTGTCCATCATCAGTCCGGCCGCGTCCGCCGACTCCTGGCTCGCGCCGGCGAACCCGTCGGAGCCCTCACCGGGCACCGAGTTGCCGGTGTCCGTCAGCAGCCGCACCGAGAAGCCCCGCTCCAGCATGTGCACCAGCACGGACGCGGCGCCCGAGACCGCCCATTCGAAGGCGGAGTCCGGGCCCGCGCCCTGGTAGGCGAGACCCCGGGTGTCCAGCAGCACCGTGCAGCGGGAGCGCTGCGGCTGCTCCTCGCGGCGCACCATCAGCTCGCCGTAGCGGGCGGTCAGCCGCCAGTGCACCCGGCGCAGGTCGTCGCCGTAGCGGTAGCCGCGCGGGATCACGTCGTCCTCGCCGGCCAGCGCCAGCGCGCGCTGCCGCCCGTCGCCGTACCCCTTGGCCTCGCCGCTCAGGCGGACCGGGGGCAGCGGCTCGACCCGCGGGATCACCGTCAGCGTGTCGTAGGTGGAGAAGGCCCGGGTGAGTTCGCACATGCCGAAGGGATCGCTCAGGCGCAGCTGGAGCGGGCCCAGCGGATAGCGGCCGCGCAGGTCGGAGCGGACCCGGTAGGACACCTCGCGGCGGCCGCCCGCCTCGACCCGGTCCAGGACGAAGCGGGGGCGCGGTCCGAGCACGTACGGCACCCGGTCCTGGAGCATCAGCAGACCGGTGGGCAGCCGCGAGACGTTGTCCATCCGCAGATGGACCCGGGCCTCGCTGCCGGCGGGCACCCGCGCGGGAGAGAGCCGGCGGCTGCCGGCGACCCGGTAGCGGGTGCGGTAGACGACGGCCGCGCAGATCAGCGGCAGTGCGGCCAGCAGCAGTCCGACCCGCAGCAGGTCGGGCTGTCCGAGCACATAGGCGCAGATGGCGGCCGCGATGCCGGCGGCGAGGAAGGAGCGGCCGCGGGTGGTCAGACCGGCCAGGGCCGTGCGTGCGCCGCCCTTCTCGCCCTTCTCCCCGTGGCCCGCGGACGGCTGCCCGGCACCCCCGGTGGTCATCACAGCCTCCGCGACTGCTGCTGGCCGTACGCCTGTGTTCCGTGGCCCAGTCCGTACCCGTGCTGCTGGGGGGTCGCGGGCACCGAGGTGCGCTGGATGATCTCCTCGACGACCTGCTCCGCCGTGCGGCGGTTCAGCTGTGCCTGCGCGGTGGGCAGCAGACGGTGGGCCAGGACGGCCACGGCGAGGTTCTGCACGTCGTCCGGGAGCGCGTAGTCCCGGCCGCTGAGGGCGGCGGTCGCCTTGGCCGCGCGCACCAGGTGCAGCGTCGCGCGGGGGGAGGCGCCGAGTCTGAGGTCCGGGTGACTGCGCGTGGCGGAGACCAGGTCGACCGCGTAGCGACGGACCGAGTCGGCGACGTGGACACCGCGGACGGCGTCGATCAGCTTCACGATCTCGTGGGCGTGCGCGACCGGCTGGAGGTCGTCCAGCGGGCTGACCCCGCCGTGGACGTCGAGCATCTGGAGCTCGGCCTCCGGGCTCGGGTAGCCGATGGAGACACGGGCCATGAAGCGGTCGCGCTGGGCCTCGGGCAGCGGATAGGTGCCCTCCATCTCGACCGGGTTCTGGGTGGCCACCACCATGAAGGGGCTGGGCAGCTCGTACGTCGTCCCGTCGATGGTGACCTGGCGCTCCTCCAGAGACTCCAGGAGCGCCGACTGCGTCTTGGGCGAGGCGCGGTTGATCTCGTCGCCGATCACGATCTGCGAGAAGATCGCGCCCGGCTTGAACTCGAACTCCCGGCGCTGCTGATCCCAGATGGACACCCCGGTGATGTCCGAGGGCAGCAGGTCGGGCGTGAACTGGATACGGCGCACCGTGCAGTCGATGGACTTCGCCAGCGCCTTGGCGAGCATCGTCTTGCCGACGCCCGGCACGTCCTCGATCAGCAGATGCCCCTCGGCGAGGAGCACGGTCAGCGAAAGCCGTACGACCTCGGGCTTGCCCTCGATCACTCCCTCCACCGAACTGCGGACACGCTCCACAGTGGCGGTCAGATCTGTGAGGCTCGCTCGCTCGTCATAGGTCGTCACCCGGCCCTCCTCGGCCCAAACTTTCTCCGGGCCGACGCTCTGTGCGGCAAACCGGCCCACCCCGAATCACGGACGCCGTGCCTGAACTGCTCAGCGTGACGTCACACCCGCATTCTTGCTGCCGTTACCGATTCGTGTCACTCGCCTGTGGACAACTGTCCGCGATATGTCGGTGTTATGACTATTTGGGCGTCCGAGGCACGGAAATCAACAGCGAAACGACAGCGAACGACGGCGTCGGTGAACGGTCGCACAGGGCCGCGGAGGCGCTTACGCGGGGTCGATCTCGCGCAGCAGGCCCGTCTTCACGTCGAACACGAAGCCGCGCACGTCATCGGCGTGCAGCAGGAACGGAGAGGTGCGCACCCGCTGCATCGACTGCCGTACGTCCTGGTCGACGTCCCGGAAGGCCTCCACCGCCCAGGCCGGACGCTGGCCGACCTCCATCTCCAGCTCGGTGCGGAAGTCCTCGGTGATCGCCTCGAGGCCGCAGCCGGTGTGGTGGATGAGCACGACGCTGCGCGTGCCCAGCTTGCGCTGGCTGATGGTGAGCGAGCGGATCACGTCGTCGGTGACCACGCCGCCGGCGTTACGGATCGTGTGGCAGTCGCCGAGTTCGAGACCGAGCGCCGCGTGCAGGTCGAGACGGGCGTCCATGCAGGCCACGACCGCGACGTGCAGGACGGGGCGGGCGTCCATGCCGGGGTCGGAGAAGGCGGCCGCGTACCGCTCGTTCGCCTCGACGAGGCGGTCGGTGACGGTGCCGTCGGTTATGGCACCTGCGGGCCGTGCGGGAACCGATGCAGAGGTCGTCATACCTATGACGGTACTGGTCACGTGCGTTCCGGGCCTGCTGTGAGAACGGAAAAAGAGTGTCATCACGTGCTCTTTGTGAGGTAAGCCACAGAGGAGGCGGGGGGAGGGCTCCCGTCGGGCCGCGCCGCGCAGGCCGGTTGATTGACCGCGAGACACCGTGGACTAAAGTGACGCGAAGCGGGAGGCGACGATCTCCCTGCTGGACTGAACCCGTGAGACCCCGGCCCGGCCGCCGGAGATCTCCCCGCGGCGCCGGCAGGCCTTCCCTTCCTCAGGGGGCGGGGACCCGGCGCTGCGTACACCCGCCGGATCTGAGAGGGCCCCTTGAGTCACAGTCGACACGTCCCGGTGATGCTCCAGCGGTGCCTGGACCTGTTGGCCCCCGCCCTCCAGCGGCCGGGCTCGGTGGTCGTCGACTGCACGCTCGGCCTCGGCGGCCACAGCGAGGCCCTGCTGACCCGGTTCCCCGAGGCCCGCCTCGTCGCCCTCGACCGTGACAAGGAGGCGCTGCGCCTGTCCGGCGAGCGCCTCGCCCCGTTCGGCGACCGCGCCACCCTCGTGCACGCCGTCTACGACGAGCTGCCCGAGGTGCTGGACCGGCTCGGCATCGCGCGCGTGCAGGGCGTCCTGTTCGACCTCGGCGTCTCCTCCATGCAACTCGACGAGGCCGACCGCGGCTTCGCCTACGCCCAGGACGCCCCGCTCGACATGCGGATGGACCAGACGACCGGCGTCAGCGCCGCCGAGGTCCTCAACACCTACCCGCCCGGTGAACTGGTGCGGATCCTGCGGGCGTACGGCGAGGAGAAGCAGGCCAAGCGGATCGTCTCCGCGGTGGTGCGCGAGCGCGACAAGGAGCCCTTCACCAACAGCGCGCGGCTCGTCGAGCTGATTCGCAACGCCCTTCCCCAGGCCGTCAAGCGCACCGGCGGCAATCCCGCCAAGCGCACCTTCCAGGCGCTGCGCATCGAGGTCAACGGCGAACTCTCCGTCCTGGAGCGGGCGATCCCGGCGGCGGTGGAGGCGATCGACGTGGGCGGTCGGATCGCCGTCCTGTCGTACCACTCGCTCGAAGACCGGCTCGTGAAGCAGGTGTTCGCGGCCGGCGCCGCCAACACCGCGCCGCCCGGGCTGCCGGTCGTCCCCGAGCGTTATCAGCCCCGGCTCAAGCTGCTCACCCGCGGTGCCGAACTTCCCACCGAGGAAGAGGTCACCGAGAACCGGCGCGCCGCCCCGGCGCGCCTGCGCGGGGCCGAGCGGATCAGGGAGTCCATCGAATGACGGGCGTGAGCCGAGGGTTCGGAATTCCGACCCGGGGGAGGCCGAGTGAGTAGGAAACCCGAACTGAAGGGGAGGGCTGCCCGGCTCGCACGGCTTTTCCCGGCCGGCCCGCGGCAGGCGGCCCGTACCCCGTTCGTCCTCCTCGTCGTCCTCCTCCTGGGCGGCGGTCTCATCGGACTGCTCGTGCTGAACTCCGCGCTCAGCGAGGGCTCGTTCAAGATGGACGATCTCCAGAAGGACACCAAGAGCCTCACCGACGAGCAGCAGGCGCTCCAGCGGGACATCGACTCCTACTCCGCCCCCGACGCCCTCCAGCGCCGCGCGCGTGAACTCGGCATGGTCCCCGGCGGGGACCCGGCCTTCCTGAATCCCGACGGCACAGTGAAGGGCGTCCCCTCGCCCGCCGCCCAGCAGTCCCTGGAGGACGCGCCCGCCGCCGTACGGCCGCCGGAGGCCCTCCCGCTCTCCCGGACGATCCAGGCGCCGCCGTCCCCCGCGGCGCCCACGCCGAGCACCCCTTCCGAGCCGAGTGAGCCCCCGGCCCCGAGCGCCGCCCCGACCGAAGCCATCCCCGAGACCCCCGGCAGGTGACGGAAGTGTCCGACAGGGAACCGCCGCGCCGGCGCGTGCCCGGCCCCGCCCGGCCCTCCCGCCCCGTGTCCGCCCAGCGGCGCCCGGGCCCCGGCGCCCGTCCCGCCCGCCGCCCGACCGCACCCCCCGCCCGCCCGGCGGCCGCGCGTGCCATCCGGCTCGGCAACCCGCGCCCCCGACTGCGGATGGTCGGCCTCGCGCTGGCCCTGGTGCTGATCGCCTTCGTCGTCCGTCTCCTCCAGGTGCAGGCCGTCGACGCGAGCGCCTACACCGCCAAGGCCGAGCAGAACCGGTACGTCGGCCAGGTGCTGGCCGCCGAGCGCGGCGAGATCACCGACCGCGCCGGCGTGGCCTTCGCGACCAGCGTGGACGCCTACGACATCACGGCCGACCCCACGATGTTCACGCGCGGCCAGCTGAAGATCGGCGACGCCCCCGAACAGGCGGCCGCCCTCCTCGCGCCGATCCTCGGCCAGGAGCAGTCCGCGCTCGTCAAGAAGCTGCGGCCGAAGGACGCGGGCCTGCGCTACGTCAAGCTGGCCGGCCGGCAGACCCCGCAGGTCTGGAAGCAGATCAAGGATCTGAGGTCCGCCCTGTCCACCAAGGCGGAGACGGACGGTTCCACCGTCAACGTCCTCGCCGGCGTCTTCTCCGTTCCCAGCAGCAAGCGCGTGTACCCCAACGGGAACCTCGCCGCCGGGATACTGGGCTGGGTCAACGCCGACGGCAAGGGCGGCGGCGGGGTCGAGCAGCAGCTGGAGTCGACCCTGGCCGGCGAGGACGGCAAGATCCGTTACGCCCAGTCCGGCGGCCGCCAGGTGCCCACCGTGGGCTCCACCGAGACCCCGGCGGTGCCCGGTTCCGACGTCGAGCTGACGATCGACCGGGACATCCAGTGGGCCGCGCAGAACGCCATCACCGAGCAGGTGGAGGAGTCCGAGGCGGACCGCGGCTACGTCATCGTCCAGGACAACCGCACCGGCGAGATCCTCGCCATGGCCAACTCGCCCGGCTTCGACCCGGGCGACCTCGCGCAGGCCGACTCCGCGGACATGGGCAACGCCTCCGTCCAGGACGCCTACGAACCCGGCTCCACGGCCAAGGTCATGTCGATGGCCGCCGTGCTGGAGGAGAACGCCGCCACACCGCTGACGCATGTCACCGTGCCCAACCGGCTGCACCGCGGCGACCGGCTCTTCCAGGACGACATCGACCACCCCACCTGGTCCCTCACGCTCAACGGCGTGCTCGCCAAGTCCAGCAACATCGGCACCATCCTGGCCACCGGCCAGCTCGGCAAGACGCAGGCCCAGGCCAACCAGGTGCTCTACTCGTACCTGCGCAAGTTCGGCATCGGCAGCCAGACCGGGCTCGGCTTCCCCGGCGAGACTAAGGGCATCCTGGCCCAGCCCGGCAAGTGGTCGACCTCGCAGCAGTACACGATCCCCTTCGGGCAGGGCATGTCCCTCAACGCGCTCCAGGCGGCCTCCGTGTACTCGACGATCGCCAACGGCGGGGTCCGCGTAGAGCCCACCCTGGTGCGCGGCACCAAGGGCCCGGACGGGCGCTTCAGCCCCGCCGAGGCGCCCGCGAAGTCCCGCGTCGTCAGCCAGAAGACGGCGAAGACCCTCGCCCGGATGCTGGAGTCGGTCGTGGACGACGAGGAGGGTACGGGCGCCAAGGCGCGTATCCCCGGCTACCGCGTCGCGGGCAAGACCGGTACCGCCAACCGGGTGGACCCGGCCACCGGCACCTACAAGGGATACACCTCGTCGTTCGCCGGGTTCGCGCCCGCCGACAACCCCCGGGTCACCGTGTACTGCGCCATCCAGAACGCCACCAAGGGCAGCTACTTCGGCGGCCAGATCTGCGGTCCCGTCTTCAAGCAGGTCATGGAGTTCGCCCTGAAGACCCTCCAGATCCCACCGACCGGCGCCAAGGCCGCGAGCCTCCCGGTCACCTTCACCCCCTGACCGTCCCGCCCCGCCCGCCTCCGACCCCCGTCCCGTCACTGTTCAGCGCCGAACAAGCCAGGAACCAGCCCGTGACCATGATCACTCCCGAGCCCGGGAAGCCCGCACCGCCCGCACCGTCGTCCGCGGCCCCGCCCTCGCTTCGCCCGCAGGCGGGTGCGCCCGGTACGCTCACCGCCGTGCCACACGCTGATCAGTCCCAAACCACCCAGAAGGGCGCTTCCGTGACATATCCGGGACCGCCGCGACCGGCCCAGGTCTCCGCCACACCCCTTGCGGAGCTCGCCGATCAGCTGGGTGCCGAGCAGCCGGAGAGCGCCGCCGTCGAGGTCACGGGCATCACCCACGACTCGCGCGCGGTCCGCCCCGGCGACCTGTACGCCGCCCTGCCGGGCGCCCGCCTGCACGGCGCCGACTTCGTCACCCAGGCCGCCGGCCTGGGCGCGGTCGCCGTCCTGACCGACCCCACCGGCGCGGAACGCGCCGCCGCGACCGGCCTGCCGGTCCTGGTGGCCGACGACCCGCGCGCGCGGATGGGCGGTCTGGCTGCCACGATCTACGGCGCCCCGGGCCGCGACCTGCTCCAGATCGGTATCACCGGCACCTCCGGCAAGACCACCACCGCGTATCTCATCGAGGGCGGCCTCAAGCCGGTCAGGTCCACCGGGCTGATCGGCACCGTCGAGATGCGCATCGGCGACGAGCGGATCAAGTCCGAGCGCACCACCCCCGAAGCCACCGACCTCCAGGCGCTGTTCGCGGTCATGCGCGAGCGCGGTGTCGAGGCGGTCGCCATGGAGGTTTCCAGCCACGCCCTGGTCCTCGGCCGGGTCGACGGCTGTGTCTTCGACATCGCCGTCTTCAACAACCTCAGCCCGGAGCACATGGAGTTCCACTCCGGCATGGAGGACTACTTCCAGGCCAAGGCGCAGCTGTTCACGCGGAAACGCAGCAAACTCGGCGTGGTCAACTTCGACGACGAGTACGGCCGCCGGCTGATCCGGGAGGCCGAGGTCCCGGTCGTCAGCTTCTCCGCCGAGGGCCACCCGGACGCCGACTGGCGCGCGGTCGACGTCGAGATCGGTCCGATGGACTCGACGTTCACCGTGGTGGGCCCGGACGGGGTGCGGGTCGCCGCCAGGGCGCCGCTGCCGGGTTCCTTCAACGTCGCGAACACCCTCGCCGCGATCGTCTCCCTCGCGGTCGCCGGCATCGACCCGCGGACCGCCGCCGACGGCGTCGCCGCGGTGCCGGGCGTGCCGGGCCGGCTGGAGCGGGTGGACGCCGGGCAGGCCTTCCTCGCGGTCGTCGACTACGCCCACAAGACGGACGCCGTCGAGTCGGTCCTGAAGGCGCTGCGCAAGGTCACCAAGGGCCGGTTGCACGTCGTCCTCGGCTGCGGCGGTGACCGGGACCGCACCAAGCGCGTCCCGATGGGCGCCGCCGTGGCCCGGCTCGCCGACACCGCCGTACTGACCTCCGACAACCCCCGCTCCGAGGACCCGCTCGCGATCCTCGCGACGATGCTCCAGGGCGCGGCGTCCGTGCCCGCGCACGAGCGCGGTGACGTCCTGCTGTTCGAGGACCGGGCCGCCGCGATCTCCGCGGTCGTGGCCCGCGCGCACGCCGGGGACACCGTGCTGGTCGCGGGCAAGGGCCACGAGCAGGGCCAGGACATCGCCGGGGTGGTCCGTCCGTTCGACGACCGCCAGGTGCTTCGCGAAGCTATCCAGCAGACCCAGGGATGAACTTGTGATCGCCCTCTCCCTCGCCGAGATCGCAGCAGTCGTCGGCGGGCAGACGTACGACATACCGGATCCGTCCGCGGAAGTCACCGGACCGGTCGTCCGGGACTCCCGGGAAGTGGTGCCCGGCAGCCTCTTCGTCGCCTTCGTCGGCGAACGCGTGGACGGCCACGACTACGCGGCCGCGGTCGTCGAGGCGGGCGCGGCGGCCGTACTGGCCTCGCGCCCCGTCGGCGTCCCCGCGATCGTCGTGGACGACGTCCAGACGGCCCTGGGCGCCCTCGCCCGGCACGTCGTGCAGAAGCTCGGCGCGACCCTCGTCGCGCTCACCGGCTCGGCCGGCAAGACCAGCACCAAGGACCTCATCGCGCAGGTGCTGCGGCGCAAGGCGCCCACCGTCTTCACACCGGGCTCGCTCAACAACGAGATCGGGCTGCCCCTGACCGCCCTGTCCGCGACCGAGGAGACGAAGTTCCTCGTGCTCGAGATGGGCGCCCGCGGGATCGGCCACATCCGCTACCTCGCCGATCTGACGCCCCCGAAGATCGGCCTCGTGCTCAACGTCGGCACCGCGCACATCGGTGAGTTCGGCGGCCGTGAACAGATCGCACAGGCAAAGGGCGAGCTCGTCGAGAGCCTGCCGCCGGCCGGTGCGGGCGGCGCCGCGATCCTCAACGCCGACGACCCGTTGGTGCGGGCCATGGCCTCCCGTACGAAGGCGAAGGTGGTCTTTTTCGGAGAGTCCGGCGAAGCGGACGTTCGGGCCGAGAACGTGCGACTCACGGACAGCGGACAGCCCGCCTTCAGCCTTCACACACCCTCCGGGTGCAGCGATGTGACCATGCGCCTGTACGGTGAGCACCACGTGTCGAACGCGCTCGCAGCGGCCGCCGTCGCCCATGAGCTGGGCATGTCCGCGGAAGAGATCGCCACCGCGCTCTCCGAGGCGGGCTCCCTCTCCCGCTGGCGGATGGAGGTCACCGAGCGCCCGGACGGCGTGACGATCGTCAACGACGCCTACAACGCGAACCCCGAGTCCATGCGAGCCGCTCTGCGCGCGCTCGCGGCCATGGGCAAGGGGGGCCGGACGTGGGCGGTGCTCGGCAAGATGGCCGAGCTCGGGGACGAGGCGCTCGTCGAGCACGACGCGGTCGGACGGCTCGCCGTCCGGCTCAATGTCGGCAAGCTCGTCGCGGTCGGGGGCAGGGAAGCCGCCTGGCTGCAACTGGGCGCATATAACGAGGGTTCGTGGGGTGAGGAGTCGGTGCACGTGTCCGACGCACAGGCGGCGGTCGACCTGTTGCGCAGCGAGTTGCGCCCGGGGGACGTCGTGCTCGTGAAGGCGTCCCGTTCGGTCGGCCTCGAGAGTGTCGCGCAGGCGCTGCTCGCGACCGGCACCGAGGGTGAGGTCTCCGCCCGATGATGAATCAGATCCTCTTCGCGGGTGTGATCGGCCTCTTCCTGACGCTGGGCGGTACGCCGCTGCTGATCAAGCTGCTGGCGCGCAAGGGCTACGGCCAGTACATCCGCGACGACGGCCCGCGCGAGCACGCCAGCAAGCGCGGTACGCCGACCATGGGCGGCATCGCCTTCATCTTCGCGACGGTCGCCGCGTACTTCCTGTCCAAGGTCATCACGGGCAAGCCCCCGACCTACTCCGGTCTGCTGGTGCTGGGCCTGATGTGCGGCATGGGCCTGGTCGGCTTCCTGGACGACTACATCAAGATCGTCAAGCGGCGCTCGCTGGGCCTGCGGGCCAAGGCGAAGATGGCCGGCCAGCTGATCGTCGGTATCGCCTTCGCGGTGCTCTCGCTCCAGTTCTCCGACTCGCGCGGCAACACCCCGGCCTCCACCAAGCTGTCGTTCATCACGGACTTCGGCTGGACGATCGGCCCGGTGCTGTTCGTCGTCTGGGCGCTGTTCATGATCCTCGCGATGTCCAACGGCGTGAACCTGACGGACGGTCTGGACGGCCTCGCCACCGGCGCCTCCGTCCTCGTCTTCGGCGCCTACACGTTCATCGGTGTCTGGCAGTTCCAGGAGTCCTGCGCCAACGGCGAGACCCTGACCAACCCCAGCGCCTGTTACGAGGTACGCGATCCGCTGGACCTCGCGGTCATCGCCTCCGCGCTGATGGGCGCCTGCCTCGGCTTCCTGTGGTGGAACACCTCGCCGGCCAAGATCTTCATGGGCGACACCGGTTCGCTGGCGCTCGGCGGCGTGCTCGCGGGTCTCGCGATCTGCTCCCGCACCGAGCTGCTGATCGCCCTGCTGGGCGGCCTGTTCGTGCTGATCACCATGTCGGTGGTCATCCAGGTCGGCTCCTTCAAGCTCACCGGCAAGCGCGTCTTCCGGATGGCGCCACTGCAGCACCACTTCGAACTCAAGGGCTGGTCCGAAGTCCTGGTGGTGGTCCGTTTCTGGATCATCCAGGGCATCTGTGTGATCGTCGGACTGGGCATCTTCTACGCGGGATGGGCAGCGGACAAGTGACCGACTGGCAGGGGAAGAACGTCACCGTCGCCGGGCTCGGCGTCTCCGGCATCCCGGCGGCCAAGGTGCTGCACGGGCTCGGCGCGAAGGTCACCGTCGTCAACGACGGCGACGACGCCCGCGCCCGTGAGCAGGCCGCCGAGCTGGAGGCGCTGGGCGTCACCGTGCGCCTCGGTGACGGGGCGACCCTGCCCGAGGGCACCGAACTCATCGTCACCGCACCCGGCTGGAAGCCCGACAAGCCCCTGTTCACGGCGGCCCACGAGGCCGGTGTACCGGTCTGGGGCGACGTCGAACTCGCCTGGCGGCTCAGGGAACTGGACGGCCGGAAGGCCGCGCCCTGGCTGTGCGTCACCGGTACCAACGGCAAGACGACCACCACCCAGATGCTGGCGTCGATCCTGAAGGCGGCCGGTCTGCGCACGGCGGCCGTCGGCAACATCGGTGTCTCGCTGCTGGACGCCGTCCTCGGCGAGGAGCCGTACGACGTCCTCGCCGTGGAGCTCTCCAGCTACCAGCTGCACTGGGCGCCCTCCCTGCGCGCCCACTCGGCCACCGTCCTGAACCTCGCCCCCGACCACCTCGACTGGCACGGCTCCATGGAGGCGTACGCCAAGGACAAGGGCCGCGTCTACGAGGGCAATCAGGTCGCCTGCGTCTACAACGTCGCCGACGGGGCCACCGAGGACCTGGTGCGGGAAGCGGACGTCGAGGAGGGCTGCCGGGCCGTCGGCTTCACGCTCGGCGCCCCCGCGCCGTCCCAACTCGGCGTCGTGGACGGCATCCTGGTCGACCGCGCCTTCGTCGAGAACCGGCAGCAGAACGCGCAAGAGCTCGCCGAGGTCTCCGACGTCGACCCGCCCGCCCCGCACAACATCGCCAACGCCCTTGCCGCGGCGGCCCTCGCCCGCGCCTTCGGGGTGCCCGCCAAGGCCGTGCGGGACGGCCTGCGGGCCTTCACGCCGGACGCCCACCGCATCGCCCACGTGGCGGACGTGGACGGCGTCGCGTACGTCGACGACTCCAAGGCGACCAACACGCACGCGGCGCAAGCCTCGTTGGCGGCCTACGAATCGATCGTCTGGATCGCGGGCGGACTGGCGAAGGGCGCCACCTTCGACGAGCTGGTCGCCAAGTCGGCGAAGCGGCTTCGCGCGGCGGTGCTCATCGGCGCCGATCGCGCCCTGATCCGCGAAGCCCTGGCGCGACACGCCCCGGAAGTACCCGTCGTCGACCTCGACCGGACGGACACTGGGGCGATGCTCGCGGCTGTCCGGGAAGCCCGGCGCCTCGCCGCGGAAGGCGACACGGTGCTCCTCGCCCCGGCCTGCGCCTCCATGGACATGTTCGTCAACTACAACCAGCGCGGTGACATGTTCGCCCAGGCGGTTGGCGAACTCGGAACCTGACCCGGCCGCCTGCCGGGCGACCTTGGGAGGGACGCGTGGGACCGTCACGGCCGACGTACGGCACGGCAGCCGAGCACAGCTGTTGCGCCGCGCACCGGGGAGCAGCCGATGCCCGGTAGCCGTACCGGGCGTCCGCCTGTCCAGCGGACCGTCCGCAGACCCGCGGCATCCTCCCGCCCGCTCCGCGACAACCCCGTACGGCGGCTCTACACGCGTGCGCAGAAGGCCTGGGACCGGCCGCTGACCGCGTACTACCTGATCTTCGGCGGAAGCCTGCTGATCACCGTCCTGGGCCTCGTGATGGTCTACTCGGCCTCGCAGATCACCGCGCTGCAGATGTCGTTGCCGGGATCGTTCTTCTTCCGCAAACAGTTCCTGGCCGCCTCCATCGGGGGCGCGCTGCTGCTGGTCGCCTCCCGGATGCCGGTGAAACTGCACCGGGGACTCGCCTATCCCATCCTCGCGGGCGCCGTCTTCATGATGGCTCTGGTGCAGGTGCCGGGGATAGGGATGTCGGTCAACGGCAACCAGAACTGGATCTCGCTCGGCGGCTCCTTCCAGATCCAGCCCAGCGAGTTCGGCAAGCTCGCGCTGGTGCTGTGGGGCGCCGATCTGCTCGCCCGCAAACAGGACCGGAAACTGCTCGCGCAGTGGAAGCACATGCTGGTGCCGCTGGTGCCGGTCGCGTTCATGCTGCTCGGGCTGATCATGCTCGGCGGCGACATGGGCACGGCGATCATCCTGACGGCGATCCTGTTCGGGCTGCTGTGGCTCGCGGGGGCGCCCACCCGGCTCTTCGTCGGGGTGCTGTCGATCGCCGCCACCCTCGGTGTGATCCTCATCAAGACCAGCCCGAACCGGATGGCCCGGCTTCAGTGCATCGGTGCGACCGACCCCGGCCCCGGCGACGCCTGCTGGCAGGCCGTGCACGGCATCTACGCCCTGGCCTCCGGCGGGATCTTCGGCTCGGGACTCGGTGCGAGTGTGGAGAAATGGGGCCAACTGCCCGAAGCCCACACCGACTTCATCTTCGCCGTCACCGGTGAGGAACTGGGTCTCGCGGGGACGCTGTCGGTACTCGCCCTGTTCGCGGCTCTAGGCTATGCGGGTATCCGCGTGGCCGGACGCACGGAGGACCCCTTCGTGAGGTATGCCGCGGGAGGCGTGACCACCTGGATCACCGCTCAGGCGGTGATCAACATCGGTGCGGTGCTCGGCCTGCTGCCGATCGCCGGCGTCCCGCTCCCGCTGTTCTCCTACGGGGGTTCCGCCCTGCTGCCGACCATGTTCGCCATCGGGCTGCTGATCGCTTTCGCACGCGACGAGCCCGGTGCGCGGGCGGCGCTTGCGATGCGGCACCCCCGCTTTGGTAGAAAGCGGGGGGCCGGGGGCTCCGCGTTCGACCGGAGCCCCCGCAGATGGAACACGATGAGACGGCGTGCCTCGGCGGCGCGTCCGTCCGGAGAGCGGTGAATTTCGGTGCATGTCGTACTCGCTGGTGGGGGGACCGCCGGCCACATCGAGCCCGCGCTCGCCCTCGCGGACGCCCTGCGCAGGCAGGACCCCACTGTGGGGATCACGGCCCTGGGCACGGAGCGCGGCCTGGAGACCACGCTCGTTCCGCAACGGGGCTACGACCTCGCGCTGATCCCCGCCGTGCCGCTGCCGCGCAAGCCCACCCCTGAACTGATCACCGTCCCGGGCCGGCTGCGCGGCACGATCAAGGCCGCCGAGCAGATCCTGGAGCGCACCAAGGCGGACGCCGTCGTCGGCTTCGGCGGCTACGTGGCGCTGCCCGGCTACCTGGCCGCCAAGCGCCTCGGCGTCCCGATCGTCGTCCACGAGGCGAACGCGCGCCCCGGCCTGGCCAACAAGATCGGCTCGCGCTACGCGGCCCGGGTCGCCGTCTCCACGCCCGACAGCAAGCTCCGGGACGCCCGCTACATCGGCATCCCGCTGCGCCGCTCCATCGCGACCCTGGACCGCGCCGCCGTGCGCCCCGAGGCCCGCGCGCTGTTCGGGCTCGACCCCAACCTGCCCACCCTGCTGGTCTCCGGCGGTTCGCAGGGCGCCCGCCGCCTCAACGAGGTCGTCCAGCAGGTCGCCCCCTGGCTCCAGCAGGCCGGCATCCAGATCCTGCACGCGGTCGGCCCGAAGAACGAACTGCCGCAGGTGCAGCAGATGCCGGGGATGCCCCCCTACATCCCGGTACCGTACGTGGACCGGATGGACCTCGCGTACGCCGCTGCCGACATGATGCTCTGCCGCGCGGGCGCGATGACCGTCGCCGAACTCTCCGCCGTCGGGCTCCCGGCCGCCTACGTCCCGCTGCCCATCGGCAACGGCGAACAGCGGCTGAACGCCCAGCCGGTGGTCAAGGCGGGCGGCGGACTGCTGGTCGACGACGCGGAACTGACCCCCGAGTGGGTCCGGGAGACCGTCCTGCCCGTCCTCGCCGACCCGCACCGGCTGTACGAGATGTCCCGCGCCGCCAGCGAGTTCGGCCGCCGGGACGCCGACGAGCTGCTCGTCGGCATGGTGTACGAGGCGATCGCCGCCTCCCGTGCACGCCGTTAGGAAACGCATCGGCGAGTGAGCCGAAGGGGTGCGTCGGTGTCGAGAGGCCGAGGGAGCGGAGGCCCGAAGGGCTGAGCACGGCCGGGCCCTCGACACCGGCTCCGGCGCCCCGGAGGCGAACCGGGCCAGGAAAGGGAGTGAGCGTGGCCGGATCCGCCACCGCCGAGCGCGGTGCACGCCAGCAGGAGTCGTCCGGCCCGCCCCTCGTCCGGTGGTTGGGGCCGCGCCGGCTTCGTAGGATCATCGTTCTCGCGCTGGCCGTCGTGCTCCTCGGCGCCGGTACCGGCTGGGTGCTGTACGGCTCGCAGTGGCTGCGCGTGGAGCGCGTCTCCGTGTCCGGCACGAAGGTGCTGACACCGCAGCAGGTGCGCGAAGCCGCCGCGGTACCGGTCGGATCGCCGTTGGTCTCGGTCGACATCGACGCGATCGAGGCCCGGCTGCGTACCGAACTGCCCCGGATCCACTCGGTCGACGTGGACCGTTCGTGGCCCCACGGAATCGGCCTGAAAGTGACAGAGCGTACACCCGTGCTGCTGGTGCGAAAGGGGGCGAAATTCGTGGAAGTGGACGACGAAGGCGTCCGTTTCGCCACGGTTTCCGAGGCCCCCAAAGGCGTCCCGCTGCTGGAAATGGCCGTCTCCTCGTCGCGTTCGGCCGCCGCGAGCCTGCGCCGTTTCGGCGAGGCCCGGCTGGTCAGGGAGGCGGTGAAGGCCGCCGGTTCCCTGCCCCCCGCCGTCGCGCGGGCCACCCGGGCCGTCAAGGTCCGTTCCTACGACGACATCTCGCTGCAGCTGAGCGGCGGCCGCACGGTCGCGTGGGGAAGTGCCGAGAAAGCGGCGGCGAAGGGCCGTACACTCACCGCTCTCATGAAAGCCGCCCCGGCTGCGCGGCACTTCGATGTCAGCGCCCCCACCGCCCCTGCGTCAGCGGGGAGTTGACGCACATCCGCGCAGGCCAGCACCCTGGTTGGGCAGCGACACGGCTGATCACATAGGGTGAAAAGAAAAACGGGAGGTTCGGCGTGTTCGTTGAACGGGCGCCACTTGTCGACTTAGTGTCCTGTTCAGAAGACTCCAAGGAACGGACACACTGGTAACCCTAAACTTCAGCGTTAGGGTTCGGGTCGGCGAAACGGACCGTCCCATTCGGCATCAGTCGTCGGATCGCATCACCTGCGAGGCGACGACACGTAACTCGAGGCGAGAGGCCTTCGACGTGGCAGCACCGCAGAACTACCTCGCAGTCATCAAAGTCATCGGTGTCGGCGGCGGTGGTGTCAATGCCATCAACCGGATGATCGAGGTCGGTCTCAAGGGCGTCGAGTTCATCGCCATCAACACCGACGCGCAGGCGCTGTTGATGAGCGACGCCGACGTCAAGCTCGACGTCGGCCGTGAACTCACGCGCGGACTCGGCGCCGGCGCCAACCCGGCCGTGGGCCGCAAGGCGGCAGAGGACCACCGCGAGGAGATCGAGGAGGTCCTCAAGGGGGCCGACATGGTCTTCGTGACGGCCGGCGAAGGCGGTGGCACCGGCACCGGCGGCGCGCCCGTCGTGGCCAACATCGCACGCAACCTCGGCGCCCTCACCATCGGCGTGGTCACCCGCCCGTTCACCTTCGAGGGCCGGCGCCGCGCCAACCAGGCGGAGGACGGCATCGCCGAACTCCGCGAAGAGGTCGACACCCTCATCGTCATCCCCAACGACCGACTGCTGTCCATCTCGGACCGCCAGGTCTCGGTCCTCGACGCCTTCAAGTCGGCAGACCAGGTCCTGCTCTCCGGTGTCCAGGGCATCACCGACCTCATCACCACCCCCGGTCTGATCAACCTCGACTTCGCCGACGTCAAGTCGGTCATGTCCGAGGCCGGTTCGGCCCTCATGGGCATCGGCTCGGCCCGCGGCGACGACCGCGCGGTGGCCGCCGCCGAGATGGCGATCTCCTCGCCGCTCCTGGAGGCCTCCATCGACGGCGCCCGGGGCGTCCTGCTCTCCATCTCCGGCGGCTCCGACCTCGGTCTGTTCGAGATCAACGAGGCCGCCCAGCTGGTCAGCGAGGCCGCGCACCCCGAAGCCAACATCATCTTCGGCGCGGTCATCGACGACGCCCTCGGCGACGAGGTACGGGTCACCGTCATCGCGGCCGGCTTCGACGGGGGCCAGCCCCCGGCGCGCCGGGAGACCGTCATGGGGTCGTCCTCGTCCTCGGCACGCCGCGAGGAGCCCACTCCGGTACGGCAGACCGAGAGCCGGCCGTCCTTCGGCTCGCTCGGCAGCGTGACCCCCAAGGAGGACCCGCAGCCGGCGCCCGAGCCGGTGGCCGACCTCCCGGTCTCGCCGCCGGTGCCGCCGTCGCGGTCCTACTCGGACAGCGCGGCCGAGGAGCTGGACGTGCCGGACTTCCTGAAGTGATAGGACAGCGCGAGAGCGTGAGCGGCGCCCACTTCGCCTTCACCGACCGGTGGGGCGGGGTGAGCGCCGCTCCGTATGAGGAGCTCAATCTCGGCGGAGCGGTCGGCGACGACCCCGACGCCGTACGCGCCAATCGTGAACTGGCGGCCAAGTCGCTGGGTCTGGACCCCGGCCTGGTCGTCTGGATGAACCAGGTGCACGGCGACGACGTCGCCGAGGTCGCCGGACCGTGGACCACCCCGCTCACCCCGCCGGTCGACGGTCTGGTGACCGCGACCCGTGGACTCGCCCTCGCCGTCCTGACGGCGGACTGCGTGCCCGTACTGCTCGCCGACCCCGTCGCCGGGGTGGCCGCCGCCGCCCACGCCGGGCGGCCCGGCATGGTCAAGGGGATCGTGCCCGCCGCGATCGACGCGATGCTGTCGCTCGGTGCCGAGCCCTCCCGGATCGTCGCCCGCACCGGTCCCGCCGTGTGCGGGCGGTGCTACGAAGTGCCGGAGGCGATGCGCGCCGAGGTGGCCGCCGTCGAGCCGGCGGCGAGCGCTGAGACGAGCTGGGGCACTCCCTCCGTCGACGTGATCGCGGGGGTGCACGCACAGCTCGACCGGCTCGGGGTGCACGACCGGGAACGTTCGCCGGTGTGCACACGGGAGTCGAACGATCACTTCTCGTATCGCCGCGACCGCTCCACGGGGCGACTCGCGGGATATGTCTGGCTGGACTGATGGGGCATGACTGACCGTAAGCGTGAACTCGCCGCAAACCTGGCGAAGGTGGAGGAGCGGATCGCCGCCGCGTGCGCGGCCGCGGGCCGCGAGCGGGAGGAGGTGACCCTGATCGTGGTCACCAAGACCTACCCGGCGAGCGATGTGCGGCTCCTGTCGGAGCTCGGTGTGCGCCATGTCGCCGAGAACAAGGACCAGGACGCGGCGCCCAAGGCGGCCGAGTGCGCCGGGCTGCCGCTGCGGTGGCATTTCGTCGGCCAGCTGCAGACCAACAAGGTGCGTTCCGTGGTCGGTTACGCGGACGTGGTGCAGTCCGTCGACCGGGCCAGGCTGGTGACGGCCCTGTCGAAGGAGGCTGTGCGGGCCGGGCGCGAGGTGGGCTGTCTGCTTCAGGTGGCGCTCGACGCCGGGGCGAGCGAGCGGGGTGAGCGGGGCGGTGTGGCCCCGGGCGGTATCGAGGAGTTGGCCGCTCTGGTCGCCGGGTCGCCGGGGCTGCGGCTTGACGGACTGATGACCGTCGCACCCCTGACCGGGGAGTACGCCGGGCGCCAACGCGAGGCCTTCGGGCGGTTGATGGATTTGTCGACTGACCTGCGCCGGACCCGTCCTGCTGCGAACATGGTGTCGGCAGGGATGAGTGCGGACCTCGAGGAGGCCGTGGCGGCCGGAGCGACACATGTACGCGTCGGCACTGCGGTACTCGGAGTCCGCCCCAGGCTCGGGTAACGTCGCCAGGAAGTCGGACCACAGCAGAAAATATGGTCATTACCGCCGAAGGGCGGACACAAGGGCCACGTGGATCGCGGGACTTGGCAGTTGAAAGTCGATCCACCACAGAGCGGAGGACTCAGAGAATGGCCGGCGCGATGCGCAAGATGGCGGTCTACCTCGGCCTCGTGGAGGACGATGGGTACGACGGCCGGGGATTCGACCCCGACGACGACTTCGAACCCGAGCTCGACCCGGAGCCCGAGCGGGACCACCGGCGGCATGAGCCGTCCCATCAGCCACATGGTGCACATCAGTCCCAAAGGGACGAAGAGGTGCGAATCGTGCAGCCGCCGGCGCAGCGTGAGCCGGTGGCTCGTTCCGCTTCGCTAGGCGCGGAATCCGGGCGTCCGGCGCGTATCGCGCCCGTGGCATCCATCACACAAGAACGTCAGTCCCTGGAGAAGAACGCACCGGTGATCATGCCCAAGGTCGTGTCGGAACGAGAGCCGTACCGGATCACCACGCTCCACCCCCGGACCTACAACGAGGCCCGTACCATCGGGGAACACTTCCGTGAGGGCACCCCGGTGATCATGAATCTGACTGAGATGGATGACACAGACGCAAAGCGACTTGTCGACTTTGCGGCTGGTTTGGTGTTTGGTCTTCACGGCAGCATCGAGCGGGTGACGCAGAAGGTGTTCCTGTTGTCGCCTGCTAACGTCGATGTCACGGCGGAGGACAAGGCCCGCATCGCAGAGGGCGGGTTCTTCAACCAGAGCTGAGACGCAGGACCGGATGCAGCAGTACAGAGAAGCACGGAACAGGGGAGAGGGAAGCACCGAACATGAGCGTGGTCCTGGATGTCGTCTACATCGCGCTGATGGTCTTCCTCATCGTGCTCATCTTTCGGTTGGTCATGGACTACGTCTTCCAGTTCGCCCGCTCATGGCAGCCCGGCAAGGCGATGGTGGTCGTTCTGGAGGCCACCTACACTGTCACCGATCCACCGCTCAAGCTTCTGCGGCGGGTAATCCCGCCGTTGCGTCTCGGGGGCGTGGCGCTCGACCTGTCCTTCTTCGTACTGATGATCATCGTCTACATCCTGATCTCGATCGTGAGCCGGCTGTGAGCGATGTGAACTACCGTCTTGCCGATGCCGACGACTACGTTGAGGTGAAGAGATGCCGTTGACCCCCGAGGACGTGCGGAACAAGCAGTTCACGACCGTCCGCCTCCGAGAAGGCTATGACGAGGACGAGGTCGATGCCTTCCTCGATGAGGTCGAAGCCGAACTGACCCGCCTGCTTCGTGAGAACGAGGACCTGCGGGCCAAACTGGCCGCGGCCACGCGCGCTGCTGCCCAGAACCAGCAGAACATGCGCAAGCCGCCCGAACAGGACCAGCAGCAGGGCGGCATGCCTCCGCAGGGCGGTATGCCCCAGCAGGGTGGCATGCAGCAAGGCGGTATGCAGCAGGGCGGTATGCAGCAACAGGGCATGCCCCAGCAGGGGATGCCTCCGCAGGGCATGCCGCAGCAGGGCATGCGAGGTCCGGGCGCACCGGTGCCCGCCGGAATATCGGGCCCGCCGCAGCAGCAGATGGGTGGCCCCATGGGTGGCCCGCCCCAGCTGCCGAGCGGTGCGCCGCAGCTGCCCGCCGGTCCCGGCGGCGGCCAGGGTGGTCCGCAGGGCCAGGGTCCGATGGGTCAAGGCCCCATGGGCCAGGGTCCGATGGGTCAGGGTCCGATGGGCCAGGGCCCCATGGGTCAGGGTCCGATGGGCCAGGGCCCCATGGGTGGCCAGAACCCCATGCAGCAGCAGATGGGTGGCCCGATGGGCGGCCCCATGGGCGGTCCGATGGGCGGCCCCGGTCAGGGCCCCGGTGGCGACAGCGCCGCCCGTGTCCTCTCGCTGGCCCAGCAGACCGCCGACCAGGCGATCGCCGAGGCCCGTTCCGAGGCCAACAAGATCGTGGGTGAGGCGCGTTCGCGTGCCGAGGGTCTCGAGCGGGACGCCCGTGCCAAGGCCGACGCCCTGGAGCGGGACGCGCAGGAGAAGCACCGCGTCGCGATGGGCTCCCTGGAGTCCGCCCGCGCCACGCTGGAGCGCAAGGTCGAGGACCTGCGTGGCTTCGAGCGCGAGTACCGGACGCGTCTGAAGTCCTACCTGGAGTCGCAGCTGCGTCAGCTGGAGACCCAGGCCGACGACTCCCTCGCTCCGCCGCGCACACCGGCCACGGCTTCGCTGCCGCCGTCCCCGGCGCCTTCCATGGCTCCGGCCGGCGCTCCGTCCTACGGCGGCAACCCGGGCATGGGTGCTCCCGGCCCGGCCGGTCCGTCCTATGGCGGGCAGCAGCAGATGTCCCCGGCGATGACCCAGCCGATGGCGCCGGTGCGGCCGCAGGGCCCCTCCCCGATGGGCCAGGCTCCCTCGCCGATGCGCGGCTTCCTCATCGACGAGGACGACAACTGACGGCCTGTAGTACGCCTTAGGCGTCGGCAGCGTTCAAAGGGCGGGACCCCGGATCACCATCCGGGGTCCCGCCCTTTTTACGCGTGTTGACGGCGATCACGGGCGCGCGCCCCGGCTTGTGAGCCCGAGGTGATTCCGACGTGAGCCCCGGGATCCGTGCGCCGGACATGCGGAGGGCCCGGCCCCCTCGGGGGAACCGGGCCCTCGCGGACATGTCCTACGCCTTGCGCAGGCGGAACGTCAGCGTCAGACCGTCGTCCGTGAACGGGGTGCCGTACGTGTCGTCCGCCTCACCCCGGGCGAAGTCCGTGGCGAGGACCTCGTCGGCGATGAGGCCGGCGTGACCGGACAGGGCGTCGGCGGTGGCCGGGTCGGTCGCGGTCCAGCGGAGCGCGATGCGGTCGGCGACGTCGAGGCCGCTGTTCTTGCGGGCCTCCTGGATCAGCCGGATCGCGTCCCGGGCCAGGCCCGCTCGGCGCAGCTCCTCGGTGATCTCCAGGTCCAGAGCGACCGTCGCGCCGGAGTCGGAGGCGACCGACCAGCCCTCGCGCGGGGTCTCCGTGATGATGACCTCGTCGGGGGCCAGGGTGACCGTCTCGCCGTCGACCTCCACCGAGGCCGTGCCCTCGCGCAGGGCGAGGGAGAGCGCGGCCGCGTCGGCGTTCGCGACGGCCTTGGCCACGTCCTGGACGCGCTTGCCGAACCGCTTGCCCAGGGCGCGGAAGTTGGCCTTGGCGGTCGTGTCGACCAGGCTGCCGCCGACCTCGGAGAGGGACGCCAGCGACTCGACGTTGAGCTCCTCCGTGATCTGGCCGTGCAGCTCGCGGTCGAGGGCGTCGAAGCCGCTCGCGGCGATCAGGGCGCGCTTCAGGGGCTGGCGGGTCTTCACGCCCGACTCCGCGCGCGTGGCGCGGCCCAGCTCCACCAGGCGGCGGACCAGGACCATCTGCTTCGACAGCTCCGGGTCGATCGCGGTGAGGTCGGCCTCCGGCCAGGTGGACAGGTGGACGGAGTCCGGGGCGCCCGGGGTGACCGGAACGACGAGGTCCTGCCAGACGCGCTCGGTGATGAACGGCGTCAGCGGGGCCATCAGCCGGGTGACCGTCTCGACGACCTCGTGCAGGGTGCGCAGCGCGGCCTTGTCGCCCTGCCAGAAGCGGCGGCGGGAGCGGCGGACGTACCAGTTGGACAGGTCGTCGACGAACGCGGAGAGCAGCTTGCCGGCGCGCTGGGTGTCGTACGCCTCCAGAGCCTGCGTCACCTGGTCGGTGAGCGCGTGGAGTTCGGAGAGCAGCCAGCGGTCCAGGACCGGGCGGTCGGCCGGGGCCGGGTCGGCCTCGCTCGGCGCCCAGCCGGACGTACGGGCGTACAGGGCCTGGAAGGCGACCGTGTTCCAGTACGTCAGGAGCGTCTTGCGGACGACTTCCTGGATGGTGTTGTGGCCCACGCGGCGGGCCGCCCAGGGGGAACCGCCGGCCGCCATGAACCAGCGGACCGCGTCGGCGCCGTGCTGGTCCATCAGCGGGATCGGCTGAAGGATGTTGCCCAGGTGCTTGGACATCTTGCGGCCGTCCTCGGCGAGGATGTGGCCGAGGCAGACGACGTTCTCGTACGACGACTTGTCGAAGACCAGGGTGCCGACGGCCATCAGCGTGTAGAACCAGCCGCGGGTCTGGTCGATGGCCTCGCTGATGAACTGCGCCGGGTAGCGGGACTCGAAGAGGTCCTTGTTCTTGTACGGGTAGCCCCACTGCGCGAACGGCATCGAACCCGAGTCGTACCAGGCGTCGATGACCTCCGGCACGCGCGTGGCCGTCCGCCCGCAGCCCTCCTGGGGGCAGGCGAAGGTGACCGCGTCGATGTACGGGCGGTGCGGGTCCAGCCCGGACTGGTCGGTGCCGGTGAGCTCGGTCAGCTCCGCGCGGGAGCCGGCGACCGTGAGGTGGTCGTCCTCGCAGCGCCAGATCGGCAGCGGGGTGCCCCAGAAGCGGTTGCGGGAGAGTGCCCAGTCGATGTTGTTGTTCAGCCAGTCGCCGTACCGGCCGTGCTTGACCGTGTCCGGGAACCAGTTGGTCTTCTCGTTCTCCTGGAGGAGGCGGTCCTTGACGGCCGTGGTGCGGATGTACCAGGACGGCTGCGCGTAGTAGAGGAGCGCGGTGTGGCAGCGCCAGCAGTGCGGGTAGCTGTGCTCGTACGGGATGTGCTTGAAGAGGAGGCCGCGCTGCTGGAGGTCCTCGGTGAGCTTCTCGTCCGCCTTCTTGAAGAAGACGCCGCCGACCATCGGGACGGACTCCTCGAAGGTGCCGTCCGGACGGACCGGGTTGACGACGGGCAGACCGTAGGAGCGGCAGACCTTGAGGTCGTCCTCACCGAAGGCGGGGGACTGGTGGACCAGACCGGTGCCGTCCTCGGTCGTGACGTACTCGGCGTTCACCACGTAGTGGGCGGGCTCCGGGAACTCCACGAGCTCGAACGGACGTTGATAGGTCCAGCGCTCCATCTCGGCGCCGGTGAAGGTCTCGCCGGTGGTCTCCCAGCCCTCGCCGAGCGCCTTGGCGACCAGCGGCTCGGCGACGACGAGCTTCTCCTCGCCGTTGGTCGCCACGACGTAGGGGACGTCGGGGTGCGCGGCCACGGCCGTGTTAGAGACCAGCGTCCAGGGCGTCGTCGTCCAGACGAGGAGGGCGGCTTCGCCGGCGAGCGGACCGGAGGTGAGCGGGAAACGGACGTACACGGACGGGTCGACGACCGTCTCGTAGCCCTGGGCCAGCTCGTGGTCGGACAGACCCGTGCCGCACCGCGGACACCAGGGGGCGACGCGGTGGTCCTGGACCAGCAGGCCCTTGTTGAAGATCTCCTTCAGCGACCACCAGACCGACTCGATGTACTCGGGGTCCATCGTGACGTAGGCGTCGTCGAGGTCGACCCAGTAACCCATGCGCGTCGTCAGCTCGGAGAACGCGTCGGTGTGGCGGAGCACGGACTCGCGGCACTTGTCGTTGAAGGCGGCGATGCCGTACGCCTCGATGTCCTGCTTGCCGGAGAAGCCGAGCTCCTTCTCGACCGCCAGCTCCACCGGGAGGCCGTGGCAGTCCCAGCCGGCCTTGCGGGCCACGTGGTAGCCGCGCATGGTGCGGAAGCGGGGGAAGACGTCCTTGAAGACGCGCGCCTCGATGTGGTGGGCGCCCGGCATGCCGTTGGCGGTGGGCGGGCCCTCGTAGAACACCCACTCGGGGCGTCCCTCGGACTGCTCCAGGCTCTTGGCGAAGATCTTCTGCTCGCGCCAGAAGTCGAGCACCGCGTGCTCGAGGGCGGGCAGGTCGACCTGGGCGGGCACCTGGCGGTACTGCGGCTGCGTGTTCAACGAGCTTCCTCCGGCGGACATACTGCCTTCCGTCGGAGGGACGAGAGCCGACTTGCCTGTCTACGCCGTGTGCGGCGCGCTCCCGCGGTACCACCCTCCTTGGCCCTCCGGTGCGCTCTGTGCGCCGGTGAGCCCCCTCATTGGGGTCGCGATGCCGGTTCTACTGGCCCTCGCCTGTCGGCTGCGGCTTTCCTCCGGCGGCTCCGGGGTGATCTTCACGTCGCGCTCGCCCCCGGGCTTCCACCGTCCCCGGGTCGCTCTGGGCTGCGTACGCCGCTACTCGTCCCCATCCACGCTTTTCGCTCCGCCCAGTGTACGGCTCCTCGGCGACGGCGGCCGACGGGTTTTCGGGGGCGCGGGGCCTGGCGGACGGCCCGGTCCGCGATGACCCGAATGGTGGCTTTGTGTGACGGTACGGTCGCTCGGATTCCGGGCCGCCCGACTCGGCGGATTACCCGGCGGCGAGCTGGGCACAACGGTTGCAGGCCTGCCGCGCAGCGTGCGCGAGGCGGGCGAATCGGGCGGTGCGCCCCGTTGCCGCGGGCTCCAAGTCGATTTATCGTCCCAGCACGATTCGCGTGCAAGATCACAATATGTGAAGGGGCCGCGGCCATGGTGGCGAAGAAGACCGCCGTACAGCAGTCGGCGTCCGGCAGCTCCACGAGTGCCTCCGGTGCTTCCGGGCCCTTCGGGGCTTCCGGCGGCGCGGCCGACGACGCCAGGGCCGTGAAGACGGTGCGGTCCGTCGCGGCCCGGGTACCGAAGAAGGCGGCGGGCACGAAGGCGGTGGCCCGAAGACCTGTGGAGGAGGAGGCGGCGGAGTCGGAGGCGGAGTCGGTGGAGCCCGCCGAGCGGGACGGGCCGGCCGGGAAGGCACCCGCCGCGAAGAAGAGCGCGGTGAAGAAGGCGGCCAGGAAGACGGTCGCCAAGAAGACGGTCGCCAAGAAGGCCGCAGCCAAGAAGACGGCCGCGGCGGAGACGACGACCGCGAAGAAGGCGCCTGCCACGAAGGCGCCTGCCACGAAGACGGCCGCCACGAAGGCGGCCGCCAAGAAGGCCGGCGGCAGGAAGGTCGCCGCCGGGAAGGCGGCGGCCGAGAAGATCGCCGGCGCCGAAGGCGTGACCGGGACGAGTGCGGGCAGGAAGAGCACGGCCAAGAAGGTGGGCGCGGCCTCGGCCGCGGAGCAGACGGGAGCCACGACTGTGGTTGCGAAGAAGACTCCGGGTACGGCCACGGCGGCGAAGACCGCTGTTCCCAAGGCACGCCTCGCGGCGGTGGAGCCCGGCGAGCTCGCGGTGCGCCCCGGCGAGGAGCCGTGGACGCCGGGGGAGGTCGAGGAGGCCCGCGCGGAGCTCGAGTCCGAGCAGGGGCGGCTGCGGGCGGAGCTCGCCGCGTCCGAGGCGGCCCTCACGGGGCTGATGCGGGACTCCGGGGACGGCGCCGGCGACGACCAGGCGGACACCGGGACGAAGAACATCACGCGTGAGCACGAACTGGCGCTCGCCTCCAACGCGCGCGAGATGCTGATCCAGACCGAGCACGCCCTGGAACGGCTGGACGCGGGCACCTACGGCCTGTGCGAGAACTGCGGCAAGGCCATCGGAAAGGCCCGGATGCAGGCCTTCCCGAGGGCCACGCTGTGCGTCGAGTGCAAGCAGAAGCAGGAGCGCCGGTACTGATCACCTGGCTGCCGGGGGGCGTGCCGTACCCTCGTGCTCAGTCAGGTACCTAGGTTGAGGGACTCACGTGGCAGAGGCGGAGCGCGTCATCGGTACGCCGGAAACCCCAGAGGCGGGATCCGAGCCGGAACAGTCGTCCGGCACGGACGGGCAGGAGAGCACCGGGGCGAGGTCCAGGGGCAAGCGCCGGATCGCCGTGCTCTTCACCGTCGCCACTTTCGCGTACGTGATCGACCTGGTCAGCAAGATGATCGTGGTCGCCAAGCTGGAGCATCACGCGCCGATCGAGATCATCGGGGACTGGCTGAAGTTCGAGGCGATCCGCAACGCGGGCGCGGCCTTCGGCTTCGGCGAGGCCTTCACCATCATCTTCACGGTGATCGCGGCGGCCGTGATCGTGGTGATCGCCCGGCTCGCCCGCAAGCTCTACAGCCTGCCCTGGGCGATCGCCCTGGGGCTGCTGCTGGGTGGCGCGCTGGGCAACCTCACCGACCGGATCTTCCGCGCGCCGGGCGTCTTCGAGGGCGCGGTCGTGGACTTCATCGCCCCGAAGCACTTCGCGGTCTTCAACCTCGCCGACTCGGCGATCGTCTGCGGCGGCATCCTGATCGTGCTGCTGTCCTTCAAGGGTCTGGACCCGGACGGGACCGTCCACAAGGACTGACCGCCCGGCGGTTGTCCACAGCGGTTGTCCACAGGGCCGTACGGCGGTACCGGTGCCGTCCTGCATACTCGACGGGTGAGCACGATTCCCGAGACCCGTACCCTGCCCGTGCCGGACGGCCTGGAGGGCGAGCGCGTAGACGCCGCCATCTCCCGCATGTTCGGCTTCTCCCGTACGAAGGCCGCCGAGCTGGCCGCAGCGGGGAAGGTCACGGTCGACGGCTCGGTGGTCGGCAAATCCGAGCGGGTGATCGGCGGCGCCTGGCTCGAGGTCGAGATGCCGCCGGCGCCGGCGCCGGTACAGATCGTCGCCGAGCCGGTCGAGGGCATGGAGATCGTGCACGACGACGACGACGTGGTCGTGATCGTCAAGCCGGTCGGCGTGGCCGCGCACCCGTCGCCCGGCTGGAGCGGGACGACCGTCATCGGCGGACTCGCCGCCGCCGGGTACCGCATCTCCACCTCCGGTGCCGCCGAGCGCCAGGGCATCGTGCACCGCCTCGACGTCGGCACCTCGGGGCTGATGGTGGTCGCCAAGTCGGAGCGGGCGTACACGTCGCTGAAGCGCCAGTTCAAGGAGCGCACGGTCGACAAGCGCTACCACACGCTCGTCCAGGGCCACCCCGACCCGACCAGCGGCACCATCGACGCGCCCATCGGCCGGCACCCGCACCACGACTACAAGTGGGCGGTCACGGCCGAGGGCAAGCCGTCCGTCACGCACTACGACCTGATCGAGGCCTTCCGCGCGGCCTCCCTGCTGGACGTGAAGCTGGAGACGGGCCGTACCCACCAGATCCGCGTCCACATGGCCGCCCACCGCCACCCCTGTGTCGGCGACCTGACGTACGGCGCCGACCCCACTCTCTCCAAGCGGCTGGGCCTGGCCCGCCAGTGGCTGCACGCCGTGCGGCTGGGCTTCGAGCACCCCGGTGACGGGCAGTGGGCGGAGTTCGCCAGCGACTATCCCGAGGACCTGGCCAAGGCCCTGGAGAAGGTCCGCGAGGAGACCTACGGATGAGCGGCGTCCAGGGGTACGCGGTGCGGGTCGCCGAGGACCCCGCGGACCGGGAGGCGTGCTTCGCGGTCCGCAAGGAGGTCTTCGTCGGCGAGCAGGGTGTGCCCGAGGACCTGGAGTACGACGCGCACGACGCCGGGGCCGTCCATGTGCTGGCGGTCCGGGAGGACGGGCTGCCGCTCGGCACCGGGCGGCTGCTGCACGGCGAGGCGGCCGCCGCCAGGACGGGCGGCGACCCGTCGGTGGGCTCGCTGGGGCGGCTCGCCGTGACACGCGAGGCGCGCGGGCTGGGCGTCGGGGTCGCGCTGGTGCGGGCCATCGAGGAGGCGGCACGCGCGCTGGGGCTCACCGCCGTGGACCTGCACGCACAGACGCAGGCACTGGGGTTCTACGAGCGGCTGGGGTACGTGGCGTACGGGCCGGAGGACATGGAGGCGGGGATTCCGCACCGGTCCATGCGGCGTTCTCTGTAGCGGACGGCGGCCGTGCGACGCTGGAGGTCTGGATGTTCTTGATCGTCTAGACCCGGAGCGCTGACCGTGGACCAGCTGGCCCTGTTGTTCGTCCTGTTGCTCGGGGCCGTGGTGAGCGTTCCGGTCGGGGACCGGTTCGGGTTGCCGGCTCCGGTGCTGATGACCCTGCTCGGGATCGTCCTCGCGGTGCTCGACTTCGTGCCCAACGTGGAGATCCCGCCGGACCTGATCCTGCCCCTCCTGCTGCCGCCCCTCCTGTACGCGGCGGTGCGGCGGACCTCGTGGCGGCAGTTCGCGGCGAACGTGCGGCCCATCTTCCTGCTGGCCGTGGCGCTGGTGTTCGTCACGACGGTGTGCGTGGCGGCCGTCGCCCACACGATCGTGCCGGGCCTGCCGATCGCCGCGGCCGTCGCGCTGGGCGCGCTGGTCGCGCCGCCCGACCCGGTGGCCGCCACCGCCGTGGCCGGACAGCTGGGGCTGCCCCGCCGGCTGGTGTCCATCCTGGAGGGCGAGGGGCTGTTCAACGACGTGACGGCCATCGTGCTCTACCACGTCGCGATCGCCGCGGCCGTGAGCGGCTCGTTCTCGCCGTGGCAGGCCGGTCTCGACCTGGTGCTGTCCGCGGTGGTGGCGGTGGCGGTGGGTGTCGCGCTCGGCTGGGGCGCGAACAGGCTGCTGGACGTCCTCGGCGACACGACGTTGCAGATCGGGCTGACGCTCCTGGTGCCGTACGCCTCGTACGTGCTGGCGGAGGAGTTCCACGGGTCCGGGGTGCTGGCCGTCCTGACCACGGCCCTGTTCCTCGCCGAGTACGCCACCGACCCCGACGACGTGCTGACCCGGCTGGCCGGCCACACCTTCTGGGACATCATCGACACCCTCGTCACGGGCGTCGCGTTCGGGCTGATCGGCCTGGAGCTGCACAACGCGATCCGGACGGCGTCCGGGCGGTGGGGGGAGATGCTGGGCTGGGCGGCGGTGATCGTGGCCGTGGTCGTCGTCGTACGGCTGCTGTGGCTGCTGCCGGCGACCTGGCTGACGCAACGGCTGCACGCCCGACAGGACCACCTCGAGGACATTCCGACGAACTGGCGGGAGACCCTCGTCATGTGGTGGTCCGGGATGCGCGGGGTGGCGTCGGTCGCGCTGGCGCTGGCCGTTCCGCTGGAGACCGACGGCGGCGGGCCCTTCCCCGACCGCGACGAGATCATCTTCATCGCGTTCGGTGTGATCATGGCGACACTGGTCCTTCAGGGACTGACCCTGCCGTGGCTGGTCAAGCGCCTCGGCGTGCAGTCGGACACCGACCGCGAGAAGGAGTTCGAGAAGGAGCTCGCGGTACGGGCGGCGAAGGCGGCGAAGCGCCGGCTGCGGGAGATCGAGGCCGAGGAGAACCTGCCGGAGGAGCTGTCCGAGCAGATGCTGCGGCGGGCCTTCGACATCGGGCTGCGGATCAGCCCGGACGTCGGCGAGGACGAACGGCGTGAGGGGCACGATCAGCGGGTGCGGAGGCTGAAGCGGGTACGGCGGATCCAGGCGGAGATGCTGAGCGCGGCCCGGCACGAGGTGGTCGCGGCGCGCAGCGAACCCGGTTCCGATCCGGAGATCGTGGACCGGGTGCTGCGGCATCTGGACGTGCGCAGCCTCAAGTGAGCCGACCGGGCACGCCTGTTGCGGCTGCCCGGTTCATGGCAGTCGCGTAAACCGCCACGACCCCTGTCGGCACTCCTCGTTACGCTCGGCTCATGGCACGCAACGTGGTGATCAGCGGAGGCGGGACAGGAATCGGGCTCGCGGCGGCGCAGGTCTTCGCCGCGGACGGGGACCGGGTGCTGCTGCTCGGGCGGCGGGCGGAGGTGCTGGAGAAGGCCGGGGTGGCCGGGGCGCTCGGCTATGCCGCGGACCTGAGCGAGCCGGAGCAGGTGCGCGGGGTCGCCCGGTTCGTGGAGGCGGAGTTCGGGACCGTGGACGTGCTGATCCACAGTGCCGGGGGCGCCGGACATCTGGAGCCGCCCGGCGACAGCGCCGATCCGCTGGACCGTGTCGCGCACAACTGGACCGTCAACTTCCGCAGCAACACCCTCAGCGCCGCGCTGCTCACCGAGGCCCTGAAGGAGCGGCTCGCCTCGCCGGGCGGCCGGGTGCTGTTCGTCAGCTCGATCGCCGCCTACCGGGGGTCCGGCAGCGGGGCCTACGGCGGCGCCAAGGCCGCGCTGCACCCGTACGCCCGTGATCTCGCCCGGGAGCTGGGCCCCCGGGGCATCACCGCGAACCTCGTCGCCCCGGGGTATGTCGAGGACACCGGGTTCTTCGGGGGCGCCATCGAGCCCGCGCGGCGCGAGCGGCTCGTCGGCGAGACCTTCACCGGACGCGCCGGGACGCCCGGGGACATCGCCGCCACACTGCACTGGCTGGCCTCCCCGGGCGCCGGTCACGTCACTTCGCAGGTCGTCCAGGTCAACGGCGGTGCGGAGCGCGGGAACTGACCTTCAGCGGCCCGTGCGCGGCGGTTCGTGGACGCGGCGGGCCGCACCGTCGGGGGACGAGGACTGACTCGGCAGGCGGCCCGGGGGCAGCGCGGCATCGGCCGTGTTGACCCTCGGGAGCGCGTACGGATGCTCCTTCGACAGCCAGCGGATCATCTCCTCGCGCACCCTGACCCGCACCGTCCAGATGTCGTCGGCGTCCTTCGCCGTGACCAGGGCCCGCACCTGCATGGTGTTGGGCGTGGTGTCGGTGACGTCGAGCCCGCAGGCACGGCCGTCCCAGGCGGGGCACTCGCGCAGGATGTCGCGCAGCTTCTCGCGCATCGCCTCCACCGGCGCCGCGTGGTCGACGTGCCAGTAGACGATGCCGGTCATCTGCGGGGTGCCGCGCGACCAGTTCTCGAAGGGCTTCGAGGTGAAGTACGAGACCGGCATCGTGATCCGGCGCTCGTCCCAGGTCCGCACGGTCAGGAAGGTCAGGGTGATCTCCTCGACCGTGCCCCACTCACCGTCCACCACGACCGTGTCGCCGATGCGCACCATGTCGCCGAAGGCGATCTGGAGACCGGCGAACATGTTGCTCAGCGTCGACTGGGCGGCGACACCGGCGACGATGCCGAGGATTCCGGCCGAGGCCAGCAGGGAGGCGCCCGCCGCGCGCATGGCGGGGAACGTCAGCAGCATCGAGGCCGCCGCGACGACCCCGACGACGGCCGACACCACCCGCATGATCAGCGACACCTGGGTCCGCACCCGCCGGACCCGGGCCGGATCGCGGTGCATGCGCGCGTAGCGCGAGTACGACGTCTCGACGATCGCCGCCGCGATCCTGATCACCAGCCAGGCCGCCGAGCCGATCAGCACCAGGGTGAGGAACTGGCCGATGCCGGTCCGATGGTCCTCCAGCATCTGGGCGGCGTCGTAGGACCCTCTCAGCATCGCCGCGCACAGCACGAGCTGATAGGGGATGCGGCCACGGCGCAGCAGACCCCACATGGGGGTCTCGGGGTGCCGTCGGTCGGCCTTGCAGAGCAGGCGGTCGGTGGCCCAGCCGATGAGGACTGTCAGCACGACCGAGCCGCCGACCACGATCACGGGGCGGAGCAGGTTCTCCATGCCTTCGAACGTAACCGGGTCGGAGGGGTCCTGAACATGCGGTTTCTGTGAGGAGGCGCACGCACGGGGTTGTCGGTGCAGGCTGGCACCATGGGCACATGAACATCATGCTCTTTCACTCGACCTACGGTCCGCGGCCCGCGGTGCGCGCCGCGGCGGACCGGCTGCGCGCCGCCGGGCACGAGGTGTGGACGCCGGACCTCTTCGAGGGACGCACGTTCGACACGGTCGAGGAGGGCATGGCGTACAACGAGGAGATCGGCAAGGACGAGCTGCTGAAGAGGGCCGTCCTGGCGGCGGCGCCCTACTCGGAGCGCGGGCTGGTGTACGCCGGGTTCTCGCTCGGCGCGTCGATCGCCCAGACCCTCGCCCTCGGCGACGCCAGGGCGCGTGGCCTGCTCCTCCTGCACGGCACCTCGGACCTCGCGCCGAACGTCTCGGTGGACGGCCTCCCGGTGCAGCTGCATGTCGCGGAGCCGGACCAGTTCGAGACCGACGACTGGCTGAGCGCCTGGTATCTCCAGATGGGCAGAGCGGGCGCCGACGTGGAGGTCTACCGGTACGCGGGAGCCGGGCACCTGTACACCGACCCCGACCTGCCCGACTACGACGAGGAGGCCGCCGAGGCCACCTGGCGGGTGGCGCTCGGCTTCCTCGAGACGCTCTAGCAGGGCCCTGCCCCGGACCCTGCCCCGGCCTCGGACCTGGACACGGCCTCGAACCCGGACCCGGACATGGACCCGGACCCGGACGCGGATCTAGACCGGGTCGTAGGTGCGCTCCACCTTCTGGGTGCCGGTGCGCGTGCGGTACGAGCGGGACCAGGCGGAGGTCGCGGTGGTGCTGGTGCGGTCGGACAGCACGTAGTAGTCCATCTGGGCGCGCTCGGCGGTGATGTCCAGGACGCCGTAGCCGTGCCGGTCGGTGTCGACGAAGTGGACGTGCCGGTTCGCGGCCCGGATGATCGGGGAGGCGATGGCGGTGAGCGTGCCCTCCGGGACCTTCACGATGTCGTCGAGGTTGTCCGAGGTCACCGAGGTGACCACGAACTCCGTGGCGGCCGAGGCCGACAGCGGGTACGTCCCGGCGTCCACCGGCACGTCGTTGGCCCACGCCATGTGGATGTCACCGGTCAGGAAGACGGTGTTGCGGATGGCGTTGGAACGCAGATGGGCCAGGAGCTCACGGCGGTCGTCGGTGTAGCCGTCCCACTGGTCGGTGTTGAGGGCGATGCCCTCCTGGGGCAGGCCGAGCAGCTTGGCGAGCGGCTTGAACAGGTCCGCGGAGAGCGAGCCGATCGCGAACGGCGAGATCATCACCGAGTTGCCGACCAGCCGCCAGGTGGTGTCGGAGGACTTCAGCCCGGCCTTCAGCCAGTCGAGCTGGGCGCGGCCGGTGAGCGTGCGGTCCGGGTCGTCGACGGTGCCGTTGCCCACGGCGGCCTGCTGCGAGCGGAAGGACCGCAGGTCCAGCAGGGACAGGTCGGCGAGCTTGCCGAAGCGCAGCCGGCGGTAGGTGGTGCCGGCGATGGCCGGCCGGACCGGCATCCACTCGAAGTAGGCCTGCTTGGCGGCCGCCTGACGAGCCGGCCAGGCGCCCTCCGTGCCCTCGGTGTGGTTCTCGGCGCCACCCGACCAGGTGTCGTTGGCGAACTCGTGGTCGTCCCAGATCGCGACGACCGGCGCCTTCGCGTGCAGGGCCTGGAGGTCCGGGTCGGTCTTGTACTTGCCGTGCCGGGTGCGGTAGTCGGCGAGGGTGAGGATCTCGTGCGTGGGCGCCGTCTGCCGTACGACGGTCCCGCGCGTGCCGTACTCGCCGGTGCCGTACTCGTAGATGTAGTCCCCGAGGTGCAGCCAGGCGTCCAGGTCGCCACGGGCCGCGAGGTGACGGTACGAGGAGAAGTAGCCGGCCTCCCAGTTGGCGCAGGACACCACGCCGAAGCGCAGGCCGGGCACGGCGGCGTCCGCCGCCGGCGCGGTGCGGGTGCGCGCCACCGGGGAGTCGGTGCCGCCGGCCGAGAAACGGAACCAGTAGTCGGTGGCGGGCGCGAGACCGCGGATGTCGGCCTTGACGGTGTGGTCGGTCGCCGCGGAGGCGGTGGTGGAGCCCCGGGACACCACGTTCGTCAGTGCCTTGTCCGTGGCGACGACCCAGCTCACGTCGGTGGCCGGACCGAGTCCGGAGCCGGGTATCGCCTCGGCGGTGGGCGTCACCCGGGTCCACAGCAGGACGCCGTCGGGCAGCGGGTCGCCGGAGGCGAGGCCGTGCAGGAAGACGGGGGCCTCGGCGGCACGGGCCGGCAGCGCGGCGGCGAGCGGGCCGGCGAGCACAGCGGTGGCGGCCACGGCCTTGAGCGCCGTACGGCGGCGCGGTGAAAGCGAGTCGGGGCGCTCTGACGGGGTGTCGGCGCTCTCGGAGGATCTGTGTCGACTGGTCACGGGCGATCAGATTACTGACCGGTACGACAAAAGAGCAGGCGAACTCCCAAAAGTTCGCCCGCTCTTCCTCGGAGTGTCGGATCAGGATCCGGCCGGAGCCCGATCAGCCCTTGAGCGCCGCGTCGACCGCCGTGGTGAAGTCGGCGACCGTCATCGGGGCGTTCTGCCCGTCGGAGCCGGTCAGCGTCTTGCCGTCCATCTTCAGCGTCGGGGTGCCCGAGACGCCGCTCTTGTCGAACGTCTTGGACATCTCCAGCGCCCACCGGTCGTAGGTGCCGTTCTTCACGGCGCTCTGGAACTTGGTGTTGCCCTTCAGGGCCGCGACGGTGTCCGCCACCTTGATCAGGTAGGAGTCGTCCTTGAACTTGTCCTCGGTCTCCTCGGGGTGGTACTTCGCCGAGTACAGCGCGGTCTTGTACTCGAGGAACGCCTCGGGGCCGACGTTGAGCGCGGCGCCCAGGGCGCTGAGCGCGTTCTTGGAGCCCTCGCCGGTCAGGCTGCGGTCGAGGAAGGTCGCGCCGACGTACTGGAGCTTGAACTTGCCGGCGTCGTAGTCGGTCTTCACCGTCGCCCCGACGGTCTGCTCGAACGAGGCGCAGATCGGGCAGCGCGGGTCCTCGTACATCACGAGCGTCTTCTTGGCGGTCGCCTTGCCCATGACGACCGTCGTGCCGTTCTTGCCGCCGGTGTTGGCCGGCGCGACCAGCTTGGCCTTCGCCGCGTCCTCCCAGTAGCCGGGCTTGTTGGCCTGGACGACGGCGTAACCTATGCCGCCGGCCGCGGCGAGCACGGCGACGACCGAGCAGGCGACGATGATCTGACGCCTGACCTTGGACCGCTTGGCCTCGCGCTCACGCTCGATGCGCAGCCGCTCCCGGGCCGCCGTCTTCGCCTGCGCGCTGTTCCGCTTGCTCATGGTGTTCTCCAAAGGGGACGCGCACTCTTCGTACGCGGAAGTTCGTGGGGGATTGCGGGACCGGGTGGTGCTCGGGCGGCCGGGCCTGGCACAGACGTGAAGGTCTGTTCAGACCGCGGCGGGCGAGCACGGCGGTCCACGCCGACCCAAGGAGTGCACGAGAATCCGCTCACGGACGGTGGTCGACCGGCGGGTGGGCCGCGGCAGGCGGCGGACCGCCGGGGCGCGGCGTACGGTCACGGCGGCGACGGCCAGCAGCAGCGGCCGGAAGGTGGTCGCGCCCGCCGCCCGCAGCAGCTGGGCCAGCGCCCGCTCGCCCCGGCGCAGCCAGGCGGCCGCGATCAGGCCGACACAGAGGTGCGCGCCGAGCAGCAGCCACGCGGCGGCCGGGTCGGGGTGGGCGAGGAGCCCGCCCAGCCGGTCGGTGTCGGTGCCGGTGACCTGGGCCAGCGGGGTGCCGACGGGTGTGCCGTCGCCGCACAGCACGTCCCAGCCGACCGAGGCCAGCGGGCCGGCGACCGGGCCGCCCGCACGGCCGTAGCAGACGTGCTGGCCGGTGGTGAAGACGGTGTCGGCCGCCAGCTCCAGCGGGATGAGCAGGGCGGCGATCCGCCCGAAGCCGCGCTCGCGGCCGGCGAGGACGTACGCGAGGGCGAACACGGCGGCCGCGACGGCGGCCACCGTGTTGAGCGGCAGCGGGGCCCGGGACAGCAGCACGTGCGACGCGGTGCTGAGCGTCACGACGCATGCCGTGAACAGCGCCGCGCGCGCGGCTCTGAGGCGGGTCCCGGATATGTCCATAGCGGAGGAGAGTGTGTCACGTGCTCCTGTAGGAGACCCCTAAAGGGTCCCTGTGAGAAGGCGGACCGTTAGAGACCTGGAATCCGGCCGTTGCGGAACAGGTCGACGAAGATCTGGTGGTCGGCACGCGCCCGTGCGCCGTACGTGTGCGCGAATTCGACCAGGAGCGGCGCGAAGCCGTCCTCGTCGGCCGCGATCGCCGCGTCGATGGCCCGCTCGGTGGAGAAGGGCACCAGGGACTCGCCGGAGGTGTCGTCCGCCGCCGCGTGCATCGTGGCCGTGGCCCGGCCCAGGTCGGCGACGACGCCCGCGATCTCCTCCGGGTCGTCGATGTCGCCCCAGTCCAGGTCGACCGCGTACGGCGAGACCTCGGCGACCAGCTGGCCGGCGCCGCCGAGCTCGGTCCAGCCCAGCCACGGGTCGGCGTGCTGCTGGAGGGCGCGCTGGGAGATCACCGTGCGGTGGCCCTCGTGCTGGAAGTAGTCGCGGATCGCCGGGTCCGTGATGTGCCGGGAGACGGCCGGCGTCTGGGCCTGCTTGATGTAGATCACGACGTCGTTCTCCAGGGCGTCGCTGTGGCCCTCGAGGAGGATGTTGTACGACGGCAGGCCGGCCGAGCCGATGCCGATGCCCCGGCGGCCGACGACGTCCTTCACGCGGTAGGAGTCCGGGCGGGTCAGGGAGGTCTCCGGCAGTGTCTCCAGATAGCCGTCGAAGGCCGCGAGGACCTTGTAGCGGGTGGCCGCGTCCAGCTCGATGGAGCCGCCGCCCGCCGCGAAGCGGCGCTCGAAGTCACGGATCTCCGTCATCGAGTCCAGCAGCCCGAAGCGGGTCAGCGACCGGGCGTCGCGCAGCGCGTCCAGCAGCGGGCCCTGCGCGGTGTCCAGGGTGAAGGGCGGCACCTCGTCGCTCTTGGCGCCGGTGGCCAGCGCGTGGATCCGCTCCCGGTAGGCGCCCGCGTACACCTCCACCAGATCGCTGATCTGCTCGTCGCCGAGCGCCTTCGCGTACCCGATGAGGGCGATGGACGCGGAGAAGCGCTTCAGGTCCCAGGTGAAGGGGCCGACGTACGCCTCGTCGAAGTCGTTGACGTTGAAGATCAGCCGGCCCGTCGCGTCCATGTACGTGCCGAAGTTCTCCGCGTGCAGGTCGCCGTGGATCCACACGCGCGAGGTGCGCTCGTCCAGGAACGGGCCGCCCCGCTTCTCGGCGTCGACATCGTGGTAGAAGAGGCCCGCGGTACCCCGGTAGAACGCGAACGCCGAGGCCGCCATCTTCCGGAACTTCACCCGGAACGCGGCCGGGTCGGCGGCCAGGAGCTCGCCGAACGCGGTGTCGAAGACGGCGAGGATCTCCTCGCCGCGGTGCTCGTCGTTGAGCTGCGGAACCGACATCGCTGGGTGCCTCCTGGTGCAGTGCATGGACGACAGCGTCTCTGCCGTCTCCAACGGACGAAGGGACGCGGGAGTGCCCGTTTCCCTCCGGTGAAGGTACGCGGGGGAGCATCCCGGGTGTCAGTCGCGAGGCATAGACTTCGACGCTGTCCCCCGGACCGCCCGCAACCCGTGGGACACCCGTCACCCTTTGTTTCCCCTGGAGGCCGCAGCCGTGTCAAAGCCGCCGTTCACGCACCTGCACGTCCACACCCAGTACTCGCTGCTGGACGGTGCCGCGCGGCTGAAGGACATGTTCGACGCGTGCAACGAGATGGGCATGACCCATATCGCCATGTCCGACCACGGCAACCTGCACGGGGCGTACGACTTCTTCCACACCGCGAAGAAGGCCGGAGTCACCCCGATCATCGGGATCGAGGCGTATGTCGCCCCCGAGTCGCGGCGCAACAAGCGCAAGATCCAGTGGGGCCAGCCGCACCAGAAGCGCGACGACGTCTCCGGTTCCGGCGGCTACACCCACAAGACGATCTGGGCGGCCAACGCGACCGGCCTGCACAACCTCTTCCGGCTCTCCTCGGACGCGTACGCCGAGGGCTGGCTGCAGAAGTGGCCCCGGATGGACAAGGAGACGATCTCCCAGTGGTCCGAGGGGCTGATCGCCTCCACCGGCTGCCCCTCCGGTGAGCTCCAGACCCGGCTGCGCCTCGGGCAGTTCGACGAGGCGCTGAAGGCGGCCTCCGAGTACCAGGACATCTTCGGCAAGGACCGCTACTTCCTGGAGCTGATGGACCACGGCATCGAGATCGAGCACCGGGTCCGCGACGGCCTCCTGGAGATCGGCAAGAAGCTCGGCATCCCGCCGCTGGTCACCAACGACTCGCACTACACGTACGCGCACGAGTCGGTCGCGCACGACGCGCTGCTGTGCATCCAGACCGGCAAGAACCTCTCCGACCCGGACCGCTTCCGCTTCGACGGCACCGGCTACTACCTGAAGTCCACGGACGAGATGTACGCCATCGACTCCTCGGACGCCTGGCAGGAGGGGTGCGCCAACACCCTCCTGGTGGCCGAGCAGATCGACACCACCGGCATGTTCGAGGCGCGGAACCTCATGCCGAAGTTCGACATCCCCGACGGCTTCACCGAGGTCACCTGGTTCAAGGAGGAGGTCCGGCTGGGGATGGACCGCCGCTTCCCGGGCGGCGTCCCCGAGGACCGGCAGAAGCAGGTCGAGTACGAGATGGACGTCATCATCCAGATGGGGTTCCCGGGCTACTTCCTCGTCGTCGCCGACTTCATCATGTGGGCCAAGAACCAGGGCATCGCGGTCGGTCCGGGGCGTGGTTCCGCGGCCGGCTCGATCGTCGCCTACGCGATGGGCATCACCGACCTCGACCCCATCCCGCACGGCCTGATCTTCGAGCGGTTCCTCAACCCCGAGCGCGTCTCCATGCCCGATGTCGACATCGACTTCGACGAGCGCAGGCGCGTCGAGGTGATCCGGTACGTGACGGAGAAGTACGGCGCCGACAAGGTCGCCATGATCGGCACCTACGGCAAGATCAAGGCGAAGAACGCCATCAAGGACTCCGCGCGCGTGCTGGGCTACCCGTACGCGATGGGCGACCGCCTCACCAAGGCCATGCCCGCCGACGTCCTGGGCAAGGGCATCGACCTCAACGGCATCACCGACCCCTCGCACCCGCGCTACAGCGAGGCGGGCGAGATCCGCGCGATGTACGAGAACGAGCCGGACGTCAAGAAGGTCATCGACACCGCCAAGGGCGTCGAGGGCCTGGTCCGGCAGATGGGTGTGCACGCGGCCGGCGTGATCATGTCCAGCGAGCCGATCGTCGACCACGCCCCCATCTGGGTGCGGCACACGGACGGCGTGACCATCACCCAGTGGGACTACCCGCAGTGCGAGTCGCTCGGCCTGCTGAAGATGGACTTCCTCGGCCTGCGCAACCTGACGATCATGGACGACGCCGTCAAGATGGTGAAGTCCAACAAGGGCATCGATCTCGACCTGCTGGCCCTGCCGCTCGACGATCCGACGACCTTCGAACTCCTCCAGCGCGGCGAGACCCTCGGCGTCTTCCAGTTCGACGGCGGCCCGATGCGCTCGCTGCTGCGCCTGATGAAGCCCGACAACTTCGAAGACATCTCCGCCGTCTCCGCGCTCTACCGTCCCGGCCCGATGGGCATGGACTCGCACACCAACTACGCGCTGCGCAAGAACAAGCTCCAGGAGATCACCCCGATCCACAAGGAGCTCGAGGAGCCGCTCGAAGAGGTCCTGGCCGTCACCTACGGCCTGATCGTCTACCAGGAGCAGGTGCAGAAGGCCGCCCAGATCATCGCCGGGTACTCGCTCGGCGAGGCCGACATCCTCCGCCGCGTGATGGGCAAGAAGAAGCCCGACGAGCTGGCGAAGAACTTCACCATCTTCCAGGCGGGCGCCAAGAAGAACGGCTACAGCGACGAGGCGATCCAGGCCCTGTGGGACGTGCTGGTCCCCTTCGCCGGCTACGCCTTCAACAAGGCGCACTCCGCCGCGTACGGCCTGGTCTCGTACTGGACCGCCTACCTGAAGGCGAACCACCCCGCCGAGTACATGGCCGGACTGCTCACGTCGGTCAAGGACGACAAGGACAAGTCGGCCGTCTACCTCAACGAGTGCCGGCGCATGGGCATCAAGGTGCTCCCGCCGAACGTCAACGAGTCGGTGCACAACTTCGCCGCGCAGGGCGACGACGTGATCCTCTTCGGCCTCGAGGCCGTGCGCAACGTCGGCACGAACGTGGTGGAGTCGATCATCAGGAGCCGCAAGGCCAAGGGCAAGTACGGCTCGTTCCCCGACTACCTCGACAAGGTCGAGGCGGTCGCGTGCAACAAGCGCACCACGGAGTCGCTGATCAAGGCGGGCGCGTTCGACACCCTGGGGCACACCCGCAAGGGCCTCACCGCGCACTTCGAGCCGATGATCGACAACGTGGTCGCGGTCAAGCGCAAGGAGGCCGAGGGCCAGTTCGACCTCTTCGGCGGCATGGGCGAGGAGGAGACGAGCGAGCCCGGTTTCGGACTCGACGTCGAGTTCACGACCGACGAGTGGGAGAAGACGTATCTGCTCGCCCAGGAGCGGGAGATGCTCGGTCTGTACGTCTCCGACCACCCGCTCTTCGGCCTGGAGCACGTGCTGTCCGACAAGGCCGACGCGGGCATCGCCCAGCTCACCGGAGGCGAGCACGCGGACGGCGCGGTCGTCACCATCGGCGGCATCATCTCCGGTCTCCAGCGGAAGATGACCAAGCAGGGCAACGCCTGGGCGATCGCCACCGTGGAGGACCTCGCGGGCTCCATCGAGTGCATGTTCTTCCCGGCGACCTACCAGCTCGTCTCGACCCAACTCGTCGAGGACGCCGTCGTCTTCGTCAAGGGCCGCCTCGACAAGCGGGAGGACGTGCCGCGGCTCGTCGCCATGGAGCTCCAGGTCCCCGACCTGTCGAACGCGGGCACCAACGCCCCCGTGATCCTCACCATCCCGGCCACCCGGGTCACCCCGCCGATGATCAACCGCCTCGGCGAGATCCTCACCCACCACCGGGGGGACAGCGAGGTCCGGATCAGGCTCCAGGGCCCGACCAAGACGACCGTCCTGCGCCTGGACCGGCACCGGGTCAAGCCCGACCCCGCGCTGTTCGGTGATCTGAAGGTGCTGCTCGGCCCGTCCTGTCTGGCCGGCTGAGCGCGGCCGGGCACCGGGGGCGACGGGGGAAGTCGGGAGACGACGGGGGAAGTCGGGGAGGACACGTACGAGGGGCGCATCCGGTACCGGATGCGCCCCTCGGTGCGTCCGAGCCGCAACGGCCCGTCGCCCGGATGTCAGTTGTGGCCGAATCGCTTCTGCCGGCCCTTGCGGGCGACATCGGCGGGCGTCACCTGTGCGATGCGCTGCTCGGCCTGCGACTCCATCGAGGACTGCTGGGCCGCCTGCCGGCCGCGCTCGGACTGCGGCTGTTTACGTTCCTGCTTCTTGTTCTTGGCCATGGTGATCTGCCTCCTGGGAGGATCTGGGGGCCATCGACGGGACCAGACTCACATAGGCTGACTTACGACGCATTTCGGATAATTACCGTCTGTAACAGGGGTTGTCGGAGCGCAAGCCCCCGAAACGCCACGCCGAAGATCGAGTTCCGGCCGTTAACCTCCGCGTGGTCGGGCAGACTCGAAGAAAGCCCGAAGCAAACCTCCGGGAAAGAGGGTGAGTCGTGTGGACCGCTGCATCGTCCTGGTGGACGCCGGGTATCTGCTGGGGGCCGCCGCCAGCCTCCTCGCCGGAGAGCCCTCGCGATCGAGGATCACCGTCGACCACTCCGCACTCGTCCAGGGACTGCGCGAACAGGCCGAGTCCGAGACCGAGCGGCCACTGCTGCGCATCTACTGGTTCGACGGCGCCCCCGACCGCGTTCCCCAGCCCGAACACCGCCGACTGCGCGTGATGCCCCGGGTGACCGTCCGGCTGGGCGCGCTGACCCGCAGCGACGGCCGCTGGGCGCAGAAGGGCGTCGACGCCGCCATGCACGCCGAGCTGACCGAGCTGGCCCGTAACCGCGCCTGCTCCGACGTCGTCCTCGTCACCGGCGACGGCGATCTGCTGCCCGGCATGATGGCCGCCAAGGAGCACGGCGTCGCCGTCCACCTGTGGGCCGTCCAGGCCGCCGACGGCGACTACAACCAGTCGGAGGACCTGGTCGCCGAGGCCGACGAACGGCGGGTCCTGGACCGTACCTGGATCACCAAGGCCGTACGCGCGAAGGAGCTCGGCGGGACCTGCGCGCCGCCGCCCGTGCCCCGGCCCGAGATCGCCGCGATCCTCTCCGCGCCGCTGCCCGACTCCGGCCTCGCCCGCCCCGCCGAGCGGACCGTCGAGGAGAGCGGGCACCCCTCCGCCGTCGGCGCCTCCGAGAACGGCTCCGAGGAGCGCGTCCCCGCCCCGAAGGGGGGCGTGCCGACCCCCAAGGACCTGGCCGCCCTGCGCGCACCCGGCGCCCAGACCGTCCAGCACCCCACCACCGCGACCCTGCGCTGGTCCTCCGACAAGGGCTGGGTCGACCGCCCCGGGATCGCCGCCGAGCCCTCCGAGGTCGCCGCGATGCCGACGCTCGCACAGCTCACCACGGCCGAGCAGCGGTGGGCCGACCGCGAGGAGGACATCACCACCGTCGGCGGCGACCCGTACGAGGTGGGGCAGGTCTTCGCGCGCCGGTGGATGGGTCGCCTCGGCGAGCAGGGCCAGCTCCAGAAGCTGTCGGGCATGTACCCGCGGATCCCGCACCGCATCGACGGCGAGCTGCTGAGGTACGCGGCCCGCTTCGGACTGCTCGCCCACAAGGACGACCAGATCGACGAACACGACCGGTACGCCATCCGGGCGGGATTCTGGCGCGAGATCGACGTACGGACGGCCGCCGAGCACGCTCCGGCCGGGGACTGAACCCTCCGTCCGCGACGCCCCGACGGCGAACGGCGGTCCGTGACCCCGTAGTCTCGTCCCTTGTGAGTACGCGCGCGGCACCGCCCATTCGGCACAGGGACGAGGTCGTGTGTGCCGTGCGCGGGCTGACCAAGACCTATCGGGCGGTCCGCGGCCGGCGCGGCACTCCCGCGACACCCGAGGTCCGGGCCACCGACGACGTACGCCTGGACATCCGGCGCGGTGAGATCTTCGGGCTGCTCGGGCCGAACGGCGCCGGGAAGACCACCCTCGTACGGCAGATGACCGGGCTGATGCGGCCCGACACGGGCAGCGTGGAGATCCTCGGCCACGACATCGTGCGCCACCCCGAGCGGGCCGCGCGGATCCTCGCCTACCTCGGGCAGGAGTCCACCGCCCTCGACGAACTCACCGTCTCGCTGGCCGCCGAGACCACCGGACGGCTGCGCGGCCTCGACGTGCGCGCGGCGCGCCGGGAGCGGGACGCCGTCCTCGACGAGCTGGGTCTCACCCCGATCGCCGGACGGCCGCTGCGCAAGCTGTCCGGCGGCCAGCGGCGGCTGGCCTGCTTCGCGTCGGTGCTGGTGGGGGAGCGGCCCCTGCTCGTGCTGGACGAACCGACCACCGGAATGGACCCGGTGGCCCGGCGGGCCGTGTGGGCCTCCGTGGACCGGCGGCGGGCCGAACGCGGGACGACCGTGCTGCTCGTCACCCACAACGTCATCGAGGCGGAGACCGTCCTCGACCGGGTCGCCGTCCTCGACCAGGGCCGGGTCATCGCCTGCGACACCCCCACCGGGCTCAAGGAACAGGTCGCCGACGAGGTGCGGGTCGAACTGGTGTGGCGGGAGCGGGCGCCGCTGGACGTCCCCGAGGTCGCCGCGCTGCGCGAGCGGGCCGTGGAGTCGGGCCGCCGCTGGACCCTGCGGCTGGCGCCCGACGAGGCCCGCGCGGTCGTCGCCACCGTCACCGGAGGAGCCGCCTTCGCCGCCCTCGACGACTTCACGCTGGCCACACCGAGCCTGGAGGACGTCTATCTGGCGCTGGGCGGGGCCGCACGGCAGGGGCTGGTGCGGGCATGAGGGCGGCGAGAGCGCGGGGCGCCGAGGTGAGCGCGCGAGCCTCCGGGCCCGTATGGGACGGTAGGGGAACCGTAGGGAAGAGGAGCAACGTCACGTGAGTGTCGTACCCGCCGAGGTTCTGCCGGGAAGCGCCCGGGCCGTCACACAGACCGTGCCCCGCGCCGCCGCCGCCGAGCTGGCCCCCCGCGCGCGGCTGTGGCCTTCGCTGGTGGCCGTGTACCGGGCGCAGCTGTCCCGGGCCCGCGTGGCGCGCATCCCGCTGCTGTTCGTGGCGACCTTCCAGTCGGTCGGCATCCTGATCATGATGCGCGGCGTGGTGGACGGGGGCCGCGAGGCGGAGGCCGTGGTGGCGGGCTCCGCGGTCCTCGTCGTCGCGTTCGTCGCGCTGAACCTGCTCGCGCAGTACTTCGGACAGCTGCGGGCGAGCGGCGGCCTGGACCACTACGCGACCCTCCCGGTGCCGCCTGCGGCCGTGGTGCTCGGGGCGGCGGGGGCGTACGCGTCCTTCACCGTGCCGGGGACCCTGGTGACCGCGGTCTTCGGATGCGTGCTGTTCGGGCTGCCCTTCACCCATCTGTGGGTGCTCGTCGCCGTGATCCCGCTGGCCGGTGCCGCGTTGTCCGGGCTCGGCGCGGCCTTCGGGCTGCTCGCGCCGCGGCCGGAGCTGGCCACCGTGCTGGGGCAGCTCGGCATGTCGGCGGCGCTGCTGCTGGGCGTGCTGCCGCCGGACCGGATGCCGGAGGCGGTGCGGTTCGCCCGCGATCTGCTGCCGTCGACGTACGGGGTCGAGGCGTTCGCCCGGACCTTCCGGGCCAGTCCCGACTGGGCGTTCGTCCTCGGCGACCTCGCCGTGTGCGCCGGTGTCGGCGTCGTTTCGCTGGCCGTCGCCACCTGGGCGTACCGCCGAGCCGCCGTCCGGTGACGCGCGGCACAGGCGCGCCTGGCACGATGGCAGGGTGACCGCACCGCTGACTCCTCCTCCGCCGCCGCACGAACCCTCTCCGCACGCGGCCTGGCCGCCGTCGCCCGGCGGGTACGCGGGGGTGGCCGCCGCGCCCCATGACGTCGCGTACGGACAGGACGGGCCCGGCATGAAGACCGAACTGCGGGAGGCCGCCGTGATCACGGTGGCGGTCGCGCTCGCCGGGGCGCTGCTCGGGCTGCTGTGGGTGTGGCTGGCGCCGAAGGTACCGCTCGTCGGTGAACTGGTGGACGGCAACTGGGTCGTCTACTTCAAGGACACCGAGGGGGAGCAGGCGATCGGCGTGGACGGGACGTTCACGCTGCTGGCCCTGGCGTGCGGGGCCGTGAGCGCGGCTGCCGTGTTCCTGTGGCGGCGCCGTGGCGGAGTGCCGCTGGTGATCGCCCTCGCCGTCGGGGGATTCCTCGGGTCGTTGCTGGCGTGGCGGCTGGGGGTGTGGCTGGGTCCCGAGTCCGATGTGCTCGCGCACGCGCAGTCGGCGGGCAAGGGGGCCACGTTCTCGGCTCCGCTGAAGCTCGGGGCCAAGGGGGCGTTGCTGGCGTGGTCGTTCGCCGCGGCGCTGGTGCATCTGGGGCTCACGGCGCTGTTCGGGCCTCGGGACCCCGATCCGTATCAGGCGTACGCGGGGATGCCGAAGGACGGGTACGGGGCGCCGATGGGCTAGCGGGGCTTTTCTCGCCCCCGCCCGCCGTCCCTTCCCGTCCCGACCCTGGGGGCCGCGCCCCCGGACCCCCGCTTCCGGCCCCGAACGGGCCTCGTCCTCGAACGCCGGACGGGCTGTTCAGGTTGCTGTTCAGGCGCGGGCGATCTCGGACAGGACCGCTCCTGTGAGGCCGGCCAGGTCCGTCGGGGCGAGTTCCACCTCGAGGCCTCTGCGGCCCGCCGAGACGCAGATCGTGGCGTGGGCGGAGGCCGAGGCGTCCAGGACCGTGGGGAGCCTCTTGCGCTGGCCCAGGGGGGAGATGCCGCCCCGGACGTAGCCCGTGGTGCGTTCCGCGAGGGTGGGGTCGGCCATCGCCGCCCTTTTTCCGCCCACCGCCGACGCCAGGGCCTTCAGGTCCAGGGAGCCGGCCACCGGGACCACGGCCACCGTCAGGGCGCCGTCCACGTCCGCGACCAGGGTCTTGAAGACCCGGTCGGGGGAGACGCCCATCGCCTCGGCCGCCTCCTCGCCGTAGGACGGGTGGCTCGGGTCGTGGTCGTAGGCGTGGACCGTGAAGTCCACGCCCGCCGCCGTCAGGGCCACCGTCGCGGGTGTGCCCGCGGACTGCTGCTTCTTCGGCTTCTTCGCCATGCGGGCCTTCAGTTGAGACTCGTCGGGCCGCGCGTCAGGTCCGACGCGGGCAGCGAGGGCAGGCTGCGGATGATCGCCGTCTCCGCGCGCAGCAGCTTCAGCTCGTCCCGCAGGCGGGAGGCCGTGTCGGGGGCCTGGAGCAGGCGCTGCTTGGTCGGGGTGTCCAGCATCATCGCGGCCGCCACCAGGTACGACACCACCGACGGGTCGTCCGGGAGATCCGCGCCGGTGGTCAGTGAGCGTTCCCGGGCGCCCGCCAGGCGCTTCTGGTACTGGCGGAAGGCGCGCAGTACGCCCTCCGCGAGGGCGCCCGCCTCGTCGCCCGGGTCCTCGGGCAGTTCCTGCAGTTCGGCGGTCAGGAACGGGCCCGACGCGTCCACCGACAGCAGCTTCACGCGGGTCGTGCCCGTCGCCAGTACCTCGAAGGTGCCGTCGGCGCGCTCGCGGATCGTCGCCGCGTCGGCCACGCAGCCGACGTCGTGGAACGCCTTGAGCGGGGCGTCGCCGAAGCCGGCCGCGGGGCCGCGCTCGGGCAGCGCGGTCTGGTCGGGCAGGCCGTGGGAGCTGGGGGCCACCTCATGGCCGTCGCGGATGGCCACGACGGCGAACCGGCGCGATTCGTCCTCGGGGGTCTTCAACAGGTCGCGCATCATGGCGCGATAGCGCTCCTCGAAGACGTTGAGCGGGAGCACGAGCCCCGGGAACAACGCCGAGTTCAGCGGGAAGAGCGGCAGACGGACGGTGGTCACGACGCAGAAGCCTAGTGGTCCGCGGGGTGGGCTCGTTCGCCGTGCCCGGTCCCCGGATGCCAGGGGGGCCGCTCGGAGGGTCCGGAACGCACTTCCTCGCGTACGGCCAGGAAGTGGCCGAGCGGGTCGTCCGACAGCCGGCCCCAGGGGAAGGACGTGGCGTACGGGCCGATCAGGCGCAGTTGCGCGAGGGCCTCGTCGCGGCGGTCCAGGCGGACCAGGACGTACGTCAGCACATTGCGGATCTCGGCCGGCCACGGGTCGACGGAGGGGAAACGGGCGGAGAGCGCGATGGCGCGGTCGGCCGCCGCGTCCAGTCGCTCGCGCGGCACCTCGGGCCCGCAGCCGTCGGTCAGGTACGCGAAGGCGGCCCGCATCGGCAGCGCCTGGACGAGGGAGCCGGCCGGCGCGTCCTGCGCGGCCCGGTCGGCGAAGTCGAAGCACTCCCGGTGGGAGCCGTGCCACGACTCGGCCAGATAGCGCTTGGCGGCGACATGGCAGCCGTAGTGGTGCGGGGCGCGCCGGACCGCGGCCGACCACAGCTCGCCGAAGTACTTGTGCCCGGCACGTGTGCCACGCGCGTGGTCCAGGGCGATCCGCCACGGCACCGGGTCGCGGACGTCGCTCTGCGCGGCGGCCGTGATCAGCGGGCTCACCTCGCGCAGCAGCTCGGCCCGGGCCGGTGAGTGCCAGGCCCGGTACACCGCGAGCTGGGCGGTGACGAGCAGCACGTCCGGGTCGCGCGGGGCGGCGGCGCACCACTCCTCGAACCACTCCGACCGGGAGTGCGCGAAGGACGCCAGCCGGGTCGCGTACCGGTCGCGGTACTCCCACTCGGCCCGTTCCCGGGTCCGGGCCATGAGCTGGGCGGCCGGCGCGTAGGCGCCCAGGCCGGCGGCGACCAGGGCAGGACCGAGCCGGTCGTCGGGCACGTCGAGGAGCACCTCGTCGTCGGCGGGGAGCCCGGCGGCGCTGTGGGGGGCGGCGGCGTTCCGTGCCGCCCGGGATGTCCGGGAGGCGCGGATGAACGGGGGCAGCAGAGCCATGGTGCCGACCATTGAAAAGCCGCAGGTTCACATTGCGCCAGAGGGTTCGGAGACCTTCACGAAAGTTGTACACGGTACGGTCAAGGGGCGGTAAAAGGTGACGGTTCGGCGACTGTCGGTGAGCCGTTCGCCGCCGCCGGTCATCCCCTGCGCAGCAGTCGCGTGGCCCCCGCCGCCACCGTCGTCGCCAGGATCCAGCCGAGCAGGATCAGCGCCGACGACAGCCACTGCCAGCCGCCCCGCAGCTGCCACTCGCCGACCTGCCCGAGGTCGATGACCGGCAGCAGCAGGTCGAGGGCGAAGAGGGCGGGGTTCCAGGGCGGGTGCCCGTCCCGGTGGACGGGCGGATGCGCGGCGTGCGCGAAGGCCAGCGAACTCGCCGCCCACAGCACCGCCATCCACACCGCGGCGCGGCCCGGCCGGTACCCGTAGGCGACCGTCCAGTCCTGGACGTAGCCCCAGAGCTTCGCGGCCGGCGGCAGGGTCTCGCGGCGCCGCCGCTGCTTGGCCAGCAGCACCTCGCGGGCGTCCTCGTCCTCCCCGCCGGTCCGCAGCACGGCGGCCAGCCGTTCGTACGGCTCCGGGGCGTACTCGGCGGTCGCGGCGGACACCCAGCGCAGCCGTTCGGCCAGCGGGAACGGGCCCTGCGGCACCAGGTTCTCGTAGGCGAAACCGCCCATGTGCACACTGCCGGGGCCCGGCCAGGCGCTCGCCCGGTCGACCAGGTTGATCACCCGGGCGCCCGACAGCACCACCCTGCCGCGCGGCGGCCGTTCCCCGAGGAAGCGCAGCTCGGGCGTCTGCACCCGGCGCAGCGACAGCTCCTGGTCCTCCGTGAACACGAACCGGGCCCGCTCCAGGTCCACGGCGTCGCCGAACCGTCCGTCGTCCAGACGCACCCCGCCCCGGCACTCGAAGCGCTGGATGCGGGTCCCGCGCGCGGGTGTCGTGCCGCTGAGCGCCTGGCCGCCGACGCCGGCCGGGGTCAGGTACAGCGAGCGCTCCACCGTCAGCTGGGGCGCGTTCAGCGCGAGCCGCGTGTACGGGTTGGCCAGCCGCGCCCCGCGCAGGCTCAGCGACACGCCGATCTTGGCGCTGCGCAGGCTCAGCTCGCCGTGCGATTCGAGCAGCTCGGCCTGGAGGTCCTGGCCGACCGTCATGCCGTCGGCGGCGATCGAGCGGCCGCTGCGGTCGCGGTAGACGATCGCCTGGTTGAGCAGCAGGTCGGTGCCGATGTGCGCGTCGGTGAGGCGGACGCCGTTGTGGAAGCGGCAGCGGGGCAGGTGCAGATCGCCCTCGGTGTGCACCCGGGCCGCCTCCAGGCGCGGCACCGAGCAGTCCACCATTCGCAGGGTGGTGAACCGCGCCTCCGGCAGCAGCACCTCCCGCTCGAACCGGCAGCGCTTCATCTCCAGGTAGGGCACCACCGTGCCGCCCGCGAGGTCCAGGGTGCCGCTGATCTGCACGCCCGCCAGCTTCAGCGAGGCGACCCGGCCGGCCAGCGCGGGCGGCCCGGCCAGCAGCAGCCAGGCGACGATCCGCGCCCGCACGGTCCGCGACTCCCCCCACGGATGCCCGCCGTGCGGGTCGTCGACGACCGTGTCCCCGCTGCTCAGGTCGTACACGCTGCCGTTGCGGAAGGCCTGCCACATGCCGGCCTCGGCGGCGGTCAGGTCGTCCGGCAGATCTCCCGGGTCGTTTCCGGTACGGATGGCCGCCCCCTCGGTCACACCATTCACCCCCTTCGTCACCCGCGAATTCGCACAGCTGTTCATGCTCGGTGAGTGACCCCCCGAACGCTAGACGTGAAGGTGATCCTCCGGATCCCGGCCGGGTTCTGTATCAGCCATTGATACGCGCGGACGACGCCCGATCCCGGTCTGAGAGAATTGACGGCGTGATCTCCCGAATCGATCTGCGCGGCGACGCCCTCCCCGAGGGACCCGCCCTGCGCGACCTGCTGCCCCGAGCTGACTTCGACGTCTCGGCCGCCCTCGAGAAGGTGCGTCCGATCTGCGAGGCCGTGCATCATCGGGGCGACGCGGCGCTGATCGACTTCGCCGAGAAGTTCGACGGGGTGCGGCTGGAATCCGTGCGCGTGCCGGCGCGGGCCGTCGCCGAGGCGCTGGAGCGGCTCGACCCGGCCGTCCGCGCCGCCCTCGAGGAGTCCATCCGCCGCGCCCGCCTCGTCCACCGCGAGCAGCGCCGTACGACGCACACGACCCAGGTCGTGCCCGGCGGGTCCGTGACCGAGAAGTGGGTGCCGGTCGACCGGGTCGGGCTGTACGCGCCCGGCGGCCGGTCGGTCTACCCCTCCTCCGTGATCATGAACGTGGTCCCGGCCCAGGAGGCCGGCGTGCAGTCGATCGCGCTCGCCTCCCCGGCGCAGGCCGAGTTCGACGGCCTGCCCCACCCGACGATCCTCGCCGCGTGCGCCCTGCTCGGCGTCGACGAGGTGTACGCGGCCGGTGGCGCGACCGCCGTCGCGATGTTCGCGTACGGCACCGAGTCCTGCGCGCCCGCCAACATGGTCACCGGCCCCGGCAACATCTGGGTCGCCGCCGCCAAGCGCTACTTCGCCGGCAAGATCGGGATCGACGCCGAGGCGGGTCCGACCGAGATCGCCGTCCTCGCGGACTCCACCGCCGACGCCGTCCACGTCGCCGCCGACCTGATCAGCCAGGCCGAACACGATCCGCTGGCGGCCGCCGTCCTGGTCACCGACTCCGTCGAACTGGCGGACGCGGTCGCGAAGGAACTGGAACCGCAGGTCGCGGCCACCAAGCACGTCGAGGACCGGATCGTCCCGGCGCTCGCCGGCCGGCAGTCGGCGATCGTGCTGGTCGACGGCGTCGAGGAGGGCCTGCGGGTGGTCGACGCGTACGGCGCCGAGCACCTGGAGATCCAGACGGCCGACGCCGCCGCCGTGGCCGACCGGGTGAGGAACGCGGGCGCGATCTTCGTCGGCCCCTGGGCGCCGGTGTCCCTGGGCGACTACGCGGCCGGGTCCAACCACGTGCTGCCGACGGGCGGCTGCGCCTGCCACTCCTCCGGGCTGTCCGTGCAGTCGTTCCTCCGGGGCATCCACATCGTCGACTACACGCGGGACGCGCTGGCCGAGGTCGCGCACCACGTGGTGACGCTGGCGGAGGCGGAGGACCTGCCCGCGCACGGCGCGGCGATCAAGGCGCGGTTCGACTGGAAGGTACCGACGAGCAAGTGAGCTTCGGAATCGACGATCTCCCCGTACGGGACGAGCTGCGCGGCAAGTCCCCCTACGGCGCGCCCCAGTTGGACGTCCCCGTACGGCTGAACACCAACGAGAACCCCTACCCGCTGCCCGAGCCGCTCGTCGAGCGGATCGCGGAGCGGGTGCGCGAGGCGGCACGCAACCTCAACCGCTACCCCGACCGGGACGCCGTCGAGCTGCGCACCCGGCTCGCCGAGTACCTGACGGACACCTCCGGGTACGCGGTCGGCCCGGCGAACGTGTGGGCCGCCAACGGCTCCAACGAGGTCATCCAGCAGCTGCTCCAGACCTTCGGCGGCCCGGGCCGTACCGCGATCGGCTTCGAGCCGTCGTACTCGATGCACGGGCTCATCGCGCGCGGCACGGGAACCGGCTGGACCGCCGGCCCCCGCAACGAGGACTTCACCATCGACCTGGCGGCGGCCGAGCGGGCCATCGCCGAGCACCGGCCCGACGTCGTCTTCGTCACCACCCCCAACAACCCCACCGGCACCGCGGTCCCGGCCGAGACGGTCCTCGCGCTGTACGAGGCCGCGCAGGCCGCCAAGCCGTCGATGGTGGTCGTGGACGAGGCGTACATCGAGTTCAGCCACGGCGACTCACTGCTGCCGCTGCTCGAAGGTCGGCCGAATCTCGTCGTCTCGCGCACCATGTCGAAGGCCTTCGGCGCGGCCGGCCTGCGCCTCGGCTACCTCGCCGCGCACCCGGCGGTCGTGGACGCCGTCCAGCTCGTCCGGCTGCCCTACCACCTGTCGGCCGTCACCCAGGCGACCGCGCTGGCCGCCCTGGAGCACACCGAGACGCTGCTGAAGTACGTCGAGCAGCTCAAGTCGGAGCGGGACCGGCTGGTGAGCGAACTGCTCGCGATCGGCTACGAGGTCACGGCGTCCGACGCCAACTTCGTGCAGTTCGGACGGTTCGCGGACGCCCACGAGGTCTGGCAGCAGATCCTCGACCGCGGGGTCCTCGTCCGGGACAACGGTGTGCCGGGCCGGCTGCGGGTCACCGCCGGAACCCCCGAAGAGAACGACGCGTTCCTCGACGCGGTCCGTGAGTTGAAGTGTTTTGTGGGGGGCACCCCCACGCCCCCGAAGGAGCAGAGCGCATGAACCGCGTAGGACGTGTAGAGCGTACGACGAAGGAGACGTCGGTCCTCGTCGAGATCAACCTCGACGGCACCGGCAAGGTCGAGGTGTCGACCGGCGTCGGCTTCTACGACCACATGCTGGACCAGCTCGGCCGGCACGGTCTGTTCGACCTGACCGTGAAGACCGACGGCGACCTGCACATCGACTCCCACCACACCATCGAGGACACCGCCCTCGCGCTCGGCGCCGCCTTCAAGCAGGCCCTCGGCGACAAGGTGGGCATCTACCGCTTCGGCAACTGCACGGTCCCGCTGGACGAGTCCCTCGCCCAGGTCACCGTCGACCTCTCCGGCCGGCCGTACCTCGTGCACACCGAGCCCGAGAAGATGGCGCCGATGATCGGCGAGTACGACACCACGATGACCCGGCACATCCTGGAGTCGTTCGTCGCCCAGGCGCAGATCGCGCTGCACGTGCACGTGCCCTACGGACGCAACGCGCACCACATCGTGGAGTGCCAGTTCAAGGCGCTGGCCCGGGCCCTGCGCTACGCCTCCGAGCGCGACCCGCGCGCGGTCGGCATCCTCCCCTCCACGAAGGGCGCCCTGTAGAGCCATGAGCGGACTGTCGACCGTCCTGATCGTCGTCGGCCTCTTCCTGGCCGGCGGCATCTACTCCTTCGTCAAGCAACAGATGCCGAAGAGCCTGATCGTGCTGCTGTCGATCGGCGCCGCGATGTGCCTCGTCGCCGGCGTCGTGCGGCTGGAGGTGTGGAATTGAGCAGCGCCCCGAACAGCTCGAGAAGCCCGAAGAAGGTCGTCGTCTTCGACTACGGCTTCGGCAACGTCCGTTCCGCCGAGCGGGCCCTCGCGCGCAGCGGGGCCGACGTCGAGATCACGCGTGACTTCGACACGGCCATGAACGCCGACGGGCTGCTGGTGCCGGGCGTCGGCGCCTTCGCCGCCTGCATGCGGGGCCTGAAGGAGGCCCGCGGCGACTGGATCATCGGCCGCAGGCTGTCCGGCGGGCGCCCGGTGATGGGCATCTGCGTCGGCATGCAGATCCTGTTCGCCCGGGGCATCGAGCACGGCGTGGAGACCGAGGGCCTCGACGAGTGGCCCGGCGCGGTCGAGCCGCTCCAGGCCGAGATCGTGCCCCACATGGGCTGGAACACCGTCGACGCTCCGGCCGACTCCGAGCTGTTCGCCGGACTGGACGCGGACGCGCGTTTCTACTTCGTGCACTCCTACGCCGTGCAGGACTGGTCCCTCGACGTGCACAACCCGCTGCTGCGGGCGCCGAAGGTGACCTGGTCGACGCACGGCAAGCCGTTCGTGGCCGCCGTGGAGAACGGCGCCCTGTGGGCTACGCAGTTCCACCCCGAGAAGTCCGGCGACGCCGGAGCCCAGCTCCTCACCAACTGGATCGGAACACTGTGAGCAAGCTCGAACTCCTCCCCGCCGTCGACGTCCGCGACGGCCAGGCCGTCCGCCTCGTGCACGGCGAGTCGGGCACCGAGACCTCCTACGGCTCCCCGCTCGAGGCCGCCCTCGCCTGGCAGCGCGCGGGCGCCGAGTGGCTGCACCTGGTCGACCTGGACGCCGCGTTCGGCACCGGCGACAACCGCGCGCTGATCGCCGAGGTCGCGGGCGCGATGGACATCAAGGTGGAGCTGTCCGGCGGCATCCGCGACGACGACACCCTCGCCGCCGCCCTGGCCACCGGCTGCACCCGGGTGAACCTGGGCACGGCCGCCCTGGAGACCCCCGAGTGGGTCGCCAAGGTCATCGCCGAGCACGGTGACAAGATCGCGGTCGGCCTGGACGTACGGGGCACGACGCTGCGCGGCCGCGGCTGGACCCGCGACGGCGGCGACCTCTACGAGACGCTGGCCCGTCTCGACAAGGAGGGCTGCGCGCGCTACGTCGTCACCGACATCGCCAAGGACGGCACGCTCCAGGGCCCGAACCTGGAGCTGCTGAGGAACGTCTGCGCCGTGACGGACCGGCCGGTCGTGGCGTCGGGCGGAGTGTCCTCCCTCGACGACCTGCGGGCCATCGCGGAACTGGTGCCCCTCGGCGTCGAGGGCTCCATCGTCGGCAAGGCCCTGTACGCCGAGGCGTTCACCCTGGAAGAGGCGCTGGAGGCGGTCGCCCAGTGAGCGAGGTCCGACGCGTGACGACCGGCGCGCCCTGGGAGGACACCTTCGGGTACTCCCGCGCGGTGGAGCTGCCTAACGGCCTGGTGCTGGTCTCCGGCTGCACGTCGATCGTGGACGGCGAGATCGCCGGCGGCGGTCCGTACGAGCAGACGGTCAACGCCTTCAACGTCGCGTTCGCGGCGCTGGAGCAGCTGGGCCTCGGGCGCGACGACGTCGTGCGCACCCGCCTGTACCTCACCCACGCGCGGGACGTGGACGAGGTCGGACGTGCCCACAAGGAGCTGTTCGACTCCGTCCGGCCCGCCGCGTCCATGCTCATCGTCTCCGGCCTCGTGGACCCCAGCCTGGTCGTCGAGGTCGAGGTGGAGGCCTATCGAGGAGGGTCCTCGGCATGACCCTTGCCGTACGAGTCATCCCCTGCCTGGACGTGGACAACGGCCGGGTCGTCAAGGGCGTCAACTTCCAGAACCTGCGCGACGCGGGCGACCCCGTCGAGATGGCCAAGGTGTACGACGCCGAGGGCGCCGACGAGCTGACGTTCCTGGACATCACCGCCTCGTCGGGCAACCGCGAGACGACCTACGACGTGGTGCGCCGCACCGCCGAGCAGGTCTTCATCCCGCTGACCGTCGGCGGCGGGGTGCGCGCCCCCGAGGACGTCGACAAGCTGCTGCGGGCCGGCGCGGACAAGGTGGGCGTCAACACGGCGGCCATCGCCCGCCCGGAGCTGATCAAGGAGATCGCCGAGCGGTTCGGCAGTCAGGTGCTCGTGCTCTCGGTGGACGCCCGCCGGACCCCCGAGGGCACCTTCGAGGTGACGACCCACGGCGGCCGCCGGGGCACGGGCCTCGACGCCGTCGAATGGGCGCACCGCGCGGCGGAGCTGGGCGCGGGCGAGATCCTGCTCAACTCGATGGACGCGGACGGCACGAAGGACGGCTACGACCTGGAGATGATCGCCGCCGTCCGCAAGCACGTGACGGTCCCGGTGATCGCCTCCGGCGGCGCCGGCAAGCTCGCCGACTTCGCGCCGGCCGTCGGGGCGGGCGCGGACGCGGTGCTCGCCGCGTCGGTGTTCCACTTCGGCGATCTGCGGATCGGCCAGGTCAAGGACGCGCTGCGAGGGGCGGGCCACCCGGTGAGGTGACGCCGTCGGACGCGGCGCGAGCCCCGGTCGCCCGAGGGGTGCCGGGGCTCTTGCTTCCGGAGTTGTGAAAGACAAGTTGCGCAAAATTTATTGTGCAACTTTTCTTTTGTATCTACGCTGGAGCCATGGCGCGCGAAGAGAACCGGCCCATCACGGACCTGGGCACACTGAAGGCCCTGGCCCACCCGCTGCGCATGCAGCTGTACCGGGGACTGTGCGTGGCCCGGAAGGCCACCGCCTCGCAGCTGGCCGACCAGGTGGACGAGGCCGTCTCCCTGGTCAGCTACCACCTGCGCAAACTCGCCGAGCACGGCCTCATCGAGGAGGCCGGGACGCAGAGTGCGGACGGTCGGGAACGCTGGTGGCAGCCTTCCTCGGACGGCGTGAGCATCCGCGACAAGGACTTCCGGGACGCACCCGAGCGCGCGGCGGCCCACCTGGCGGCCACCCGGCTCTTCCATGAGCAGCGGGCCGACATGTACCGCCGGTACCTCGACGAACGGCCCACCTGGCGGCCCGAGTGGAACACGGCTGCCCCCGACAACGAGTCCCTCCTGCGCCTGACCGCGGCCGAACTGGCCGAACTGGGCGAGGAACTGCTGGCTCTCGCCAGGAAGTACGACGAGAAGGGCCGGGCCGCCGACGCCGCCGGCGACACCGAAGGGCGGGAGAACGTCGCGCTGCACGTGTACGGATTCCCGTTCCGCACCTGAGGGAGAACACCTCCGTGACCGTCACCGCGCCCGTCGCACCCGCACGGGCCGACGCCGAGCGCCCCGCCCATCGCGACGGCAACGTCCTGCGCTGGCTCGCCGCCTACACGGCCTCGATGATCGGCGACAACGTCTACTACCTCGCGCTGTCCTGGGCGGCCGTACGAGCCGGTTCCCCCGCGCAGGCGGGCCTGGTGATGACGGTGAGCGCCGTGCCGCGGGCGCTGCTGATGCTGGGCGGGGGAGTGATCGCCGACCGGTTCGGGCCGCGCCGGGTGGTCATCGGCAGTGACGCCGTGCGCTGCGCGGCCGTCCTCACCGTGGCCGTCCTGTGCTTCTCCACCGAGCCCGGGCTGTGGCCACTGGCGGCGCTCGCCGTGGCCTTCGGCACGGTCGACGCCGTGTTCGTACCGGCCGTGGGCGCCCTCCCCGCGCGCGTGACCGGCCGGAGCCAGCTCGCGCGCGTGCAGGGCATGCGGGGCCTCGGGGCCCGGCTGGCGAGCGTGGTCGGAGCCCCGCTCGGCGGCCTCGGCGTGGCACTGGGCGGCGCGGCGACCGCCTTCGGACTGGCCGCGGTGCTGATCGCCGTGTCCGTACCGCTGCTGGTGTCCGTACGCATGCGGGAGCTGCCGACGGACGACACGCCGAGCGAGCCGCCCGCCGGGGACACGGCGGGGGCCGCCGGAGTCAGGGCGGGGGCCGTCGGGAAGGGGGAGTTGTCCGGCGATCGGGCGGCGGGCGTCGGGTCGCGCGGGCCGTCCGCCGAGGAGGAGTCCGTGGCCGTCGGGTCTCCCGGTCCGTCCGGCGGGTCGGCGGCCCGTGGCGGTACCGCCTGGCGGGATCTGGTGGGCGGTCTGCGCTACGTCCGCGGTCACCGGGTCCTCGGCCCGCTGATGCTGGTCATCGCGCTCGGCGACCTCGGCTTCGTCGGACCGCTCAACGTGGGACTGGCCCTGCTCGCCGACGAACGCGGCTGGGGCGCCTCGGGGATGGGCTGGACGCTCGCCGGGTTCGGCGCCGGCGCCGGTGCCGCCTCCCTGCTGCTGGCCGTGCGCGGTCGCGTGCCGCACGCCGGGCAGGTCGCGGCCTACGCGATCCTCGCGGGCTCCGTCGCGATCGGCGCCCTCGCCTACGCGCCGGGCGTCCTCGCGGCCGTCGGCACCGCCGTCCTGGTCGGGCTGCTCGCCGGCCTCAGCGGCGCCCTGTGCGCGGCCCTGCTGCAGACCTGGTCGGACCCCGCCTACCTGGGCCGCGTCACCGCCGTCGCCAGTCTGGTGAGCCTCGGAATCGCGCCCCTCGGCATGCCGTTGTCCGCCGCCGCCATCGGCGTCTGGGGCACCGGCCCGGTCTTCGTCGTCAGCGCGACGGTCTGCGGGCTCGGAGGCGTGGTGATCCTGTGCTTCCGGCACCTGCGCCGCGCCGAACTGCCCCGCTGACCCCCTTCACCCCTTCACGACTTCACCCGCTCACCCCTTCGGCTGAGCCAGCTGCACCAGGTTGCCCACCGTGTCGTCCAGGACGGCCGCGACGACCGGGCCCTGGTCCTGCGGGGGATGGGTGAAGCGCACACCCAGCCGCCGCAGCCGCTCGTACTCCGCATCGAGGTCGTCGACCGAGAAGACGATGCACGGCAGCCCCGCCTCCCGCAGGGCCGCCCGGTACGGCTCCGCGATGGGGCCCTGGCCGGGCTCCAGCAGCAGCTGGAGATCCCGCTGGGCCCCCTCCGCCGCGCCCACGGTGACGAACAGCGTGCCCTCGCCGAGATCCATGTGCAGCCGGGTCTCGAACCCCAGGACCTCGGTGTAGAACGCGTGGGCCTTCGTGACGTCGTCGACGTACACGCTCGTCATGGCGACCTTGATCATGTGCGGTCCTCTCAGATCCCGAGCTGTTTGCCGCCGTGCAGCCGGGCGATCGCCTCCTTCTCGCCGTCCAGCTCCACCTCGGCGGCGCTCTGCCGGCCGTACAGGAGCAGCAGCAGCTCCGACGGCTCCCCGGTGGCCGTCACGACCGGCGTGCCCCGGTTGGCGACCGCCGTACGGCCGTCCGGGCGCCGCAGCACCAGACCGGTCGGGGTGCCGCGGCCCATCAGCCGGGCGGTGCGCTCCAGGCGGGACCACAGGGCGTCCTGGAAGACCGGGTCGAGCGCGCGCGGTGTCCACTCGGGCCGGGCGCGGCGGACGTCCTCGGTGTGCACGTAGAACTCGATCGTGTTGGACGCCTCGTCGAGCTGCTTGAGCTGGAAGGGCGAGAAGCGCGGCGGACCCGTGCGGATCAGCTGGATCAGCTCCTCGTACGGCTTGGCGGCGAACTCCTCCATCACCTTGTCCAGGCGGGACGCGAGCTGCTTGATCAGGATGCCCCCGGCGGCGTCCGGGCGGCGCTCGCGCACCACCACGTGCGCGGCCAGATCCCGGGTCTGCCAGCCCTCGCACAGGGTCGGGGCCTCGGGGCCCGCCGTTTCCAGGAGGTCGGCGAGAAGAAGTCGTTCACGCTTGGCGAAAGTCGACATGCCGTCAGCCTACGACCGTGGGGAAGGTCCGCCCAGTGGACATGGCCCGTCACTGTCAGTGGCGCACGGCACAATGGCAGGCATGACCAGCACGCCCCCGCCCGCCCCTCGCCCGACCACCGCCCCGGATCGAGAGGCTGCGCCCCACGGTTCCCCGTCCGGTCACCTCGCCCCCGAGATCGCCGCGCGCCTCAAGCGCAGCGCCGACGGGCTCGTTCCCGCCATCGCCCAGCAGTACGACACCGGTGAGGTGCTCATGCTCGGCTGGATGGACGACGAGGCGCTGCACCGCACGCTCACCACCGGCCGCTGCACCTACTGGTCGCGCAGCCGCCAGGAGTACTGGGTCAAGGGCGACACCTCCGGTCACTTCCAGTGGGTCAGGTCCGTGGCCCTCGACTGCGACGCCGACACCGTGCTCGTCAAGGTCGACCAGGTGGGAGCCGCCTGCCACACGGGCGCGCGCACCTGCTTCGACGCCGATGTCCTGATCGAGAACGCCGATTCCGGCGTACCCGCCACGGATCAGTAAGGTCAGCCGCCATGGACCTCGAGACCTTCCGCAAGCTGGCCGGCGACCGCCGCGTCATTCCGGTCACCCGCAAGCTCCTCGCCGACGGCGACACCCCGGTCGCGCTCTACCGCAAGCTCGCCGCCGAGCGCACCGGCACCTTTCTGCTGGAGTCCGCGGAGAACGGCCGCTCCTGGTCCCGGTACTCCTTCGTGGGCGTCCGCAGCGCCGCCACCCTCACCGCGCTCGACGGCCAGGCCCACTGGCTCGGCACCCCGCCCGTGGGCGTCCCGCGGGACGGCGACCCGCTCGCCGCCCTGCGCGCCACCATCGAGACCCTCCACACCCCCCACGAGGAGGGCCTGCCGCCCTTCACCGGCGGCATGGTCGGCTACCTCGGCTACGACATCGTGCGCCGCCTGGAGAAGATCGGCCCCGGTGAGCGCGACGACCTCCGGCTGCCCGAGCTGACCATGCTCCTGACCAGCGACCTCGCCGTCATGGACCACTGGGAGGGCTCCGTCCTGCTGATCGCCAACGCGATCAACCACAACGACCTCGACACGGGCGTCGACGAGGCCTACACGGACGCGGTGGCCCGGCTGGACGCCATGGAGGCCGACCTCTCCCGCCCGGTGGCCCAGCCCCCGGCCGTCCTCCCGCCCTCCGAACTCCCCGAGTACAGCGCCCTGTGGGGCGGCCCCGACTTCCAGCGGGCCGTCGAGGACATCAAGGAGCGCATCCGCGCGGGCGAGGCCTTCCAGGTCGTCCCCTCCCAGCGCTTCGAGACGACGTGCACGGCGAGCGCGCTGGACGTCTACCGGGTGCTGCGGGCGACGAACCCGTCCCCGTACATGTACCTCTTCCGCTTCGACGGGTTCGACGTCGTGGGCTCCTCCCCGGAAGCCCTCGTCAAGGTCGAGGACGGGCACGCCATGGTCCACCCCATCGCCGGCACCCGGCACCGCGGGGCCACCCCGCAGGAGGACCAGGCCCTCGCCGACGAACTGCTGGCCGACCCCAAGGAGCGCGCCGAGCACCTGATGCTCGTCGACCTCGGCCGCAACGACCTGGGCCGGGTCTGCGAACCGGGCTCCGTCGAGGTCGTCGACTTCATGTCCGTCGAGCGGTACTCGCACGTGATGCACATCGTCTCGACGGTCACCGGGAAGGTCGCGGCGGGCCGCACCGCCTTCGACGTCCTCACCGCCTGCTTCCCCGCCGGCACCCTCTCCGGCGCCCCCAAGCCGCGCGCCATGCAGATCATCGACGAACTGGAGCCGTCTCGACGCGGCCTGTACGGCGGCTGCGTGGGCTACCTGGACTTCGCCGGCGACTCCGACACCGCCATCGCCATCCGTACGGCCCTCCTGCGCGACGGCACCGCCTACGTGCAGGCCGGCGCGGGCATCGTCGCCGACTCCGACCCGGTCGCCGAGGACCAGGAGTGCCGCAACAAGGCGGCGGCGGTCCTGCGCGCCGTCCACACCGCCAACCGACTGGCGAAACAGGGCGCTTCCGGGCGGACCGCCGGGACACATCTCGAAGAATAGGACGCGTCTCACGTGAACCCCGGGTGACGGTTCGCCCGGGGTTCAGGCGATAGTGGAGTACGTGACTGCCGTTCCGCACCCCCGATCCGAAGCCGCCGCCCCCGCCGGGTCCGGCCGCCGGAGCCTCGCGCTCGCCCTGCTGTTCGGCGCGCTGGGCTCGGCAGTGACCCTGCTGTCCACCCGGCAGCGCTGGTCGGAGGGCACGGCCACGGTGGCCGGCGGCGCCTTCCCGCTGACCGCCAGGGGCAGCGACGTCACGGGCGTGCCCGCGGCGCTCGCCATAGCGGCCCTCGCCGCGCTCGTCGCCGTCTTCGCCGTCCGCAGGACCGGCCGCTTCGCGGTCTCCGCGCTGCTCGCGCTCTCCGGCGCCGGCATCACGGCCGCCTCCCTGCTCGGCGCCTCCGACGGCTCCGCGCTCGACGAGCAGGCCGCCCGCGCCTCCGGCGACACCTCGGCGACCGTCGCCTCCTTCGCCCACACCGCCTGGCCCTACGCCGCGGCTGCGGGCGGCGCCCTGATCCTCCTGGCCGGCCTGCTCGCCCTGCGCTACGGCCGCCTGTGGCCCGCGATGTCCGGCCGCTACGAACGCGACGGCACCCCGCGCCCCCGGCGCGCGGCCAAGCCCGTAGACCCGGACCGGCCCGAGGACATGTGGAAGGCCCTGGACCGGGGCGAGGACCCGACCGGCGCGGATCCCGCCTGACCCGACCGCGCGCGCAGCCCGGTCCACGTCCGGCCGCGCGGTTCCCGATGTGGTGAATCAGACGCGACCGGAGGCCACCCCCGCGTCCGCCGGGCCCGCGGGTACGGGACAATGGACGACGAGCGTCCGGCTCGGACGGACACAGAGACAGCAATGAGGAGCAAGTCATGGCGGGCAGCAGCCACGGACACACCCCGGCCGCCTGGACCGGCGTCACCATCGTCTTCATCGGGTTCACCGTCGCGGGCGCGTTCATGGTGATGGCCGAGCCGCTCGGCTTCTGGGCCGGCATGGTGATCGTGGCCCTCGGTGGTGTCGTCGGCGGCATCATGCGCGCGATGGGCCTCGGCATGCCGAAGGACGCCCACCCGGTGCACCAGGTCACGACGACGGCCACCGCGACCCGCGAGCCGGCGAGCGCCGAGGCCTGAGCCCCGTACGACTTCGGTAGGACTTCCGCAGGACCTCGTGAGGGGCGGCCGGTGCACACCGGCCGCCCCTCACGCGCGCGTGGCGCCCCGGCGGGGCACAATGCGAGGCGTGAACGCCGACAGTCAGCGGGTGACACCCCGGACGCCCCGGACGCCCCGGACACCCCCGGGAACCGTGCTCGGACGACTCGTGGTGCCCGCCGGGATCCTCACGGCCGTCGCCGGGGCCTTCGCGTACGTCGGGACCGTCGACCCCAACGAGCCCGGCCACTACCCGGTCTGCCCCCTGCTGCGCGTCACGGGCCTGTACTGCCCCGGCTGCGGGGGCCTGCGCAGCGCGCACGCCTTCGTGCACGGGGACTTCGCCGCCGCCCTGCAGGACAACGCACTGGCCGCCGTCGGCTATCCGCTCTTCGCGGTGGTGTGGACCGTCTGGGTGGTCCGTGTGGTGCGCGGACGCCCCGCGCGCCTGGAACCCGGCCCGGCGCAGCTGTGGACGCTGGGCGCGTTCCTGCTGGTCTTCACGGTTGTCCGGAACCTGCCGTTCGGTGGCTGGCTGCATCCTTGATCAACGGGCGAACGTCCAGGTATTGGGACCGCCGTCAACCGGATGTGAGGCCTTCGCCTTCCTCCGGATACCATCGCAGTGACCACCTCTTTTCTACTGGTCGCTGGAACTGTCCACCGTCTCTCCACCGCTGGAAGGGGGCCGCTCGCGTGAGTGTGCTCGACGAGATCATCGACGGAGTCCGTGCCGACCTCGCGGAGCGGCAGGCGCGCGTCAGCCTCGACGAGCTCAAGGAGCGCGCGGCGAAGGCCCCCGCCGCCAAGGACGGGGTGGCCGCGCTCCGGGGCGACGGCGTCAAGGTCATCTGCGAGGTCAAGCGCTCCAGCCCGTCCAAGGGCGCGCTGGCCGCCATCGCCGATCCGGCCGGACTGGCCGCGGACTACGAGGCGGGCGGCGCGGCCGTCATCTCCGTCCTCACCGAACAGCGCCGCTTCGGCGGCTCCCTCGCCGACCTCGAGGCGGTCCGCGCGCGGGTCGACATCCCCGTGCTGCGCAAGGACTTCATCGTCACCTCGTACCAGCTGTGGGAGGCCCGCGCGTACGGCGCCGACCTCGCGCTGCTGATCGTGGCCGCCCTCGAACAGCCGGCCCTCGAGTCGCTGATCGAGCGAGCCGTCTCCATCGGCCTCACCCCGCTCGTGGAGGTCCACGACGAGGACGAGGTGGAGCGCGCGGTCGACGCGGGCGCCAAGGTGATCGGCGTCAACGCGCGCAACCTGAAGACCCTCGAGGTCGACCGGGGCACCTTCGAGCGCATCGCCCCCGAGATCCCGTCCCACGTCGTCAGCGTCGCCGAGTCCGGTGTCCGGGGCCCGCACGACCTCATCGCGTACGCCAACGCCGGCGCCGACGCGGTCCTGGTCGGCGAGTCCCTGGTGACGGGCCGCGACCCGAAGACGGCGGTGGCCGACCTGGTGGCGGCGGGCGAGCACCCCGCTCTCCGGCACGGCCGCGGCTGACCTCCCGGTAGGATCGGCCCCGATGACACCCACGACGACCGCCATGGACAGGTACGCCCGCCTCGCGCGCGGCTGCCGCCCCCGTGGCTGCCGCGCGCCCGCCCGCCGGGTGCACGGCAGGCGCGTGCGCTACGTCATCGGGGACGAGCCCGGCCAGGTGAACGGCATGCGATGGCAGCGCCCCGTCAGGGGCGCGGGGAACTGCGCGGCCGGCCGTCAAGGTCCCGCAGCCGACTGATCATCCCTGCCCCCACGGCGACTGGTGCCCACCACACACCCACCGTGAGGTTTCCGCATGCCCAGCGAGTTCTTCATTCCCGACCCCGAGGGTCAGATCCCCAGCGCCGAAGGCTACTTCGGCGCGTTCGGCGGCAAGTTCATCCCGGAGGCCCTCGTCGCCGCCGTGGACGAGGTCGCCGTCGAGTACGACAAGGCGAAGCACGACCCCGAGTTCGCCCGCGAGCTCGACGACCTGCTCGTGCACTACACCGGCCGGCCCAGCTCCCTCACCGAGGTGCCGAGGTTCGCCGAACACGCCGGCGGCGCCCGGGTGTTCCTCAAGCGCGAGGACCTCAACCACACCGGCTCCCACAAGATCAACAACGTGCTCGGGCAGGCGCTGCTCACCCGGCGCATGGGCAAGACCCGCGTGATCGCCGAGACCGGCGCCGGCCAGCACGGCGTGGCCACGGCCACCGCCTGCGCCCTCTTCGGGCTCGAGTGCACCATCTACATGGGCGAGATCGACACCCGGCGCCAGGCACTCAACGTGGCGCGCATGCGCATGCTGGGCGCCGAGGTCGTGGCCGTGAAGTCCGGCAGCCGCACGCTGAAGGACGCCATCAACGAGGCCTTCCGCGACTGGGTCGCCAACGTCGACCGCACCCACTACCTGTTCGGCACGGTCGCCGGACCGCACCCCTTCCCGGCGATGGTGCGCGACTTCCACCGCGTCATCGGCGTCGAGGCCCGCCGCCAGATCCTGGAGCGCGCCGGCCGCCTCCCCGACGCGGCGGTCGCCTGTGTCGGCGGCGGCTCCAACGCCATCGGCCTCTTCCACGCCTTCATCCCGGACGCCGGCGTCCGGCTCGTCGGCTGCGAGCCGGCCGGTCACGGCATCGAGACCGGCGAGCACGCGGCGACCCTCACCGCGGGCGAGCCCGGCATCCTGCACGGCTCGCGCTCCTACGTCCTCCAGGACGACGAGGGCCAGATCACCGAGCCGTACTCCATCTCGGCGGGCCTGGACTACCCGGGCATCGGCCCCGAGCACTCCTACCTCAAGGACAGCGGCCGCGGCGAGTACCGCGCGGTCACCGACGACGCGGCCATGCAGGCGCTGCGTCTGCTGTCGCGCACCGAGGGCATCATCCCGGCCATCGAGAGCGCGCACGCGCTGGCCGGGGCCCTGGAGGTCGGCAAGGAGCTCGGCAAGGACGGGCTGATCGTCGTCAACCTGTCCGGCCGCGGCGACAAGGACATGGACACGGCCGCCCGGTACTTCGGCCTGTACGAAACCGACGCCGAGGTCGCCGCCAACGCGGCCGACACCGCCGAGATCGAGGGGGACGCCAAGTGAGCGGGAACATGGAGTTGCTGGCGGACACCCTCGCCGACGCCAAGGCGCAGGGCCGCGCCGCGCTCATCGCCTACCTCCCGGCCGGGTTCCCGACCGTGGACGGCGGCATCGAGGCGATCAAGGCCGTCATCGACGGAGGCGCGGACGTCGTCGAGGTCGGTCTGCCGCACAGCGACCCCGTCCTCGACGGCCCGGTCATCCAGACCGCCGACGACATCGCCCTGCGCGGCGGGGTGCGGATCGCGGACGTCATGCGGACGGTCCGGGAGGCCTTCGAGGCCACCGGGAAGCCGATCCTCGTCATGACCTACTGGAACCCGATCGACCGCTACGGCGTCGAGCGCTTCACCGCCGAGCTGGCCGAGGCGGGCGGCGCGGGCTGCATCCTGCCCGATCTGCCGGTCCAGGAATCGGAGCTGTGGAGGGAGCACGCCCACAAGCACGGCCTCGCGACGGTCTTCGTCGTGGCGCCGAGCAGCAAGGAGGCGCGGCTCGCGCAGATCACCGAGGCGGGCAGCGGCTTCGTCTACGCCGCCTCGCTGATGGGGGTCACCGGCACCCGTGCGTCGGTGGGCGCGCAGGCCCAGGACCTGGTCGAGCGGACCCGGGCCACCGGCACCGGCCTGCCCGTCTGCGTCGGCCTCGGCGTCTCCGACGCCACGCAGGCCGCCGAGGTGGCCGGCTTCGCCGACGGCGTGATCGTCGGCTCGGCCTTCGTCAAGCGGATGCTGGACGCGCCGGACGACGCGGCCGGTGTCGAGGCGGTCCGCGAGCTCGCCGCCGAGCTGGCGAAGGGCGTGCGCCGACAGGCGTGACCGGGGGACCGGCACACCAGAGCGGGACAGAGCGCCGGGTCACTCGAACGGGTGGACCTGGGGTCGGGGAGGCGCATTGCGCCTCCCCGGTTCGTTCTGGGGGTGTGAGCGAGAAGAATCGTGCGGGTAAGCGCACCGCCAGGGAGCGGCTGGCGGACGAGCGAGAGAAACAGAAGGCCGTGGAGCGGCGGCGGCGGACGCTGATCGTCGCGTCGAGCGTCGTCTGCGTCCTGGGTCTGGCGGCGGTGATCGGGGTCGTCGCGGCGAACTCCGGCAAGGACGACAGCAGCGACAAGGCGGGTCCGGTCGTGGCGCCCTCGGGGGCGCAGGGCGAGGACGCCCTCGCGATCCCCGTCGGCAAGGACAGCGCCAGGTCCACGCTCACCGTGTGGGAGGACTTCCGCTGCCCGGCCTGCAAGGCCTTCGAGACGGCGTACCGCCCCACGATCCATGAGCTGACGGACGCCGGGAAGCTCAGGGTCGAGTACCACCTGGCCACGCTCATCGACGGCAACATGGGCGGCACCGGCTCCCGTAACGCGGCCAACGCGGCTGCCTGCGCGCAGGACGCCGGGAAGTTCCCCGCGTACCACGACGTGCTCTACGAGAACCAGCCGGAGGAGACGGACGACGCCTTCGCCGAGAACAGCAAGCTCATCGGGCTCGCGGCCAAGGTCGACGGCCTCGACACGCCCGCGTTCCGTACCTGTGTCGAGGACGGCACGCACAACAGCTGGGTCGCGAAGTCCAACCAGGCCTTCCAGAACGGCCAATTCGGCGGCACTCCGACCGTGCTGTTCAACGGCAAGAACATCTACGCCGACCAGTCGATGACGCCGGCGAAGCTGAAGCAGATGGTGGAGGATGCCGACAAAGGGTGACCAGGGGTGAGGCCCCTGGTCACCCGCCCGTTATGGAGCCGTAGCCGGGCTGCCCGTCGTCGGCCCGGTCCGGCACGGTAGCGTCGACCCTGCCATGGAACTTGCCTACATTCCCAGCCCGTCGCACGGGGTGCTGTATCTCGGCCCCGTTCCGCTGCGCGGCTACGCGTTCTGCATCATCATCGGCGTCTTCGTCGCGGTCTGGCTCGGCAACAGGCGCTGGGTCGCCCGCGGCGGGCAGGCCGGCACGGTGGCCGACATCTCCGTCTGGGCGGTGCCCTTCGGCCTGGTCGGCGGCCGCCTCTACCACGTGATCACGGACTACGAGCTGTACTTCAGCGAGGGCCGTGACTGGGTGGACGCCTTCAAGGTCTGGGAGGGCGGCCTCGGTATCTGGGGCGCGATCGCGCTCGGCGCGGTCGGCGCGTGGATCGGCTGTCGCCGCCGGGGTATCCCGCTGCCCGCGTACGCCGACGCCATCGCGCCCGGTATCGCTCTCGCCCAGGCGATCGGCCGCTGGGGCAACTGGTTCAACCAGGAGCTGTACGGCAAGCAGACCGACCTCCCCTGGGCGCTGCACATCACGTCCTCGGCGGACGGCCGGGTGCCCGGCTACTACCACCCGACGTTCCTGTACGAGTCGCTGTGGTGCGTCGGTGTCGCCCTCCTCGTCATCTGGGCCGACCGCCGCTTCAAGCTCGGGCACGGGCGGGCCTTCGCGCTGTACGTCGCCGCGTACTGCGTGGGCCGCGCGTGGATCGAGTACATGCGGGTCGACGACGCCCACCACATCCTGGGCCTGCGGCTGAACGACTGGACCGCGCTGGTCGTGTTCCTGCTCGCGGTGACCTACATGGTGATCTCGGCGAAGAAGCGGCCCGGGCGCGAAGCGGTGGTCGAGCCGGGTGCGGGTGCCTCCGACGGCGGGACGGAAGCCGACGGCGAGGACAAGCCGAAGGACGCGGCCGAGGCCGAGGACGCTGCCGAGGCCGGCGCCGACGCGAAGACCGACGCGAAGACCGACGCGAAGACCGACGCGAAGACCGACGCCAAGGGCGACGGCGAAGCCAAGGCCGGGACCGACGCCGAAGCGAAGGGCGAGGCGGACGCCGAGGCCGACTCCGACAGCAAGGTCTCGACCGACAGCAAGGTCTCGACCGGCACCAAGCCCTCCGTGGGCACCGAGGTTTCCGCTGATGCCAAGCCCTCCGCCGATGTCGAGGCCGACGACGCGGTCGGTGTGAAGGACGAGGTCAAGGACGGGGCCGAGTCGGCCGGCAAGAAGAGCTGACGGCTGGTCGTTCGTACGACGACGAGGGCGCCCGGGGTCTGCCGGGCGCCCTCGTCGTCTGTGCGTGCCGGCGAGGGTTCAGTCCCCGCGGGCTGCCAGGGACAGGGTGCGCTGTGCCATCGCCACCACGGCCGCGTCGATGAAGCGGCCGTCCGGCAGTGCCTGGGCGCCCTGCTCGGTGGCCGCCGCCTTCACGATCGTCTCGGCTTCCTCCAGCTCGTGCTGGGTGGGCAGATAGGCCCGTTCGATGATCGGGAGCTGGCGGGGGTGGATGGCGGCGCGGCCGAGGAAGCCGAGGGTGCGGCCGTGGGCGCAGCTGGTGGCCAGGCCCTCCAGGTCGCGGATGTCGGGGTGCACCGACTGGGGTGGCGGCGCCAGACCGGCGGCCCGGGCGGCGACCACGACACGGGCGCGGGACCAGTCGAGGCCCGCGTCGTCGCGGACGCCCAGATCGGCGCGCAGGTCCGCCTCGCCGAGGGCGATGCCACGCAGCGAGGGGTGGGCGCAGGCGATGGCGTAGGCGTGTTCGATGCCGAGGGCTGTTTCCAGGAGGGCGTGGAGGGGGGTGACTCCACGGTCCGCGGGCGGCACGGTCTCGGCGACGCGGGTGATCTGGTGCGGGGAGGTCACTTTCGGCAGGCGCAGGGCGGAGACCCCGGGCAGGGCGGCCATCGTGCGGAGGTCCGCCGCGGCGAAGGGGCTGTCCAGGGCGTTGACCCGGACGTGCACCGGGACCGGCTGGGGCTCGCGGAGGCGTTCGGCGGTGGCCGTGCGGGCGTATTCCTTGCGGTCCGGGGCGACCGCGTCCTCGAGGTCGACGATGACGACGTCGGCGCCGCAGGCCAGGGCCTTGGTGACGGTCTCCGGGCGGTCACCTGGGACATAGAGCCAGGTCAGCGGGGTCTTCTTCATAGGGCGCCCGCCTCGCGGAGGGCCGTCAGCTCGGCCTTGGTCAGACCCAGTTCGGTCAGGACCTCCTCCGTGTCGGCGCCGTGCGGGCGGCCGGCCCAGCGGATCGCGCCGGGGGTCGAGGAGAGCCGGAAGAGAACGTTCTGCATGCGGATCCGGCCCAGTTCCGGGTCGTCGACCGCGGTGATCGTGTCGAGGGCCTGGTACTGGGGGTCCTCCATCACGTCCCGTACGTCCTGGATCGGGGCGATCGCCGCCTCCGCCTTCTCGAAGGCGGCCAGGACGTCGGTGCGGCTGCGGGCGGCGATCCAGCTGCCGACCGCGTCGTCGAGCAGGTCGGCGTGGGCGGCCCGGTCGGCGCCGGTCGCGAACCAGGGCTCGTCGATCAGGTCGGGGCGGCCGACCAGGCGCATCACGCGCTCCGCGATCGACTGGGCCGAGGTCGAGACGGCGACCCAGCTCCCGTCGGCCGTGCGGTAGGTGTTGCGCGGCGCGTTGTTGGCGGACCGGTTGCCGGTGCGGGCCTGGACGTATCCCAGCTGGTCGTACCAGAGCGGCTGGGGGCCGAGGACGGTGAGGATGGGTTCGATGATCGCCATGTCGACGACCTGTCCCTCGCCGGTGCGGTCGCGGGCGGCGAGGGCCGTCATGACGGCGTAGGCGGTGGCCAGACCGGCGATCGAGTCGGCCAGGCCGAAGGGCGGGAGGGTCGGGGACGCGTCCGGTTCGCCGGTGATCGCCGCGAAGCCGCTCATCGCCTCGGCGAGGGTGCCGAAGCCGGGGCGGTGCGCGTAGGGGCCGAACTGGCCGAAGGCGGTGACCCGGGTGAGGACCAGGCGGGGGTTGGCCGCCGACAGCGCGTCCCAGCCGAGGTCCCACTTCTCCAGGGTGCCGGGGCGGAAGTTCTCGATGATCACGTCGGCGGTGGCGGCGAGGCGCAGCAGCGTGGCGCGGCCGCCGGGTCTGGAGAGGTCGAGGGTGATGGTGCGCTTGTTGCGGCCGAGGAGCTTCCACCACAGGCCCACACCGTCCTTCGACGGGCCGTGGCCCCGGGAGGGGTCCGGCCGACCGGGGTGCTCGACCTTGATGACCTCCGCGCCGAAGTCGCCGAGCATGGTGGCGGCGAGGGGTCCCGCGAAGAGGGTGGCCAGGTCGAGGACGCGGACACCGTGCAGGGGAGCGATCCGCTCGGTCGTCCGCTCGGCCGTTGTCGTCTGCTCGGTCATGACGCGTACTGCGTCTCGATCTCGGAGCGGTAGGGCATGGAGGCGGAGGCGCCCGGCCGTTGGACCGACAGGGCCGCCGCCGCGGACGCCCAGGCCAGCGCCTCCCGTACGGGCTGCCCCTCGCCGAGCGCGACCGCGAGGGCGCCGACGAAGGTGTCGCCCGCGCCGGTCGAGTCGACGGCGGTGACGCGCGGGGCGGGCACGGTCAGCGGCTGCGCTCCCCGGGCCGCGTACAGGCTGCCGGACGAGCCGAGCGTGATGACCACCTCCGGCACGCTGTCCAGCAGTGCGGTGGCCGCCTCGCGCGGGTCGGTGCGGCCGGTGAGTGTGGCCGCCTCGTGCTCGTTGGGGACCAACAGGTCGGTGACCGCGAGGAGTTCGGGCGGCAGCGGCTGGGCGGGGGCCGGGGTGAGGATCGTCCGGACGCCGTGGGCGCGGGCCGCCCGGGCACTTGCGACGACCGCGGCGAGGGGGACTTCGAGCTGGAGCAGGAGCGCGTCGGCGGAGGAGATGAGCACCTCGTCGCCGGGGACGAGATGGTCGACGGTGCCGTTCGCGCCGGGGACGACCACGATCGCGTTGCCGCCCTCGTCGTCCACGACGATGTGCGCGGTGCCGGAGGGGCTCTCGACGGTGCGCAGATGGTCGGTGTTCACGCCGGAGTGCTCCAGGGTGGAGCGCAGCCGGGTGCCGAAGGCGTCGTTGCCGACGGCGCCGATCATCGACACGGTGGCGCCCGCGCGGGCGGCGGCGACCGCCTGGTTGGAGCCCTTGCCGCCGGGGATCGTACGGAACTCCCGTCCCGTCACGGTCTCCCCGCGCTGCGGGGGTTTCTCGACGTAGGCGACGAGGTCCATGTTCGTGCTGCCGAGCACGACGATGTCGGTCATGGCTGGGAAGCCTCCCGGGGGATGAGGGACCAGGTGAGGTGGGCCAGGGTGTCGAAGCCGACGCCGTTGAGGTCGGCGACGGAGGTGGCCAGGCGGTTCTTGAGGGGGGCCGTCCAGTGGTCGGGCAGGGCGGCCGGGTCGCCGGTGAGCAGGGCGGCGATCCCACCGGCCGTCGCGCCGGCCGAATCGCTGTCCAGGCCGCCGGACACGGCGCGGCCGACGGAGCCGGTGAAGTCGCCGTCCGCGTGGGTGAGGGCGGCGGCGATCAGGGCGGTGTTGGGGATGGCGTGGACCCAGTGGTGCGCCTTGTGGGCGGTGTGGAGTTCGTCGACCACGGTGTCGAAGTCGGGGTGTTCTCCGGCGAGCCGGACGGCGTGGGTGACGGCCCGCGCGAGGCGGGAGCGGGGCGGGACGACGGTCAGGCCGGTGCGCAGACAGGCGTGGATGTCCTGGCTGCCGGTCGCGGCGGCGGCGATGGTGGCCGCCGTGAACATCGCCGCGTAGACGCCGTTGGCGGTGTGCGTGAGGGTGGCGTCGCGGTGGGCCTGCTCGGCCGCGGCGGCCGGGTCCCCGGGGTTGGTCCAGCCGTGGACGTCGGCGCGGATGAGGGCGCCGATCCACTCGCGGAAGGGGTTGCGGTGGCGGGCCGTGAGCGGGGGCTCGATGCCGGCGAGGAGGTTGCGCAGGGCGAGGCGTTCGGCGGTGAAGGTGCGGCCCGCGGGGAGTTCGTCCAGCCAGAGCCGGGCCACGTCCATGGTGGTGAAGTCCCTGCCGTGCCGTTGGAGCAGGAGGAGGTTGAGGAGCGGGTAGTTGAGGTCGTCGTCCTCGGGCATGCCGTCGATGTTCTCGGCGAGGGAGGTGGTCGCGGAGCGGCGGTTCCAGGGGTGCGCCTCGAGGAGGGGCTCGGGGACTCCGCGGGCGGTGAAGTAGCCGGTGAGGGGCCAGTTTCCGGTGGAGCGGGCGAGTCGGCGGACGGCGTCCAGGGGGAGTTTCTCCACCGGTTTGCCCAGCAGGCAGCCGACGGCCCGGCCCAGCCAGGCCGCTTCCAGACCGGCCGGGGTGGGGGTCTGCGCACGCGCACCGGCCGGTCGGCTCGGCCACTGCGGGCACAGGGCCCTGATCCGCTCCAGCCCGGTCGGCTCGTGTTCCGTCAACCTGCTGGGCAGGTCGGCCAGTTCGTCCAGGAGGTCGTCCGCGAGGAGGCGCAGATAGCGCGAGGCGCGCTGGGGGGACGCGCCGGCCCGGGGCGGGGCCTCGCAGCCGCCGGCCGCCTTCCAGCGTGCGGCGATCGCCCACGGCTCCCGGCCGTCCTGCGCCGCCTGGTGCAGTTCGTGGCCGAGGAGGTCCTCGGGCTGGACCCAGGTCAGTCGGAGCATCGCGGGCCTCCGATCGCGGAGAACGCCGACTCGTGGGTACGGCGGTGGTGGACGTCGCGCTCGAAGATCTCCCGGGTGACCTCGGTGAGCGTCACCGCGGGCTCCCGGAGGTCGAGACGGCTGGCCTCGGCGACCTGTTTCGACCACTCGTCGGGGACCGGCGAGCCGAGGGCGCCGGCCACCGCTCCCGCCATCGTCGCGATCGAGTCGCAGTCGCGGCCGTAGTTGACCGCGCCGAGGACCGCCTGCCGGTAGTCGCCGTCGGCCACCAGCAACATGCCCAGGGCGACGGGGAGTTCCTCGATGGCGTGCAGGCGGGAGGGGCGGCGGGCGGCCAGCGAGGGCCGGCGGTAGTCGGGGCCGACGGTGTCGTACGGCGTCACCGCCTCCCGCAGCGGCGCCAGCGCCGACTCGAAGTCGGTGTACCGGGCCGCCGCTTCGCAGACCTTCTCGATCGCCGTACGGGTCCCGTCCTGCGCCAAGGCCAGACAGGCCGTGACGACGGAGTCCGCCGTCGCGCCCGGCGTGCACGCGGCCGCCACCGCCGCCGCGAAGACTCCCGCCGCCTCACGGCCGTACGACGACTGGTGGGCGCCGGCGATGTCCAGCGCCTCGGCGTACGCGCCCGCCGGGTTGGCTGCGTTGACCAGTCCCACCGGGGCCATGTACATCGCCGCACCGCAGTTGACGATGTTGCCGACGCCTGCCTCGCGCGGGTCCATATGACCGTAGTGGAGCCTTGCCACCAGCCATTTCTCCGCCAGGAAGATCCGCTGGAGGGGGAGTGCCTCCGCCTCCAGCTCGGGGATCCAGCGGGGTGTCGTCAGCAGGTCCGGGACCAGGTGGTCGGCGATCGTGTAGGCGTCCAGGTGATCGCGGACCGTGGCGTAGACCCTGATCAGCGCGTGGGTCATCAAGGTGTCGTCGGTGACGTGGCCGTCGCCCTTGTGGTACGGGGCGATGGGGCGGGCGGTGCGCCAGTCGTCGCCGTTCCAGGGACCGACGACGCCGTGGACCCGGCTGCCGTGGCGCTGGAGGATCTGCTCGGGGGAGTAGCCCTCGACGGGGCCGCCGAGCGCGTCGCCTACGGCCGCCCCGACGAGGGCGGCGGTGATGCGGTCTTCCAGGGTTCCGCCGTGGCTTTCTTGTGCTTTGGGCGTCATGCCCCGAATCATCCTCCTGGAGGGGTCGGTTGCGTGGTTTCCAGGAGTTCGGCGAGTTCCACCAGGTCGGTGCCGGTGAGCCGGGGCAGTACACAGCCCGAGAGGACACGGCAGCTGTCCCGCCAGGAGTCGGGGACGGCGGCGCCACCGCCCAACGCGCCGGTCAGCGCGCCCGCCAGGGCCGGGGCCGAGTCGGCGACCCGGGAGAGACAGGCCGCCGCCGGTACCGCTTCGCCGATACGGCCGCCGGACGCCGTCACCAGCGCCAGGGCCACCGGGACCGTCTCCGCCGCCGCGATGCCGTAGCTGTAGACGTGGTCGACGATCTGGTGCTCCAGGAGGGGGATGAGCGCGAAGGCGCTGTCGGCGCCATGGGCCAGCGCGAGGGCGTGCCGGGCGTTGCGGCCGATCTCGGTGTGCTCGGGGAGTTCGGCGAGCGCCGCCGCCACACAGGCCCCGGGGTCCGCGCCGACGAGGGCCAGAGCGAGTGCCGCCGCCATCGCGCGCGCGCCGTGCACGCCGTCGCCGTCCTGGGTGTAGCGGGCGTCGAACTCGGCGAGTTCGGCGGCGAGTCGGGGGTCGCCGGGGTGGGCCACGGCCAGGACGCAGGCGCGTACGCAGGCCGCGTCGTCGAAGTAGTGGGGGTTGTCGTGGCCGGTGGCGGGCGGTCGCAGACCGGCGGCGAGGTTGCCGAGGCCGGCGCGGACGGAGATCCGGGCGCGCAGGGGGAGGACGGCGGACTCGACCTCGGGCGCGCGGTCGGCGGCCGCCGCGACCTCGCAGGCGACGGCGTTCCAGGTGAGGTCGATGGCGGCGCGCATCCGGCGTTCCCGGCTGAGGTCGCCGAGAGCGGTGTCGTCCCCGGCCCGCAGGACCGCCTCGGCCGCGAACGCCGCCCACTCGGCGTCGTCGGAGGGGCCGAGGCGGAGGGGCTCGGGGGGTTGGTTGAGGGCGATGGGGACGGGGAGGGTCGTCGTCGCGTTGTGCTCGGCGAAGGTGTCGAGTTCGCGGGTCAGCCGGCGGGTCCACTCCGGCATGCGGGCGGCTCGGTGGCGGGCGGCGGGCCAGCCGGCGGCGTCGCCCGCGGCGAGGCCGAGCAGGAGGCCCTCGATACGGCGCGCCCTCGCCGGACGGGCGGTCTCGACGGCCTCGGCTTCGCCCGCGGCCCTTGTGCTCCCGTCCGCGCACGGCGTGCGGCTCCCGTTGCCGGGCGCGGGCGGCGCCTGGCGAGTGTCCTCGCCGTCGGTGGCCGCGAGTTCGTCCGGAGCCGTCGTGAGCGTTCCGGCCGTCATTCCCTCGTCCAGTGGTCCGGGTGGTCTCACGGTCGTACCTCCGCGCCGTCGTTGGCCGCCAGGGTGAAGGCGGTCGGGTCCGGCAGGGGGAACCGGGCGAGGCCCATCAGGTTCGGCACGAGTTCCTCCACGACCATGCCCTCGCCCCACTTGCCGCCCTCGCCCGGCACCAGCAACTCCGCCACGTCCAGCACGTGGTGGCCCGCCATGGACGGCAGGCAGCTTCCCCGGGCCGGGCCGATCGCCGCCGCCCATTCCGCCGGGATCGCCGACACGCCCTGCGTCGCACCGGCCAGGGCGCCCGCCACCGCGGCCGTCGTGTCCGCGTCGCGGCCCATGTTCACCGCCGTCAGGACGGCTTCGCGGAAGTCTCCGTCGGCGGCCGCGTAGGCGCCGAAGGCGAGGGCGACGGCCTCGGGGGCGAGGTCGGTCCAGGGGTAGCCGCCGACGACGACGGCGGAGCGGACCGCCCGTTCGCCCCGGTGGGCCACCGCCACCGCCCGGCGCAGGGAACGCGCCGTCCAGGAGTCCTCGGGGACCACGGCCAGGGCGGAGGCGACCACCGAGATCGCCGGCGCTCCCGCCATCGCCGCCGCCACTCCCGCCGCGACCGCCTGGCCGCCGTAGATGCCCTCGCCGTCGTGGCTCACCGCGCCGTCGATCGCGACCAGGCGGGCCGCTTCCGCCGGACGGCCCGCGGCGAAGACGCCGAAGGGGGCCGCGCGCATCGCCAGGCCGTCGCTCCAGGCGTGCCGGTGCTGCGCCGAGATCGGCGCCGCCAGGCCTCGGCGGAGGTTCTCCAGGGTGCCGCGTTCGCTGAAGCCGGCGCCGCGGAAGGGGCCCTCGTCGAGGTCGGCGATCCACTGGTGCCAGGCCGCCTCGACATGGGCCGGGGTGAGCGCGGAGCCGTGGCGGGCCAGCAGCAGGCCCGAGAAGATCGCGTACTCGGTGTCGTCGGTGCCGGCCGGCCGGTCGGCGACGTATCCCGTGATGCGGCCCCAGCGGGCGCGGATCTCGGAGGGCTTCATGTTCTCCGCGGGGGCTCCCAGGGCGTCTCCCACGGCCAGGCCGAGCAGGGCGCCGCGGGCCCGTTCGCGCAGGTCGGCGGCGTCCCCCGGCGCCGGGACCGAGGGGATGCAGGCGATCGATGCCATACGAGGCCTCTCCTCAAGAGGCTCCGCACGGGGCGCGGAGCGCTTTGCGGATGTGTCCCACCATCGGCGGTTGACCTCAGCCTGGGAGCCTCCCATGTCACCCGGTCGACATCTGTGCAGACTCCCGATCGTATGAGCATTCGAAGGTAAAACCGCAGGTTAGCCCAGCCTTTCCTTCCTGGCGGGCGGGAATCCCCCGGCATATATTTGGCGTTGTCAAAAAGTGGAATCAGTCCAGACTTAGCTTTGCCTCAGCTTGCTGGGGCCTTCCGGAACACCCTGGGGGATCTTGTGGCCATCATCGACACCGAAGCCGCGCTGCACGAGGCGCATCGCGACAACCACACGCACCGGGACGTCACCGGGGGCTGGCTGCGGCCCGCCGTCTTCGGCGCGATGGACGGCCTGGTCTCCAACCTCGCCCTGATGACCGGTGTCGCCGGCGGTTCGGTGGGCCACCGGACCGTCGTCATCACCGGACTCGCCGGTCTCGCCGCGGGCGCCTTCTCCATGGCCGCCGGCGAGTACACCTCCGTCGCCTCGCAGCGTGAGCTCGTCGAGGCCGAACTCGAGGTCGAACGGCGGGAGTTGAGAAAGCACCCCAAGGACGAGGAGGCCGAGCTCGCCGCGCTGTACGAGGCCCGCGGGGTCGAGCCCGAGCTGGCCCGGCGGGTCGCCCAGCAGCTGTCGCGCGATCCCGAGCAGGCCCTGGAGATCCACGCCCGCGAGGAACTGGGCATCGACCCCTCCGATCTGCCCTCGCCGCTGCTCGCCGCCGGTTCGAGCTTCGGCGCGTTCGCGCTGGGCGCGCTGCTGCCCGTACTCCCCTATCTGCTGGGCGCCGCTTCGCTCTGGCCGGCCGTGCTGCTCGCACTGTTCGGGCTGTTCGGCTGCGGGGCCGTGGTGGCCCGGGTGACCGCGCGCACCTGGTGGTACAGCGGGCTGCGGCAGCTCGCCCTCGGTGGCGCGGCGGCCGGTGTGACGTACGCCCTGGGCAGCTGGATCGGAACGGCCGTAGGATAGTGCGGATGGTACTTATGCGATGGGCCGCATAAGTAGCCGTTACTGACTGGTTTCGAGTGCTTAACCAGCGGGCATGAGCCGTAAGCGCTGTGGGCAATGACGCCTGAGGCGCACTCGCGGGGTGAACGAAGCCGCTCCCCTCGCCTTCCGGACCGGCGGACACCGATCTGATCGATCTCGTCCCGTTCGGTCCCCACATACTTTCAGCCACGTGCGCGATACCCCCGTTGCGACTCCGTGGCGTCCGCATGTTGGAACGGAGTATCCGGTTCCCGAGAACCGCTCCATCATGTAACCTGCACGAAATTTTGCGTTACGCAGAGGGCCAACGTCGTCCCTTCGCCAGCAGATATGCCACTTGAGACGACGACGGGAGAGCCGATGCGTACGCCGCGCCAGCCGTCCCAGCATTCCGCGAATGGCCAGAACTGGTCCTTCATGGATGCTCGCCCTGCTGCGCAGGGTATGTACGACCCCCGCAACGAGCACGACGCCTGTGGCGTCGGCTTCGTGGCCAACCTCACCGGCGAGGCGAGCCACACGCTGGTCGAGCAGGCGCTCACCGTTCTGCGCAACCTCGAGCACCGCGGCGCCACCGGCTCCGAGCCGGACTCCGGCGACGGTGCGGGCATCCTGACCCAGGTCCCGGACGCCTTCCTCCGCGAGGTGGCCGGATTCGAGCTCCCCGAGGCCGGCGGCTACGCCGTCGGTATCGCGTTCCTCCCCGAGGAAGGCCTCCAGGACGCCGTCTCACAGATCGAGACGATCGCCGCCGACGAGGGCCTCACCGTCCTCGGCTGGCGCGAAGTCCCGGTCGCCCCCGGGCTGCTCGGCGCCACCGCCCGCTCGACGATGCCGGCCTTCCGCCAGATCTTCGTCACGGACAACGCCAGCACGGGCATCGACCTCGACCGCAAGGCGTTCGTGCTGCGCAAGCGCGCCGAACGCGAGGCCGGCGTCTACTTCCCGTCGCTGTCCGCGCGGACCATCGTCTACAAGGGCATGCTGACCACCGGCCAGCTCGAGCCCTTCTTCCCGGACCTGTCCGACCGCCGCTTCGCCTCGGCCGTGTCGCTCGTCCACTCGCGCTTCTCGACGAACACCTTCCCGTCGTGGCCGCTCGCGCACCCGTACCGCTTCGTCGCGCACAACGGTGAGATCAACACCGTCAAGGGCAACCGCAACTGGATGCGCGCCCGCGAGTCGCAGCTCGTCTCCGACCTCTTCGGCAAGGACGAGAAGTCCATCGAGCGGATCTTCCCGGTCTGTACGCCGGACGCCTCCGACTCGGCGTCCTTCGACGAGGTGCTCGAACTGCTCCACCTCGGTGGCCGCTCGCTGCCGCACTCCGTGCTGATGATGATCCCGGAGGCGTGGGAGAACCACGAGTCCATGGACCCGGCCCGGCGCGCCTTCTACGAGTTCCACTCCACGCAGATGGAGCCCTGGGACGGCCCGGCCTGTGTCACCTTCACCGACGGCACCCAGGTCGGCGCCGTGCTCGACCGCAACGGCCTGCGCCCCGGCCGCTACTGGGTCACCGACGACGGCCTCGTCGTCCTCGGCTCCGAGGTCGGCGTCCTCGACATCGACCCCGCCAAGGTCGTCCGCAAGGGCCGCCTCCAGCCCGGCCGGATGTTCCTCGTCGACACCGCCGAGCACCGCATCATCGAGGACGACGAGATCAAGGCCCAGCTCGCCGCCGAGAAGCCCTACGCCGAGTGGCTGGAAGCCGGCGAGATCGAGCTGGCCGACCTGCCCGAGCGCGAGCACATCGTGCACACCCACGCCTCGGTCACCCGCCGCCAGCAGACCTTCGGCTACACCGAGGAAGAGCTGCGCGTCATCCTCGCGCCGATGGCCAAGACCGCCGGCGAACCGCTCGGCTCCATGGGCACGGACTCGCCGATCGCCGCGCTCTCCGCGCGCCCGCGGCTGCTCTTCGACTACTTCACCCAGCTGTTCGCGCAGGTCACCAACCCGCCGCTGGACGCCATCCGCGAGGAGCTCGTGACCTCGCTGCGCTCGTCGCTGGGCCCGCAGGGCAACCTGCTCGAGCCGAGCGCCGCGTCGTGCCGGACGGTCACCCTGCCGTTCCCGGTCATCGACAACGACGAGCTCGCCAAGCTCATCCACATCAACGCCGACGGCGACATGCCCGGCTTCAAGGCCGCGACGCTCTCCGGTCTGTACCGGGTGCACGGCGGCGGTGACGCGCTGGCCGCGCGCATCGAGGAGATCTGCACCGAGGCCGACGCCGCCATCGACAACGGCGCCCGCCTCATCGTCCTGTCGGACCGCCACTCGGACGCCGAGCACGCCCCGATCCCGTCGCTGCTGCTCACCGCGGCCGTCCACCACCACCTCATCCGCACCAAGCAGCGCACCGAGGTGGGCCTCCTCGTCGAGGCCGGCGACGTCCGCGAGGTCCACCACGTCGCCCTGCTGATCGGCTTCGGCGCCGCCGCCGTCAACCCGTACCTGGCGATGGAGTCCGCCGAGGACCTGCTGCGCGCGGGCACCTTCATCAACGGCCTCGAGCCCGAGCAGGCGATCCGCAACCTGATCTACGCGCTGGGCAAGGGCGTCCTGAAGGTCATGTCCAAGATGGGCATCTCGACCGTCGCCTCCTACCGCGGCGCCCAGGTCTTCGAGGCCGTCGGACTCGACGACGCCTTCGTCGAGAAGTACTTCAACGGCACCGCCACCAAGATCGGCGGCGTCGGCATCGACGTCATCGCCAAGGAGGTCGCCGCCCGCCACGCCAAGGCGTACCCGGCCAGCGGCATCGCGCCGGCCCACCGCGCCCTGGAAATAGGCGGCGAGTACCAGTGGCGCCGCGAGGGCGAGCCGCACCTGTTCGACCCGGAGACGGTCTTCCGCCTCCAGCACTCGACGCGCACGGCCCGCTACGACATCTTCAAGAAGTACACGGACCGCGTGAACGAGCAGTCCGAGCGCCTCATGACGCTGCGCGGCCTCTTCGGCTTCACCTCGGACCGGCAGCCGATCTCCGTCGACGAGGTCGAGCCGGTCAGCGAGATCGTCCGGCGCTTCTCCACCGGCGCCATGTCGTACGGCTCCATCTCCAAGGAGGCGCACGAGACCCTCGCCATCGCCATGAACCAGCTGGGCGGCAAGTCCAACACCGGTGAGGGCGGCGAGGACGCGGACCGGCTCTACGACCCGGCCCGGCGCAGCGCCATCAAGCAGGTCGCCTCCGGCCGCTTCGGCGTCACGTCCGAGTACCTGGTCAACGCGGACGACATCCAGATCAAGATGGCCCAGGGCGCCAAGCCCGGCGAGGGCGGCCAGCTGCCCGGCCACAAGGTCTACCCGTGGGTCGCCAAGACCCGGCACAGCACCCCCGGTGTCGGTCTGATCTCCCCGCCGCCGCACCACGACATCTACTCCATCGAGGACCTCGCCCAGCTGATCCACGACCTGAAGAACGCGAATCCGCAGGCGCGGATCCACGTGAAGCTGGTCTCCGAGGTCGGCGTCGGCACGGTCGCGGCCGGTGTGTCCAAGGCGCACGCGGACGTCGTGCTCATCTCCGGCCACGACGGCGGAACCGGCGCCTCCCCGCTCACCTCCCTCAAGCACGCGGGCGGTCCCTGGGAGCTCGGCCTCGCCGAGACCCAGCAGACGCTGCTGCTCAACGGCCTGCGCGACCGGATCGTCGTGCAGACCGACGGCCAGCTGAAGACGGGCCGTGACGTGGTCATCGCCGCGCTGCTCGGCGCCGAGGAGTTCGGTTTCGCGACCGCGCCGCTCGTCGTCTCCGGCTGCGTCATGATGCGCGTCTGCCACCTGGACACCTGCCCGGTCGGTATCGCCACCCAGAACCCGGTGCTCCGCGACCGCTTCGCCGGCAAGGCGGAGTACGTGGTGAACTTCTTCAAGTTCATCGCCGAGGAGGTCCGCGAGATCCTCGCCGAGCTGGGCTTCCGCACCATCGAGGAGGCCGTCGGCCACGCCGAGGTCCTGGACGTCGAGCGCGCCGTCGACCACTGGAAGGCACAGGGCCTGAACCTGGCCCCGCTGTTCCACGTGCCCGCCCTGCCCGAGGGCGCGGCGCTGCACCAGGTCATCTCGCAGGACCACGGCCTGGAGAAGGCGCTCGACAACCAGCTGATCAAGCTGGCCGCCGACGCCCTGGCCGCGGACTCCGCGACCGACGCCCAGCCGGTGCGCGCCCAGGTCTCCATCCGCAACATCAACCGCACGGTCGGCACCATGCTCGGCCACGAGGTGACGAAGAAGTTCGGTGGCGCGGGCCTGCCCGAGGACACCATCGACATCACCTTCACCGGCTCCGCCGGCCAGTCCTTCGGCGCCTTCCTCCCGCGCGGTGTCACGCTGCGCCTGGAGGGCGACGCCAACGACTACGTCGGCAAGGGCCTCTCCGGCGGCCGGGTCGTCGTCCGCCCGGACCGGGGCGCCGACCACCTCGCCGAGTACTCGACGATCGCGGGCAACACCATCGCCTACGGCGCGACCGGCGGCGAACTGTTCCTGCGCGGCCGCACCGGTGAGCGCTTCTGCGTCCGCAACTCCGGCGCGACGGTCGTCTCCGAGGGCGTGGGCGACCACGGCTGCGAGTACATGACCGGCGGTCACGCGGTCGTCCTCGGCGAGACGGGCCGCAACTTCGCGGCCGGCATGTCGGGCGGCGTCGCCTACGTGATCGACCTGAACCGCGACAACGTCAACGCCGGCAACCTCGGCGCCGTCGAGACGCCGGACGAGGCCGACAAGCAGTGGCTGCACGACGTGGTGCGCCGTCACGCCGAGGAGACCGGTTCGACGGTCGCCGCGAAGCTGCTCGTCGACTGGGACGCCTCCGCGGAGCGCTTCAGCAAGATCATCCCCAGCACGTACAAGGCAGTGCTCGCCGCCAAGGACGCCGCCGAGCAGGCGGGACTCTCCGAGTCCGAGATCACCGAGAAGATGATGGAGGCGGCGACCAATGGCTGACCCGAAGGGCTTCCTGAACCACGGCCGTGAGGTCGCCAAGTCCCGTCCGGTCGACGTGCGTCTGAAGGACTGGAACGAGGTCTACGTCCCCGGTTCGCTGCTGCCGATCATCGGCAAGCAGGCCGGCCGGTGCATGGACTGCGGCATCCCGTTCTGTCACAACGGCTGTCCGCTGGGGAACCTGATCCCCGAGTGGAACGACTTCGCCTACCGCGAGGACTGGACCGCGGCCTCCGAGCGGCTGCACGCCACGAACAACTTCCCGGAGTTCACGGGCCGGCTGTGCCCCGCTCCGTGCGAGTCGGCGTGTGTGCTGGGCATCAACCAGCCGGCCGTCACCATCAAGAACGTCGAGGTCTCGATCATCGACAAGGCGTGGGAGACCGGTGACGTCGCCCCGCAGGCGCCCGAGCGCCTGTCCGGCAAGACCGTCGCGGTCATCGGCTCGGGCCCGGCGGGCCTGGCCGCCGCCCAGCAGCTCACCCGGGCCGGCCACACCGTCGCCGTCTACGAGCGCGCGGACCGCATCGGAGGCCTCCTCCGTTACGGCATCCCCGAGTTCAAGATGGAGAAGCGGCACATCAACCGCCGTATCGAGCAGATGCGCGCGGAGGGCACCCGCTTCCGTACCGGGATCGAGATCGGCCGCGACCTCAAGGCGACCGACCTGAAGAAGCGCTACGACGCCATCGTCATCGCCGCCGGTGCCACGACCGCCCGCGACCTTCCGGTCCCCGGCCGTGAGCTCAAGGGCGTCTACCAGGCGATGGAGTACCTGCCGCTGGCCAACAAGGTCCAGGAGGGCGACTTCGTGGCGCCCCCGATCTCGGCCGAGGGCAAGCACGTCGTGGTCATCGGCGGTGGCGACACCGGCGCCGACTGCGTGGGCACCGCCCACCGTCAGGGCGCGGCCTCGGTCACCCAGCTGGAGATCATGCCGAGGCCCGGCGAGGAGCGGAACCCGGGTCAGCCGTGGCCGACCTTCCCCATGCTCTACAAGGTCACGAGCGCGCACGAGGAGGGCGGCGAGCGGGTCTACTCCGTCTCCACCACCCACTTCGAGGGCGACGAGGACGGCAACGTCCAGTGGCTGCACCTCAGCGAGGTCGAGTTCATCGACGGCAGGCTGACCCCGAAGCCGGGCACGGAGCGCAAGATCCCCGCCCAGCTGGTCACCCTCGCGATGGGCTTCACCGGCACCGACCGTGAGAACGGCGTGGTGGAGCAGTTCGGCCTGGAGCTCGACGAGCGCGGCAACATCGCCCGCGACGCCGACTTCCGCACCAACGTCCCGGGCGTGTACGTCGCCGGTGACGCCGGCCGCGGCCAGTCGCTCATCGTGTGGGCGATCGCGGAGGGCCGCTCGGCCGCCCGCGGCGTCGACCGGTTCCTGACCGGCGCGAGTGAGCTCCCGGCCCCGATCCGCCCGACGGACCGCTCGCTGCTGGTCTGACGGCCCGGCCCCGAGGGCCCCCATACGTCCCGTACAAAGGCGTACGGAACACAGACGGCGCCTGCCCCACAGTCCCCGACCGGACGACCGGGCAGGCGCCGCCGCATGTCCGCACGACCGCTCTACGGCACCCGGTACGTCTCCCCGTACACCTGCCACCGCAGCGGCGGGCGCAGGCCGAGGTTGCCCTCGCGCAGGAAACGGCGCTGGGTCGTGTCGACGCGCGAGGTGTCGACTCCGGGGTGCCGGGTCAGCATGGCCAGGCGGCGGGCGTCGAGGAAGGCGTCGAGATAGTCGGTCTCCCTGCCGCCCTGCGCGGGGGTCGGGGCCTGCCGCATCGCGCGGGCACGGATGCCGTCGAAGCTGGTCGGGCCCGGGCCGGGACCGTGGAAGACCAGGGCGTCGTAGTAGATGAACTGGCCCAGCGCGCCCAGGCCGTCGACGCGGCCCCGGCGGACCGCCGGGTCGAAGTAGACGCGGTCGCGCTCGACGTCCTGCGCGGCCCGGAAGGCGGGCACCCTCGACTCGGCCCGCCAGGCGGCCGGGAAGCCGGGGTCCAGACCGGCGTGCGAGGCGGTGCCGTCGACCCGGCGCAGGGCGGGGAGATAGCGAGCGAGGGCGTTGTCCGGGTGGGCGCGCGTGTAGCGCTCGACGAGGGTGAGCAGATCGTGGGTGCCGGTGCAGAAGCCGATCAGACCCGCCGTGTAGCCCTGTCCGTCCCCGATGTCCTCGACATAGCCGTACGCGGTGCGCCAGTTCAGGGTCCCGTTCTCGGCGCTCGCCACGATCTTCTGGGCCAGTTCCTTCTGGGGCGGGGCGGTGAGGCCGGGCGAGGCCGCCGGGACGCCGGTCGTCGGCTGGGCGGGCGGGGCGAGCCGGGCGGGAGTGAACAGGTACACCGTCGACGCTACGGCGGCGCAGACCAGGGCGGCGGCACGTTTCATGCCGCACACCCTAGAGCGGGAATGTCGTGTTGCTTGTCATTTCATCCTTATTAGTAGGCGAACGAACAAAAGGGCGAAGGGCGGTGGGTGTGGGAGGCTGTGCGCCATGGTCGCGATCAGTCTCACCAAGGTCCAGGAGACCGCACCCGCGCTGGTCAACCTCTACAAGAGCGCCGGGGTTTCCCTCACGAAGCACGGTCTCGACGGGCAGCGGGCGGCCGTCTATCTCGTCGTCGACTATTCGGGGTCGATGAAGCCGTACTACCAGGACGGCAGCGTGCAGGCGCTCGCCGACCGGGTGTTGGGCCTGTCCGCGCACCTCGACGACGACGGCCGGGTGCCGGTCGTCTTCTTCTCCACCGACGTCGACGCCGTCACCGACATCGCCCTCGCCGACCATCGGGGGCGGGTGGACCGGATCGTGGCCGGGCTCGGGCACATGGGCAGGACCAGCTACCACCTCGCCATGGACGCCGTCATCGACCACTACCTCGACAGCGGGTCGACGGACCCCGCGCTCGTCGTCTTCCAGACCGACGGCGGCCCGATCAACAAACTCGCCGCCGAACGCTACCTCTGCAAGGCGTCGAAGCTGCCCCTGTTCTGGCAGTTCATCGGCTTCGGCGACCGGGGCAGCAAGCAGTTCGACTTTCTGCGCAAGCTCGACGAACTGCCCGTACCGGCGAAGCGGACGGTCGACAACGCCGGTTTCTTCCACGCCGGTCCGGATCCGCGGAAGGTGTCGGACGCGGAGCTGTACGACCGGCTGGTCGGGGAGTTCCCGGCCTGGCTCGGCGCGGCCAGGGCGCGGGGGATCGTCCGGTGACCCTCCTGCTGCCCGCCGCCGGACGTGCGGCCACGGCCTGGAAGAACGGCGGCGGGGTGACCCGTGAGATCACCTGCTCCCCGGCGGGCGCGGGCATGGCCGCCTTCACCTGGCGGGTCAGCCTCGCCGAGGTCGCGGCGGACGGCCCGTTCTCCGTGTTCCCCGAAGTGGAGCGGACCTTGACGCTGGTCGAGGGCGCGGGCATGGACCTGACCGTGGGCGGGCGGCGACGGCTCGTCGACGCACGGCACGTGCCCCAGGACCTCCCCGGCGACGAGCCCACCGACTGCCGGCTGCTGGACGGGCCCGTGGTCAACCTCAACGTGATGTGGCGCAGGGGCGCTTCGGCCCCGGCCGTCGCGGTCGTACGCGGCCGGCTCCGCCTGCGGGCGGCGCACGCCCTGATCGTCTCCCTCGGCGAGGGCGGGTCCGCCGACGTCGACGGGGTGCGGCTCGCCCGCCACGACGCCCTTCTGCTGACCGGGGAGGACGCGACGCTGCACGCGCACGGCCCGACGGCGGTCGTCGGCCTCACCCCGTGACGGCGGCCGCGTAGCCCCGTCGGCCGCCCGAACCGCCGCCGCCGCGTCCCGCGGGCGGGCTGTCCGCACCGTTGGCTCAGCCGGTCCGCCGTGCCACCCTGGGGTTGATCCGGGCGGGAGGCGGCGACGTATGGGTGACGACGCGCGATCGGTGAACGGGGCGTCGGGCGGCGGGACTTCGAGGCCCGGCGAGTCCGCCAAGGGCGAGCGGCTCGCCGACTGGGCCGACGAGCGGCTGGGGCTGTACGCGCTGGCGAAGACCAACCTGCGCAAGGTGTTCCCGGACCACTGGTCCTTCATGCTCGGCGAGATCTGCCTCTACAGCTTCCTGGTCCTGCTTCTCACCGGCGTCTACCTCACGCTCTTCTTCGAGCCGAGCAGCGCCGAGGTCGTCTACGACGGCAGTTACGTCCCCCTCAACGGCGTCACGATGACGAAGGCGTACGAGTCGACGCTCGACATCAGCTTCGACGTGCGCGGCGGGCTGCTGATCCGGCAGATCCACCACTGGGCGGCCCTGGTGTTCGTCACCGGCATGCTCGTGCACATGATGCGGGTGTTCTTCACCGGCGCGTTCCGCAAGCCGCGAGAGGTCAACTGGATCTTCGGCTGGACCCTGTTGTTCCTCGGCATCCTCACCGGACTGACCGGCTACTCGCTCCCCGACGACCTGCTCTCCGGCACCGGCGTCCGGTTCGCCGACGGCGCGATCCTGTCCGTCCCGATCATCGGGACGTACCTGTCGTTCTTCCTCTTCGGCGGGGAGTTCCCGGGGCACGACATCATCTCCCGGTTCTTCCCGATCCATGTGCTGCTGCTGCCCGGGATCATGCTGGGGCTCGTCGTCGCCCATCTCGTCCTGGTGTTCTTCCACAAGCACACGCAGTACCCCGGGCCCGGCCGCGACGGGAGGTCGGTCGTCGGCATGCCCTTCATGCCCGTCTACATGGCGAAGACGGGCGGGTTCTTCTTCCTGGTCTTCGGCGTGCTGACGGTCATGGGCGCGATCGCGAGCATCAACCCGGTGTGGGCGTTCGGACCGTACCGCCCGGACCTGGTGACGACGGGCGCGCAGCCGGACTGGTACCTCGGCTTCTCCGAGGGGCTGATCCGGGTGATGCCGGGATGGGAGATCAACGCCTGGGGCCACACCCTGGTGCCCGGTGTCCTCATCCCGTTCACGCTGTTCCCGCTGATCCTGCTCGCCATCGGCGTCTACCCGTTCGTCGAGGCGTGGATCACCGGTGACCGGCGGGAGCACCACATCCTCGACCGGCCGCGCAACGCGCCCGTGCGCACCGGCCTCGGAGTGGCCTGGCTGGCGCTGTACGCGGTGCTGCTGATCGGCGGCGGCAACGACATCGTGGCCACGCATCTGCATCTGTCCATCAACGCGATCACCTGGTTCGTGCGGGTCTCCGTGTTCGTCGCCCCGGTCGTCGCCTTCACGGTCACCAAGCGGATCTGTCTGGGCCTGCAGCTCCGGGACCGGGACAAGGTGCTGCACGGCCGCGAGACGGGAACCGTCAAGCGCCTGCCGCACGGCGAGTACGTGGAGGTCCACGAACCCCTGAGCCAGGCCCAGTTGTTCACCCTCACCCAGCACGAGCAGCGTCCGCCGTACGAGATCGGGCCGCTCGTCGACCACAACGGTGTGCGGCGGCCGGTCACGGTGTCCCAGCGGGTACGGGCGCGGCTGGCGCGTGCCCTGTTCGGGGCCGACACCCACATCCCGAAGCCGACGCCGGAGGAGCGTCGCGAACTGACCGGCGGGGGCCACTGAGGGGCCGGTCAGTTCCCGGGCGGCCAGCTGCGCAGCAGGGTGTCGAGGGCGTCGAGGATCCGGGTCCAGGTCTCCTGGGTGTCGGGTGCGCTGTGGCTGAACCCGCCGCCGAGCTCCAGGCTGACGTAGCCGTGGAAGACGCTGCCCAGGAGCCGGACGGCGTGGGTCTGGTCCGGCTCGGCGAGGTCGTAGCCGCGCAGGATCGCCCGGGTCATGCGGGCGTGCCGCGGGCCGGCGCTCGCGGCCGCCGCCTCGGGGCCGAGTCGCAGCTGGGCCGCGGCGTAGCGGCCGGGGTGTTCGCGGGCGTAGTCGCGGTAGACGTCGGCCAGGGCGGTCAGGGCGTCCTTGCCGGCCCGCCCGGCCAGCGCGAGGTCGCCCCGGTCGGCGAGCTCCTCCAGGGCGAGCAGGGCGATCCGGGTCCTGAGGTCGTCGGAGTTCCTCACGTGCGAGTACAGGCTCGCGACCTTGACGTCGAAGCGCCGGGCGAGCGCCGAGACGGTCACCTGGTCGAAGCCGACCTCGTCGGCCAGCTCCGCGCCCGCCCTGACCAGGCGATCCGTGCTCAGCCCCACACGCCCCATGCTCGTCCTCCCGTGTCGCTCCCGGTGGCTCCCGGCCGCCCCGCAGCCGATGACTATTATGCGTTTGCCTAAAAGCTTTAGGCAAATTAGCCTGCGTTATATGAAGCCGCTCACCGAGCAAGAGATCCGTGCCGCGTTCGTCAACTGCACCAAGGGCGAGGCCAAGCGCCTGGCCGTCCCGCGCGACCTGGCCGACCGGCCCTGGGAGGACCTGGACTACCTCGGCTGGCGGGACCCCCAGGCCCCCGACCGGGCCTACCTCGCCCTCGAACTGGCCGGCCGGCCGACGGCCCTCGCGCTGCGCTCCTCCGCCTCCGGCTCCTGGCAGACGCGACGCAGCATGTGCACGATGTGCCTGACCACCCACTCCGGCGGAGTCTCCCTGATGGTCGCGCCGAAGGCGGGCAGGGCCGGCCAGCAGGGCAACTCGGTGGGGGCCTACATCTGCAGCGACCTCGCCTGCTCGCTGTACGTGCGGGGCAAGCGGGACGCGGGAGTCGGGGCCCGGCTGCCCGAGACGATCACACTCGAGGAGAAGATCGGGCGGACCGTGGCGAACCTCGCCGCGTTCGTCGCCAAGGTGACCGGCTGAGGCAGTGACCGGCCGAGGCTACGCGCGGCCGCGCAGGACCTCCGCCCGGCAGTCGCCCGGAGTGCCCCAGGCCGTACGCAGGGCACGGGCCTTGGTGAGCCAGAGCGACAGGTCGTACTCCGCCGTGTAGCCGATCGCGCCGTGCAGCTGGAGCGCGGTGCGCGCGGTCGTGTACGCCGCCTCGCAGGCGCTCACCTTCGCGGCGGCGACATCCGCCGGGCTCATCGTCACGGCGGCGCCCAGGACCAGGGGGCGGGCGAACTCCAGCGCGATCTTCGCGTCCGCCAGCCGGTGCTTGACCGCCTGGAACGAGCCGACCGGCACCCCGAACTGCACGCGCTGCCCGACATACGCCACGGTCCGCTCCAGCAGCGCCAGACCCACCCCGAGAGCCTGCGCGGCGGTGGCCAGACGGGCCCAGCGCAGGGCGTGCTCCACGGGCGGGTCCGGGGTGAGCAGTTCGCCGCCCGGCAGCAGGCGGGTGAGGCGACGGGCCGGGTCCAGGGAAGGGCGCACCGGGCCGTGCCCGGGAGCCAGCCGGAGACCGTCGGCGGCCGCCGCCAGCCGTATCGTCGCCGCGTCGCCGTCCAGGGCGTACGAGCCCCCGGGCGCCAGTGTGGCCAGCGACCCGCCCGCGGCCAGGGCGGGGAGGAACCGCTTCGCGGGGCCCGGATCGCGCAGCAGGGCCGCCGCGGCGACCGTCTCCACCAGCGGGCCCGGCACCGCGTGCCGCCCCAGCTCCACGAAGGCGACGGCCAGGTCGACCGGCCGCGGCCCCAGCCCTTCGTACGCCTGCGGGACCGCCAGGGCGAACACACCGGCCTCGGCGATCCGCGACCACAGCGCGAGGCCGCTCGCCCGCTCGCCCCGGCTCCAGTCGCGGATCACGGCGGGGGTGTCGGCCGCGCTCAGCATCGCGTCCAGCGACCGGGCGAACGCCCGCTGTTCGCTGTCCAGGAGGAAGCTCATCGCCGGCGGAGCCGGCCTGGGCGAAGTCATCGACGGCGTCCCCTCGGCAGGCCGAGCAGCCGCTCGGCGACGATGTCGCGCTGGATCTCGTTGGTCCCCGCGTAGATCGGGCCGGCCAGGGAGAAGACGTACCCCTCCGACCAGTCGGTGTCGGCCGCCTCCCCTTCCGCTCCCTCGGCGCCGAGGAGATCCAGCGCCGTCTCGTGCAGCGCGATGTCGTACTCCGACCAGAAGACCTTGTTCAGGCTCGACTCCGGGCCGAGCAGCTCCCCGGCGAGGAAGCGGGCGGCGGCCGCGTACGTGAACAGCTGGTACGCGCGGGCGCCGATCAGCGCGTCGGCGACGCGGGCCGCGGCGGCCTCCGGGCTGCCCCGGTCCACCCAGAGGGCGTGCAGGCGGTCCGCCGAGGCGAGGAAGCGGCCGGGGGAGCGCAGGGTGAGCCCGCGTTCGTTGGCCGCCGTCGACATCGCGATCCGCCAGCCCCGGCCCGGCTCCCCGATCACGTCCGCGTCCGGCACGAACACCTCGTCCAGGAACAGCTCGGCGAACGCCGGCTTCCCGTCCAGGCGGCCGATGGGGCGGACGGTGACCCCGGGGGCCCGCAGGTCGAACATGAGGTAGGTGAGCCCCTGATGGGGTTTCTCGGTGTCGGGGTCGGTGCGGAACAGGCCGAAGGCGCGGTCGGCGAAGGCCGCGCGCGAGGACCAGGTCTTGCTGCCGCTCAGCCGCCAGCCGCCGTCCACCCGGACCGCCCTGGCGCGCAGCGCCGCCAGGTCCGAGCCGGCCTCGGGCTCCGACCAGGCCTGCGCCCAGACGACCTCGCCGGTGGCCATCGCGGGCAGCACCCGGGCCCGCTGTTCCTCGGTGCCGTGGTCGAGCAGGGTGGGGGCGAGGAGGCTCACCCCGTTCTGGTTGACGCGGCCCGGGGCGCCCGCCGCGTAGTACTCCTCCTCGAAGACCAGCCAGCGCATCAGCCCGCAGTCCCGCCCGCCGTACCGCGTCGGCCAGTTCACCGCCGACCAGCCGCCCGACGCCAGTTCGGCCTCCCACGCGCGGTGCGCGGCGAAGCCCTCGGCGGTCTCCAGCGAAGGCAGTGGCCCGGACGGCACCCGGGCGCGCAGCCAGGCCCGGGCCTCGGCGCGGAACGCCTCGTCGGCGGGGGAGTGTGCGAGGTCCACGGGTGCCCTCCTCGGGTGCGCGGCCTTCGGGTGCGTCCTCGGTGCGGGTGTTGCGCGTGCGTCCTGCGTGAACGAGTCCGCAGGCGTCCTGCGCGGGTCCTGCGCGCCCGTTCTTCCCTAACAAGTGTTTGGTAGGTTAGCGTGCCGTCATGACGAACGTCGAGGGTCCGCCGTACGTTCCCGGGCACGCGCTGCTCGACGGCCGCACCGCCGTGATCACCGCGGCGGCCGGCGCGGGCATCGGCGGAGCGACCGCGCGCCGCTTCCTGGAGGAGGGCGCGCGCGTCCTGATCAGCGACGCCCACGAACGGCGCCTCAAGGCCTGCCGGGCCGAACTGGCCGAGGAGTTCGGCGAGGCGTCGGTCGCCGCCCTGCCCTGCGACGTCACCGACGAGAGCCAGGTGCGGACCCTGTTCGACACGGCGGTGCGCGAACACGGGCGACTGGACGTCGTCGTCAACAACGCGGGCCTCGGCGGGACCTCGGAACTCGTCGACATGACCGACGAACAGTGGTCACGCGTCCTGGACGTCACCCTGGGCGGCACCTTCCGGTGCACCCGGGCCGCCCTGCGGCTCATGCGCGAGAGCGGCGGGGGAGTCGTCGTCAACAACGCCTCCGTCGTCGGCTGGCGCGCCCAGGCCGGACAGGCGCACTACGCCGCCGCGAAGGCGGGCGTGATGGCGCTGACCCGCTGCGCGGCGATCGAGGCGGCCCGCTTCGGCGTACGGGTCAACGCCGTCTCGCCGAGCCTCGCCATGCACCCGCACCTGGTCAAGGTGACCTCGGCCGAACTGCTGGAGGAACTCACCGCCCGGGAGGCCTTCGGGCGGTACGCCGAACCCTGGGAGGTGGCCAACGTGATCGTGTTCCTGGCGTCGGGCTACTCCTCGTACATGACGGGCGAGGTCGTCTCCGTCAGCGGCCAGCACGCCTGACGGCCGGAGCAGACCACAATGTGTCCGTGCCGACCAAGAAGAAGCCCCAGGTGACCGCGGCGCCCGCGCGTCGCCGCGAACTCCTCGACACCGCCGCCGAGGTCTTCGCCGAACAGGGCTACAACGCCACCACCGTCCGGAAGATCGCCGACCACGCGGGCATGCTCGCGGGCAGCCTCTACTACCACTTCGACTCCAAGGAGTCGATGCTGGAGGAGATCCTGCGGACCTTCCTCGACGAGCTCTGGGACGGCTACGACACCGTCCTGGGCGCCGAGCTCGGCCCCCGCGAGACGCTCGCCGCCCTCGTCACCGAGTCCTTCCGGGAGATCGACCGGCACCGCGCCGCCGTCGCGATCTACCAGAAGGAGAGCAAGCAGCTCGTGACGCAGGAACGGTTCGCGTTCCTCGCCGAGTCGCAGCGCCGGTTCGAGAAGGCGTGGCTGTCCACGCTGGAGCGCGGCGTCACGGACCGGGTCTTCCGCACCGACCTGGACATCCGCCTCGCCTACCGGTTCGTCCGCGACACCGTGTGGGTCGCCGCGTCCTGGTACCGGCCCGGCGGACAGCACAGCCCGGAGGAGATCGCCCGGCAGTACCTGTCGATGGTGCTGGACGGGATCGCCGTACGTGCATAGCCCGTTCCTGTGAGGGAGTTGCCATGGCCGAGGCCTACATCGTCGAAGCGGTCCGTACGCCCGTCGGACGGCGCGGAGGAGGACTGAGCACGGTCCATCCGGCCGACCTGGGCGCGCATGTGCTCAAGGAACTCGTCGCGCGGACCGGGATCGACCCGGCCGCCGTCGAGGACGTCGTCTTCGGCTGCCTGGACACGGTCGGACCACAGGCCGGGGACATCGCGCGGACCTGCTGGCTGGCCGCCGGACTGCCCGAGGAGGTGCCGGGCGTGACCGTGGACCGGCAGTGCGGTTCCTCGCAGCAGGCCGTGCACTTCGCCGCGCAGGGCGTGCTGTCCGGAACCCAGGACCTGGTGGTCGCGGGCGGCGTGCAGAACATGTCGCAGATCCCGATCGCCTACGCCACCCGGCAGGCCGCCGTGCCCCTCGGCTTCACCCAGGGCCCCTTCGCGGGCAGCGAGGGCTGGCGCGCGCGGTACGGGGACCGGCCGGTGAACCAGTTCGCCGGCGCCGAGACGATCGCCGCGAAGTGGGGCATCAGCCGCCGCGACCAGGAGGAGTTCGCCCTGCGTTCGCACCAGCGGGCGGCGCGCGCGATCGACGAGGGCCGCTTCGCCCGCGAGACCGTCGCCCACGGGGAGGTCACCGCCGACGAGGGGCCGCGCCGGGACACCTCCCTGGAGAAGATGGCCGCGCTGAAGCCCGTCATCGACGGCGGGACCGTCACCGCCGCCTGCTCCTCGCAGGTCTCCGACGGCGCGGCGGCCCTGCTGCTCGCCTCCGAACGGGCGGTGCGTGAGCACGGCCTGACGCCCCGCGCGCGCGTGCACCACCTCTCCGTGCGCGGCGAGGACCCGATCCGCATGCTGACGGCCCCGATCCCGGCCACCGCGCACGCCCTGAAGAAGACCGGCCTGTCGATCCACGACATCGACCTCGTCGAGATCAACGAGGCGTTCGCGCCCGTCGTCCTGGCCTGGCTGAAGGAGACCGGCGCGGACCCGGAGCGGGTCAACGTCAACGGCGGCGCGATCGCCCTCGGCCACCCGCTCGGCGCGACCGGCGCCAAGCTGATGACCACCCTGCTGCACGAACTGGAACGCACCGGCGGCCGGTTCGGCCTGCAGACGATGTGCGAGGGCGGCGGCCAGGCCAACGTGACGATCATCGAGCGGCTGTGACGGCCGTGCGGGTGACGGTCGGCGCGAGCCCGTGACGACCGCACGCACGACGATCAGCGCGAGGCCCTGAGCCGTTCCAGGGAGCCGAACGCCTCGTCCGCCTCCCTCATGACCCTCGCCACCAGCTCCGCGCACGACGGCAGGTCGTCGATCACCCCGGCGACCTGCCCGGAGGCCATCACCCCCGCGTCCGTACGCCCCTCCACCATCGCGGACCTGAGCATCATCGGCGTGTTCGCGGCGAGCAGCACCTGACTCCAGGCGAGGTCCTTGCCGTGGCGCAGCGCCAGGCCGTCGTGGACCATCTCCCGCCAGGTGAGCCCGGACAGCTTCCGGAACGCGGCCGCGTGACGCACCGCCCGCACCAGGGCCCCGGCCCGGCCCGCGTCCTCCAGGGCGTCGACCAGCGCCGTGCGCAGCATGCGGTGCGGGAGGCCGTCCACCGCCCGGGTGACGGTCACGTCCCGGACCGTCGCCGCCAGGTACCGCGCCTTCACCGCGTCCGGGACCGGCGAGTCCGAGGTGAGCAGGAACCGGGTGCCCATCGCGACCCCGGCCGCCCCGTACGCCAGCGCCGCCACCAGGCCCCGCCCGTCGAAGAAGCCGCCCGCCGCCACGACCGGGATGTCCACGGCGTCCACCACCTGCGGCAGCAGTACCGTCGTCGCCACGTCGCCGGTGTGTCCGCCGCCCTCCCCGCCCTGCACGATCACCGCGTCGGCACCCCACGCGGCGACCTTCTCGGCATGCCGGCGGGCCCCGATGGACGGGATGACGACGACACCCCCCTCCTTGAGCTCGGCGATCAGCTCCGGGGAGGGCGCGAGCGCGAAGGACGCGACCCGCACGCCCTCGTCGAGGATGATCCGCACCCGGTCGCCGGCGTCCGCCGCGTCGGCCCGCAGATTGACGCCGAACGGCTCCGGCGTCCGCGACCGCACCTCGCGCACCGCCGCCCGCAACCGGTCGACGGTCATGGTCGCGGACGCCAGGATGCCCAGCGCCCCCGCGTCCGCCGCCGCCGACACCAGACGCGGGCCCGCCACCCATCCCATCCCGGTCTGCACGATCGGATGACGGACCCCGACCAGCCGGGTGAGCGCCGTTTCCATCAGACGGAGACCTCCCGGGCCCGGGTGTTCCCCGGGTCGATCACCTCACGGATCAGGCGTAGTTCGTCCGCCGTCGGTTCACGGGTGCACGGCACCTCGTCCGGGACCACGAGGCCGAACCCCGTCGCCTCCCGGACCTGCCCGACACTCACCCCGGGATGCAGCGAGGCGAGCCGCATCGACCGGTCGGGCGTGGCGAAGTCGAAGACACCGAGGTCGGACACGACCCGCGGAACGCGGTGGTACCGCGCGCCGGCCGCACGGTCGTACCCGACCCCGCACACCATGTCGACCCGCTCGACGAAGACCCGCCGGGAGTGCCTCGGAACCCAGTAACTCGTCGGGTTGTTCAGGGTGTTGACCGGCGCGCCCCGCACCCCGAGCAACTGCCGCGTGGGCTTCGCCCAGTCGCCGATGCACGCGATGTTCTGGTTGCCGTACCGGTCGATCTGGCTCGCGCCCATCATCACGTGCCGCCGCCCCCCGGTGACCAGCGCCAGGTGCTGCCGGTACGGCAGCCAGCCCTCGACGGTGCCGTCGAGACCGACCAGCAGCGCCTCGCCGTCGGTCAGCAGCAGGTCCGGCGCGAACGTGTGCCGGGCGAGGCGGGCGCCGACGGAGGGGATCAGGCCCATGGGGCCGGCCAGGATCTCGCCCGCGCCGCGCCACGCCTCCGCACAGGCGATCACGCAGTACTCGGCGCGCGTCACCCCGCTCATGACTCCTCCCCGACGGCCGCCCGGTACGCCCGCTCGTCCCCGGCGAGGAACCGCGCCGCGAACTCGGGCCAGGGCGTCGTCGCGTACCGCTTCTGCAACGCCTCGTCCCGGCCGTAGTCGGGAGCGCAGGACGTGAAGTGCGCCCCGTTCGGGGCCTCGATCACCCCCGTCACCGTGTGCCGCTTGATCAGCAGCGACTGCGGCGCCGCCTCCTTCGTCAGCTCGGCGGTGTCGACGACCCGTTCGCAGCTGACGTACGCCGCGTCCGCCGCCTCGCAGAAAAGGTCGTCGAAGTACGGATCCGGGCCCAGGTACTGCCCGTTGCCCAGCCGGTCGGCCCGGTTGACGTGCACCAGGGCCGCGTCCAGCCGCAGGGCCGGCATGGCCACGAACGTCTCCTGGTCCTCGTACGGCGAAGTCACCGTCCGCAGACCGGGGTTGACCCGCATCACGTCCGAACCGAGGCCCGCCCGCACGGGCAGGAAGGGCAGCCGGTTCGCGGCCGCGGTCAGACCCCACATGAACATCGCCTCGTCGACCTCCGTCAGTTCGAAGGCCCCGCGCTCGCGGGCCGCGCGGTAGTGCGGCTCCAGCGGGATCGAGTCGAGGGTGACGAACGCGGCGACCAGCTTCCGGATCCGGCCCGCCGCCGCCAGCATGCCCACGTCCGGGCCGCCGTACGACACGACGGTCAGGTCGGTCACCTCCGACCGGAGCAGCGCCCTGACCAGCGCCATCGGCTTGCGGCGGGAGCCCCAGCCGCCGATGCCGAGGGTCATTCCGCTGCGCAGCCGGGCGACCGCCTCCTCGGCGGTCATCGTCTTGTCACCCACGCCTGCCTCCGTCTCTCTCCTCGCCGAAGGTGTTCCGGACCCGGTCGGCCACCCCGGAGACATTCGCCTCGTAGGTGAAGCCCTGCTCGAAGCGGTAACTGCGGCGCACGTCGACCGGATCGATGCCGTTGATGGCCGCCTTGGCCAGGCGCAGCAGCTCACCGTCCTTCGCGGCGATCTCCCCGGCCAGCTCCAGCGCCGCCGCGCGCAGTTCACCCGGCGGCACCACCCGCCACACCGAGCCGTGCCCGTGCAGTTCGGCCGCCGTGACCGTGCGCGAGGTGTAGTACAGGGCGCGCAGGAGGTGCTGGGGGACCAGCCGGGCCAGATGCGTGGCCGCGCCCAGGGCGCCCCGGTCCAGCTCGGGCAGCCCGAACACGGCGTCCTCGCTCGCCACGATCACGTCCGCGTTCCCCACCAGGCCGACGCCGCCGCCCAGACAGAAGCCCTGCACCGCCGCCACCACCGGGACCTCGCACTCGTACACCGCGGCGAAGGCCTCGTAGCAGCCGCGGTTGGCGCCGACGAGCGCGCTCGCCCCCTGCGCCCGGATCTCCTTGATGTCCACGCCCGCGTTGAACCCGCGCCCCTCGGCGGCCAGCACCACACACCGGGTGCCGGGATCGCGGCCGGCCGCGCGCACTGCGTCGGCCAGGGCGAACCAGCCGCTCACCGGCAGCGCGTTCACCGGCGGGAAGTCGACCGTGACGAGCGCGACTCCCTTCTCCGGCCGCTTTTCCGGTCCCTTTTCCGGGGACGAGGTGGAGACACCCATGGAAGCATCAGCTACCTTTCCACCAAACGTTTGTTAGGTGGAAGGTAGCAGCGAATGGAGCTGGACGGGAAGGTCGCCGTCGTCACCGGCGGGACCCGCGGAGTGGGCGCCGGCATCGCGCGCTCCCTCGCCCGCGCGGGCGCCCGAGTCGTGGTCTGCGCCCGCCGGCCACCGGAACAACCCCTCGAAGCAACCGAGTTCGCACCGCTCGACGTACGGGACACCGACGCCGTACGCCGCTTCTTCACCGACCTGCCCCGGCTCGACATCCTCGTCAACAACGCGGGCGGCGCCCCCTACCGCCCCCTCACGCACGCCGACGCCCAACGGCACGCGCGCGTGATCGAACTCAACCTCCTCGCCCCCCTGACCGTGTCCCTCGCCGCGTACGACCACCTCAAGCACGCCAACGGCTCGATCGTCATGATCGGCAGCGTCAGCGGCAGCCGCCCCTCGCCCGGCTCGGCCGCCTACGGCGCGGCCAAGGCCGGCCTGGAGAACCTCGCCCGCTCCATGGCCGTCGAATGGGCCCCGGAGGTACGCGTGAACACCCTCGTCGTCGGCATGGTCCGCACCGAACTGACCCACCTCCACTACGGCGGCGAGGACGGCGTCGAAGCCGTCGCCCGCACCGTCCCGCTCGGCCGGCTCGCCCTCCCCGCCGACGTGGGCGCCGCGGCCGTCTTCCTCGCCTCCGACGCGGCCCGCTACATCAGCGGAGCGAGCCTGCTCCTGCACGGAGGCGGCGAACGGCCCGCCTTCCTCGACGCCGCAACCGCCAACAAAGGAGACGCCAGATGAGCGGAATCTGCCACCGACGCGTCGTCGTCGTCACCGGCGCGGGACGCGGCCTCGGACGCGCCCACGCCCTCGCGTTCGCCGCCGAGGGCGCCCGCGTCGTCGTCAACGACCTCGGCGTCGGACTCGACGGCGCACCCGGCCCCCACAGCCCCGCCGCACAGGTCGTGGAAGAGATCCGCGCGGCCGGCGGCGAAGCGGTCGCACACGCCGCGGACATCGCCACCCCCGAAGGCGCCGCAACCCTCGTCGACACCGCCCTGGACACATACGGCCGCCTCGACACCCTCGTCAACAACGCCGGCTTCCTGCGCGACCGCATGCTCGTCAACCTGGCCGACGACGACTGGGACACCGTCCTGCGCGTCCACCTCAAAGGCCACTTCCTCACCCTCAAGCACGCCGCCGCACACTGGCGCGCCGAAACCAAGGCCGGCCGCCCGCCCGCCGCCCGCATCATCAACACCAGCAGCGGCGCGGGACTGCTCGGCTCCGTCGGACAGGGCAACTACAGCGCCGCCAAAGCCGGGATCATCGCCCTCACCCTCGTCGCCGCCGCCGAACTCGCCCGCTACGGCGTCCAGGTCAACGCGATCGCACCCGCCGCCCGCACCCGCATGACCGAGCACACCTTCGCCGCGACCATGGCCGCCCCCGAGAACGGCTTCGACACGATGGCCCCCGAGAACGTCTCCCCGCTGGTCGTCTGGCTCGGCTCCACCGCGAGCCAGGGCGTCACCGGACGCGTCTTCGAGGCGGACGGCGGCCGGATCACCGTCATGGAGGGCTGGCGCCCCGGACCCACCACCGACAAAGGCACCCGGTGGACCGCCGCCGAAGCCGGAGAAGCCGTACAGAAACTCCTCACACACGCGACGCCGCCGGGCACCGTCTACGGGACGCACGCCCCCTGAAGACCCCCACGCACGGACGCAAGCCCCCGCAACCCGCCTACGTGTCGCACTCCAGCACCGTCCGGCACAACGCGCACCGCGCCCGCACCCGACCCCGCACCGGCACCCTGATCCGCTGGTGACAGGTCGGGCACGCGAACGTCACCCGCAACGCCCCCGGCGCGTCCGGAGCGAAGCTGTACGGGCTGTCCACGGCCCCCGCCGACGGACGGTCCCGGGCCTGCCGGCGATCACGCGCGTAACGCCGCCGCCCCGCCCACCCCGCCGCCGTCAGCGGAGGCTGCCGCTCGTCGTGCCGGGCCCGCTCGAGACCCCGCCCGTACGCCGTGTACGCCTGCGCGCTCGTGAACCACACCGACGGATCCTCACCGAACACCAGCGACCGCTTCGCCAGCACATACCCGAACTCCTCCGGAGTCAGATACCCCAGCTTCTGCGAGGACGCGGCATCCTCCCGGTACGCGTCCAGCAGCAGCCAGCCCGCCCCCAGATACGTCGTCGCCGTGTCCGTCAGGATCTCGTTGTCCCGCGTGCCCGGGAACGACAGGCCCACCCGATGCAGATAGACATGCATGATCTCGTGCGCCAACGCCGCACCGATGTCCCGCCGATGCGTACGGAACCGGTCGTTCAACTCCACGAAGTACTCCGGACCCGCCGTGAGCTCGACGTTCGCCGCATGCTCCATCGCACGGAACGCCACGATCATCCGCGCCTGAGGCAACCGGAAGTGCCGCACCAGCTCACGCGCCACCCGCTGCACCCCCAGATGCAGATCGTCCGAGTCGCAGAACGCCACGTCCGCCGGGACCACACTCGACGCGAACTGATGGATGGTGTCGTACGACAACCGCCTGTACAACGCCGTCACAGCCCCCCGCACCGTCTCCAGATGCGGATACCCGTGCTCGACCGGCCCGCCGTTCGCCACGCCCGCACCCCCAAGAGGCCGAGAACCCCACTCCACTGTAAGGGCAGGCCACCCCCGAGGCAGGACCCGCGGACGCACTAGGGTGAACGCCCATGACCACCAGCAACACCCCCGGACCCGCGGGCGTCGACCCCGCCGTCCGCGAGGAGCTCGACCGGCTGCGCGACAGCATCGACAACATCGACGCCGCCGTCGTCCACATGCTCGCCGAACGCTTCAAGGCCACCCAGCAGGTCGGCCACCTCAAGGCCCGCCACCAGCTGCCGCCCGCCGACCAGGCCCGCGAGGCCCGCCAGATCGCCCGGCTGCGCACCCTCGCCGAGAACGCCAAACTCGACCCCGCGTTCGCCGAGAAATTCCTCAACTTCATCATCGCCGAGGTGATCCGCCACCACGAGCGCATCGCCGAGGACACCGTCAACGGCCCCACCCCCACACCCCGCTGACCCGCGCGGCGGGCGCCCCGCGTCACCGGCCGGACACCCTCCGTCAGCGCCGCCCGCCACGCCCGCCGCACCACCCGAGCGGAACGGCGCTCCGGCGCGAGAAGGGACATAGGGCACGTACCGATCCGCCCCTGTGCCCGGTCGGCGGCATCAGGCAGCATGTCGTCCATGTCCGTACTGACGCGCGACGAAGCGCAGAGCCGTGCCAAGCTCCTCGACGTCCACCGCTACACCATCGAGCTCGACCTGACGACCGGCGACGAGACCTTCGAGTCCAGCACCGTCATCCGGTTCGCCGCGCGCGCCAACGGGGACACCTTCGTCGAGCTCAGGCCCGCAGCCCTGCACTCCGTCACCCTCGACGGCGAGCCCCTCGACCCCGGGACGCTCGACGACAACCGGCTCCCCCTCGACAACCTCACCGCCGGCGACCACGAACTGCGCGTCCGGGCGAGCATGAGCTACTCCCGCACCGGCGAAGGCATGCACCGCTTCACCGACCCCACCGACGGCGAGACCTACCTCTACACCCAGCTGTTCATGGAAGACGTCCAGCGCGTCTTCGCCGCCTTCGACCAGCCCGACCTCAAGTCCGTCTTCGAGCTGTCCGTCAAGGCCCCCGAAACCTGGACCGTCCTCTCCAACGGCATCACCGAACACCTCGGCGAAGGCCGCTGGCAGGCCACCCCCACCCCCCTCATCTCCACCTACCTCGTCGCCGTCGCCGCCGGCCCCTGGCACTCCGTCACCACCGAACACCGCGGACTCCCCTTCGGCCTCCACTGCCGCCGCTCCCTCGCCCCCCACCTCGACGCCGACGCCGACGAACTCCTCGAGATCACCCAGCAGTGCTACGACCGCTACCACGAGAAGTTCGAGGAGCCCTACCCCTTCGACTCCTACGACCAGGCGTTCGTCCCCGAGTTCAACGCCGGCGCCATGGAGAACCCCGGCCTCGTCACCTTCCGCGACGAATTCGTCTACCGCTCCGCCGTCACCGACACCGAACGCCAGACCCGCGCCATGGTCATCGCCCACGAGATGGCCCACATGTGGTTCGGCGACCTCGTCACCCTCCAGTGGTGGGACGACATCTGGCTCAACGAGTCCTTCGCCGAATACATGGGCTACCAGACCCTCACCGAAGCCACCCGCTTCACCGACACCTGGACCGACTTCGGCGTCGTCCGCAAAGCCTGGGGCTACGACGCCGACCAGCGCCCCTCCACCCACCCCGTCGCCCCCGAGAACGTCGACGACACCGCCTCCGCCCTCCTCAACTTCGACGGCATCTCCTACGCCAAGGGCGCCTCGGCCCTACGGCAACTCGTCACCTGGCTCGGCGAGAAGGACTTCCTCGCCGGCATCAACACCCACTTCGCCCGCCACCGCTTCGCCAACGCCAACCTCGCCGACTTCATCGACTCCCTCGCCGCCCACACCGACCGTGACGTCCACGCCTGGGCCGACGCCTGGCTGCGCACCACCGGCGTCGACACCCTCACCCCCACCATCGACGGCAGCAACGGCGACCACACCCTCACCGTCACCCACCACGGCAGCCGCCCGCACCGCGTCGCCGCCGGCCTCTACGACCTCGACCTCGGCGACGAAGGCAGCCTCACCCTGCGCGAACGCCTCGAGGTCGACATCCCGCAGAGCGCACCCCAGCCCATCGGCAAACGCCCCGCCCTGGTCCTCCTCAACGACGGCGACCTCACCTACACCAAGGTCCGCTTCGACCCCGCCTCCTCCGAAACCGTCCGCACCCGCCTGTCCGGCCTGCCCGACCCGCTCACCCGCGCCGTCGTCTGGAACGCCCTGCGCGACGCCGTCCGCGACGGAGACCTCGCCCCCACCGCCTACCTCGAAGCGGCCCGCGCCCACCTCCCCAAGGAGACCGACCTCGCCCTCGTCCAGGGCGTCCTCGCCTTCGCCTCCGGACAGGTCGCCGACCGCTACGTCACCCCCGAACAGCGCCCCGCCGCCGTCGCCACCCTCTCCGCCCTCTGCCGCGACCTCATCCGCCGCACCGAGGACGGCGACCACCCCGGCCTGCGCCTCATCGCCGTACGCCACTTCATCGCCGTCGCAGCCCACCCCGACACCATCGCCGCCTGGCTCGCCGACGGCACCGTCCCCGGCGGCCCCGAACTCGACCCCGACCTGCGCTGGCGCGTCCTCGCCCGGCTCGCCGTCCTCGGCGCCACCGACGAGAGCGCCATCGCCGCCGAACTCGACCGCGACCCCTCCGCCACCGGCCGGGAAGGCGCCGCCCGCTGCCGCGCCGCCCTCCCCGACGCGGACGCCAAACGCACCGCCTGGGCCGCCATGTTCGACGACGACACCCTCTCCAACTACCTCTTCACCGCCACCGCCCAGGGCTTCTGGCAGCCCGAACAGAGCGACCTCGTCGCCGACTACGTCCCACGCTTCTACCAGGACGCCGTCACCCTCGCCGCCCGCCGGGGCCCCGCCATCGCCGAAGCCGCCGGCCGCTGGGCCTTCCCCGCCCACGCCGTCGACCCCGACACCCTGCGCCTCGGCGAAGCATGCCTCGCCGACGCCGGCCCCATCCCGGCCCTGCGCCGCAAACTCACCGACCAACTCGACGACCTGTCACGCGCGCTGCGAGTAAGGAAGGCCTAACGCCCCAGGCAGACACGCCCCCCGCCCCACGGAGGCACCGGCCCGCACCTCCAAGGGCCGGTCCGACACCTTCCAGGACTGGGCCCGCACCTCCCAGGGCCGGTCCGCACCATCCATGGCCGGACCTGCACCATCCATGGCCGGTCCGCGCCATCCAGGGCCGGGCCCGCACCATCCAAGGCCGGGCCCGCACCTCCCAGCGCCGGCCCGCACCATCCAGCCCGTCCGGCGATTGAGGACGAGGCCCGTTCAGGGCCGAAGCGGGGGCCTGGGGGCGGCAGCCCCCAGCAGCGCTCGCACCAGCCCCGGTGCCATCTCCCGCACCGGGGCTGAAGACACGGCCACGCCGGTGGCAGCCCCCAGCGGCGCTCACGCCAGCCCCGGTGCCATCTCCCGCACCGGGGCTGAAGACACGGCCGACGACACACGTCCCCCGTAAGGGTTCCCTCACCGGATGTTCCGGACGCGACCCCGCAATCCCCGACAAGCTGACACTCCCCGCCGCGGCCACCCGCCCCGCACCCCGGAGGAGCCCCGTGAGCATCCCGCCCCTCGCCTCAGGACCCGAAGGCCCCGACGCCCTCCGGCCGCTGCTCGCGACCGTCCTCGACGCCCTCACCACCGGCACCCGGGCCCGCGGCGGACCACTGCCCGCAGGCGGACCCCACACCGTCGCCGCCCGACTACGACACGCCGTAGGAGACCTGCTCCCCGAACACGGCGACCCCCACGCCCTCACCACCCTCGTCCACGCCCTCGCCGAAGGCGCCGCCGACCCCGCCGACCCCCTCTGCGCCGCCCACCTGCACTGCCCACCCCTCGCCGTCGCCACCGCCGCCGACCTCGCCGTCTCCGCCCTCAACCCCTCCCTCGACTCCTGGGACCAGGCACCGGCCGCCTCCGAACTGGAGGCACTCCTCACACGGACCCTCGCCGCCCAAGCAGGCATGGCCGACGCCATCGTCACCACCGGCGGCACCGAAGCCAACCACCTCGCCCTCCTCCTCGCCCGCGAGACCCACGGCCCCACCCTCCGACTCGTCTGCGGCGCCAACGCCCACCACTCCCTGCCCCGCGCCGCCTGGCTCCTCGGCCTCCCCGAACCCGTGATCATCCCCACCCCCACCGGCACCCTCGACCCCACCGCCCTCGCCCACACCCTCACCACCCGCCCCGGCCCCCTCCTCGTCGCCGCCAGCGCCGGCACCACCGACGCCGGACTCATCGACCCCCTCCCCGCCATCGCCGCCCTCACCACCACCCACGGCGCCCGCCTCCACATCGACGCCGCCTACGGAGGCGGCCTCCTCTTCAGCGACCGACACCGCCCCGCACTCACCGGCCTCGACACCGCCGACACCGTCACCCTCGACCTGCACAAACTCGGCTGGCAACCCGTAGCCGCCGGACTCCTCGCCGCCCGCGACGCACACGACCTCACCGCCCTCCACCACCACGCCGACTACCTCAACGCCGACGACGACACCGAAGCCGGCCTCCCCGACCTCCTCGGCCGCTCCCTGCGCACCACCCGACGCCCCGACGCCCTCAAGATCGCCGTCACCCTCAAAACCCTCGGCCGCACCGGCCTCGGCACCCTCGTCGACCAGGTCTGCGCCCACGCACACCGGTTCGCCGCCCTCGTCACCGCCCACCCCCGCTTCGAACTCCACGCCCCACCCACCATCAGCACTGTCCTCTTCCGCCTCGCAGAAGCCACCGACACCACCGTCGCCGCCACCCGCCGCCACCTCCTCACCCAAGGCCGCGCCGTCCTCGGCCGCGCCCGCCTCGACGGCCGGCTCTGGCTCAAAGCCACCCTCCTCAACCCCCACACCCGCCCCCACGACCTGGCCGCCCTCCTCGACCTGGTGGAAGGACACACCCCCCGATGAACACACCCCCACAACCCGGCACCGACACCCCCCGCGACCTCGTCGGCATCGGCATCGGCCCCTGCAACCTCTCCCTCGCCGCCCTCGCCCACCCCCTCGCCGAACTCGATGCCGTCTTCTACGAACAACGCCCCCGCTTCGACTGGCACCCCGGCCTCCTCATCGACGGCGCCCGCGTCCAGGTCCCCTTCCTCGCCGACCTCGTCACCCTCGCCGACCCCACCAGCCCCTGGACCTTCCTCAACTACCTCAAAACCCACCAACGCCTCTACCCCTTCTACTTCGCCGAGCGCCTCCACACCCCCCGCGCCGAATACGACACCTACTGCCGCTGGGTCGCCGACCAACTCCCCGGACTCCACTTCCGCCACCAGGTCGACGCCGTCCGCTGGAACCCCGAACGCGACGTCTTCGAGGTCGACCACACCCGACTCGACACCGCCGGCGAAGCCGAAGCCCTCGGCCGCACCCACACCCGCAACGTCGTCCTCGGCATCGGCACCGAACCCCACATCCCCGACGCCCTGCGCCCCCTCGTCGACGCCCCCGGCGTACCCGTCGTCCACGCCTGCGACTACCTCACCCACCGCGACACCCTCCTCGCCGCCGGCCACATCACCGTCGTCGGATCAGGCCAGTCCGGCGCCGAAGTCTTCCTCGACCTCCTCCGCCACCGCCCCGCCGGCCACGAACAACTCCACTGGATCGGCCGCACCGCCGCCTTCGCCCCCATGGAGTACTCCAAACTCGGCCTCGAACACTTCACCCCCGACTACACCCGCTACTTCCACGCCCTCCCCGAAAACACCCGCGACCGCCTCACCACCGCCCAATGGCAACTCCACAAAGGCATCGACGCCACCACCCTTGCCGCCATCCACGACGAGCTCTACGACCGCACCCTGGGCGGCGGCTGGCCCGACACCGTCCTCACCCCCGGCGTCCGCGTCCGCACCGCGGGACGCATCGCCACCACCAAGATCGAACTCCACCTCGAACACATCCAGCAGAACACCCGCACCCGCCTCACCACCGACGCCGTCGTCCTCGCCACCGGCCACCGCGAACGCTCCCTCGACCGCATCCTCGCCGGCCTCGACCCCTACATCCGCCGCGACAACAGCGAACGCCCCCGCGTCGACGAACACTTCCGCCTCGTCCTCGACCCCTCCGTCACCGCCACCGGCTGCAACGTCTACGTCCAGAACGCCGAACGCCACACCCACGGCGTGGGCGCCCCCGACCTCGGCCTCGCCGCCTGGCGCAGCGCCACCATCCTCAACACCCTCACCGGCAAAGAGACCCACCCCCTCCCCACCCGCACCGCCTTCACCACCTTCGGACTCGAACAACACCAACCCCGAGTCCCCCAAGCCCGACAAGCCCCCACCCTCACCCCCCTCGTCGACCGACGCCCGAACGCGAAAGGCGGTGCTCACCCAGTGGCCGACCGGACCACCGCATGAAACACCGCCCCGCGGAGCGACACAGCTCAAGAACCCCTAGAACACCGGCGTACCCTCACGCGTCAGCTTCCAGTCCACCGACGCGAAGTCCTTCGGATCCAGCACACCCTTCGCCGTCACCCACTCCGAAATCCGCGTACGGATCTCCGTCGACTCCGCCCACAGCTCCTGCGCCGACGCCACATGCGGGAACGCGCCACCACCATTGGCCCGGTAGTTGTTCACCGCCAGCACGAACTGCTGCGCATCGTCCAACGCCACCCCGCCGAACGTCAGGTTCTTGATCCGCGAACCCGCCGCCTGCGCGATGTCGATCTCGTACACCAGACCCGACACGTAGTCGTAGTTGTAGTCCGGACGCCCCGCCGCGTTCGTCAGCTTCTCCGTGTCGACCACCGCACCCGCCGCCGTCTGCACGAAGTACTGCGCCGAGTACTCCAGATACGCCCGCACCTGCGCACCCGTCAGCAACTTCGCCACCAGCGTGTTGTCGTACACATACAGGCTCGACAGATCCCGGATGGTCACCTCGCCGGCCGGGATCTCCGACGTACGCGAGAACGGCGACGCCTGCGCGATCACCGGCAACGAGGCATACGACGTACCGGCCAGCGCCGCCTTGACGACATCCTCCTGCACCTTCGTGATCAGGTCGATGATCGGAGCGTCCTTGTACCGCGCCTCCACCGTCGTCAACGTCTCCGTCGCCGAACCCACCACCTGATTGACGTACGCCACGACCTTCGCGTGCTCGTCACCCAGCAACTTCGTGATCTTCGGATCGTCCGCGACCGTGTTGGAGTTCAGCACCTTCGAAGCAACGGACTCGACCGTCCACCGCCCCTTCTCGAACACCAGCTCCACGTCGAACACCGACAACCGCTCCGCATACGCCAGCGGCTCCGACAACACGACCGTCTTCCCGGTCTTCGCGTTCACGACCTTCAGCTCCGGGATCTCCACATGCGCGTGACCCACCAGAACCGCGTCGATGTCCGGCACCTGCTGCGCCACCAACGCCGCCGAGTTCTCCACATACGGCAACTGGTCACCGTACGACGACGTACCCGACGAACCCGAGTGCGCCGACACGATCACCACGTCCGCACCCAGCGACTTCAGCTTCGGCACCCACTTCGCCGCCTGCTCCTCGAGCCCCGGGAACGCCAGCTTGCCCTGCACATACGCCTTGTCCCAGATCGCGATACCCGGGTTCGTCAGCCCGAGGACGGCCACCTTCACCGGCGGCGCACCCTTCACACAGAACGTCTTGATCACATAGGGCTGGAACGCCGGCTTCAGCGTCTTCGCGTCCACCGCGTTCGCCCCGAGCAGCGGGAACCGCAACTGCGACTCGAACTTCCGCAGCGTCTCGATGCCGTAGTTGAACTCGTGGTTGCCCAGCGCCGCCGCGTCATACCCGATCGCGTTCATCGCCTGCGCCATCGGATGCACCGGACCACCCTTGGCGGTGATCGGGTCCACCTTCGCGTAGTAGTACGTCAGCGGAGTGCCCTGGATCGTGTCACCCGCGTCCAGCAGCAGCGTGTTCTCGCGCCCCTTCTCCTTGCGGATCTGGTTCACCAGCGTCGAGATACGCGCCAGCCCCTGCGCGTTGCCGGCCGCGTCCTTGTACTCCGCGTCCTTGAAGTAGTCCCAGTTGAAAACGTGACCATGCAGGTCGGTCGTCCCCAGCACGGTCAGCGCGTACCGCTTCGGCTGCTTGACCGGCTTCCCCGGCTTCTTCGCCTCGGCGGCCCGCGCCGGAGCCGCTGCAGCACCCGCGATCGCCACCCCCGCCCCGGTCACAGCGGACTTCTTCAGGAACTTCCGGCGATTCAACGGCATGTCTCATGCTCCTCGGGGAAAGGCCAACGACGCGCGTAGATTCTGACCCGGGCACGACCGACGGCAACAGGTCCAGGAGGTTTCGATCTGGTGACCAGCACGGTCAACTCCCGCCAGGGACCAGGGAAAGCCATGACAAGGTAGGACGTATGACCTCCCCACGGAATCCCCCGTACGGCACACCCGACGCCCCCCTCCTCACGGTCCGCGGCGAAGCCGAACTCGAAGTCGACCCCGAGATCGCCCGCATCGGCATCACCATCACCGCCCGCGGCCGCGACCGCCGCACCACCCTCGACGACCTCACCCGCCGCAACACCACCGCCCTCGACCTGATCAAGTCCTACGGCGACGCGGTCGAGAACCTCTCCACCGGCGCCGTGTCCCTCACCCCCGAACTCACCCACCGCGGCCGCGGCGAACGCGTCCGCACCTACCACGGCACCATCCACCTCACCGCCGAACTAACCGACTTCACCGCCCTCGGCGAACTCACCACCCGCCTCGCCGACCTCGACCTCACCAGGATCGACGGCCCCTGGTGGGAACTCCGCCCCACCTCACCCGTCCACCGCCGAGCCCGCCGCCAAGCCGTACACGAAGCCGTACAACGCGCCAACGAATACGCGGAAGCCCTCGGCACCACCGTCGCCGCCCTCCTCGAACTCGCCGACACCGGCACAGCGGGCGGACACCCCCGCGCCGCCTTCGACCGCCGCGCCGTCCGCTTCTCCATGGCCGCCGCCGACACCGAGACCGCGACACCCGAACCCCTCGACCTCGAACCACAGCGGATGCAGGTCCGGGCCGAGGTCAGCGCACAGTTCACGATGAATCCGCCGAGCCTGTGAATACACCCATTCGGGGAAACCGAAGAATCCTGAGGCGGCCACGGAATCCGGAAAACGGAAATGTGCTCATCAGAGCGGCAGCCCGCACAATTTATTGCTTGACAGCAGCTGACAACAACCCTTCACCCAAAGGTTGTTGAGCGGCCACGCCCTCCAAATTCCCTACCCACCGGTAAGACATAAGCTCGAAACATGCGCCGAGCGAAAATCGTCTGCACCCTGGGCCCCGCCACCGACTCGTACGACCAGCTCAAAGCCCTGGTCGACGCCGGAATGGACGTAGCCCGCTTCAACCTCAGCCACGGCGGCCACGCCGAGCACGAGGAGCGCTACCACCGCGTCCGCAAGGCCTCCGACGAGACCGGGCGCAGCGTCGGCCTCCTCGCCGACCTTCAAGGCCCGAAGATCCGCCTCGGCACCTTCACCGAAGGCCCCGTACTCCTTGAACGCGACGACACCTTCACCATCACGGTCGAAGAAGGCGTCGAGGGCGACCGCCGACGATGCGGAACCACCTACGCCGGCCTCGCAGCCGACGTCACCACCGGCGAACGCATCCTCGTCGACGACGGCAAGGTCTGCCTCGAAGTGACCCGGATCGACGGACCACGCGTCCACACCCGCGTCATCGAGGGCGGCGTGATCTCCGACCACAAGGGCCTCAACCTCCCCGGCGTCGCCGTCTCCGTCCCCGCCCTCTCCAAAAAGGACGAAGAAGACCTCCGCTGGGCACTCCGCACCGGCTTCGACGTCATCGCCCTCTCCTTCGTCCGCAGCGGCCGCGACATCCTCGACGTCCACCGCATCATGGACGACGAAGGCCGCCGCCTCCCCGTCATCGCCAAGATCGAGAAGCCCCAGGCCGTCGAGAACATCGACGACATCGTGGCCGCCTTCGACGGGATCATGGTCGCCCGCGGCGACCTCGGCGTCGAGATGCCCCTCGAACAGGTCCCCATCGTCCAAAAACGCGCGATCAAGCTGGCCAAACGCAACGCCAAGCCCGTCATCGTCGCCACCCAGATGCTCGACTCCATGATCGAGAACTCCCGCCCGACCCGCGCCGAAGCCTCCGACGTCGCCAACGCGGTCATCGACGGCACCGACGCGGTCATGCTCTCCGGCGAGACCAGCGTCGGCAAATACGCCGTCCAGACCGTCCGCACCATGGCCAAGATCGTCGAAGCTGCCGAAGAGGACATCCTCGCCAAGGGCCTCCCCGACCTGACCCACAACAACAAGCCCCGCACCCAGGGCGGCGCCGTCGCCCGCGCGGCCGCCGAGATCGGCGACTTCCTCGACGCGAAATTCCTCGTCGCCTTCACCCAGAGCGGCGACACCGTCCGCCGCCTCTCCCGCTACCGCTCCCCGATCCCCCTCCTCGCCTTCACCCCGGAACCGGCGACCCGCTCCCAGCTGAACCTCACCTGGGGCGTCGAGACGTTCCTCGGCCCGCACGCGGACTCCACGGACGCGATGGTCGACCAGGTGGACGAGCTGCTCCTGAGGTACGGCCGCTGCCAGAAGGGCGACGTGGTGGTCATCACGGCGGGTTCACTCACCGGCGTGTCGGGCTCGACCAACCTGGTCCGCGTCCACCACGTCGGAGAGGACGACAGCCCCAAGTAGGGGTCGGACAGCCGGGTCAGTGCTCATCGTGCGGACGGCGGCTTCGCAGGCGTCGATGAGGCCCGGCCAGGCATCCGCGCACGCGATGCGGAGGTAGTGGCCGCCGCGGGGATGAGGGCTGATGCATCCGTCACCCAGATAGAGACCGAGCAGGTACGAGTAAGCGACTCGGTCGCTCGGCGGGTCGGGAAACGGGGCCGCCATTCGGGGCAGCGGTTCAAGTCGCTCCTGCCATGAGCGAATCGCGGCGCGCGAGATGCCTGTTTCTCGGCTGACGGAGTTCAGACTGCGGCCCTGTGCAACCAGCGCGATTGCTCGCTTGCGTGTACTGACGTCGTACATGTGCCCACTCTGTGAGCGTGCTCGCGACGACACGCAGCAAAAAGCGGATGTTCACGAGAACGGGAACATCCGCTTTTCTGTCGTGACCTTGGGAACCAAGGAAAAGTGCCCCGAGTCGGATTCGAACCGACGCTGGATGGGTTTTGAATCCATGGCCTCTACCGCTGGGCTACCGGGGCCCCTTCGAAATGAAGGTCAGCGGTCACCCGCTGTGTCACTACCTTACCGCAGCTAGGTAGGCTCTTGTGAGCAGTACCCATGTGCCCTGAACGAGGAGCCCCCGTGACCGCCCCCGAGTCGCCCCAGCCCGTAGACGCGCCCGACGACGACAAGTCGCACGTGCCTCCGCTGACGACCCGTGTCGTCATCGCCGAGGACGAGGCGCTGATCCGCCTCGACCTCAAAGAGATGCTGGAGGAGGAGGGCTACAGCGTCGTCGGCGAAGCCGGTGACGGTGAGCAGGCCATCGAGCTCGCCCGCGAGCACAAGCCGGACCTGGTCATCCTCGACGTGAAGATGCCCAAGCTGGACGGCATCTCGGCGGCCGAGAAGATCGCCGAGGAGCGCATCGCGCCCGTCCTCATGCTGACCGCGTTCTCGCAGCGCGACCTCGTCGAGCGGGCGCGTGACGCCGGTGCGATGGCGTACCTGGTGAAGCCGTTCAGCAAGAGTGACGTCGTCCCGGCGATCGAGATGGCCGTCTCGCGGTTCACGGAGCTGCGGGAGCTGGAGAACGAGGTCGCGGACCTGACGCTGCGGCTGGAGACGCGCAAGCTGGTGGACCGGGCGAAGTCGATTCTCCAGACGGAGTACGGGCTGACGGAGCCGGCCGCGTTCCGGTGGATCCAGAAGACGTCGATGGACCGGCGGATGTCGATGCAGCAGGTCGCCGAGGCGGTCATCCAGGACGCCGACGAGAAGAAGTCGTCCAAGGGCTGAGCCACCCGGCCGGAGCAGACGACGAGGCCCGCGCCCGGAGAAGGGGCGCGGGCCTCGTCGTATGCGAGGGGCGGTTCAGTCCTCGCCGAGGTACGCCTTGCGGACGGACTCGTCGTGGAGGAGGTCCTGGCCGGTGCCGGAGAGCACGATCTTGCCGATCTCCATGACGTGGCCGTGGTCGGCGAGCGACAGGGCGGCCTGGGCGTTCTGCTCGATGAGCAGGATCGTCATGCCCTGCGACTTGAGCTCGGCGATGGTGGACATGATCTTCTGCATCATGATGGGGGAGAGGCCCATGGAGGGCTCGTCCAGCATGAGCAGTTTGGGCTGGGACATGAGGGCGCGGCCCATGGCGAGCATCTGCTGTTCGCCGCCCGACAGGGTGCCGGCGGCCTGCTTGCGGCGCTCTCCCAGGATGGGGAAGAGGTCGTAGGCGCGCTGGATGTCCTTGTCGATGCCTGTTTTGTCGCTGCGCAGGAATGCGCCGAGGCGCAGGTTGTCCTCGATCGTCATGCGGGGGAAGATGTGCCGCCCCTCGGGGGAGTGGGCGAGTCCCTGGGAGACGATGTTGTGGGCGGGGATCTTCTTCAGCGATTTGCCGTTGAATTTGATCTGGCCGCCGACGGGCTTGAGGAGTCCGGAGAGGGTGCGCAGCGTGGTGGTCTTGCCGGCGCCGTTGGTGCCGATGAGGGTGACGACTTCGCCGGCCTCGACCTTGAACGAGATGCCCTTGACGGCTTCGATCTTGCCGTAGGCGACTCGGAGGTCTTCGACTTCGAGCAGTGCGGTCATCGGTCGTTCTCCTTGCCGGGCGCGGCGTCCGTCGGGGTGGCGGCGCTTTCGGCGTTCGCTTCGGCGGCCTCGACTTCGGCTAGTTCTTCTTCGCCGGGGGCGTTTTCGAAGGGTTCGCCGAGGTAGGCGGCGACCACTCGTTCGTCGCCCTGCACGGTGGCGCTGTCGCCTTCGACGAGCTTCTCGCCCTGGACGAGGACGGCGACGCGGTCGCAGAGGTTGAAGATGAAGCGCATGTCGTGCTCGATGACGAGGACGGCGATGCCCTGGTCGCGGATGGCGAAGACGAGTTCTTCGGTCGCGCGGGTTTCCTGGGGGTTCATGCCGGCGGTGGGCTCGTCCAGGAGGAGGAGTCCGGGTTCGCTCGCCAGTGCGCGGGCGATTTCCAGCTTGCGCTGTTCGCCGTAGGGGAGGTTGCGGGCGAGGTGGTCGGCCTTCTTCTCCAGTCCGACGAACTCGAGGAGTTCCATGGCGCGTTCGCGGGAGGCGGCTTCGGCCCGGTGGAAGCCGGGGAGGCGGAGGATGGCCGACCAGAAGCCTTCTTTGGTGCGGGTGTGGCGGCCGACGAGGACGTTTTCCAGGACCGTCATGTTGGCGAAGAGGCGGATGTTCTGGAAGGTGCGGGCGATGCCGGCGGCGGTGACCTTGAAGGATTTGGGCGGCAGGACGTTGCCCTTGAAGCGGACCTCTCCCTCGGTGGGGATGTAGAGGCCGGTGAGGCAGTTGAAGAAGGTGGTCTTGCCGGCGCCGTTGGGGCCGATGAGGCCGACGATCTCACCGCTGTTGACGGTGAGGTCGACGTTGCGGACGGCGGTGAGGCCGCCGAATCGCATGGTCACGCCGCGGGCGTCGAGCACCGTTTCGCCGACAGGGGCGTGCTGGGTGGTGGTGTCGGTGGTCATGGTGGTCAGGCCCCTGCCTTCGTGAGGACGGTGGGCGCTTCCGCGTCTTCGTGGAACTCGAGCTGGCGACGCCGGTTGGGGATCATGCCTTCCGGGCGGAAGCGCATGAGCAGGATGAGTGCGAGGCCGAAGGCGAAGAGCTGGTAGTTCCCGAGGAACTGGAGCTTGTTGGGGATGAGGAAGAGCAGGGAGGCGCCGATGAGGGGGCCGCTGATGGTGCCCATGCCGCCGAGGACGACGGCGGCGAGCAGGAAGGCGGAGTTGGGCGGGATGGCGCCGGCGAAGACGTACTGCTCGGGGGTCACGGTGTAGGTGACGTGGGCCTGGACGGTGCCGGCGAGTCCGGCGAGGGAGGCGCCGACGGCGAAGGCGATGAGCTTGACGCGGAAGCCGTTGATGCCCATGGCGAGGGCGGCGGTCTCGTCTTCGCGGATGGCGACCCAGGCGCGGCCGATGCGGGAGTCGCCGCTGCGTCGGAACACGGTCACGACGATGGCGGTGATGATCAGCATCAGGAAGAAGTAGTTGGCGAAACGGCCGATGGAGAAGCCGGCGATGTCGTGGACGGCGCCGAAGTCGAACCCGAGGATGTTCAGGTTCGGGATGGAGGAGATGCCGTTGGAGCCGTTGGTGATGTCGGGGCCGGAGGTGCCGTCGAGGTTGTTGGCGGTGATGCGGAAGATCTCGCCGAAGCCGAGGGTGACGATGGCGAGGTAGTCGCCGCGCAGTCGCAGGGTGGGGGCGCCGATGAGGACGCCGAAGACGAGCGAGGCGCCGGTGCCGACGAGTGCGGCGGCCCAGAAGGGGAAGTGCACGCCGAACGGGGAGCTGGGGGAGCCGGAGACGAGCGAGGCGGCGTAGGCGCCGACGCCGAGGAAGGCGACGTAGCCGAGGTCGAGGAGTCCGGCGAGGCCGACGACGATGTTCAGGCCGAGGGCGACGGTGGCGAAGATGAGGATGTAGACGCCGACGGTCGCGTACTGGTCGTCGGTCTGGGTGAAGGGGAAGAGTGCGGCGGCGACGAAGGCGCCGCAGGTGGTGATGTTCTGGTGCCGGGCGGTGATCTGGCTCGCCTGGGCGACGAGGCCGGACTTGTTGAGGGCGGCGAAGCCGAAGCCGGCGGTGATGAGGAAGCCGACGAAGAGTTCGTCGTACTCGGTGCCGATGCCGTAGGTGAAGACGGTGAGGCCGAGGCCGAGGACGGCGACGATGATGAGGATCTCGGCGTACGAGGGGAGCTTGCCGACGGGCTTGGCGGTGCCGGAGGCGAAGGCGGCCTTGACCGTGTCCCACTGGTGGGCGGCCTTGTGCTTGCGGTGCTCCCACGGGGTGTCGTCGGGGTCGATCGGGTCGGCTTCGGGGTGCTCGAAGGGCAGGGCGAGGGCGCCGAGGAAGGCGGCGAGGCTGCCTATGGCGACGAGGTAGCCGCCGATTTCGAGGTTGACGACGCCGCCGAGGTCGGCGCTGATCGCGATGACCGTGTACCAGCTGGTGGCGAAGGTGGCGAGGGCGGCGAACTTGATGGCGCCGTCGGCGCCGGAGGGGGCGAGCCAGCCGAGGCCCTTGACGCCGTAGGAGGAGAGGGCGAAGAGGGTGGTGAGGGCGCCGCCGATGAGGACGAGGACCTGGAGGCCGCCGGGGTAGCCGTAGACGGTGAGGTCGCCGGGGAAGGCGGAGGTCCAGGTCCAGGCGAGGAAGGTGGAGATGATGCTGAGGATGCCGCCGCCGGTGGCGAGGCCGCGGGCGATGTGCGCCGGGATGGCGATGAGGCCGGCCGGTGCGGAAGCGGGCTTGCCGAGCGCTTCGGCGGTGGTGGTCTGTGTCGTCATCGGTGTCACGCCCTGTCCGCGACGCGCTCGCCCAGCAGGCCTTGTGGCCGCAGCAGGAGCACGAGGATGAGGAGTACGAAGGCCCAGACGTCGGCCCAGGCGTTGCTGCCGAACTGGCCCATGCCGGGGATGTCGGCGATGTAGGCGGTGGCCAGGGTTTCGGCGATGCCGAGGACGATGCCGCCGATCATGGCCCCGTAGATGTTGCCGATGCCGCCGAGGACGGCCGCGGTGAAGGCCTTGAGCCCGAGGAGGAAGCCCATGGTGAAGGAGATCTGGCCGTACTTGAGGCCGTAGGCGACGCCTCCGACGGCTGCGAAGGTGGCGCCGAGGGCGAAGGCGATCACGATGATGCGGTCGGTGTTGACGCCCATGAGCTTCGCGGTGTCGGGGTCCTGGGCGGTGGCCTGCATGCCGCGTCCGGTGCGGGTCTTCATGACGAAGTAGCCGAGGACGGCCATGCTGATCGGGGCGGCGACGAGGAGGAAGACGTCACCGGTCTGGATGGTGACGTTGCCGATCTCGAAGGGGCCGCCGTCGATCTGGGGGAAGACGCGGGCGGACTTGGCCTCGGGGTACCAGGCCCAGACGGCCTGCTGGAGGGCGAGGGAGAGGCCGATCGCGGTGATGAGCGGGGCGAGGCGGGGTGCGTTGCGGAGGGGACGGTAGGCGAACCGTTCCGCTCCCACGGCGACGGTCACGGAGACCATCACGGCTCCGACGAGCATCAGTGGCAGGGCGATGGCCATGGATGTGCCGTCGGGCAGTATGTACATGTAGACCGTGAGAGCGCCGAACGCTCCGGTCATGAAGATCTCGCCGTGGGCGAAGTTGATGAGCTGGACAATGCCATAGACCATTGTGTAGCCGATGGCGACAAGGCCGTACATGGATCCCAGTAGCAGGCCGTTGACCAGCTGCTGCGGCAGTTCGTTCACCGCATGTCCTCCGAGACGGTTCGGATGTTTCGACGGGGGGCCGGATGCGAGTCCGCGCGGGGCGCTTGTGGAACAGCGCCCCGCGCGGCTCGGCTGTGGTGCGGGTGGGGAGTGTCAGCCGGTGTAGGTGCCGGACTTGACGGCCTTCCAGGCACCGTTCTCGACGGCGTAGACGGTGAGCTGCTTGTTGGTGGCGTCGCCGAACTCGTCGAAGGAGACCTTGCCGGTCACGCCGTCGAAGGAGACGTTCTGGACGGCGGCGGTGACCTTGGCGCGGGCGTCGTCGGGGAGCTTGCCGTCGTTGTCGTCGACGACCTTCTTGACGGCCTCGATGATCGACCAGGCGGAGTCGTAGGAGTAGCCGCCGTAGGCCGCGTACTCCTCCTTGTAGCCGGCTGCCTTGTAGTTGGCCACGAACTCCTTGGCGGAGGGGAGTTCCTCGACCGGGGCGCCCACGGAGGTGGCGAGGTCGCCGGCCGCGTCGGCGCCGGCGAGCTTGATGAAGTCCTCGGCGTAGATGCCGTCGCCGCCGACGACGGGGATCTTGGCTCCGGCGGCCTTGATCTGCTTGCTGAGCGGGCCGGCCTGCGGGTACTCGCCGCCGTAGTAGACGACGTCGGCGCCGGAGTTCTTGACCTCGGTGGCGACCGCGGAGAAGTCCTTGCTGTCCGGGTTGATGTGCTGGGTGCCGGCGATGGTGCCGCCGAGCTTCTTGAACTCCGCGGTGAAGGTACCGGCGAGGCCGGCGCCGTAGGTCTTCTTGTCGTCGATGACGAAGACCTTCTTCTTCTTCGCGTCGTTGAAGACGTACTGGGCGGCGAACGGGCCCTGGATGGCGTCCGTGGTCGCGGTACGGAAGTACGACGAGTAGGTGCGCTTCTTGGTGGTCGCCCAGTCGGTGCCCTGGGTGAGCGCCGGGTTGGTGTTGGCCGGGGAGACCTCGACCAGCTTGGCGTCGTCGAAGACCTTCTGCATCGACTCGGCGACGGAGGAGTTCAGCGGGCCGACGACGCCGAGGACGCTCTTGTCGGCGACGAGGGCGGTGGCGTTCTGCTGGCCCGCGGAGGGCTGCGCCTGGTCGTCCTTGGCGACGATCTTGAAGGTGACGCCGTCGACGTACTTCTGCTTGTTGGCCGTTTTGGCGGCGAGGTCGACGGAGTTCTTGATTCCGAGGCCCAGCGCGGACAGGTCGCCGGTCAGCGGGGCGTCGACGCCGATGGTGACGACGGTGCCGTCGGCGGAGTCGGAGCCCTTGTCGTCGCTGTCACGCGAGCCGCAGGCGGTGAGGGTGAGAGCTCCCGCGGACAGCGCGGCGGTAATGGCGATGAGCGAACGTTGACGCACGTTCCAGTCCTTTCCCTGGGCGGCCCTCCCCCCTGGAAGAGGCCGAGTCGAGCGCTGAGCCGAAGGGGTATTCCAGCCGCGCGGTGACTGGGCGTGACTCTAAGCGGGTGAAGCTGACGGGGAGGAGGGTCTGGCCGATGCTGTGACGCTCTTGTTATGACACGAGGTAATGCAGAGCGGTACTTGGTGGGTGGAACAGCTGAATTCCGGCCGATTCGCCCTGTCCGCATGTTGAGAACGTGCAGGACGAACCCGGGTACGTTCAGGCGTCTCAGGCGTTTTGCTGATGACCGGATTCGTTGCTACAGGCGACTTGTAGGGCCTCGGAGAGGTCGTGCGCATAGCGCGTGCCGAGGATGAAACTGTGGACTTGTATTGCGCGCGCATTACGTAGAGTTACGTCTACGAAAGGGAGTCCGACGTTCTTCGGCACTTTTCCGCATTCCGTCACGTGCATGGTGACGACGACCTTGCGGACGGAACCCGCTTTTGTCCTGAAGGGCGCCCGGGGGGTCGAGGTCAGGGAAAGCCCGGTGTACGGCTGGGCGAGTCGCGTCACGGTGACCGGCGGGCCGGAGTCCACGCCGACCAGCATTTCGAAGGCGAAGGTGTGAGGGCGGGTGCCGGGCGGCACGGCGACCTCGCCGAGGTAGCTGACGTCCACCACCTGGGACGGGAACGGCGGTGCGGGGGCCGCCTGTTCGGTGTCGTGCGGCCGGGTCGCCCAGAGGTAGCCGCCGCCCGCGAGGAGCACCGCCGCGGCGAGGGCGGCCGACGCGGCCCGGCGGTGGGCGGCGTGGCGGCGGGCGAGCCCACGGAGCAGGCGGACGACGGGAGTTGGAGCTGGAGCTGGAGCGCCCGCGTCGAGAGCGTCGGCGTGAGCGGGGACGCGGCCGGCTCCGGCGGCGCTGCCGGAGCCGGTGGTTCGGCCGGCGTCGGTGGTGCGGCCGTACTCGTGGACGTCCCACGCGTGCGTGCCCTCACCGGGCTCCACGGGGCCTACGCCGCTCACTGCCAGGGACCCCCCGTCGGGCCGCCGGAGCGGTACCGGTCCGCGCAGCCCTCGCCCGCCGCGCGGTCGATCAACTCGTCCGCCGCGTCGGCCCCTTGGCTCTTCTTCGCGACCCGCGCGGCGTCCACGACGGTCCGCAGGATCTCGTACTGCCCGTTGGACAGCCCCATCGACTGGTAGTCCCCGTAGGTGGTGCTGTCCAGGACCTCGCGGGACCAGTGGGCGACGATGCGGGTGCACAGCTCCACGGGCGAGACGGCGGACGGGGACGGGGACGGGGGCGATGACGGGGGCGGGGGCGGTGACGGGGTGCCGCTCGCGCCGGCGCTCCCCGGGACTCCGCAGCCGGTCGCCAGCAGGCCCGCCAACAAGGCCGCCGGCCACGCCGGTCCGAGCAGCCGCCCCGCCGCCCCCGCCCGGGGGGCTCCTGCCGTGGTCATGCCCCGACGCTAGGCCGCCGCGGTGGCGGTGAGCAACGGGCACGCGCGCGTGACCCTCCGGAGCGGCGGGACCGTCAGCCCGCAGGGCGCGCCTGTGCCGCGTCGCCGGCCCGTACGTCCCGCAGCAGACAGGTGAGCCGCGCGGTGCACACGCGCCGTCCCTCCTCGTCGCTGATCACGATCTCGTACGTCGCCGTGGACCGCCCCCGGTGCACGGGCGTGGCCACGCCCGTGACCAGGCCGGAGCGGGCTCCGCGGTGGTGGGTGCAGTTCAGGTCGACGCCGACGGCGATCTTGGAGCTGCCGCCGTGCAGCATGGAGCCGACCGAGCCGAGGGTCTCGGCGAGGACCGCGGAGGCGCCGCCGTGCAGCAGGCCGTAGGGCTGGGTGTTGCCCTCGACCGGCATGGTGCCGACGACCCGGTCCGCGGAGGCCTCGATGATCTCGACGCCCATGCGGGTGCCCAGGTGCCCTGCGGAGAACAGGGCCAGGATGTCGATGCCGAGGGCCGCGTACTCGTCGATGACCTCTTGCGGGAACTTCACGTGCTGCTGCTCGCCCATGGGGCCCGGCTCCGTTCGTCGATCACAGTCCAGCGTGACTTAAGCAAACGCTCAGTCGGTGGCCGATTGTTCCAGACGGACGACGACGGACTTGCTGGCCGGGGTGTTGCTGGTGTCGGCGGTGGCGTCCAGCGGGACCAGAACGTTGGTCTCCGGGTAGTACGCGGCGGCGCAGCCCCGGCTGGTCGGGTAGAGCACGACCCGGAAACCGGGCGCCCGCCGCTCCACGCCGTCGCGCCATTCGCTCACCAGGTCCACGTAGGAGCCCTCGGCGAGTTCCAGGGCGTGCGCGTCCTCGGCGTTGACCAGGACGACCCGGCGGCCGTTCTTGATGCCCCGGTAGCGGTCGTCGAGGCCGTAGATCGTGGTGTTGTACTGGTCGTGCGAGCGCAGCGTCTGCAGGAGCAGCCGCCCCTCGGGCAGCCGCGGGTACTCGACGGGCGCGGCGGTGAAGTTGGCCTTGCCGGTCGCGGTGGGGAAGCGGCGCTCGTCGCGCGGGCCGTGCGGGAGGGTGAAGCCCTCGGGGCGGGCCACGCGCGCGTTGAAGTCGTCGAAGCCGGGGATCACGCGCGCGATGCGGTCGCGGATCGTCGCGTAGTCCTTCTCGAACTCCTCCCACGGCACCTTGCTGTCCTCGCCGAGCACGCGGCGCGCGAGGCGGCAGACGATGGCGGGCTCGGACAGCAGGTGGGCGCTCGCGGGCGCGAGGCGGCCGCGTGAGGCGTGCACCATGCCCATGGAGTCCTCGACGGTCACGAACTGCTCCGTGCTCTTCCCGTTCGGGCCGACCTGGACGTCGCGCTCGGTGCGGCCGAGCGTCGGCAGGATGAGCGCCCGCGCGCCGGTCACCACGTGCGAGCGGTTGAGCTTGGTCGACACGTGCACCGTCAGCCGGGCGCGCCGCATGGCCGCCTCGGTGACCTCGGTGTCGGGGGAGGCGGAGACGAAGTTGCCGCCCATCGCGAAGAACAGCTTCGCCTCGCCGTCGCGCAGTGCGCGGATGGCGCGCACGACGTCGAAGCCGTGCTCGCGCGGGGGCGCGAAGCCGAACTCCTTCTCCAGGGCGTCCAGGAAGGCGGGCGCGGGCCGCTCGAAGATGCCCATGGTGCGGTCGCCCTGCACGTTCGAGTGTCCGCGCACCGGGCACACGCCCGCGCCCGGACGGCCGATGTTGCCGCGCAGCAGAAGGAAGTTGACGACCTCGCGGATCGTCGGCACGGAGTGCTTGTGCTGGGTGAGACCCATGGCCCAGCACACGATGGTGCGCTCGGAGGCGAGCACCATGCGCAGGGTCTCCTCGATCTCCGCGCGCGTGAGGCCGGTCGCGGTGAGCGTCTCGGCCCAGTCGGCGGCACGGGCCGTGTCGGCGAACTCCTCGAAGCCGTGGGTGTGTTCGGCGATGAACGCCTCGTCGAGCGCGCCTTCGGTCTCGAGGACGAGCTTGTTGAGGAGACGGAAGAGTGCCTGATCGCCGCCGATGCGGATCTGGAGGAAGAGGTCGGTGAGCGAGGCGCCCGCGGTGAGGCCCTTGGGGGTCTGCGGGTTCTTGAAGCGTTCCAGGCCCGCCTCGGGCAGCGGGTTGACGCTGATGATCTTCGCGCCGCCCGCTTTGGCCTTCTCCAGCGCGGACAGCATGCGCGGGTGGTTGGTGCCCGGGTTCTGCCCGGCGACGATGATCAGGTCGGCCCGGTAGAGGTCCTCGAGCAGAACGCTGCCCTTGCCGACGCCGATGGTCTCCGACAGGGCCGAGCCGGACGACTCGTGGCACATGTTGGAGCAGTCCGGCAGGTTGTTCGTGCCGAGTTCGCGGGCGAAGAGCTGGTAGAGGAACGCGGCCTCGTTGCTGGTGCGGCCCGAGGTGTAGAAGACGGCCTCGTCGGGCGAGGCGAGGGCGGCGGTCTCCTCGGCGATGATGCCGAAGGCGCGCTCCCAGGTCACCGGTTCGTAGCGCTCTCCGCCTTCGGGGAGGTACATGGGGTGGGTGAGGCGGCCCTGCTGGCCGAGCCAGTAGCCGCTGCGGCCGGCGAGGTCGGCGACGGGGTGCGCGGCGAAGAACTCGGGGGTGACCCGGCGCAGGGTCGCCTCCTCGGCGACCGCCTTCGCGCCGTTCTCACAGAACTCGGCGGTGTGCCGGTGCTCCGGTTCGGGCCAGGCGCAGCCCGGGCAGTCGAAGCCGTTCTTCTGGTTGACGCGCAGCAGGGTCAGGGCGGTGCGCTTCACACCCATCTGCTGCTGGGCTATTCGCAGGGAGTGCCCGACGGCGGGCAGGCCCGCCGCCACGTGCTTCGGGTCGGCGACCTGCGGAGCGTCCTGGACCGGATCGGCCTTGGGCGGCTTCGTTGCCATCGGGCTCTCCCTCACTCGCCTGTGCGGCACATTCGCACGATCCTCGCACGAGGCACCGGCAGGGTTTGCGCGCGGTCCGGTCGGTGGGCGGGAACACAGCTTGCGGCGGACGGCCGGCGGCCCGGGGACCCCGTGAGCCGTGGTGGCCGGGACCGAGTGTCAGTGGGGCGTGGCAGGATCGGGGGCGTGGCAGAGACAGCAGCGAAGAAGACCGACACCCCCGCCGGCAGCCGGCCCCGCCTGATGCTCATGGACGGGCACTCGCTGGCCTACCGCGCGTTCTTCGCGCTGCCCGCGGAGAACTTCACCACCGCGACCGGCCAGCCGACGAACGCGATCTACGGTTTCGCGTCGATGCTGGCCAACACCCTGCGTGACGAGGCGCCCACGCACTTCGCGGTCGCGTTCGACGTGTCCCGCAAGACCTGGCGCTCCGAGGAGTTCACCGAGTACAAGGCGAACCGGTCCAAGACGCCGGACGAGTTCAAGGGCCAGGTCGAGCTGATCGGCGAGCTGCTCGACGCGATGCACGTGTCCCGGTTCGCGGTGGACGGCTTCGAGGCGGACGACGTCATCGCCACGCTGGCCACCCAGGCCGAGGCCGAGGGCTTCGAGGTGCTCATCGTCACCGGCGACCGCGACTCCTTCCAGCTGGTGTCCGAGCACACCACCGTGCTGTATCCGACGAAGGGCGTCTCGGAGCTGACCCGGTTCACCCCGGAGAAGGTCGTCGAGAAGTACGGGTTGACGCCCGCCCAGTACCCCGACTTCGCGGCGCTGCGCGGCGACCCGTCCGACAACCTGCCGGGCATCCCCGGGGTCGGTGAGAAGACGGCCGCGAAGTGGATCAACCAGTTCGGTTCGTTCGCGGAGCTCGTCGAGCGGGTCGAGGAGGTCAAGGGCAAGGCCGGGCAGAACCTGCGCGACCACCTGGAGGCCGTCAAGCTCAACCGCCGCCTCACCGAGATGGTCACCACCGTCGAGCTGCCGAAGACGGTCGTCGAGCTGGAGCGTGCCCCGTACGACCGCACGAACGTCGTGATGATCCTGGACACCCTGGAGATCAGGAACCCGTCGCTGCGGGAGCGGCTGTTCGCCGTCGACCCGGGCGGCGAGGAGGCCGAGGCGTCGCCGGTGGTCACCGGCGGGGTCGAGCTGGACGGCACGGTGCTGGGCACCGGCGAGCTGGCCGGCTGGCTCGCCGAGCACGGCACCGACACCCTCGGCGTCGCCACCGTCGACACGTGGGCGCTGGGCGCGGGCTCGGTCGCCGAGATCGCGCTGGCCGCCGCCGCGGGAGCGGCCGCCTGGTTCGACCCGGCGGAGCTGGACGAGGCCGACGAGAACGCGTGGGCGGCCTGGATCGCCGCCGAGGACCGCCCCAAGGTCCTGCACAACGCCAAGGGCGCCATGCGCGTCTTCGCCGAGCACGGCTGGTCCGTCGCCGGCGTCGGGATGGACACGGCGCTCGCCGCCTACCTGGTCAAGCCGGGCCGCCGCTCCTTCGACCTGGACGCGCTGTCCCTGGAGTACCTGGGCCGTGAGCTGGCCCCCGCCGCCGCGGCCGACGGCCAGCTCGCCTTCGGCGCGGACGACGGCGCCGAGGCCGAGGCCCTCATGGTGCAGGCCCGCACGATCGTGGACCTCGGCGAGGCGTTCCGCGGCCGGCTGGAGGAGGTCGGCGCGGCCGACCTGCTGCGTGACATGGAGCTGCCGACCTCCGCCCTCCTGGCCCGCCTGGAGCGGCACGGCATCGCCGCCGACCGCGCCCACCTGGAGGCCATGGAGCAGATGTTCGCGGGCGCCGTCCAGCAGGCGGTGAAGGAGGCGCACGCGGCGGCCGGGCACGAGTTCAACCTGGGCTCGCCCAAGCAGCTCCAGGAGGTCCTCTTCGGTGAACTGGGCCTGCCGAAGACGAAGAAGACCAAGACCGGCTACACCACCGACGCCGACGCCCTGGCCTGGCTCGCGGGCCAGACGGACAACGAGCTGCCGGTCATCATGCTCCGCCACCGCGAGCAGGCGAAGCTGCGGGTCACCGTCGAGGGCCTGATCAAGACGATCGCCGCGGACGGCCGTATCCACACCACGTTCAACCAGACGGTCGCCGCGACCGGCCGGCTGTCGTCCACGGACCCGAACCTCCAGAACATCCCCGTCCGCACCGACGAGGGCCGGGCGATCCGCCGCGGCTTCGTCGTCGGCGAGGGCTTCGAGTCCCTGATGACCGCCGACTACAGCCAGATCGAACTGCGGGTGATGGCGCACCTGTCGGAGGACGCCGGCCTCATCGAGGCGTTCACCTCCGGCGAGGACCTGCACACCACGGCCGCCTCCCAGGTCTTCGGCGTCGAGCCCACCGCGGTGGACGCGGAGATGCGGCGCAAGATCAAGGCGATGTCCTACGGCCTGGCGTACGGTCTGTCGGCGTTCGGCCTGTCCCAGCAGCTGAACATCGACGCGGGCGAGGCCCGTGGCCTGATGGACGCCTACTTCGAGCGCTTCGGCGGCGTACGGGACTATCTGCGCCGCGCGGTCGACGAGGCGCGCGCGACGGGCTACACGGCGACGGTCTTCGGCCGCCGCCGCTATCTGCCCGACCTCAACAGCGACAACCGGCAGCGCCGTGAGGCCGCCGAGCGCATGGCTCTCAACGCGCCGATCCAGGGCACGGCGGCGGACATCGTCAAGATCGCCATGCTCAAGGTGGACGCGGCCCTGCGCGCGGCGGACCTGGATTCCCGCATGCTGCTCCAGGTCCACGACGAAATCGTGCTGGAGATCGCCCCCGGTGAGCGTGCGGCGGTCGAGGAGCTGGTCCGCCGTGAGATGGCCGGCGCCGTCCAGCTCAGGGCCCCGCTGGACGTGTCGGTCGGCGCGGGCGCGGACTGGGAGTCGGCGGCGCACTAGCCACGGCGGGGGAGCGGGCCGCCGCTCCCCGCAACAGGCACGCGAGGGGGCCCTGCCGGTACCGGCAGGGCCCCCCCCCCGGGCAGGTGCGCGGCCCCGGCCGGGGGGGCC